>JBFXFM010000101.1:0-4427 GCA_050179035.1 Draconibacterium sp. | reverse complement strand
CTTTAAAAAGAATCCGCATTTTGTTGTTGCCGTCTTCTCAGATGGACTGATGGAAGAAAGCCAGCTTATCAATGAAACTCTTCTGAAATTAATGAATGTAAAGACGAAACACTTAATGCCATTAATAATGGAAGGACAGCAAAAAGGAATATTTACAAATGCAATTACCACAGAAGAACTGATACATATTATTATGGGAACCTTCAAACTTCAGATGTTCAAATGGCGGATTGCAAATTTTCAATTTGATATATCCCGGAGTGGAGATAATATGGTACAATCTATACTTACGCTAATAAAAACCAGACAATTATGAAAAAAACATTTATTAATTCATCAGCTATAGTACTGGCGGTTTTTGGACTGCTGACATTATTCCTTAGTAGTTCTGTGATTTTTAATCTGTTTGGTGTAAGAGCCAAAGAAGGAAATTATGTTTTGTTTGTGGTATGGGCAAATTTTCTTAGTAGCATTCTCTATCTTTTTGCTGCTTACGGATTCATAAAAACCAAAAGATGGACTATTCATCTTTTAGGCATCTCAGCAATATTGCTCATTATAGCATTTATTGGATTGATTATTCATATCAATTCGGGTGGTATTTATGAAACTAAAACAATTGGTGCAATGATTTTTAGAATAACAATTACTCTGGGTTTTTTAATCCTGGCATATTTCAATATAAGCCATTTTAAAAGAATTTTCAGTAGGAGAAATAAAAAGGAAGTATAAAAAATTTTAATGATATAAGTTAGTGAATAATTACTTACATAAAAATATTATAATGATGATACACAAGAACAAAATTAAATGCACATTAATTACAATTATCCTTGTAATTGGTCTAACCCTGATAATGAATGCTACTGCACAGGGACAAACTTTATCACTTGAACAATGCATTGATACTGCTTTGATTTATAATCGCAATATTAAGTTATCGCAACAGGATGTGGATATTTCCACTGAAAAGAACAGGGAGATTAGAGGGAACCTGCTTCCAAAGCTTAACGGGATAGCCGATTATCGTTATTATACCGATCTGCCGTATCAGTTAATGCCGGCAGCGGCTTTTGGCGGCCCGGAAGGTACGTATAAAGAAGTTCAGCTTGGTTTACCTCAGAGCATGAATGCCAGTCTGCAGCTTGCCGTGCCCATTTTTAACGGCACGGCTTTAAGTGCGACAAGAAGCACACAAATAGCCATCGAATTGTCGGAAATTCAAAAGACAAAAACGGATGAGGATGTGGTATTAGAAGTTTCCAATGCATACTATAATGCCCAGATTCTATCAATCCAGATAACATTCCTCGATAGCAATATCATTAACACCAATAAGCTCGTCAAAACAACCACTTTGTTACACCAGCAGCAGATTGCCAAAGGAACAGATGTGGACAGGCTGAAATTGCAGGTTGAGCAGATAACCACTCAAAGAAGTACAGTGATTTCGCAGTACCAACAGGTATTGAATGCACTTAAATTTCTGATGGGAAAACCAATCTCAGATTCCATCGAAGTATTGAATACCAAAGAAACAATTGTTAAGCCAGGTTTTGAATCAAAGATCACTACAGATGTTCTGCTTATTGATAAGAAAATTGAGATTGTCAACTCAGAGTTAAGTGGTCTGAGGAATTCGAAATTGCCTGTCCTGAGCGCTTATGGAGTATATGGAACAACAGGTTTTGGCACCACAGGCAGTGATAGCTTTTTCAATTTATATCCGATAGGATATGTCGGAGCCCAATTATCGGTTCCACTCTTTAATGGCAGGGTTACCCAACATAAGATCGCCGGTAAAAAGATAGAGATTATCAAATCGAATATTCAAAAAGAAATAGTGACCGAAAAATCAATACTTGACCTTAAAAACGCCGAAATGCAATATTCGCTTGCAACAAAAAATATTTTTCTTGCGAGTTCTCAAATAGATCTCGCAAAAAAGATTTATGACAACACCATTCTGCAAAACCAGCAGGGGGTTGCTAACATAACAGATTTGTTATTGGCTGACAATGCCCTTCGCGAAACACAGCAAAACTATCTGGTTGCTTTGATCAATCTGCGCAGAGCAGAGTTAGAGTACAAAAAAGTAACAGGAAACCTGATTACAATTAAAAAATAAAAACAAAGAATTAAAAATCATGAAGAAAACGATTATTTACACAGTGTTGGCATTAGCGTTAATAGCCATCGTGGTAATTCGCCTGAAAGGCAATAAACAAACTACTGAAAACAGGGTTTATCAATACAATAAAGAGGAGGCCATAAATGTACAGGCCCTCACTTTGAAACCTGAAAGTATTAACAATGTTATTTCTTATCCTGGCACTTTTGAACCCAATAAAGAGACTAAAGTCAGCGCGGATATACAGGGTAAAATAAATCTGGTTTTAGTTGATATTGGAAGTCTTGTCAAAAAAGGAGATGCTTTAATTCAACTAGACAACTCCTTGATGAAACTTCAACTGCAAACTGCTGAAATTCAGATTGAAGGACTGGAAGCCGATGTAAAAAGGTATACGTTACTTGCTGAAGCCGATGCAATTCAGGGTGTTCAGCTGGAGAAGACGGAGCTGGCTTTGAGATCGGCCAAAGTACAAAGGGCCACATTAATGGAGCAGATTAACAAAACCACCATTATGGCTCCTTTTAGCGGAATTGTTACGGCTAAATTAACCGAAGAAGGCGCTTTTGCTGCACCGGGTGTTCCCTTGCTGCAAATTACTGATATTTCTCTTTTGAAGTTTACAGTAAATGTCCCCGAGAACGAATTGTATCAATTTAAAATAAATCAGTTTTATACGCTTAAAGCAGATGTATATCCTGAAACTGCGTTGTCGGGTAAAGTTATTATGACCGGCAGTAAGGCAAACATGGGGAATAGTTTTCCCGTGCAGTTTTCAGTTAATAACACAGCAGACCTGAAGATCAAATCGGGAATGTTTGGGAAAGTGAATTTGAAAAACGATAGTGAAACAGAATTTATTATCATACCAGCTTCTTCTATTGTTGGAACAAACATTCAACCACAGGTTTATACTGTAAAAAACGGTAAAGCTATTCTCAAAAATATTACTATTTCAACCAGGTTTCAAAATAAGGCAGTGGTGTCGGATGGATTAACCGAAGGTGATGTGATTATATCCAATGGATTTATTAACCTGTTTGACGGGGCAAATGTATCAGTAAGCAATTAAGAATCAGGAATAATGAATATCACAAAAATTTCAATCAATCGTCCTTCGCTGATCATTGTTCTTTTCAGCGTATTCGCCATATTGGGAATAATAGGTTTCAAAAACCTTGGGTATGAACTGTTGCCTGACTTTAACCAGCCGGTAGTAGTAATAAAAACAATGTATCCGGGTGCCGAACCCAATGAAGTGGAAACCTCTGTTTCCAGGAAAATAGAAGATGCCTTGTCGAATCTCGAAGGTGTTGATTACTTAGAGACCAGGTCGATGCCCAACGCCTCTGTAATTATTGCCAACCTGAAATACGGAACGGATCTGAATATTGCCATGCAGGATGCCCAACGCTACATCGACAATATCCGTAAAGATCTCCCTGCCGACATTTTAAGCCCGGTGATGAGTAAGGTTTCGCCAAACGATTTGCCGATCATTTCGATCAGTGCAACAAGTAAGCTGCCTGCTACAGAGTTCTTTCAAAAAATGAAAGATGATTATCTTCCACAGATCCAGCAATTAAAAGGAGTGGCGGAAATAACCCTGCTTGGTGGCGAAGAACGGGAAATTCAGGTTAAGGCTGATCAGGATAAACTTAAACTGTATAAGATATCACTTACCCAGGTTGTGGAGGCTATTAACCGCTCAGGAATTGATTTGCCAGCAGGTAAAGCACAAACGGATAAAGAAAACAATTCAGTCCGGTTAACCGGTAAATTTTCATCAGTTAATGATATAATGAACGTTCAGGTAGCAATGCCTGCACCGGGAATGCCGGTTTATGTAAAAGATGTTGCTGCCGTTATTGATGGTATAAGGGAAATAAGTTCCGTAAGCAGGTATAATGGAGTAAACGGAATAGGTCTGTTGTTAAAGAAACAGGGAGATGCCAATGCCGTGGATGTTTCAAAATTAGTTCATGCAAAGCTTAAGCAAATTGAAAGTGCAAATTCAAAATATGATGTAAAATATTACGTTGCCGATTATTCAACAGACAATACTATTGCAGCAGTAAATTCGGTGGTTGATGACCTGATTTTAGCAGTTATTTTGGTTTCACTTGTAATGTTTCTGTTTTTAAGAAGCTACCGTAATTCATTGATTGTATTAATCGCAATTCCCACCTCATTAATTACAGCGTTTGGCGTGATGTGGCTGATGGGTTTTACGCTGAACCTGATGACCCTGCTGGCAATGTCATTAATTATAGGGATACTGGTGGACGATGCCATT
>JBFXFM010000100.1:0-5600 GCA_050179035.1 Draconibacterium sp. | reverse complement strand
CGTGCGAAAGCGGCTTGAGGTGCGGAATCTGGAACGGATAATTGAATCCGAGTTGAAAACCGAAACCTAATCCGGTCGTAATGACATATCAAAGAGCGTTTTTTCAACGCTCTTTTTTTTTGCCCGTATTTTGTTGTGAAAAATTGTATGACAGCGGGTATGACACCGGTAAAATAAATCCGGTCTTGAATAATCCGGATGATGATTGGCATTACAACCGGAACCGCCGCAAAAGCAACATTCATCCCGAGCAGTCGAGTATTTCGCCTTGACTAAATATCTTGTTGCATCACGGCATACCTGTTTTGCATCACTCATTTTAAACACCTTTCAAAACCGAAGAATTCGAGCCGGAAACGTTAATAACTCGGATATTAGAATCGATTAAATCATCGATTGAATCCGCTAACTTAATGGCATTATATATTTTATATTGTAAATATCAACCCATCGTATAATTATTACCAGCGGCGGCATAGTTGCGAATTGTCCGACGAGCCGGTTTAATAGCCCATTCTCGAACTCGCAACGCACGCCGCTTATTTTTTTCCGTCCCATAGCCCCGGCAACTTCGACGCCATAGATGCCGATTACCCGCCATTTCCCCCGTAAGCGGGGCAGTATGAACACAGGTTTTTCCCTCTAAAGCCATAGTATAAGCGACGCCATAGATGCCGATTACCCGCCATTTCCCCCAGGAGCGGGGCAGGATGAACGCAGGTTTTTCCCACGAAAGCCATAATTGTAGCTACGGTTTTAATAGGAATTCGCTACGCTCATAACTTATTTTAATGCCCACCCACCCTGCTCGGGGTACGCCAGTCGGCCAAGGCCGACGGCTCCCCCTCGCTCCCGTTATATGGAAGCCATTTTATATATATGCAAGACAAGCATCGTCCCCCTCGGGGAACGATTCGCTGTGCTTTGGCTTGTTGTTGGGCAAGGGGCAAGCCCTGCCATAAATGGCACCCAACAACAAACCAAATCACAATGCTCTCTGTCCCCGTGGGTTTCCTTGCTTGCTTGCACTTTTAATTTGAACTTCCTATTTTATGCCACGGCAAGCAAGGAGTTGCCTATTTTATAAAAACCAGACGCTCTGGGGGCGTCCTTGCCCCCGCCGCTCTGGACTGGGCTAAGCCCGGGCAAGGTTGCCCCCTAAAGGGGGCGGAAATTATTAAAAGCAGCCCAGCCAGCTGGTTTTTTAATATTTTTTGGCTTATCAGCCAAAAAAGCGGAATAAACCCCTTTTTTACCACGAAAATCCAGCTTTTTTAAAGAACGAAGAAGTTTTGAGGCGCGTTTTGCTCAACGATTCCGCTTTTTTGCCTGGTCGAAGTTCTTTTTGACAAAAAACAGCCGCAATAAGCCCCGTTGACAATCCGATTCCTGATAGTAGCCGGTCATAGGTTGCCGTGAAGTTCCCGTGTATATCCACATCTTGGGGGTGTAACCGAGGACGCCCCCTATATTTTGTGGCTTGATTTTTGAAGTAAAAACGCCGATATTTATTACAACCTGAAAAGGATAGGGCAACGCTGGGAAGCGACCCGAGCAGTTCAGGCGCCAGTTGCAACGGCGGCGGGTTTCTCGCTCTCGCAAAAAACCTGCCGCCCTCGCTTTACAGAGGTTGCAATTGGCCGAAAGCGAAAAATCCAGCGAGAAAGCGAAGCGAGATTATGACAACAAGCATTAAAAAAGTATCATCAACGTATCCAGAATTCTATAACCTAACCCCCATTCTGGAAAACCCACAATTTTCTACTTTACTTGATGCAAAGTCAATAAGTGAACATCTCCCGAACAACTCCGGTTTCCGGAAATTTGCCCTCGAGAAATGCGAAGCAGAAATGTTGGCCGTTCGAAAACTCTATGAATTGGTTTTTAATGATAGAACTTGGTATCGGATTAATAAACTCGACAATTGCCGCACTGCTGCTTATTTTATGCGGCATAAAGAAACTGGTCAAGTACGTGTAGCGAGCCGTTCTTGTCATATCCGATTTTGCCCTTTATGCTCCGCCGCCAGGGGTAATTATATCCGGCACCGTACGAAAGAATGGCTGGAATCAGTTGCCGAGCCAAAGTTTATAACTTTTACGTTGAAACATTCAGACGAATTTTTGCATAATCAAATAAAAAAACTTTATGATTGCTTCAAGAAAATTCGCCGGCATAAATTATTTACAAAAGCACTTCGCGGCGGAATCTGGTTTTTTCAGATAAAAAAATCAAATTCAGATCAACTTTGGCACCCGCACATTCATTTTATAGCCGATTGCAAATTCATTTCAGCCCGTAAAATTTCCAAAGCATGGAAAGAACTAACAGAAGATTCAAGCATAATCGATATTCGCCAGGTGAAAGACGCCGGCAAAGCAGCGGATTATGTTGCCCGGTATGCCGTTACCCCTTGCAAGATTGCCGGTTTAAACGAAAACGACGCCCAAGAATTATATTACGCACTTCAAGGCCGCCGCTTATCGGGCACAGTTGGAAACGCATTTAAAGCGAAAATTATGGCAAAGCCAAAATTTGAAGGCTCGCAGTGGGAAAAGCTTTTCAGTTTTTCCATTATCGAAAAACTTCGCCACGATGACGATGCGGCAGCGGCCATCTGGAAAAGTTGGCACTTATCGCAACCGCTCGAAAAAGATATTGACATATCGCACCTCGTGATATTGCAGATTCGCAGCGGCTCACCGCCGCCGCCGCCGAAATCAAATTCGACTTCTCAATATTATATCGAATTCTAATCTGAAAGGGAAAAAATGAGAAAATTATTTGAAACAAAATATTGTTATAGCTGGATAATTTACAGAACAATCGGAATTGGTGCTGGTTTGCGTTATGAATGCGATTGGAATATGACAAAAAAACTTTGGCTTAAATTTCATATTATAATTTTTGACGTTAGTTTTTGTTTGACTGAAATAGGAAATTCAATCAAAAAAATATTCAAATTTAATAGGGATACAAAATGCGAGATATAACATTACTTACGTGTACAGCGGCGATAATTGTATTTTCGCCGACAATAATTAATTTAATAGTTTTTTTAATTGGAAAGGTTTTATTATGAAAATTTACGACATCAGAATCGCTGTTTCACAGGGCGAAGGAAAAACATTCTGGAAAACAATAGGAACCCTTTTTTGCTCTGATAATTCGCACGTCGAGGGGAAGAACAAAAAGCCGGCAAGTTTTGTAATTGACTATCCAAACGCCAGCGGTATTATTGTTAGAAGAAAATCTGAAGAAGAAAAGAAAGCGGCGAAAGAAAGATACGAAAATGATAAAGCCAACACAAATTCTGCCGGTAATTTTGATAATAATCAACCTGATGACAGCAATCCTCTACCTGATGAATTCTGACATACGAAAATGTATTTATTGGACGGCGGCGGCGATACTTACCGCCGCTGTTACTTTTTGACCAGGTCAAATATGGGTGTACTTGTGACAAATAAATTTCAAGTTTTCGGCAATGACAACGCCAGCTTTCCCGCCGGAAGAACCCCTTATAAAGTAATTGTTTCTTATACACCAAAAATCTTCACTGCCCCTGAAACATTTCCTTTTCCATTCTCCTTGCCGCCAGCCAACACTTGGGTATGTTATCAGCAACCTGATGGCGGATGGGATTCCGCCGAAAAGAAACTTTCTGATATTGGAACCGCTTATGCAAGTTTCTTTGTTTCGCCAATTAATGGCTGGTCGGCTGGATTCGATTACATCATTGAAGAATCGACAGATAATTATTTTGTTTCTTACCCGCAAGCATTGACATCAAAAACCGCACCTCTTTATTACATTTCTTTGGGGAATCCGGACGTTTTAGCCGGTGAAATTTCAGTTGACTGGTACGATTCCGACGAAGCCTTATCAATTTTGACCACCGCCGCCGATATCCTGCCCATCGGGAAAGGTAAACAATTCCTGGATTCACTACCACAGCCGGATGGAACCACCATATCACGCTACGCAAGCAAATTCTATGCCAGTAAGATTAAAATTACAAAAAATATTTGACATTTCACAAAAAACCTGCCTATAATACCATAAACAGACTAAAAAACTCTTTTTTGAAAGGACATTTTATGGCTTTAATTAAATTTGGCGCAGGTATCGCCGGTATGAGTGGAAGCATCGCCGGCACAACGTTCGCAAAGAACCGTTACGGCTCCTATGCGAGGAACAAAACGAAGCCAGTCAATCCGAATACAGCGGCACAAATTGCGGTTCGGTCAGCGGTCAGCTACTTGAGCCAATATTGGTTCAACTCAATGACAGCAACCGAAAGAGCAGCTTGGGCACAGTACGCCGCAAACGTGGCAGTTACGAATCGACTGGGCGAAAGTATCTATTTGACGGGTTTTAATCACTTCGTCAGAAGTAATTCAACCCTGCAAAATCTCGGCTTGCCGTTAGTGGTCGACGCCCCAACCGTTTTCACGTTGCCTGAAAAAGACAACACAATCGCAGTAACCGCAGTTGTAGCAACGCAAAAAATTACGGTTGCGTATGATAACGCTCTCGACTGGGCGGGCGAAGTCGGCGGGCACTTATTCCTGTATCAAGGAAAGCCGGTCAACTCAACTCGTAATTTCTTTGCCGGTCCGTATAAATACATCGGCAAAGTTGACGGGGCAGTTGAACCGCCAGCCGGCACAGTCGAACTTTCTGCTGTAATGCCCTTCGCCGCAGGGCAGAATCTCAACATTCAGGCGAGAATTGTGAGGGCGGACGGCCGAATGTCCGAACCCTTTCGATGTGCAGTACTTACCAGCTAACGAAGAACCAGTTGTCGGCTTAACGGTCGTAGGAGCAACTAATCCGGTATTGAACGGCACTTACACGGACGTAGGCGATTATGGCGGTAAAACACTGTACAAACTTTCAACCGGCGATTACTGGTTGCTCTGGAATTCAGGCCTTGAAATGTGGCAATTCCACGATACGCCGGAAGTCGGCATCAACCCGTTATTTGCCAGAGCGGACGTTAATCCAATCGGTGCATATACGGAAATCAACGGAACCGGAAACGTTGTTGTATCGTAAAGACACAAAGCAAAAAGCAGGGATATATGTAAGTATCCCTGCTTGTTTTTTTTAACATCTTTGGAGTAAATCTAATGAACAAATTATTGATTACATTATTTAATCACGAACGTTATCAAAGTATTTCTGTTATCGTCGCAATCGCAATTCTAATTGCTCTTTTTGGGTGCCAGCCAAAATGTTCTTCTCTTCTCGACCCTGAGAAGAAAATAACCGAAACAGAATTACAAGGTGAAATCGCACTTCTGCAAAGTCGGGCAGATTCCGCCTATTTATCAATCGACCAACAAAAAAACCTACAAGCTTTTTTATTGAATCAAGCAGAAGTTTTTGCCGGTGGAAACGTTGTTAATCCTTTATCAGTTGTTATGGGAATTGCCGGTATACTTGGAATCGGTGCCGCAACTGATAACGTGCGAAAGCGGCTTGAGGTGCGGAATCTGGAACGGATAATTGAATCCGAGTTGAAAACCGAAACCTAATCCGGTCGTAATGACATATCAAAGAGCGTTTTTTCAACGCTCTTTTTTTTTGCCCGT
>JBFXFM010000099.1:0-6465 GCA_050179035.1 Draconibacterium sp. | reverse complement strand
GCATCGTCTGATGGCGCATCAGTTATACTCATAGTTAACTGCCCTTTCGCTCCGTCAGAAGGAGTTGTATCGTCATCTTTTGCACACTGTATAAAAAATATAGATGACAGCATTAACATTACCGGAATAAGCAATTTTTTAGTTTTCATACTTTTCATGTTTAAATTATTCAGTGAACAGAAACCAAACGAGGTGCCATTTTGCCGGGTTCGGTTTATCCGACTGAAATCAAGAATGTTAAAAATATGGCCGGGTTAAAAAAAACTATCATTGTGATAAGAATTTATCAATTTGATTTATTCCCTTCAGGAGTGTGAGATTACATCCAGCATCAAGAATCAAGCAAAGAGCGATGAGAGATGAACATCCTCTCTCCGGTCTTGCAATTTCGGACTTCCGACTTCCCCAATCTCAATAATTCTCCATCAATCTTTCTTTTCAGTCATCGTATCCAACATCCAGAATATCCATTATATCGGTTATCCAGCATCCCCGACTGCATTAGCAGGCGGGGAAACAGCATCCAATCTTTTATTCTTCTTTTGGAGCGATTTCCCCGAAACGATTGAGCATAATGGCCTCGATGAGTGCGGCCATAAATTCAGGAGTTTCAATCAGTTTCAGGTAAGCATGATTTGAATTGGCCTTTTTCACCCAGCGGTTTCCGCCTTTGTCATCGGCCAAGCAGTAGCCATTTGTGACTTTTTCCCACAGAACGCTGTCGCCGTTGTTTACAGCGTACAACACCGCGGTTTGGTCGAACGTTGAATTATTCAATATTTCCCCTTTAAACTGGTCTTTAATCCACGGCGCGTATTCGCTGAAGTGCTTGAACCCAATATACAGCGGGGTTTCTTTGTCGATATTGTTAAAAGTGGCGCCGGTTTTTATGGAAGCCCCCAGCTCGAATCCGGAGAAAACGATAGGGACGTCTTTGATATTTTCAAGAACATAACGTGTAACACCTGGCATGTCGCCATTAAAATTCCATTCGTTTTCGCCTTTCGGAAACTGTCCTCCCATAATCACAAATTGCTTTGCTTTTTTTGTAATTAGTTCGTCTCCATTCAGTTTTGAATATTTGTCGGGCTGTGATTTTAATAGCCGCTCGATATTTTTTAATGGGCCAACTGCAACGATGGTAATGCTTGTATCGCGTGCCGATGAAAGGATTTTGCGGTACAATTCAACCGCATCGGGCACATCGTTGTATGTAAGTTTATATGGGAAAGCCTGTGCAATAGGGGTGTTGTAACTGATTTCGTTTTTATGAGTTCCGTCTTTTCGCACGCCAATCGGAACATCGGGGTGGAGATAAAACCGGTTAATAGCATCCACTGCCGGAACTGCATACTCGTCGGTACTCCAAATCATAATTGCAAGCAACTCACAATGACCATGTTTTACGTAGTTGTGCAACATGGCCAGCGCCCCCAAATCATCAGCATCGCCGCCAATATCGGTATCGAAGATAATCCGCGGTTGGGCGTTTACATTCAGATTCAACAGCAAAGTAAAAAGCAGGATGGCAAATGGCAATATCTTCATGATTGATAAATTGGTACTTATTTCAATGGGGCCAAAAGTGGGTAAAATATTGTTTTCTACAGAATTCAGAAAGGAAATTTTAAGACTAAAACTCATGTTTTAACCTGAATTAACGATAATCGCAACCCTGTTTTTAACCTGTTTGAACCTTTGGAAAAGCAGTGTGTTTTAAACATAAAAATTATGAATTATGAGTAAAATAGTAAAGTTTGGAGAAGATGTTGACGGATATGTGATTCCGGTTTTAAACGAGCGTGAAATCAGGGCTGCAGCAGGAATTTTGTTTTTTCTGATGTTGGTTTCAATTTTAACAGTAATAATGAAAGGCGATTTTACATTGCTGAAATATGCAGTGACCATTTTCCTGACTGACATGTTGGTGAGAGTTTTGGTTAATCCGAAATTTGCGCCAACACTGATTCTTGGACGGTGGATTGTTCGAAACCAGGTTCCTGAATATGTGGGAGCACCACAAAAAATGTTTGCCTGGATTATTGGTCTGGTATTGGCAGTTACCATGTTTGTTTTACTGAATCTGGTAAATTCATATAGTCCAATCACTGGGTTGATATGTTTCATTTGCATCATCTTTTTATTTTTTGAGTCGGCATTTGGCATTTGTCTCGGGTGTAAAGTTTACCCGTTGTTTTCAAAAGGTAAAGTTCAGTATTGTCCGGGCGAGGTTTGTGATGTAAAGGACCGGCATGAAATTCAGAAAACATCAGGATTACAATGGTTTATTGTAATTGCTTTTATTGCATACATTGTTTTAACGGTGTTGGTGCTGAATGATTTTTACAGCGAAAAGCCATTCGATTTATTTGGGCTCGAAAACCCTGCTCATTGATAAATATGTAATTGAGGACTTTCTTTTAATCCTTGTTTAAAAACAAATAATTGAAGTAAGAAAATCGGGCTAAAAATTTAAATTTGACAGCGTTAAATCAATCTGAATCATTATGAAATTAAGGGGGAAAAAGCAAAACAAGGTTTTTGGAAATCCTGTGATTCATTATGCGCTGCAATTATTAGCGCTTTCGCTGTTAATTTATTTTTGTTTTCAAATTGTAAAACCATTTTTAACGCTGCTGATCTGGGCATCGGTTCTTGCAATCACTTTGTACCCGCTGCATAAAAAAATCACGAAATGGCTTGGTGGGCGAAAATGGTTATCGGCCACACTTATTGTGGTGGCTATGTATTTGCTTATCATCGGTCCGGCCACTTCGCTTTTACTGGCCACAATCGACGAGTTTAAAGCTTTAAGTGTTGCTTATACCGAAGGGAAACTTCAAATTCCAGTTCCCAACGAAAGTGTGAAAAACTGGCCGGTAATTGGTACCGCTTTATATGGATATTGGGTTGAGGCATCGGAAAATATTACCAATTTTATAGGTAAACATTACGAAAGTATAAAACCCTTTGTTGTGAAACTTATTGCACTTGTATCGAGTGTTGGCAAGGGCATTTTGTTGTTGATGGCATCGTTTCTTGTGGCTGGTTTTATAATGGTTTATGGCGAAGACGGCGCTAAACTGGCCAGGTTATTTTTCCTGAAACTGGTTGGTAAACAAGGCGAAAAAATGGAACAATCGGTAGCCATTACCGTTCGAAATGTGGCAAAGGGTGTTATCGGTGTTGCTTTTATCCAGGCCATTCTGGCGGGTACGGGCATGATTATTGCTGGTGTGCCGCTTGCAGGTTTGTGGGCCTTAATTGGTATGGTGCTGGCGATTATTCAGATTGGACTTTTACCCGTTTCACTGGGTGCAATAATTTATATCTGGTCAACGGGCGATACTTTAACCGCTGTACTCCTCACCATTTGGATGCTGTTTGTTGGTGTTGTTGACAATATTATCAAACCATTTATGATGGGAATAGGAGCGCCTGCACCAATGCTCATTGTGTTTATTGGAACTATCGGCGGATTTATTCTCACGGGGTTTATCGGATTATTTACCGGGGCAATTATTCTGACTTTAGGGTATAAATTGATAATCGACTGGCTCGAATCGGAGAATGAATTTACTGCATTTGAAGAAAATAAAATTGTGAAACAGGATGCTCTAACAACAGATGAAATAAGTTAAACAATTAAAATTCAGAATCATGAAAAAGTTTTTGGTAATTCCGGTTCTTTTTGCTTTTATGGCCTGTTCAACCGTAAAAGTAGGATACGACTATGACAAACAAGCTGATTTTTCGAAGTACAAAACGTACACAATCAGTGGGGAAACAATGAAAATGAGTCTCAATCAGCTCGACCGCGATCGCATTATTAATGCGGTTGATGGTGAAATGAGTATTAAAGGTTTTGTTAAAGCCGATAATCCCGATGTAATTCTCGACATCAGGGTCAAAGGCCATGAAGTGCGCACAGCTACTGCAACTACTTCAGGAATGCCTTATGGTTTCGGGTATGGCCGCTGGGGGTATGGCGGTGGGTTTTCGACCACAATGGTAAATTACAACAAGTATGTTGAAGGCACTATTTTTATCACTTTGGTTGATAAGGCTACCGAAAAAATTGTATGGCAGGGTACCGGTACAAAAACTATGGATGAAAAAGCCAGTCCGCAAAAAAGAGAAGAAAGATTTAACGATGCAGTAAAACAGATATTTGCAAACTATCCGCCCAAGATAAATTAGAACATTGATTTGTCTGTAAAAAGCCACTGTCCGGTTCATAAGGCAGTGGCTTTTTTATTGCTGAAAATGTTCCTGTTTTTTTACATTAACTTTTCTGCACCTGCATTTCATTCCTTGTAAAGTCTGCTGTAAAGACAGAATAAAACCTAATTTTGTAATCAAATTTTAATGGTGTACAGATGAAAAATTCAATAATAGCTGTTCTTTTAGTACTGTTTACGTTTACAGCATTTGCACAAAACAATAATGAGGAAACCAGCCTTGTAAAGAGTATTTACGGGATGGAAAGAAAAGATTTGATTGCCCGGCATATTGTACTTGACGAAACAAAAATGGATGTTTTCTGGCAGTTGTACGAAGAATATGAAATTGAACGCAGTGCGTTAGGATTGAAACGTGCCCGAAATATTGCCACTTATGCCAGCAAATATGAAAGACTAACCAATGAGGATGCCGATTTGCTGATGAAGACCACGTTTGAACTGAACCTGAATTTTGTGCAGTTGTGGGAGAAAACTTATAGGAAAATGGCCAAATCGATTTCGCCGGTAACCGCAGCACAGTTTATTCAGGCTGAAATGTTTATTGAAAATATGGTGAGGCAGGAACTTGCAATGGATATTCCGCTGATAGGCGAATTTGAAATGAAAAATTAGTGCATATTGGTTTAAAATCAAACGAGCCGCCGGAAATACCCCGGCGGCTCGTTTGTTATTCAAACCGTTCCGGCTGTCCGGTCGAAGCTAATACAGCCCTCCACACAAAACCCGAAGTGTCCATTGTTTTAACCTGGCTGGCGAGCAGCTCAATTGGTACATGTATAAATTTATCGTGCAGATACCCGATTACAAGACCCGTTTTTCCTGCCATTGCTGCATGTACAGCACTCCGCGCAAACATATCGCATAAAATCGAATCTTCGGCATTGGCCGGACTGCTGCGAATCAGGTAGCTTGGATCGATGTAACGCATTACAATTGGAATCTTTTCGTTTTTGAAGAAATCAACAATTTCGTCGCGCAGGTAAATACCGATGTCGTTCAGCAAAGCATTCCCCGAGGCATCGCGTCCGGCTTCTTTTTGAGCCAGTAAATCCTGTCCGGCACCTTCGGCAACCACAATAAGCGCATGTTTGCGGGCAAGAATTCTCTTTTTCAGCACCGACAAAAATCCTCCTTCACCATCAAGTTTAAACGGAACTTCAGGTATCAGCAAAAAATTGACATCCTGGTTGGCAACAGTTGCGCCGGCAGCAATAAACCCTGCATTGCGGCCCATGAGTTTTACCAGCGAGATTCCGTTTTCAACGCTGCGGGCTTCAACATGGGCACGGTCGAGTACCTGGCTGGCCTGTTCAACTGCGGTTAAATAGCCAAAAGTGCGCGATACAAAAGCCACATCGTTATCAATGGTTTTTGGTATTCCAACAACCGAAAGGTCGTAGCCACGTTTTTTTGCCTCCTGAAAAATTGCATTTCCGCCACGTTGTGTGCCATCACCGCCAATGGTGAAAAGGATGGTTATTCCCATTTTTACAAGGTGGTCAACTGCCTTTTCAACATCAACCGGCCCGCGCGAAGTGCCGATAACTGTTCCCCCTTCCTTGTGAATATCGTCCACAAATTCTGCTGTAAGTTTTATCGGTGCATCGCTTTCGGGTAAAAGTCCTTTGTAACCCCATTTAAATCCATATACTTCCTGAACTCCATAAGCATGTGTTAATTCAAGATATAGCGAGCGGATAACATCGTTCAGTCCCGGGCAAAGTCCGCCACAGGTTACTATGCCTGCCTTTGTTTTTAACGGGTCGAAATAGAGCTTTTCGCGCGGTCCGGCCAATTCGAAGCTCAGAATGTTTTTAATCTCTTTTTCCCTGTTTGAAATGATGTGCTCTGGCACGCTTAAATTGTCGCTTACAGTTCTTTTTACCGGCGACTGAAAACGTGCTTCTCCAAGGTGTGTAATATTCATATCTTTAAAATTTTTCAATTGTTTCGCGTGTCACAGTTTAACAATTTATCAGGATGAAAATGAGTGCCATCGACAGCTTCAGTAATACAAAAAAAGGAAAGACCTTTTATCGTTTCGAAGACACATTTTTCCGGGTTTAATATCGTTTTGCCAAAAGTACAATATAATTATTGCTCATCCGTTATTATACCAGTAATTTCCAGCGACAGCAATAGTTAGCCTGTCGAATAATTTTTCTCCGAAATATCGGCGATTGAGTTTGTAGCAAAACTCATCCAAATACAATTGCAGGTA
>JBFXFM010000098.1:0-7322 GCA_050179035.1 Draconibacterium sp. | reverse complement strand
CATCAGGAAACTTGGCCTGAAAATCAAAAATCGTTAGGCTTTGAAATTGTTGCTCCATACTCTAATTATTGAATGGCTTGAATTTACTCATTTTTGCGTTATTGTCAAAATGCCTAATTCAATTAATAAATTACTGTCTGGAATTTCTTTTTCTTTTAATCTTCTTTTTTTTAATTCAATATTTTCACATGAGAGTATAAGTAAACCAGCAAGAATCAAGATTAAACAACTTTGCAAACTAAAGAATTTTATGTTTTCCATCTTTTCCAGAATATTAGGAAAGTAAATATTTTATTAAGGATAGTGTTTCTTCATTTTTAGCAACAGGCCTGCAATTATCTATAATTTCTTTTGCTTCACTTTTAATAAGTAAATCTGTAAAAGATTCTGCGAAATTTTCGGTTTGTTGTTTTGTAAGCTTATTAAACTCCTCTGTCACTAAATTGACATCGGAACGCAATTGCCAGATCATTGATTCATTTTTGATTAAGAATCCTACTTTGTAAACATCTTTTTTATCAGTTCTTGATAATCCAATCAGTTCAGAATTTTTCAATTTTTCAATTTTTAAAGAAACATCTTCAAATTTAAATTTTGATTTTCTAAATCCAGTTTTATACAAAATTGAAAAGCACTGGTCTATTAAAGCTAATTCCTGTTTTTTTTGTTTTTCTAAATTCACAAAATTAATTGTAGACATCTCAAAATATCCTTTTATGTTTTTTTCAAGAGGATAAAGAATTTCATTTATACAACCTGCGATTATACTTTTAAACTTTTTTGAGTAAAAATCATCGTGATTTGTGCTTATTTTTGTAATTAACTCATTTATATCATTTTCGTATTTATAATACTCTTTGCTTTGATACAGATTTCTTCTTTTTTTTAAATTATCAAGAATTAGCTCTTTCTCTTGTGAAGTGAAAATTGTTGGTTTCATTTTAATTATTTTAGGTAATTACAACTTCGAAATGGTAATATTTTCAATCGTTCCTTCATACGCAAGACAGGAATCTCTATCTATCTCTCTCTTTAACAAGATTTTATAGACTGAATTTCAATAAAAATGTATACTGCATTTAATAGCAGCGCGGTGTTGATATTTCTATTGTTAAAATTCGGGATTGCAGATTTAATTTTTGGCGGCTGGCAGTTCATGTCAGGTTAATTTTTTTTTCCGAAGATAGGAAAAAGCTGAATAGCTGGGGTTGCGGGGTGAGAAAAAGTTGTTTTTTATGAGATTAATTTATCTGTAAATCAGGTTCAATTCAGCTAATTCCTGGCCAATTTGATGAATTCCGTTTAGTATTTTTTCTGTTTGTACATCGGAAGGTTTCTTTTTCCCTGAAACATACTGAGACAAAAGTGTGGCATTCATGCCAATTTTTTGCGCCAGCATTTTTGCATTTATCACATTGTAGTATTGAAAAAATTGCTGGAAATCAAACTCAAATTTCAGCTTTTCCATGGTTATTTTTTCTTCCTGCTCATCAAAATACAGTTGCGTGGCTTCCAATGCATTAATCTGCAGTTCAGTTATTGATTTCCCTGTAGTAAATATTGGATAATCTTCCGAAAATGCTGAAAAACCTGTTTCAGTTTTCTCGATGATGATTTTAATCTTCTTTTTAGTTGTGTTCATCTGATTTTACTTTAAACCTGCATCTTTTCTTAACTTCAATTCAAGACTTTTACCAAGTTCCTGGCTTCCGTGGTTCGGAAAAATTATGGTTCCGTTTTTTACAGGGTGTTTCATCTTGATATGGGAACCAACCTGCGACACAGCATACCATCCATCTTTCATTAAAAGTCTTAAAAATTCAGAGCATTTCATTTTTATCTGCCTCAAAAGTAAATTATAATTTACCTATATCCAAATGTTTTTTCTTGTGCAGAGTTCAAATCTGCTAAAAATAGAATCGTTATAAAGCTTTTTCATCACTGCGTTAAAGGTAGGAAATTGATTGCAGAATGATGATTAACAATTTCTGATTGCAGATTTTTATCAAAAACAACAACACGACAACAAAAATAACCACGATAACTTCTTTTTCCTTTTATTCATGCATTCACGCATTGTAGCATTCATGCATTGTTTTATTCCTCTATCACCTCCTGCACCCTTCCCACTTCGCCGGTGGCAAGCATTACTTTTATGCCGTGCGGGTGAAAGTCGGCGCTCGTCTGGAGTCGTTTTACAAATCCTTCGGTAAGTTCGCCGGTGCGTTGGTGGTGCTTTTGCACAATCTCCACAAGGTCGCCGGGTTGTATGTTTTTTCTGTATCGTCCGTCCATTTTTTTTTTTTTAATTGGGTTGAAGTTGTTTGTGTTTTGCGTCAATCAGTTTGTGGTAATCTGTTTTTACGTTTCCGGGTAAAAAGCTGATTTCTATAAAATCGTGCCACAGGGGAAGTGCTTTTTCGAATTTCTTAAAAATGTTGCTGATTGATTTATCCGAAATTCCGGTGCTTTTCATAGCAACAACGAAATCGTTTTGTTTCAGTTTTTTCTTTTTCCCGTTTAATGTCAGGGCAAGTTCTTCATCATCGCCCTCCACAACCAATTGCGAGGCGACCATGTCGTAAGCCGGACATAAATTGTATCCTGACGGGCTGTTTTTTATCAACGAAAAATTCTTCAGGTGCATATCGCTGTTTCCGGTCAGAAAACTGAAAACAACCATTTCGTAAAAGTTGATGACATCGAATCCGGGATTGGCAGAGTACTTTAAAACAGCTTTGGCAATTTGTTCATGCGACCCCCGGTATTTATGCTCAGTCAATCTTTCAGTAAGTTGACACATGTCTTCCATGTGCAGCTTTTCGCCGCCAACCCTGTCAACACGGCGGGTGATATATGCCGGTTGTCCCGTCTGCAGGAAAATGAGCGAATGCGGTACTGTTTTAATTTTTGCAATTTCGGCCAGATGCATCGTTAGATCTTCGATTTCGGGGAGATTTGAATAATCTTTCGGAGGCGGTTTTAAGATAAACTCTCCCCAAAGACCAACAATTGTAAGTCTGCCTGGTGTTTCACTCTTTTTCATTTTCTCGATTCCGAGCGAAAGTTTAGGTTGTACACCTGTAACAGTTTTCTGGCTTTTTACCACTTGTTCGGCGAGTTTCAGCATGTCCGCTTCGGAGTAAGGAAGTAACGGCGGTACCGGTGAACCAAAAAATTTACGGCTGCATCCGGCATGAAATCCGGCTTTTTTAGATTCGTTACGCATTTCTTCTGAGGGCAGTTCCTGATAACAATAATGGCATCTGTTTGTATTCATAATCATTCATTTAAGGGTTCAACAGATACTGCCCCGATACAGTCGCGACAGGTGGCCAATAAAATTCCCATCCGGTCGCGGGCATCGAGTTTCCAGTTTTTTTCGGCTATTTCAAGCAGCCAGCCTTCGGGAATCAAACCATCGAAAAAAGGGAGAAGCACCTTGTCGCTGTAAGTACCTTTCGATAATGGCAGTGTTAAACTCACAGGTTCGGCATTTTTCTTATTTAAATATTCAGGTTCATAAATAAAATGATAGCCGGTTTCATCTTCCGTCAGGATTCCTGCCAAATCAGTATTGAAAAATATTTTAGCTTTCCTCATTGATTAGTTTTTTTCTGTTTATTTCAATCGGACCGAGTTCAAAACCAAAGAGTTGAAGTACCTGATTTACTTTATCGATGCGCAACGTTGGTTTCCCTGTTTCCAGTTCACGGATAAATCTTAGTCCAACGCCTGATTTTATTGAAAGTTCTTCCTGGGTGAGCCCAAGATGTTTCCTTTTTTCTTTGATGAATTGACTTAATGAAACTCCTTTCATGTTTTTATACCTTTTCGGGTACGAAAATAAGAAATATCTTCTAATTATACCTTATCGGGTATAAAAATTAATATTCAGTATGAAATTATACCCTTTCGGGAGTATTCGAGAAATTAGATTCTGCCAGTAGTTAAAGATTGCTTCGCGATGCTCGCAATGACAGTCAATTCAAGGATTTGTGCATGATGCGAGGCTGGTTGGCGGCAACGCCGCCAACCAGCCTCGCATCAAAACTAACTGTCTGAAAAGTCATTGCGAACGAAGTGAAGCAATCTACCTCAAATATAAATTACTGTCACCATAACTCAGAAACCTGAAATTATTAGCCAGCGCATAATCATAAACTTTTTTCCAGTCGTTGCCTAAAAAAGCGGCAATAAGCAGCAGCAGTGTGCTTTGTGGCTGGTGAAAGTTGGTGAACATCCCTTCGATAACTTTGAATTGGTAGCCAGGCAAAATGATAATTTGTGTTGAAAATTGAATTTGTTCCAGCTTGCTTTTCCCGAGGTAATCAAGAATATTTTCAAGCGACTTTTTCAGGCTGATTTTTGGCTCCGTTTCGTAAGGTTCCCATTGCGAAACTTCAGGTTTTTCGGGATTGAACAGCCCGTTTTCGAGTTGAAGTCCCAGCCAGTACAAACTTTCGAGCGAGCGTACTGAGGTTGTCCCGACAGCAATGATTTTCTCCGGATTTTCGAAAAATGCACTGATGATTTTCCTGGGAATAATTACCATTTCGCGGTGCATGGTGTGTCCCGAAAGCGTTTCGGCTTTTACGGGCTGAAAAGTGCCGGCTCCCACATGCAGCGTAATTTCGTGTGTCGAAATATTCTTTTCGCCAAGTTGCTGAAAAACCGTATCGGTAAAATGTAATCCCGCAGTTGGCGCGGCTACCGAACCGTCGATTTTGGCATACACCGTTTGGTAGGTTTCCTCGTCATGTTCCTCTGTTTCGCGGTTCAGGTAAGGCGGAATGGGCAAAGTGCCGCTGTGTTCAATAATTTCGGCAAACGAAAAGGGTTTGTCCCAGAAAAACCTCACGGCTACTGTATTCCCGTTTTGTTCGCCTTTTTCAGCGCTCAGCATTACTGTTTCGCCACCGATTTCAACACGTAGTTGTAATGTTTCACCTTTCCATTTTTTCAGGTTGCCCACCATGCATTTCCAGGTGGTTTGGCTTGTTTGATGAAAGGCGATTTGGTAATCAGCAGGTTCAACAGGTTCCAAACAAAAAATCTCGATTTTCGAACCCGTTTCTTTTCTGAAAAAAAGCCGCGCATGAATTACCCGGGTATTGTTAAAAACAAGCTGCGCCTTTTCGGGTAAAAAGGCCGGGCTGTTTTTGAAAACCGATGCTGAAATTTTCCTGTCTCTGACCACCAGCAACTTTGATTCGTCGCGGTTGGCAAGCGGGTATTTTGCAATTTTTGAATCGGGTAATTCGTAACTGAAATCGCTGATTTTTATGTTTTTATAGGTGCTCAATATCTTTACAAGGTTTTAACGCAAAGTTCGCAAAGTTACACGCAAAGTTCGCAAAGTTGTCAATTGTGTTTCTTAGCGCACTTAGCGGGTTCTCCGCGTTCTTTGCGTTAAAATAACCTGCCAAAAATAGCTCAAAATTCCTTCGGTTTAAAATTGTACTTTTGCCCAAAATTCTGAAACGATGATTAAGATAGGCGATAAAGTAAAGTTTTTAAACGATGTGGGCGGTGGCGTGGTAACCGGTTTTGCCGGGAAAGACAAAGTTTATGTGGAGAATTATGATGGTTTTGAAATCCCTTGTCTGGTCTCGCAATTGGTTTTTATCGATTCACCAGGGATGAACAAAACTGAGAAAGCGGAACCGCGGCCAACCCAGCCTGTAAAAAAAACAGAACCTGAATTTCGTGAAACACCCGGTACCTGGCTGAAAGGAAAGGATGCTGCGCAATTTTACTTTTGTTTTGTACCTGCCGACTCGGGGAATCCGCTGGCCGGCGACGTTCCCCTATTTTTGGTGAACGACAGCAATTTCACGCTGATGTTCAGGTTTGTGTACATCAAACCCACTGGAATAAATACAGTAAAAACAGGGGTATTGCAACCTAATTCAAAAGTGATGTTAAGCAGTTTTGGGCAGAATTTGCTAAGCGAACTGCCCGAATTCGGGTTTCAACTCATTTATTTTCTTTCGAATGAAGACGACTGGCAAGTTCCAATCGTTAAGCGTTTTAAGGTGAATCCGCTGAAATTTTATAAAGAAACAAGTTTTCAATTCAGCCAGTTTTTCGGACAAAATGCAATGACATTACAGATTTCGCAAAATATACAGGCGGCTGCAATTGACAAGCTTACCGAAGAAGATTTTCAGAAAGTTGTTCAGGAGAAAATGGACAAACCGGTTGAAGAGAAACCAGCGCGGCTAAGAACTCCTGAAGTTGTTGAGGTTGATTTGCATATCAACGAGTTAATTGATAATTCAGCCGGTTTAAGCAACGGTGAAATTCTTGAGATTCAAAAAAGCAGGGTAGAATCGGAAATGAAAGCCGCCATTCAGTCGCGCGTGAAAAAGATTGTTTTTATTCACGGCGTGGGGCAGGGCGTTCTGAAACAGGAGGTTTTAAAACTGCTCAAAACCAAATATGCCAAATATTACACCCAGGATGCCTCTTTCAGAGAATACGGTTATGGCGCCACGATGGTGATTTTAAGAAAATAGAAGACGGGAAATATTTACGATTTACAGATTTACCCCCGAAAAGTCGGGGTACGATTTTTTACCAAAATCCAAAATCCAGTATCATTAATAATCCAGCATCAGGAACACAACTTGTAACCCGAAACAATTTTGCTACTTTTGCAGCGGCAAGCCGCTTTATCGTTCTCCCGAGAACTCGGGAGGGAGGAAAGTCCGGGCAACGCAGGGCGCCGTGTTTCTTAGCGGGAAGGTCTTTGAAAGGGGACAGTAGTGTAACAGAAAATAACCACCTTGTTTTGATGAATTCAGAGCGGGGAACGGGTGAAAAGGTGCGGTAAAAGCGCACCGGTCCCGGCAGCAATGTCGGGAGCCGTACGCCTCACGGGTTGCAAAGCCATGTATATCCTGATTGTTTGCCGCTGTTGCGGTACAGCAAGGTTGTCCGCCTTGTTTCTCTTCGCACAAGGAAGTCAGGAGGGGTAGGCTGCAGGACTCCGGTAGTGATACCGGGGCAAGATAAATGATAAAGGTTACTGACGATTCTGTCAGTATTACAGAACCCGGCTTACAGGTTTGCCATTTTTTTTTTAATCACGCGAAGACGCAGAGATAATTATAAATTTTCTTTGCGTCTTCGCGTTTTGTGTGAAATTATCTTCTAAAATATTACTTGAATGGAAACTAATTGTAAAACAATGTAAGCATTCGGTAAACCACGCCTTGTTTTCATAGAAAATCAGATAACACTATGAGAGTTTCTCTGAAACATCCGGAGAACTTTGAGAGTCTTCGGAGACGTTAATCCAGATGGTTATCGGGACT
>JBFXFM010000097.1:0-7328 GCA_050179035.1 Draconibacterium sp. | reverse complement strand
CATCAGGAAACTTGGCCTGAAAATCAAAAATCGTTAGGCTTTGAAATTGTTGCTCCATACTCTAATTATTGAATGGCTTGAATTTACTCATTTTTGCGTTATTGTCAAAATGCCTAATTCAATAAAAGAAAATGCTTTTTATGAATGTAAAAACCTGACATCGGTTACAATACCTTCATCTACAGACACCATTGAATCCGGCGCTTTTTCAAGATGCCTTACACTGTATCAAATCAAAATTCCCAAATCTTTACATTATATCGGGTACGGTGCATTTGAATCTTGCGGAATCACTTCCATAACACTTCCAGACTCGATAAAATCGATAAATGAATCCACATTTTGGGGATGCCAGGGATTAAAATCAATTACGATACCTGAGGCCGTTTTACATATTGGGTCACATGCTTTTTACCGCTGCATAAGTCTGAAATCAGTTTTATTTCAGAATTCACGCGATACGATAATAGGCAGTGATGCCTTTGCTCATTGCAGTTTGCAATCGTTTACTATTCCCAATAAAGTTAAGCACATTGGAAATGCAGCTTTCTACAATTGTTGCAATTTATCATCTGTTACTATTCCAGCCTCAGTATCCACAATTGAAGATTTGGCATTTTACTCGTGTACAAATCTTAAGACAATTTATGCTTATCCTGAAGTTCCGGTAGCGTTACCATCTGAAAAGGTTTTCAATCGTGTTGACAAAGATTCCTGCCGGTTACTTGTTCCAAACGAATCATTAGATTTGTACAAATCAGCTACGGTTTGGAAAGATTTTATCAGAGTTGAAAGCATTGTAACGTCAATAAAAAATATTGAAAATCCTGATGAATTAATCATATATCCAAACCCTGCGACCGATATCCTGAATATTAAAGCAAAAGAAGGACAAGCTTTGATTTATGATAGTAAGGGTCAATTAAAAATCAGTCGTGCATTAAAAGAAGACAATTCAATTAATATCAGTTCTTTGACCCCTGGATTTTATGTTGTGAATGTGAACGGGGCAAGTTATAAAGTGCTGAAAAAATAAAATCGTTAAATTTCAATTCTTAAAAATGAATCTCCATACAAGTTCCCTTTTTTATCTCTCACAAAAATCGTGATATAATATTTTTAAGCTATTCAAATAAACGAAAAGACTTCCCCCGAAACCGGAAGAAGTCTTTTCGATAGTAAAAAAATTCTCTATTAAGCCTTTTTCTTTCTTACAATCACATTCAGAATGATAAAAGCAACCACCAAAATAATTGGAAGCACTGTCATATTCAGCAATGTAGCCTGCGGGCCCGAAGTTTCGATTGATTTTCCCATAATCGGTAAAACCATTGAAGTTGCCACAAAACCGGCACCACCCAGAATCGACATGCCCAGCGCACCGCTTTTCGGCACATATTCCGAAGCCACGCCAATCATGGTTGGCCAGAAATAGCAAACACCAACGGCAAAAACTGCTGCCGAAATCACAGTCATTACAGGGCCTTCCGATTTGCTGAGCAAAAACAAGCCAGCCACTGCAAAAACAGCCGAACCTAACAACACTCCCGGAGGATTCAAACGGTGAATGAGACCACCGGCAAAGAACCGGCCGACTGCCATCAATCCTGTAACAACAGCGAGAATAATCATTGGGTGTATTCCGTTATTGGCTAACAAAGCGTTAATCCACTGCGTTGTGCCCAACTCGGTTGATGCAGTAAGCAACATGCAGAAAAAAATAAACGGGAATAACAGCGTGATTTTATTCACCAATCTGCCTTCGATAATGATGGCAACTGCAATGATTCCGACAATAATCAGCGGCAAAGCATAACTCGAAGTAACGGCTGCCGAAATAGCTGAATTTGTAGCCACAAGAATCATAAAAATAACAGCCAGCGTAATGGTGACAGGAGCACCCACATTGCGCATCATTTCTTTATAGGTAACACCAGTTGAAACGCGTTCGGTTTCAGGGATGGTTTGTCCGAAGAACAGGAAACCATAGATGGCCAGCGGAATAAACAACAGACTCACAAGCACCTGCCAGGGTAACTGAAGCTGGTCCATAACCAGTGCAGCCAGCAAACTGCCAATCACAATTCCGCCGGGGAACCAAACATGAAAACGGTTCAGCATTTTGGTTTTCTTTTCGGGGAAAAGCGCTGTTACCAGCGGGTTACAGGCAGCTTCAACACTACCGTTGCCCAGCCCGATAAATACATTGGCAATAAACAGCGAAGTGTAGTCTTTGGCCATCAACAGCAGAACAATTCCCACCAGATGCAGGGCGAAAGCCATCCATACAATGGTTCTGGTTTTTACAATGTCGATAAAATAACCACCGGCAAACATGGCTACGGCAAAACCCCAGAAAGCGGGTCCGAATGCGCGTCCCACCTGTTCGGCGGTTAATCCGTAATCGTCGATAAAAACACTTTCAATGCGTGCCCTGATGGCGAAGGTAACCGCGGTTACCACAAGCGCGAGACTCGCTGCAACAAACAATCGTTTTTGGTTTACATCTTTTGTCATCGTTTTAGTTTTAATGATTTGAATATCTGATAAATCCTCTTGGTTTCCTATTTCCCGGCCAGGTAATGAATGGCCTGCGTGAGCAGCTTCCGGTAACTTTCTTCTCCAAAAGTACGGTAGTCGTGCCCGGGCTGTATGTAAACAATTTTTGAATTGTTGTACCTGTTTTCCCAGGCAATTATTTCCATACTTTTCGGGTGGCGGGTTTTCAGCAGTGGCACCACATTGTCCGAAATCCGCACATTTCCGTAAATCTCATCGAAAAACCTGAGTTCGCCAAAGCCTCTTGTAACCGGAGTAATATTTTCAACCTTACTATAAACCCAAACATCGTGTTCATAGTTCGACTGTTCTTCAACCGGTACTCCCCTCGCCTTTTCCACATATTTTCCACCCAATATTTTTTCAAATTCGGGCCAGTTCTGATATGAAACAATGGAATGATGTAAAAAAAGCATGGGTTTGCCATCGTTTGCCAGCTTCATATAGCCCGATTTTTCAACCTCACCAATATTTTGCCACATATCATAAAATACAAGTACATCGAAGTCGCCGGTTTTTCCGGCAGCAATCCGCTGGTTGGCTTTTGGTTGCTGAAAATGTTCGTATTCAATTCCCTGAAGCGCATCGAACATATCGAAAAACTGAATGGTATCGAAAGCATGACCGCCTGTAACAAGCATAATTTTAACAGGTTGCGATTTCAAGAATATTACCGGCAATAATAGCAGAAACAGAGAAAAGGTTCGTTTCATCAGGTTGTCAGCGTTAAGTTTAAATCATACAAATCTGGTTTATCCCGGCAAAAAATCCGGTTGGCTCCAAACTGCGACTAAAAATAATAATTCTGCTCGTTCCACATTCCATTGAAACCAATTTGTGACAATAAAATGTTGCGTTTGCCTTAAATATCCCCGATAAACCAAAAAGTATCATTACTGTTTAAATAGTAAAAAATCGTATTTTTGAAACCATTGAAATACAGATTATACAGTTATCATATAAAAACGCCATGAAAAAATCAGATTTATTTAAGCTATTCTTTTTTGCAGTTTTTGTTTCCGTTTTTGCAGGTTGTAATTTAAACAACGACGATGACGATAATCCGGAAGACAAATACCTGGTGAGTTTTGAGAAAAAAGGTTCGTACTTTCCCACAACCATTCAGGCTCTTTACGCGGTTTTGGCCGACGATTATCCGGAAATTCAGCCCATTGCCGACGAGGTAAAACATGCCATAGATATTTACACCATTACCTACAAAACAAAATTCGACGGACAGGAACTGATTGCCTCGGGTCTTGTTTCGGTTCCGGTTTCAGTGGGAACCTACCCGGTTATCAGTTTTCAGAACGGAACCAATACGCTGAACAGCAACGCACCGTCGGTTAACCCCAATTATTCACTTTACCAGATGCTTGAATCCATCGCGTCAACAGGCTTTATTGTTTCGGTGCCCGATTACCTCGGGTTTGGTGCATCAAATTCGATGTTTCACCCTTATCTCGACAAGGAATCAACAATTCAGGCTGTGACAGATATGCTGAGGGCTGTGGATGAATTTGTTTCAAATCATCTCGAAATAGAAATGAGTGACGACCTTTATATTACCGGTTACTCGCAGGGTGGCTGGGCTACCATGACATTGCAAAAAGCCATAGAAACCGAACTTTCAAACGAATTTAACCTGAAAGCCAGCGCCTGTGGCGCCGGTCCGTACGACCTGAACCTTGTAAACGACTATGTTTTGGAGCAAACCGATTATCCAATGCCTTACTACATCGGGTATATTTTTAACAGCTACATCAACCTGGGCGACATCATCAATACGCCTGCCGAAATATTTAAATCGCCTTACAGTGAAAGGATTCTTACACTGTTCGACGGCACAAAATCGGGCGACGAAATCAATGCGCAGTTAACCACAAAAACCACCGATTTATATACTGCCGAATTTTTAAGCGGCTACAAAACCGATGCGAAATTTACCTCGGTGGTTACAAGCTTGCAAAAAAACAGCGTAACCGCATGGAAAACAAACATCCCGACAATGCTTTTGCATGGTACAGTTGACAACTACGTACCTCCAACCACATCGCAAAAACTTTTTGACGATTTTATGGCGCAGGGAGTTTCCACCAGTGTGGTAAAGCATGTACCAATTCCGGGAGCCGGACACAGCACCGGAATTATCCCGGCGTCGGTGGCCTCATTTGCCTGGTTTATTGAACTGAATAAGGCTAATTAAAAAATGTAGCTAATGAAACTGAAATTTACGCTGCTACTATTTCTTTTTGCACAACTGCTTTTTGCACAAAACCGCGAACATGCCTTCGATATAAACCAACGACTCGGGCGTGGAATCAATTACGGAAACATGTTCGAAGATCCTTCTTCTGCTGTAAACATCAGTTCTTGGAAACCGCAATACGCCTCGATGATTGCAAAACAGGGTTTCAGTCACATCAGGGTTCCCATCCGCTGGGACACACGGACTGCAAGCCAATCGCCATACACTGTTAACCCGTCGTTTCTGGCAAAAATAAAAACTGTGGTTGACTCGGCGATAAACAACAAGTTGCATGTAATCATCAACATGCATCACCACGACTCGTTGTTTGTAAATCCCGATAAATTTAAAGCGCGTTTCATTTCGCAATGGACGCAGATCTCGGAATACTTTAAAAACTACCCCGACTCGCTGCTTTTTGAGATAATGAATGAACCACACGATAAACTTAATGCTGAAAAATGGAATGTTTTTCTGATTGATGCGCTGGCCGAAATCAGAAAAACAAACCCCACCCGCATTGTACTGATTGGAACTCCTGATTGGGGTGGACTGGGCGGACTACCCTACCAGCAGTTACCTGATGATGAAAATATTATCCTGACAGTTCACTACTACAATCCTTTTCAGTTTACCCATCAGGGGGCTTCATGGGTTTCCGGTTCAACCCCGTGGCTGGGCACAACCTGGAACGACTCGGAAACTGAACGCGAAGTGGTGGCCAACGAGTTTGCACCGTTAGTGCAATTTGGCAAAACCAATAAGGTCCCCATTCACATTGGCGAGTTTGGCGCGTACAGCAAAGCCGACGAAACTTCGCGAAAAAAGTGGACCACCTTTATTCCGCGCTATCTCGAATCGGTTGGGTTTAGCTGGGCTTACTGGGAATTCAGCGCGGGATTTGGCATTTACAACCCGTCGAAAAGCACCTGGAACCAGTTTCTTGTGGATGCACTGTTGCACAACGAACTGCCTGAGCCGGCCCGTTACGTGGGAACACCCGTTTATACAAGCAATTTCGCCACTTCAACCGACGGCTGGGTTTTGCAGAAAAACTCAAGCACGGCCACACTCACCCGCGCCGACAATGCGCTGAAAGTAACCATCGACAACGGCGGAACCGAAGGCTGGCATGTACAACTGGTGAAAAACGGCATGAGACTTACTGCCGGAAAACAGTACCGTTTTTCGGTGAAAGTAAAAGCCGAAACAGCACGCAGCGCCACCGCCTACATTGGCATGAACGTTTCGCCATGGTCGGCGTACAGCGGGTACAACGGCATTTCGCTGGCCGACACGTTCAAGGTTTATACCTTTATTTTTACAGCCGGCACAACCGACAATGCCGCCCGCATTGTTTTCGACCTGGGTAATTCAACATCCGATGTTACACTCACCGAAGTTAAACTGGAAGAGGTTACCATCCAGTGGCCCACTGCCGTCGAAACTTTTAGCGACTTTAAAACAACCGTTTACCCCAATCCGGTAAACGAGGCTCTTTACATTAATAATCTCGATGGATTTACGCAGGTAACAGTGTACAACATCCAGGGAAAACCTGTTTTTGAAAAGAAAATAGATGCGATGCTCAACCAAATCGAAACAAAAAATCTGGTGAACGGATTGTATTTTGTATGGTTAACCGGAAAGGATAAAAACAAGGTTGTAAAGGTGTTGAAACAGTAAAATAGCATTTTTTTGCCATGAAGGTTTCAGGGGCGCAGCCCTGAAATCTTATTCTCCCGACCGGATTTTATTCCTGCTCCTCCTTCATTATTTTCTAATTATTTCCGACGACTGTCTGGCAATCAATTGCCAACCATTTTCCGAACGAATCCATACATTCGTAAACCTTCTGGGTGTCCATTCTTCATGGTTCGTTGTCATATCAGCAGGCTGTTGCAACTCTTTGCCCATTACAATTGCAATGTTTTGGTTGAAAGTGATTTTCTCAATTATTCTTTCAACTGCCGGAAATTTATGCCCGCCTTTCATAAGTACAACTATTTCCTTTGGGGTTACAATCTTCCCATTTGGATTGTTAACAACATAGTCTTCAGACCAGATTTTTAATAACGCGGTTGTGTCTCCCTTATCCAGCAATTCGGTCCAAAGTTTTTCCAATCTTCTGATTTCCTGCTCATCATTTGATTGACCAAAGGCAAGCGTGGTTAGAAAAATGAAACTGATCAGGAAGAAATAAAATGTTTTCATAAAACAACTATTTTAGTTTATATCACTATTTATGCCGTAAAGACTGAATATTTAAAATGACAACGGTTGGTACATGTTGTCGGGGCGGATTTCGGAGAGCGTTCCTGTCCGAAGGACACGGAACTGCGATGCGAGAATCCGCAGTTGGCGTACCACCGAACCCCGCCCTGCAATATGTACTGTGTTGAACTAAATCCCGCAGTTGCGGGATAGCTCTTTCAAAAATACCCGATTCTTTCTATACTCCGAGATTATTAACAACAAAAATTTCAGATTATGAGAAAGAAATCGGGTTTTACTATCGTTG
>JBFXFM010000096.1:0-7471 GCA_050179035.1 Draconibacterium sp. | reverse complement strand
AGCCCGATAAAAACTCTTGTTTCTGATTGTTCACTTTGCCCCGGTATCAGGTGCTCACTTTGCTCCGGTTTGATATGCTCACTTTACTCCGGAATCCAGTGCTCAGTTTGACCGGATTTTCCAATCTGAACAAAGAAAATAAGTTATGGATTTTTCAACCCATAAACCCGAACAAAATTATCGAATAGCTTTGGTTGTAATCGCTCCTGAAAGAAAGATTGTAGTGGAAAGGACATTGAAAGTGCTTGTGGATTAAAAATTAATTCAGGCAAAATCACATAAGAATAATCGTTATGTTGGGTATTTTAGAATGACAAATATGTTTCACCTTTTGGGAGTGAACCCATGTCGAACATTTTAATAAATCTAATATGGTTGCTTGCTGAAACGAATCAATCAAACATGGTAATAATATTATCATTTCCCCTGATAATGAATTAATAAGAATCCTGGAAGAATAATTGGGATGGTTTCCATATTTGCTTCACAAATTTGTGAAGCAATATTCATATCATCATCAGACTCAAGCACTCCCAGAGAAAAATATAATTATCTTTCATTTCCAGATATTTCTTGTTAATTCATTGGTTGTCAAAGGCTTTGGGTCGTTGTTTGATATATTGATTTGTGAAGCAATATTCGATTAGACCACCCTGAGTACTTCTTCTGAGGGTGTTGCCTGGCATTTATTTACGTAACGACTACTAATTGTAATCCCTCTTTTGTGAAGCAATATTTGCCAGAAAACCTGACTCACCATCATCCTCCCCTGGATGCCCTCGGTGGTTGCCTCGTTCAAGTCCCCCCTGCCCCGTTTCCCCCCTGCTTATGCAATATATTGATATTTAGAATGGTGTGTCAGATATGTCTATGAATTTTTCCCATGATTTTTTCTGAAAAATTGAAAACATACCTTATTTAAAAAAAAAATTTTAGCTGAAAATTTACAGTATTTAGAAAAGAGTATATTTTAACTTTTATTCTGACAAATATTGTTTCACAAACTTGCGAAGCAATATTGACTACACGCCAAGATGAATAAATCTTTCTCAACTGCGGAAATCAAATCTGTAACAAAAAGAGAAAAGGACTATAAGAACTTATTAAACTTTAACTAATGATAGTTTGGAAAAGAGTTGCCATAATATAAAATTATATTTTTTATAAAAATTTGGGTATATATTAACTCTTCATTAGGTAATATTTTGCATTTTTTCATATATTTACCCTACGTTTAAGTAAATAATGACACAAGATGGACAAGAATCAAATAGCTACTAACCTGGTTAGAATACTAAATTACTTCGAACAACAGGGAATCACCAAAACATCTTTCTCTAAGGCAATCGGTTATACAAGTACCCGTCAACTAAATAATGTAGTGGAAGGTGATAGTACATTGTCGGGTAATGCTATTATAAAGATGATTCAAGAATTTAAAGTAAATCCAAATTACTTGTTTTTTGGCATCGGTGAGGTCAAGATAATGTCTGTGGAACAGCAAGAGAATGAACTTGGTGCGGTGCAGACAGAAGCAGAACTATATAAGAAAAAATGGGAATCTGAACGTAAACGAAATACGGTGCTGGAAAATAAAATTCACGAATTAGAAAATATGTACGCTGACCTCTTAGAAACAACAAACCGAGCTGTACAGCACTACAGGAGAACAACGGATGGTGAGTAATCACAGACCTAATTTGATGTATTTATTTACTTTTCGAATAAAAAAATACTGCCATAATTGCCCCCAAAACTTGCCATAAACAAAAAAAGACCACCTGTATTTACAGGTGGTCTGTCATGCGTTGAGGTCTCTGGCGGATTCGAACCGCCGTACACGGTTTTGCAGACCGCTGCCTAGCCACTCGGCCAAGAAACCAATTTTCGGTGTGCAAAGCTAAAAAAATTTGTATTCCCAACAAGGTTTTCAGAAAAAAGAAATCACGGCGTAATTGTCATCATTATCAGTCTGAGTTATTTTGAGAGAAATACACTAACCTTTTCTATTTCACCACCCATTGGCGGATTGAGCTTCGAGATTTTTACTTCAGCCCTGGTAATCGACAAAAACCTGGCATATAACGAATTAAGAATCCGGTTAGCAACATGTTCAAGCAAATTCGAACTTATATTCATTTCTGCTTTTACTATTTCGTAAGCTGATTGATAATTTAATGCGTCCTTTAATTTGTCTGAGCTTAAAGCTTCGTTATCTTCAATTTCAATCTTAAGTTCTACGATAAATTCATTCCCAACAACCTGCTCTACAGGATAATGTCCATGAAAAGCATAGAACTTCATACCCTCTAAATGAATCGATATCATTTTTTTTCCGCCGAAATTAAGAATAACTAACGTTGACTGATAAAACAAGTAAGTAATAATCAATCTCACAAATCATTTTTTAATTTTGCGTGCAATAATTAAACAACCGAAAATGACTGATATAATTAATACTGCAGAAAATGCTGATTTAAAAAAATCAAATTTCATACATTTTCAAATCACGGATGACTTAAACCAGGAAAAAAACAACAGCCGGGTTCACACAAGATTTCCTCCCGAGCCCAACGGATACTTACATATCGGTCATGCAAAATCAATTTGCCTGAATTTTGGAATTGCTGAGAAATTCGGAGGCAAATGTAACCTGCGATTCGATGATACAAATCCAACTAAGGAAGAAACAGAATATGTTGAATCAATAATGAATGATGTTCGCTGGCTCGGTTTTGACTGGGAAGATCGTTTATACTATGCTTCCGATTATTTTCAGAAGCTTCACGAGTTTGCGATTCAATTAATAAATAAAGGAAAAGCATATGTTGATGACCAGGACGCTGAAACCATCAGTTTCCAGAAAGGTACACCAACACGCCCCGGCACCGAAAGTCCGTTCAGAAATCGTTCGGCTGAAGAAAACCTTGACTTGTTTATGCGAATGACAAATGGCGATTTTGATGAAGGCGCCTGTGTTTTGCGCGCTAAAATAGACATGAATTCGCCCAACATGCACATGCGCGACCCGATTATTTACCGGATTATGAAAACACCTCACCACCGTACCGGCGATAAGTGGTGTGTTTACCCGATGTACGATTTTGCGCACGGGCAGAGCGATTATTGGGAGGGAATCACTCACTCAATTTGCACTCTTGAATTTGAAGTTCATCGTCCACTTTACGACTGGTTTGTGGAGCATTTGATGGATTCGGATTACAGGCCGCGACAGATAGAGTTTGCAAGGCTCAACCTAACCTACACGGTTATGAGTAAACGCAAATTACTTGAACTGGTTAAGGACAAACATGTAAGCGGATGGGACGATCCGCGAATGCCTACAATTTCAGGGTTGCGGCGCAGAGGATACACCCCTGAATCAATACGGAATTTCTCTGACCGCATTGGGGTTACCAAGGTTGATGGTGTTATTGATGTTTCGCTGTTAGAGTACAGTGTGCGCGAAAATCTGAACAAAACAGCACAGCGTGTAATGGGGGTTTTAAATCCGTTGAAGGTAATAATAACCAACTTCCCTGAAAATGAAACTGAAGAACTCGAAGCCATTAATAACCCGGAAGATGAATCGATGGGGACCCGATTAGTGCCATTTTCGAAAGAAATTTATATTGAACAGGAAGATTTTATGGAAAATCCACCTTCCAAATTTTTCAGATTAAGTCCCGGTCGCGAGGTACGACTAAGATATGCCTATTTTGTTACGTGTACCGAAGTAGTTAAAGATGAAAATGGGAACATCAAACACCTGCTTTGTACATACGATCCCGCATCGAAAGGTGGTAATTCGCCCGATGGTCGTAAAGTAAAATCAACCCTGCACTGGGTATCTGCAAAACATGCTGTTGAATCAGAAGTCAGGTTATACGACCGTCTTTTCAGCGACGAAAATCCGGATGGACATAAAGACATTGATTTCAAACAGTTTATGAATCCCGACTCATTAAAAATACTTCCGCTTTGCTATGTTGAGCCATTTGTAAAAACAGCGAAGCCTCTTGATCATTTTCAGTTTGAAAGACTTGGTTACTTTAATCTTGATTATGATTCAACTCCGGAAAAACCGGTTTTCAACTTAACAGTTCAATTGCGCGATTCCTGGGCAAAAGAACAAAGCAAAGGCTAAAAATATCAGAGAATACAATAGTTGCAAAAAGACAGGAACAAACCTTATGTTTCTGTCTTTTGTATTTAAATCACCCTTAGTTGGTATAATTTCTGGTTCTTTTACGAAAAATTTGACCTGTTTCTAAATTCACCGACATTATCCTTGTGTTAACCGAATGTTAAAACGCCTGATTGGGATAGTTTTTTACTTTTATTCCGTTATTTAGCAAATGGGATAATGGAAAACAAAAAAGAAAACGACAATTCCAGATTAGTTTTTGCAATCGTATTAATAGCAATTGGCCTGTTATGGATTTTACGAAAACTTGGACTTTACTTTAATTTTCATATTTCTATTTCCGAATTACTTTTCCCGATAAAGAGTTTGATCCACAGTTTACCTCCATTTATTTTTTCGTGGCCGATGATTTTAATTATTGTTGGATTGATTTTGTTAGCTGGAAAACGATCCGGAGGAGTGGTTCTGATAATTGTTGGCGGATTTTTTATTCTGCCAAAAATTTTTGTTTTGCCCGGACTCACCATTTCGTTTTTGATTCCGGTAATTTTAGTAGCGCTGGGAGTGGCAATGGTGGCAAAACATGTTAATTCTTAAAATAATAAACTGAAATAAATAGAGAGATGGAAAACCGGGGTTCTGAAAATAAAAGAGTTTATGTAGGGTTGTTTTTAATAGGGATCGGAGCAATCTGGATTCTTGAAAAACTAAATCTGATTCCCGAAGTTTGGGAAGATATTTTTATTTCGTGGCAAATGCTGCTGATTGGCATTGGTATCTTTTCGTTTCTTGGTGGCAATAAAAACACAGGGACGATACTAATCGCTATCGGTGGTTTTTTCCTATTAGACGACATTTTTGATATCCCTAGAGAATTACGACAGATTGGCTGGCCTTTAATGATAATTACTGCCGGTGTGTTAATGTTGGTCAGCCACGGAAAAAGAAAAAAAGAACCTGTTTTAAATGAACCAAAAACATCAAGCGGGATGGATTATTTCGACGATTTCGTGATTTTTGGCGGCCGCGAGGTATTTGTAAATTCACAAAATTTATATGGCGGAAAAACAACTTCAATGTTTGGAGGAACAGAATATGATTTACGACAAACACATTTGTCGGAAAATGGGGCAATAATTGATTGTGTTTGTGTTTTCGGAGGTTGCGGATTTAAAGTTCCGCCCGACTGGACTATTAAAAACGAAGTGACTTCGATATTCGGAGCTTTTACTGATAAAAGAGGTGCAACTTTTAACAACATTGCTGCAAATCCATCCAAAACACTTATTATTAAAGGTTTCGCTGCTTTTGGCGGTGTAGAGATCAAACATTTTTAAGCAATGGAACTCCGTCACCCTTTTCTAACCAAACCGAGACTGGCCATATTATATGGTATTTTCTGGATTATTGCCTCGGTAATAATGATGCTGATTCTTGTCTTTGCCAATGGATTAGATTATTGGGCGTCTTTTGTTGAAGTATTTTCTTCTATATTCATTTTTGCAATAATCGGAACAGCAATATGGTATGTAACACGTTTCAGCACAATCGAAAACAATAGTGCAATCAAAGTAATTATGGCTCACATCATTGCTGCTTCAATAATTGTTTTCATCTGGATGTATCTTGGTGTCGTTTTAATAAAACTGTTGCATCCTGAATCGATAGAATGGATGCAAAAAGGTTTAATCAACCGCATTTTTGGCGGATACATGATGTACACCATTTATGTGATTTTCTTTTATGCTGTAAACTACTATTTCAGTTTTAAAGAAAAAGTACGAAACGAAGGCAAACTTATCGCACTCGTAAAAGAAGCAGAACTCCACGCCCTTAAATCGCAGATAAACCCGCATTTTCTTTTTAACAGTTTGAACAGCATTTCGTCGTTAACCATGACAAACCCTGCAAAAGCACAGGACATGGTAATTAACCTGTCGCAGTTAATGCGCTATTCGCTGAAACACGACCAGCACGAGAAGGTGCTATTTAAACAGGAACTTGAAAACAACAAACTATACCTTCAAATAGAAAAAGTAAGGTTTGGAAGTAAACTGAACCCGGTTTTTGAAATTGAAGAGAAATGTTTACAAGCCTATATTCCGAATATGATATTGCAACCGCTATACGAAAATGCCATTAAATATGGTGTTTACGAAGCAACCGAACCAGTCGATTTAAAAACAACCTGCCGGTGTACCGATGAATTCCTTCAGGTAACCATTAAAAACACTTACGACCCCAATGTACTTTCGAAACGGGGCGAAGGAATCGGGTTACGTAATATCCGCGACAGACTTCAGATTATTTACGGAAATCCCCACCTTTTAAAACTCGAAGACAACAAAAAAGAATTTACCGTAACTTTAACCATACCACAAAAAACAAATTAAAATGGCTGAAAAACTACGTACCATTATTGTTGAAGATGAGGAGCTGGCGCGCAACCTCATGAAATCGTTTCTTTCGGAAAATGACAAAATTGAACTTGTTGCCGAATGTGAAAACGGGTTTGAAGGTGTAAAAATGATTAACGAGCTAAAACCCGACCTGGTTTTTCTTGACATTCAAATGCCAAAAATTACCGGGTTTGAAATGCTTGAATTGCTCGATCACAAACCTCAGATTGTGTTTGCAACAGCATACGATCAGTTCGCCATTAAGGCTTTTGAACACAACGCAGCCGATTACCTGCTGAAACCCTACTCAAAAGAAAGACTGCATGAAGCCATATCAAAAGTTACTGAGCGGATACAAAAAGAAGGTGCTGTTTCTGATGTGGCAGAAAAAATAATGAATTTTCCACGTGAAGGTTTTATCGACAGGGTTGTGGTAAAAGACCGGCATAAAATTCATATCATTCCGGTTGATAATATCAGATACATTGAGTCGATGGATGATTACGTAATGATATACACCAACGAAGGGCGACATATTAAACAAAAAACCATGAAGTATTTCGAAGATTCGCTCGACCCGCATTCGTTTGCACGAATCCACCGTTCGTATATCGTTAAAATTGACCAAATCAACGAAATACAGCAATACGAAAAAGAGTCGTACATTGTAATTCTGCACGATAAAACCAAGTTAAAAGTGAGCAAAACAGGTTATAAAATGTTGAAAGAAGTACTTAATTTTTAATTCGACCCTTTTATCTGACAATTTAGAAACTACTCGAAAATAATTAAATTGCACCACTAGTGTCCACTAAAAATTAAAGCATAATTGAACATGTCCATTTTCGGTGATATCATCAGCTTGTTGTACTCTTTCGAAAAGTTCCCAGAGGGGAGTTTTGTCGAAAAGCGACATGCTGAGAAT
>JBFXFM010000095.1:0-7499 GCA_050179035.1 Draconibacterium sp. | reverse complement strand
AGCGCCACCAGCTTGTTTTTTATGCCAAGAATATTCAGCCTGTCGTGAATGGTTTTTGAGCCATACATTTTGTCCATAATCACCCGGTTTATCATCAGTGAATTGCGAAACGGAAAATCATACTCAAAAGGTACAACCACGTCATCGGTTCCGTGGATGGACAAAACCGGGATGTTTTCACCGGCGTCGATAATATTCAGGTCGGAAACTGCGCCCCACATGTTGGCAACTGCTCTGATGGTAAACGTTTCGGTGTAACGATTGCCCGATTCTTCAATTTTTCCGACCACTCCTTTTTTCTCTGCTTCCAGAATGCGTGCAGGCCGCTCGTCGTTGTCCATAAACGCCACGTTGAGCGATGCCACAGCTCCGGCGCTGGTTCCGCCCACATAAACCTGGTTCGGGTCGAGCCCGATTCCCGGCGAATGATGCGCCAGATAACGCAAAGCCGCGTGAGCATCCTGAATGGCGCGATAGGCACTCATTTCAATATCGGTTGCCGTTGGTTTGAAACCCAGCCGGTAGTCGATGGAAGCCACAAAAAATCCACGTTTTGCGAGCGCGTAAGCCAGCGCTTGTTCACAAGCCGACTCCTTACTGCCGATATAAAAAGCCCCGCCGTGAATCAGCATCACCACCGGCTTTTTTTTGAGTGAATCGGTACGCGAAAAGTACAAGTCCATCTTCAAATCAAGAGGTTCGTTGTCTTTGAAAGTTTTAATCACCCCCTTGCCCAGAGTCACCACATACGGGTCGTTGGAATACGGCGAGCTGGTCCAGTAACCATTTGCCTTTCCATAAATGATGTTACTTTTAACCTCAATATTGTCAAAAAATTCATTCTGGTATCTTTCTGATGGAGTGGCTTTTGTTTCAGGGCGGAGACTCAGTTCAAATGCTGCTTTCGGGCGAAAGAAAAGGAAACGCTTCTTTTTGTTCATCAATTTCAGTTTTCCATTCCACTGTGCCGAATCTTTTAAGGTCGAATTGATGGAACCCACATACAAATCGGACTGCATAAACGGCTTGCTCCGCGAAAAATCGATTGAAAACGGATGGGTTTCTTCCACTGCTTTTCCACGGTTCAGCACAAAATGCCCCTTCAAAAAATCAGCAGTTTTGTGCTCTGAAACAAGAATAATCTTATCGTTTCCTACATACCCGTCATACACTTTCGCTGGTTTATCAACAGTTTGCGCTAATCCGGAAATCAAAAAGTAAATATTTGTGATTATAAAAGTTAATGTAAAACCGTGAATGCTAAAATTCATGTTGTTAATCGTTATTTTTCTGTTTAAAACGCAAATGCAAAATTATTGGTATAACGAAACAACATTAAATAACAGGTGACATTTTATTAAAAAATTCTGTGAAAATAATCTGATGATTAAATGCGTTTTGGTTTAATGGATTTTTCAATTCAATTTTTTATATGGGATTTTACGGGGCGGGGTTTTCAGGAATCCAATTCAATACTGATGATATCGTTTGCCAATAAAACATAGTTTTCTTCAAGCATCAGCAATTCAGAATTAAGCACTTTCTGCTTTCTGAGTACTTTTCCTCCTCTTAGAATAACTTTTACAAACTGGTAACCCATACCACTTTCAGGCAGGTTTATTAGTTTGTTTACAAAACTATCCGGTAGTTTTATTGTATTTGCTTTCATAGAAATCAATTCTACAACAGATATTTTTCATCAAATTCAATTCCGTGTTCTTTAAGCAGTTCTATTAATTCATCCATGAAGGTTACTATTTTGTGGTGTTCCTCCTGATGTTTTACATATTCAATTAAGTGGTCTTTGTCTTTAAATGAATAGGTAAAACCTCCATATCCATTCTGCCAACCATTGAAATCCGGAAATAAATGATGCGATTTTATGTAATCTGAACTCGCCAGTTTAATATCTTTTACTAACGACGCCAGTGAAACAGACGGATGAATGTGAGTTACAATATGAATGTGGTCGGTAACGCCGCCGATACGATATAAATGGCAATTTTTATTTTTCAGAATGCCCCAAATGTATTTATAAAGTATTTCACGGTTGGGCTTTTCGAGCGTGTGTTCCCGGTTTTTGGTGCTGAACACAATTTGATAGAGAATTTGCGTGTAGGTGCTCATGGTATTGATTTTAAATGAATATTAAATTAGATTTTTACATGAAACAAATATATTGAACATTCCTGTAATCGCAACGCGATTGAATGTGAATAGCCATGTATGCAATGCATGGTTGACGAATGCACAATCAAAAACAACCACGAATGTGGTTGAATTACAATTGAAATATGGATTATTACCTATTCAACCCCATTGCGGGGTTGCGGTTTGGTGTGCGTTATTTTCCACGGGTTTCGCCCGTGGCTATTCACATTCCACAGGTTTCACCTGTGGCTAATCACATTTAACGGGTTTCACCCGTTTTGATATATATTAAATCACGAGGGTTTCAGCAGCCAAAATCGCAACGCGATTAAATGTGAATAGCCATGTATGCAATGCATGGCTGACGAATGCACAATCAAACACAACCACGGATGTGGTTGAATTACAATTGAAATATGGACTATTACCTATTCAACCCCATTGCTGGGATGCGGTGTGGTGTGCGTTATTTTCCACGGGTTTCACCCGTGGCTATTCACATTTAACGGATTTCACCCGTTTTTATTCCCGATTTATTTCTATTTTTAACCCTCATCAAATTATGTGAAACCAAATCACCATTTCAAAAGGCAACAAACCAAAAACCGATGGCAAATAAATCTTCAAATAAAAATCTAAACAACGCCAACAAGGCGAAAAAGGATGAGTTTTACACCCAGCTTTCCGACATCGAAAAAGAACTCAGACATTACAAAGAGCATTTTAAAGACAAGGTTGTTTTTTGCAATTGCGACGACCCGCGCGTAAGTAATTTCTTTCATTACTTTTCTTTTAACTTCGAAAAGCTGGGACTGAAAAAACTGATTACCACCTGTTATAAGAACCAGGATGCCGATTTATTCTCCGAAAACAAATCTGAAAAAGCCATTTACCTTGAATACACGGGCGATAAAAACGGCGATCACATTCCAAATCCCGAAGAAATTGGCATAAAACACCTGAAAGGCGACGGCGATTTTCGCAGCCGCGAAAGCATCGAACTTTTAAAACAAGCCGACATTGTTGTAACCAATCCGCCTTTCTCTTTATTCAGGGAATTTATAGCTCAGTTAGTTGAGTACGACAAAAAGTTTTTAATAATCGGGAATGTAAACGCAATTTCATACAAAGAATGCTTTGAATTAATTAAGAAGAATAAAATGTGGTTGGGAGCCAGTATTCATAGTGGTGACAGAGAGTTTGGGGTTCCTGAAGAATATCCACTGAATGCTGCAGGTTACAGAATTGATAAAGAAGGGAAAAAATATATCCGGGTTAAAGGTGTTCGCTGGTTTACAAATTTAGATTATAAAGAACGCCACGATGATCTAATTCTTTTTAAACCCTATAATTCAGAAGAATATCCGAAATATGATAATTACGATGCAATTGAAGTATCAAAAACTGCTGATATACCATGTGATTATGATGGTAATTTGGGCGTTCCAATTACCTTTCTTGATAAATATAATCCTGAACAGTTTGAAATTTTAGGAATAACAGACAGGGATGATAATTCTGGATTAAGAACAAAAACATATACCTTCAACGATGTTCCGAATTTTAGTGATTTAAACAGGCGTGGTGCTATCAAAATAAATGGAGAATATAAAGCAACCTATGCACGACTTATAATTCGTAGAAAAAATAAAAAATGAAAATCGAACTCAAAGAAATAACCGTCCGCGAACTGACAGCAGGTTATGCCGACAATGCCGAAAACGGCGTGGTGGGTTACGGTGGCAGGTTGGATATCCGCCCGCCCTTTCAGCGCGAATTTATTTACAAAGACAAACAGCGCGACGCCGTAATTAATACGGTTACAAAAGACTTTCCGCTGAATGTAATGTACTGGGCCGTCCGCGACGATGGTAATTTTGAGGTAATCGACGGACAGCAGCGCACCATTTCGGTGTGCCAGTTTGTGGAGGGCGATTTTTCGGTGCGCATTGGCAGTTTCCCCGAAAACAGGGCTTTTCATAACTTACAGAAGGATGAACAAAAACAGATTCTCGACTATAAACTGATGGTTTACATTTGCAGCGGTACCGACAGCGAAAAATTAGAGTGGTTTAAAACCATCAACATTGCCGGCGAAAAACTCACCGACCAGGAGTTGCGCAACGCCGTGTATGCAGGCCCGTGGGTGTCGGACGCCAAACGCTATTTCTCTAAAAACAACCGCCCCAAAATCGGCGACGATTACCTTGGTGGTTCGGCCAACCGGCAGGAATACCTCGAAACCGCCATCAACTGGATATCAGAGGGAAACATTGAATACTACATGTCGAAAAAGCAGCACGAGCCAAACGCCAACGAATTATGGCTTTATTTTCAGGGTGTGATTAGTTGGGTAAAAGTTGTTTTCCCGAAGTATCGCAGAGAGATGAAAGGAGTTGAATGGGGTTTTCTGTACAACGAGTTCAAAGGCCAGAAATTTGATTCCAAAAAACTTGAAGAAGAGGTTTCAAGGTTAATGGAAGATGAAGATGTTGGTAGCAAAAAAGGTATTTACACGTATGTTTTAACCGGCAAGGAAAAACATTTGAATATCCGTGGTTTTAGCCCCAACCAGAAACGGGAAGCTTACGAACGGCAAAAAGGGATTTGCCCTGTGTGTAAAGACCATTTTGAAATTGAAGGAATGGAAGCTGACCATATTACACCCTGGCACGAAGGCGGCCAAACAATTGCTCAAAACTGCCAGATGATGTGCAAAGAGGATAACAGAAGGAAGGCGGGGAAATAAAGAATTATATTATGGTTGCCGGATGTAAGATAAATTTACACATGAATAAGAACTTTCAGAAATTGAGTACTTGCATTTTATTGACATTTTGATTTAAAGAAATGAATAGCGGCAGAAAAGCAGAAAAGTTTGTACGATTGATTCAAGAAACAATAAAGGATTTCCCCGGTCTTGAAATATTTTCAAATTATAAAATTAAAAATATAAGTGGAAGAAACAGAGAAATTGATGTATTGTTAAAAACTACAATAAATTCCTTTGAGATTATAATTGCCATTGAATGTAAAGATTATAAAATTTCTATACCTGTTGAGAAAATAGAATCCTTTAATAGTAAATGTCAACGAATTACCGGAATATCTAAAAAAATATTTGTAGCTACAAATGGTTTTCAAGCTGATGCTATTAATGCAGCTAAACATTTTGATATTGAATTGTACAACTTAAATGAGATAGAAAGTCAAGACATTATAAATTGGTTTCCAATAAAACAATTAAAGGCAAAATATTTATTGAAACCACCTCATGGTCTTGAAATGGATGCAAATGAAAGTGAAATAGTTAATATACCCAAGGATGACGAACTCACAATTCATTTTTATGACGGTACCACACCTAAATCATTAACGGCCTTCCTTTGGAATTCAGTCATTGTTGAAAATCAACGCCAGTTAAAAGTAATCCTCTTATATGATTTTATGAAATACGATAGCAATCTAAATTATCAAACGATTATTCCTTTTAAGGTTGATATCAATGGGATTTATATACTAGGAGAAAACGACAAAAAAATTAATATAACAAGGATTGAATCAGCAATAGTTGGATGGCTTGAAGAAACTCCTGCTAAAATAATTGGTGCGAAAAGTTATAAAAAATGGAATTCTGAAACTATAGCTGATATTGTTTCAATTGATATGGAGAGAGGAGAATTAGCAGACATCGTTTTTACAAAAGAAAAAGATTTTAAAATATTCCATACGGACGACAAAGGCAAAGAAATACAATTACAAACTTTGTTTGAGTTTGATTCTAAAACGAATAAACTCACGAAAAAGAATAGGGAATAAAACTTCATTATCTGGATTCACATTTTTTATCGAACTAGCATATTAAAAACAATTGGAAATAAAGAAAACTGAAAGAAAAAATACCCGGTTAGAATCTGAAGGAGCAGAGTTTCTTGTTTTGGGTAATTTACTTGTTCTGGGAGTTCCAACCTACAAGACCTACACAAATATGCCCGGTTATGATTTGGTGGCAACAAATCCCGAGAAAAACAAATCTGTTAGGATTCAGGTTAAAAGCCGTTACCAGACAAATTGGGATGGATTTATGATAAAAAATTTGGATGCCGATTTTGTAGTTCTGGTAACACTCAACCGGGGAATTCCTGGAAGTTCAAATAAGCGGATTGGAATTGATATTAAAGAGCCGGATTTTTATATTTTCCCAATTGAATATGTGCTTGAAATTAGGGATAAAGAAAATTCATGGGGTAAAATTACAAAAGCACGTATGATTGATTTTGAACATTACAGAAATAAGTGGGATTTAATTGAAATGAAACTTGAGTTAAAAGAATCTTGAAGCCTCGCTCCCGCCCATTTTTATCCCGTGATTTGCTAAAGACCACAAAATTTTGTTGATAACTGCAAGTTTTAATTTTGTCGATGAGTACAACAACATTAAAAAAGATATTCAAACATAACAAACATTCAAAATGACAAATGTTTATCGCCTGAAAGTAACCTTTCGAAATATTAATAAAGACTTGTTTTTTGCGGATAAAAAAACTGCAGAAGCTGCCGCAAAGTTTTTAACCGAAATGGCTGGGAATAACAGCAGTGAATTAATAATTGAGCCGTTAATAGAACCAATACTAACTCCAAAAGATTTTGCTGAACAGGTAATAAAAGGAATTTTATTCGGAATTTATCTGCCACCGAACTAGAATTTTCCCCAATGGTTCCCACACTCCCGAAGTTTAGGGATTTATCGTGTGGTTTGCCGGAAACGGCAAAAATCTTTATTAAAGAAAATCATCAAAGCTTCCGGCTATTTTTAGTCATTTCAGGTAAAATATCAAAAAATAAAAATGTAATTTTCCGCATTACAATTAAACCAATTTAAACCGTTAATGGTCTTATTTCCGACCGAATGAAACTAAAACAGTATTTTCAATTATAAACTTAATTTTTAAATCTTACTATGGTTAAAAAACTGCAAATCGTTGTGCTGATTGCCATTCTGCTTTTTAGCGGGGGATTGCAATTAAAAGCGCAAAACGGAACCATGTTCGGTAAGTATCATACGAACAGTGAGGTTCAGCAAATTCTGGCAACGCTACAGCAAAAAAGCGGCAATGCCAAAATCCACACGGTAGCTACCAGTCCGGGTGGCGAGCCGGTTACCATTCTCGAAATCGGGGCCAATCTGAAAGATGTACCTGCCATTTTTGTAGGCGCCAATTTCGAAGGAAATGTTCCGCTCTCCACCGAAGGTGCACTTTATCTGGCAGCAATGCTCATCGATTCGGCACAATACACCAAAAACCTGAAGTGGTACGTTTTGGCCAATCCGAATCCCGATGCAGCCA
>JBFXFM010000094.1:0-7983 GCA_050179035.1 Draconibacterium sp. | reverse complement strand
TTTTGATTTTCATGTTGTCTAATTATTGCAGGTTTTGATTTTGAAAATCATTATTTTAAAAATATGTTTAACTCAATTGTCGTGACAGTGGAACGACAATTTCAATATCAGTAAAAACCTCTGCAAATTGCATCATCCGGCGTAAATTTCGTAATTCAAAACTTTTACCGAAGTTCATCTTCAATTGTGTCGACATTGTCGACACAATTTCACCAGCATACTCAGCACGCTGATTATCAAGAATATGTTCGTTGATTTTTTTTCCAACCTGCCAATAAACCAAAGTCAGTGTACTGTTTACCTGACGGGCAACTTCGTTTTTCCCCTGTTCAATTATCTGAGAAAGGTCAACGAACAATTTATTGTCGGCTTTGGAAATCGATTCCATCCTGATTATTTTGAGATTTTTTTTGAACCACAAAGGCATATAGATTTCTATTGTGCCCTATGTGTCTATGTGGTTTTAAGTTTTTATTTTACCAGCGCCACTTTAATCAATTTCACAGAATAACCGGGAACTCCCACTACATTTTTGCTGAAATCCAGCGGTTGCTCTTCAATTACAACTTTGGGTTCTTCGCCGGGTGTGTTGTAAGCTTCCGGGTCGGCATTCTGAATTATCCAGGCTTGTCCTTCTTTGCCGGCTTTTATTTCACCCAAATCGATTAAAACATTCTGCGGATTGGCAGCCATGTTTACAACGGCAACTGTCAATGCTGTTTTGTCTTCGGTTAATGCTGCCGAAATATCGAGATTTGCATTGGCAGGACTTGCGATTTTAACCGGAACCGAACCAAACTGATTGCGGTAAAGTTTCAAAACCAATCCTGTGGTTTCGAAAGCTGAAGCGGTTTGTGTGGTTTTTATCGCACCGATTACGTTTACAGTTTGTGCATAGTTCGCCATGTAAAAAATATCGCTGTTGCGGAAATACTCGTGCAAACCCATCGCAATTCCCAAACCATCTTTCTGGTGATAACGAACGCCCAGTTCACCGTAAATGTAGTCGCCATACCAGTAATTCCATTCGTCCATGGCAACGCGGATGTCCTTTTCCTTTAATCCGCCAATTTTTTCGCGGTAGTTGCGGTGTGCGTCAGCCACACGTTTAATATCGTTTTTAATTTGCACCACATGTTCCTGCAGCGAGTCTTTTTCTTTGCAGTAAATGTGTTCGCTTAAAAGATTCATATAATCAGCACACTGCGAAAACATGGTTTCGCTCCATTCGCCAACAGCACCCACTCCAATCAGTTTCGCTGTTGAATCAACTGCCCAGATTGCCTTGGCCATGTCGTTATGTTTCAAAACATATTCACTTAAAGGCATGTGCCCCAATTGCCAGTTTCCGTACATTTCGTTACCAACAGCCCAATAACGGATATTAAAAGGAGCAGCACTGCCGTTTTCGCCTCTGAGTTTGCCCAGCGGAGTATCCTGACTGCCACGGCAATACTCAATTTGAGCAGCCACTTCCTGAACAGTGCCAAGCCCTGTGTTTACAGCCACAAAAGGTTCGGCGTCAATCATTTCCATCAACTGCATGTATTCATGAACACCCACGTCATTCGGTTCAACACCTTTCCACGCCGGGTTTTTGCGTGGCGGACGTTTATCCATTTCGCCAATACCATCGCGCCAGTTGTAACCACTTACAAAATTTCCGCCCGGCCAGCGGTAAACCGGAGCATTCAGTTCTTTCAGAAGTGCCACCACATCGGGCCGCCAGCCCTTGATGTTATCGGCAGGCATCAGCGAAACAGTTCCGATTTTGAAGCTGCCTTTTCCGGCGCTAACAATTTCGACCGAGCAGTTTTTACCGGCAAAAGGAACTGTAAATGCCAGCGGGTATGTTTTGAAATCGCTGCTGATTTCAGGAATTTCAACTTTTACCGTTTCATTATTTTCTGAAGTTATCTGAACCGTGACCGGAGCAGCCGATGCGTCGCCGGCCAGTACAATACGTCCGGTATATTCTTTTCCGGTTAAAAACTCAATTCCGGCCTGTTTGATTCCGGCAGCAGAACCATCACCTTTCAGTTTGACAACCGGTGTTTGTTCGCCTACATATGGCGATTTTTTATCCATCGAAACCGTTTTCTCTTCGCCAATTACCTGCCATGGTGAAGCGTTCAGAAATTTGTATTCGCCGGTGTTCCACTGTGGGTCGGTTGCCGTTCCCCATGGATTGAATTCGAAAGTTACCGGGTAATAAAATTTGCGGTCTTCGAGCATTTCGGCCCAGATTCCTCCATAAATACATTTGCCGAGATGTTCGATAAACTGCCCGTAAATATAGGGACTGATGGGCTCGCCCGTTGCGTTGATATCGATTTTCACTGTTTCGTCAGCTTTTGGTGGTTGCTGACATCCTGAAAACACAAAAGATAGGATAATGGACAAAACAAATACTGGTTTCGCCAATTCAGATAAATAGTTCTTCTTCATAACCGCTTAAAATTTAGGTTGTTCTTTAATGAAAGGCGAAAGTAAAAAAAGATTCAGGCAGAACAAAACGAAACAGAACAAGTGGCTGAAAAAATATCAATCTTTCAACATAATCTGAATTGAAAGTCAGGGGAAAATCAAATATTTCGGAAACTATTTACATTTCGAAGCCCGGGAACCGCCGCCAAACAGGATTCCGGCGCCGAGAACAAAACCGAAATCGTACCAGCCTCCGTTGTTGTTTACCGCGTACATGGCGACATCATCCATAAAAAGACTTAAAAAAAAGCTGACAGGCGCGATGATTCCATGCCACAATCCACCCAGAAAACCATACGGTTCGGTGGTTTTGCAGGCGTCGATATTGGTAACATCGGCACAGGCTGTAAAAAGCAGTGCAAAGACAGCAAGTAACAGGATTGCAGGAAGATAAGGTTTTTGTTTCAACAGGTTTTTCATTTTCAGGTTGTTTTGGTTATTTATTTTGTTGGAGAATAAGTCAGTTTTCAAATCAAACCATTACAGTTTTTCAGCAGCGAGTTCAAAAACCTCGCCACCCTCCCAGATTCTCTTACCGCCTGCTTTACGGAATGTTCCATTTATCATGGCTTTTGCTACTATTTCATCGCTGATTGGACGATAGTTTTTCATCGTAACCCGGGTCAGAATATTGAGAATGGGGATTGAGATTTCTTCCGCTAACCGCCGGTTTTCGCGTGGACCAGTTAACGAGGCAGGCCGCAGAATTACCAGGTTACTGAACCCGATTTTTGCCACAGCCTCATCCAGTTCACCTTTCATTTTTGTGTAAAAAATTGACGACTTTGAATTGGCTCCAACAGATGATACCAGCACATAATTTTCAATTCCGTTTTCCTTTGCTTTTTGTGCAAAATTCAGATTGAAAGTAAAATCAATTTCCCATTGTTTCTCCTTGCTGCCAGCCTGTTTCAAAGTGGTTCCCAAGGCCGAAAACAAAACATCGCCTGTCAGTTGTTTTTCCCAGGTTTCTGTTTTGCCAAAATCAACAATCAGTTGTTCCATCTTCGGATGTTTCAACCCTGTTTCGCGACGGACAAAAATCCGCACTTTTTCAAACAGTTCATCATTCAGCAATTGCTGAACGAGTGCTTTTCCCACCAGACCTGTCGCTCCGATTATATTAGCTGTTAGTTTCATATTTTATTTTTCCATTGTCATTCTCGACATTTTCAATACCCAGCGACGGGGTAGAAGCGGAACCAGCCAATTCAGTGAAAACTTGAGCAACCCGTTATCGTACGACAAAAGCCGGCCTTTCATCATATCACGATAACCAATTGCCGCAGTTTTGGCAGGGGTCATTGCTTTTTGAGTTTTCAGCATTTTTACACCGTGCATATTGGCTGTATCAAAAAATTCAGTGGCAACCGGTCCCGGACAAAGTGCAGTTACTGTAACACCGGTTCCATTAAGTTCTTCGGCCAGCGCCTGACTGAAAGAAGTTACAAACGCTTTGCTGGCGTAATACACTGCCTGAAGCGGGCCAGGCAAAAATGATGCGGTTGACGAAACATTCAGAATCTTCCCGGTTCCGCGTTTCACCATTCCCGGCAAATACAACCGGGTGAGCAACATCAACGAGGTGATATTTACATTCACCATCGCCAAATCTTTTTCAATTTCGCGCTCATAAAAAAATCCATGCCCGCCAAAACCGGCATTGTTAATCAGGTACTCAACCTGAATTGCATATTTTTCTGTTTCGGCAAATATTTCGCCTGCCGATTGAATATTTGACAAATCTTTGGAGATAATTTCAACTTTCACCCCAAATTTCGATTCGAGTTCTGTTTTCAGCGCTAAAAGTTCATTTTCGCGACGTGCCACCAAAACAAGATCGCCACCTTTACCTGCATGAATTCTGGCTAATTCTTTCCCGATTCCCGAAGATGCTCCGGTAATTAAAGCTGTGTTTTTCATTTTTTCTGAAATATTGTTTCAAGCGAAACAAGAGTAATACCCAAATGGTTTTAAAATGCTCAGAATTTGCTGACAGGAAGCGTAAAATGTAAAACTGTACCACGCGGTTCGTTTGCATTTGCCCAAATTCTTCCATTACTTTTCTCAATAAATTCTTTACAAATAATAAGTCCCAGACCGGTACCTCTTTCGCCCATGGTTCCTTTGCGGCTGCTTTTCCCTAAATCGAACATGTGGAGTAAATCATCGTCCGTCATTCCAATCCCTGAATCGGCAATTATAACTTCTGCTTCGTCGGTTCTTATTATTAACGAAACATCAATCGTTCCGCCGGGTTTGGTAAACTTAATCGCATTGCTTAGTAAATTTCGTACCACAGTATTAACCATCTCAATATCGAAATAAGCTTCAAGTTTTTCGGGCAGATGTTTTCTCAGGGTTATACCTTTGTTAACTGCCGCCGGATTTTTTAATTCAACATTTTGAGCAAGCAATAAACTTAGATTACTCAATTCCGGATTGCACGCTGTCTGGTTCATTTGAGAGCGTGCCCAGGTAAGCAGGGTTTCAAGAAAGTCGAATGTGTTTTTGGCTGAAATTTCCGTCGATTTCAGCAGTTCTCTTTTTTTGTCTTCGTCGAGTTCGTTATCGGGTTCGTTTATAAGTTCAATGATACTAATGAGGGCTGAGAACGGGCTGCGCAAATCATGCGACACAATTGAGAAAAACTTACTTTTTGTTTGGTTAGCCATTTCCAGTTCCTCGTTCTTTTTTACAAGTTCAGCAGTCCTTTTTTCAATAATCTGCTCCAACTCGCGTTGCCGTGCAAGCATCACCCGCGAACGGCCCCGCTGATATAAAAACACTGAAAGAGAACCCACTAACAATGCAAAAAGTATAAACTGCCAGGTCATCCAAAAAGGTGGTTTCACAATTATATTCAGCGGTTTATCCATTGCTATCCAACCTGAATTATTTCCCTGTACTTCGAGCAAAAATTTGTATTTCCCCGATGGAAGGCTTGCAAAAGTGGCAACTTGCTCGTTTTGAGTATAAATCCACTTGTCGTTAAAACCCTCGACCATATACCTGAATTTTTTCAGTTTCCAGTTATTAAAACGCAAACTGGTAAAACCAATACTAAACATCTTGTCAGAATACCGAAGTACAACCACCGACTCTTTTCCATCGTGTTTCAGATTATTCTCTGTCAAATGTACACCGTTGATTGAAAGGTCCGTAATCATAGGACCCTGTTCATCCGAATCTCTGGCAAGAGCGTTTTCAGGATGAAAATAATCAATTCCTTCATTTCCGCTGAAATAAATCTGTCCTGAATTGTTCATAGCCACCGAACGGTAAAAAAATGAAGAAGAAATCAACCCATCAGAACGATCGAAATAATTCGAACTGAAGCGGATGCGTGCACTTTCAGTATCCCACGAATAATTCAGACATATTAATCCCGACTGGGTACTAACCCAAATTTCACCTGGTTTTGATGACAATATTGATTTTACACTCAGAAAAGGTATTTCCTTGTCGGTTAAAACTGGCTGAAATGCTTTGATTTCAGGATTGTAAACATTCAGTCCATTGCTTGTTCCCACCCAAATCGTTCCCGATTTATCGCAGATAACTGTAATAATTTCGTTGCTGCTTAACGAATTAGGAATTGTATCGTCGTGCAAAAATGTGGTAAATTTTTCGGTTCGGGGATCCAACAGGGATAAACCATAAGCTGATGAAATCCAGATATTATTATCATTTCCGATACATATATCATAAGTAAAATCGTTTGATAATCCGGATGGCGGATCATTCTGATTAAAACTGTACATCTTCATCTCATTTGTTACAGGATTATAACAGCCAATTCCTTTTCCGTGCATGGTAAACCAAATATTTCCGGCAGCGTCTTCAGTAATTCCACGCACATCGGCATTATGCAAAATCTCTTTCATATTTTGAGGCCTCACAAGAGGGTATTCAAAATAATTTCCGGTCTCGTTTAATTTTTGTAACCCGGTTCTCCAGCCACCTGCCCAAATCTGGTTTCTTGAATCATTATAAATACTCATAACCGAACCATTTGGTCTGCCTGCTTTAACTGAAGCACTTTCGAAACTTTTCCTGGCCCCGTTAACCATGAAACGTTTTTCAATCAACCCACCTTCGTATCCCAGCCATAAAATATTATCGTTCTGAAAACACATTGATGTGACTTCTTTGAAAGAAAGTTGCATGTAACTACCCTCGGTTATTGTGAAGTGATTGAACGGAACATTATTCAACCCATAATTTATCCCTTTCAGTCCGTTAGAAACCCATAAATTATTGTCTTTGTCAACAAACACAAAAACATTTGCAGTACGGGTCAGGGTATGAGGATTGTTTAGTTCGTTAGTTAAAATATTTTGCTCCCCGGTTTTCAGATTATACCTGATAAGTCCATTATTTGAGGCCAGCCATAAAAACGAATCGGGGCCTTTCTGAAACTGATGAATAGTGTATCCAAAACCTTCGAAATTATTACTCTTTACTTCTTTCTCATTGGGTTTAAACCAAAGTAAACCATCGTTAATTGTGCTTATAAAAATTGTATTATCGTAAAATTTCAGGTGCGAGATGTTCATCAAGTCGAACCTTGTATTTCCAACTTCAGAAAAAATTCGGGTTATCCGTTTTTCAGGATCAAAAAGAAAAAGTTCACTGACTTCTGATGAAAACCAAACTTTTCCATCGGGCTGGCATGCTACGTGTTTAATGCTGGTTACAGGCAAAATTTGATTACCTGCGGTTTTTAAAGTGTCTTTACTTGTAAACCAAGTGGTTTGTAGGTTTTTAGTATTTAAGCAGGCCAATCCTTCGTCGCTGCCAATCCATAAATTTCCACTTGCATCTTCGCTTATATCTGAAACATGCACTCTCTCCCACCCCGGAACCGGCATAAATCTGTCGAGCATTAAATTGTATTGTAAAATACCATATTGACTCCCTACCCACAAAATGCCTTTGCTATCAGTAAACAAGCCTGTGATTTTCCCCTGAAACAACTCAATATCTTTATTCTCTGTGTAATAATAATTTCTGAACTGATTACCATCAAATCTGAATAAACTGTTTTCACAGGCCAGCCAAATAAAACCAGTAGCATCCTGAGTAATACTTATTACTTTGGTTTCGGGTAATCCATTTTCAATCCCATAATAGAAAAACGATACTGCACCACCCACCGGGTTAACAAAAACTGATATTAAAAAAACCAGAGAGTATTTTAAAACCCACATTTTCATTTGATTGCTGTCTTTTCAAAGGAAGTAACAAAATTAGTAAATCATCTATAACTGACACAAGATTATCGACTGATTATTCTCAGTTAATAACTGAAAATCAGCAGGAAAAATTCCTATTAATAGCTACTTTACACATTTTAACTTTTCAGGTTAATGCTCATCCGTAATAATGCCACAAGATAAATAAAAAGCTATATTGGGGAAAAAAGAATGACATGAATATCGTCAAATTTATAGAGGATTTTCCTGATGAAAATAGCTGTAGAGAGCATTTTCG
>JBFXFM010000093.1:0-8157 GCA_050179035.1 Draconibacterium sp. | reverse complement strand
ACCCTTAATTTTAGGTTTGATTTTAAAGGTATGAATTCAAATCGTGGACATGCTATTTTAAACACATCTTGCATAATATCAAGTTATTAATACAACAAATAATAAAATTAAGTGGACACTAGTGATTAGCCTTTATAAATTTTGTTACCTTTTTTTCTTTAATTAATTTAAATCTCAATTTTATCGAAACAAAAATTTGACACAAATAATCGCTAACAAAAAAAACAATGAAAGGGATTATATTCAGGGAATTTCTGGCAATGGTAGAATTAAAATTTGGATATGAACTTGTTGATGAGATTCTTTTAACCACATCACTTAAAAGCAATGGAGTTTATACATCAACTGGGATTTATAATCATTCTGAGCTTTTTATCCTTGGAAACGCTTTAAGCGAAAAAACCGGAATACCTTTGCAGCAATTGTTCTTGCTTTTCGGAAACCATGTGTTTAGTGTTTTTACTCATTCATTTAGTCATTTAATTTCACCGTACAACAATCCGTTTCAGTTTCTTGCAAACATTGAAAACACAATTCATGTTGAAGTATTAAAATTATACCCTGAGGCAGAACTACCTTCATTTAAAGCTAAAATGAAAAATGAAAATGAAATGATTATGATGTACAAATCAACGCGTAAAATGGCCGATTTTGCGGAAGGTCTGATAATTGGATGTTTTAATTATTACAAGATAGGAGTAACCATAAAAAAACAAATATTGACCAATGACCAGACATTGGTTAAATTCATAATAAAAAGAAATATAGTATGAGTGACCCTGACATTTTAAACCGGAAATTTGAACGTGAACGTGCTGCACGAATTGAAGCGGAAAGATTGCTTGAAACTAAATCACTTGAATTATTCCAATCAAATGAACAACTTAAGAAATTGAACCAGAACCTCGAAGAACTGGTTGAAGAACGGTCGAGTAAATTAAATATGGCAGAAAAAGACTATGAATTTCTGATTGAGAGTATTAACGATATGATTTTCAGAATCGATTTGAAAGGCCGCATTATTTTTGTAAATCAGGTGGTTCAAAGCATGACCGGACTCACCCGACATGAAATAACCGGCAAAAATATTCTGAACTTTTTGCCTGAAAACATAAAAAAAACGATTCAATTTCACTTTATCAGGCAATACCTGCTTCATAATTGCATCAGTTATTTCGAATTTCCGCTGGAGAATGTGAGTAAACAAAACATCTGGATTGGTTTGAGCATCCATTTTTCAAGCCCGAAATGTAAAACCTGCATCAGAAAAAACCAGGGTATTATCGGATACACACAGTACCTAAATGCTGGTATTGATTGCGATTTTAACGAAATTATAGTTGTAGCTCATGATATTACTCCACTTAAACTGGCACAAATCAACCTCGAAAAAAACGAAAAAAGATACAGGGAATTGACCGAATTTTTACCCGAAATGATTTGCGAAGTAAATGCCAAAGGTTTTCTAACACACGCCAATCAATTTGCACTAAACAGGTTTGGATATTCCCTGCACGATATTAACGATGGCATGTTTAATATTTTAAAAATTTTTCCCAAAAACCTGCATGACGTAATAACAGAACGGATTAAACGGATACATAAATACGGTGGTACAAGTTCAGGCGAATACAACGCCATAACCTCGAAGGGTGAAATATTTCCGGTATTGGCGCATATTTCGCCTATGGAAGAAGATGGCAAAATTACGGGTATCAGGGGTGTAATGATTGACATTACTGAGCGTAAGAAACATGAAAATGAAATCGCACATAATTTAAAACAACAGGAAATTGTTTCAATTATTTCGCTTAACTACAATTCGCTCGAAGATTTTGAAATCAGAACAAACAAAACACTTCAAATTATCGGGCAGCATGTTCAGGTTAGCCGTGTTTATATTTTTGAAGACAGTGGCGATGGAAAATTCACCTCAAATACTTTTGAATGGTGCAACACCGATATTACTCCACAAATCGATGAACTTCAGAACATTCCATATGAGTTAATACCATCGTGGAAAATGTTTCTCGAAACCAAAGGAATGGTGTTCTCAGAAAACATATCTGAGTTGCCCGCTGATATTTATGACATACTTGAACCGCAGCATATTAAATCAATCATTGTATATCCATTGGTTGCAGAAACCAAAATTGTTGGTTTTATCGGGTTTGACGAATGTGTAACATACCGACATTGGACAAAGTCGGAAATTGAGTTACTCCGCACAATTGCCAGCATTATTTCAAATGCATTTCAACGAAACAGAATTCAAACCGAATTAGTTAACCTTGAACTGGAAAACCGGATTATTATTAACTCCATTCCCGATGCTATTTTGCGCATGGATAAAGAAGGCAGTATTAAATCATTTAAATCATCACAAAGATTCAGCATATTTTCATTACTGAAAGAAGACCATACCAACACAATTGATTCAGTTTTTAACGAAAAGATTGCCAAATCATTTCATATTTCGTTGAACAAATGCTTCAGGGAGGGTTCTCATGAATTTGATTTTCAATTTTTAAACAGTCATACAATCGAATTTTATGAATCGCGAATGGTTAAACTTAGCAACTTTGATACTTTGGTAATTATCAGAAATGTGACCAACCTAAGAGAGAATGAAAAGCAATTGAGGATCGCCAAAACAAAGGCTGAAGAGGCATCAAAATCGAAATCAGAATTTTTAGCAAATGTTTCGCACGAAATAAGAACACCCCTGAATGCGATTTTAGGGTTAAGCCAGTGGTTAGCCGAAAACACTTCTGTAAAACAACATCAGGACTATCTGAACACCATTCTGTTAAGCGGCAAAAATTTGCTTAATCTTTTGAATGATATCCTTGACTTATCGAAAATCGAATCCGGGAAAATGGACATTGATCTCAATCCGATGAGTTATCAAGAAATTATTACCGACATAAAAATGGTCTTTCAGCAAAAAATTGAACAAAAAGGATTGTCATTTCAAATCAATACAGATCCGTCAGTCCCCGATTATATTCTGATGGATGATCTTCGGTTTTATCAGATAATTTTTAACCTGATTAGCAATGCCATAAAGTTTACATCAAAAGGATTTATCAATATTTCGGCTTACGCGGTAAATGCGGGCCAAAACGATGTAATAAATCTGGTTCTTATTATTGAAGATACTGGTATTGGCATCAACGAAGATCAACAACAAAAAATATTCGAATCGTTTACTCAACAAAGCGGACAAAGCAACCGTGAATTTGGAGGAACCGGGCTGGGACTTGCCATTGTAAAAGGATTGCTGAATGAATTAAACGGAACCATTGCGCTAAAAAGCAAACCAGGAAAAGGTTCGGTATTTACACTCACCTTTAACAATGTAAAAATCGAACATCAGGAACGACACAGAACTGATGAACCCGATGAAGAATGGACACGTAAATTAGAGCCTTGTACCATTATGATTGTTGATGACATCAGCTATAACATATTGGTATTAAAAAAATTAATTGACTCTGAAAATGTCAGGTTTATTGAAGCTTATGATGGTTCTGAAGCACTGGCTAAACTTGAAAACGAGATTCCCGATCTTATTTTTATGGACATCAGAATGCCCGGGATGAATGGCTATGAACTTACTGAATATATCAGAAATAACGAAAGACTCACTAAAATTCCGGTTATCGCATTTACCGCTTCAGTTGCACGACATCCAAATGATAAAATTGACCAACTGTTTAATGGCTACCTGCAAAAACCTGTGTATAAACGCGACATTGAATCTGTGCTATATAGATTCTTGAAATTCAGTTATATAAGTAAAGAAAACTCAACAGATAATTCAATTACAGATGACCGCGAAATACAGACAGACAAAATTGTAATATTACCCGAAATCATTGCTCTGATTGAAAACAAACATCAACTAAACTGGGAAAAAATAAAAAATAGCCTGGTTATTTATGAAATTGAAGAATTTAAAAACCAGCTTTCAGAACTGGCATTTCATTACTCGTGCAAAATTATATCGCAATATTGCACAGAACTCGATTTGGGCTTGCAATCATTTGATATTGAAGTTATCAAAAAGAAAATAAACGAATTCCCTGATTTGGTCTTCAAACTGAAATCGAATGTTGCATGATTTTTTTTACTAAACTGCATTTCCATAAAAACCAGTAAATACATGTTTTATTGCCAACTAATTCTTTAAGAAACATCCGGAACGAAAAGCCGGCATGTTTCGTTTTTTTTTTGAATTTTGCAGCAATAATTTCGGTATGAAAAGCAAAACGGGTTCCATGAAAGTTTTACTGAAAGAAAACAGCAGTTTTCTCATTCCCTGGGTACTGGCTTTATCAGTAGCTGTTGTTTTGCTTATTGTTTACCCTAAAGCTCAGTTGCATATTTTTTCGAACCAGATGCACACACAGTTTTTCGATGCTTTTTTTAAATACGCTACTTATCTTGGCGACGGAGCGCTGATTGCTGTACTTTTCGTAGTACTGCTGTTTGTGAAGTACAGATACGCATTGGCCTTCCTGAGCGGTGCACTTGCCGCATCGCTGCTGATTAACCTGATTAAGAAAGTGTTTTTACACGATATTTATCGTCCATCAAAATATTTCGAACTTTACGAAACTTACCAGCTGCATTTTGTGGAAGGCGTTAAATTGCACTCCTTTCAAAGTTTTCCTTCGGGCCACACCACTACTGCGTTTAACCTGTTTTTTATGCTTGCACTTTTGGTTGAAAACCGCTGGCTTAAAACCACATTTCTTGCCATTGCAATTGTTGTGGCCTACTCGCGGGTATATCTTTCGCAACATTTTTTAATCGATATTGTGGCTGGATCCGTTTTCGGGGTTGTCTCTGTTTTTATTGCCTTTTATTTCTTTGGTAAATCTGAAAAAAGCTGGCTCGACAAGTCAGTTTAAAAAACAAAACGATGATAAATAAAATAAACTATACTAAACTTAACTGGATAATTGCAGCCGCTGCCGCGCTGTTATTCGTGCCGTTTTTAGGCGGGGTTCACCTGTTCGACTGGGACGAAATCAACTTTGCCGAAGCCGCACGCGAAATGATTGTAACCGGCGATTACCTTACGGTGCAAATCAATTTCCAGCCTTTCTGGGAAAAGCCGCCGCTGTTTATCTGGATGCAGGTTTTAGCCATGAAAATGTTTGGCATCAACGAGTTTGCCGCCCGTTTCCCTAATGCCATTTGCGGAATTGTAACCTTGCTTGTGATTTTTAATATTGGCCGCAAAATACGCGACAACCAGTTCGGGTTGCTTTGGGTGCTTGCTTTTGCCGGTGCTGTGTTGCCTTTTTTCTATTTTAAATCGGGTATTATCGATCCGTGGTTTAACCTGTTTATTTTTCTGGGTATCTGGTTTCTTGTAAGGTATTCAAACCCCGCCGACAATGCAAAACTGCGGAATGCCGCGCTTGCAGGCGCATTTGCCGGACTTGCAATTCTTACCAAAGGTCCCGTGGGTTTTCTGTTGATTGCGCTTACCAGCGGAATCTTTCTGCTGCTAATCAGGTTCAGACTGAAAGTAAAGTTTGTGGATGTACTTGTTTATTTTCTGATGCTGGCGCTGGTAGGCGGTTCGTGGTTTGCAGTGATGATATTAAACGGACAACTCGAAACGGTTATCGATTTTATCGTTTACCAGGTTCGGTTGTTCCAGACAAAAGATGCCGGACATGGCGGATTTTTCGGTTACCATTTTGTGGTGCTGTTTTTTACTGTCTTCCCTACTTCAATTCTGGCGTTGAAAGCTTTCCGCAAAGAAAACATCGACAATGATTTGCACAGGCTTACAAAAAAATGGATGCTCATCCTGTTTTGGGTGGTGCTCATCCTGTTTTCGATAGTAAAAACAAAAATCGTTCATTACTCATCGCTCGCCTATTTTCCGCTTACTTTTCTGGCAGCCGGTTTTGTATATAACGCCTGGCAAAACAAACTGGTGTGGAGCCGCTGGATTTCGGTAACTGTTATTGTGGTGGCTGTGCTTTTTACTATTCCGGTTACAGTGTTGCCATTTGTCGATACAATAAAACAGCAGGTAATCGATATGAATGTGATACACGACGATTTTGCCGTGGCCAATTTACAGGCTGATGGCGGCTGGCGAGGTTTTGAGTTTATCCCCGGACTACTTTTTCTGGCAGCTGTGATTTTTGTTTTTATCCGCATCCCGAAAACCGATGTGTTAAAACGGGCGGTTTCGCTCTGGGTAATTACACTGCTGTTTACGGTTTCGGTAATTATGCTGGTGGTTCCGCGCATCGAAAGGTATTCGCAAAATGCGCTGGTTGAGTTTTACAAATCGCATGCAGGCGAAAATGTGTACCTCAAAAACCTCAATTTTAAATCGTATGCCGGTTGGTTTTATGGCGCCACCACCCCACCCGAAAACCAGAATTATTACGATGCCAACTGGCTGTTAACAGGCCAAATCGACAAGGATGTGTATTTTGTCACCAAAATTCAGTTTACCGAAAGAATGCTCCAGTACCCCGACATTCAAAAGATTGGCGAAAAAAATGGCTTTGTTTTTTACCTTCGGAAAGCAGAGCGCTAGTTCCGGGTTACGGGTTCCGGGTTGCAGGTTTCGGGTTTCGGGTTGCAGGTTTCGGGTTGCGGGTTGCAAGTTTCAGGTTTCAAATATCGAGTATCAAGCATCGAGTATCAAGCATCGAGTATCAAGCATCGAGTATCAAGCATCGAGTATCGAGTATCAAGCTCCATGCTCCATGCCCCATGCTACTTCAAATACTTTTCATACGATTTTGCCTTGGCCTCATCGCCAAAACGGGCGTAGATATTGGCAAAGTAACTGGCGTACTTTTTACCAGGCTCCTGTTTCCAAAGCTGTTCAAGGTAAACCAGCGATTTTTTAAAATCGGCTGTTGAAAGCTCCAGTTGTTCCAGCAGAATTTTGTATTGTTTGTTGGTTTTGTTGTTGTTGTATTTATTCATTTCGCGCTGGTAGCGGTTCTCTCCCTTCCAATACAGTTTATAGGCATTCCACTCCAGAGCAGCCCGGTTATCGGGTTGTTTTTCAAGAATTTTCAGGCTTAGTTCGTCGCAGGCAAGCGTATCTTTCAGCTCTTTTTTCACATCAAAAAGCTCTGCCAGGTTGGGTAAATCCTGCTTTTGCACTTCGCCCATATTTTCGTATGCTGCCAGCGCTTTTTGCGGTTCTTTTATCTCGTGGTAAATCTGGAAAAGCCGTTCGCTCACATCGCTTTTCTTTTCGGGATAGTTGGCTTCCACAAACTCAAGCGCGGTAAGTTCTTTCGAAATATTATGCTGTGTATTGTAGATTTCGGCAAGCGTGAGGTACATGGTAGCATTGCCAAAATTCTTGTACCGTGCCTGGTCGAACCAACTGACAGCCTGTGTTGCATCGCCGGCTTTAAAAGCCATTTGCGCGGCTTCGGCAAAATCGGCACCCGCGGTTTGCTCCGGTGGAGTGGCGGTAAAATATTGTTTCCACGCTTCGGCAGCCTGTGCAAAATTGCCTTCGGCTGCCGCCTTTCCGGCCAGTGTTTTACCCGACACTTCGGGTGTTTTTACTACTTTGGGACCGCTGCAGGCCACTGCCAGCAGGGTTATTACAAAAACTGAACTGTATAAAACTTTTTTCATTACTTGTGCTGATTTTGGCTGCAAAACTAACAAAAACCCCCGAAGTGCAGCGACATAAAAAACAGTGAGAAATTTTGACGGAACTACCATACTACCGCAGGTTACCACAGTACTTCTTTTGTTTTTACAAAACAAAGCACGGATAGCATATCCGCGCTGGCAGGGGGGGTGTGAGAGGTGCTCCGGTGGGCTTAACGGCTCACCGGCCATCTACTCGATTATGGGTATGTGCTTTATTTTTCGTCATTAATTCCTAACACTGTCATCAATAAAAAATCCAGACTTTTACAGTAATCCAATTCTTCATATTCCAGTCCTAGTTTTTTTATGTTTGAGTAGTAATCCTTAATTTTTCGATAGTAGTTTTTTTCCAACTGTACCTGTAAGCTCCCCCGAAAATAGTACGTTTTGAAAGTAGACAAAAAGTTTAACTTTAAAAAAACGTATAAGATGAAAAAGAGCACATTCAGTCCTGCACAAATAGCAGGGATCCTCAAGGAGTTTGAC
>JBFXFM010000092.1:0-8342 GCA_050179035.1 Draconibacterium sp. | reverse complement strand
GATTATAACTGTTTTGAACCCGGACAGCGAACTAAATTCGGTAAAACCAAACCAACCCGACGATTCTGTTCTCGTTGTTCCGGAAAGTAATATTTTGATTAAGAACATTAAAAACAATGTTGTTATTTGGATACCGTCTTCTTTGTTTACTACAGGGAACGAATATCTGGTGACCGATGAAAATTTAAAAACCATTAAAACGGTCCGGCCTTCAAAAAATGGTTTTATTCAAACCGAAGTCAGTTGTAACAATTCTGAAAAGTACAATCTGTTTGTAAAAACAGAAAATGGCGATTCGGTAGTTGTAGCATTCCCCGAGATACAAAATACAGGGATACAAACCCAAACCAGGATGTCCGGAAATGCCGTCCATTATACGATTGAATCGAAAGCAGAAAATCCGAATGGAGTAAAATCGCAGTACCGGACTAAAATTTTTACCGGAAATTATAAGCTAAAGGAAATACAAAATGTTTCTGTTGGTAGTTCTGTTACTGAAGTTGTCTTTGCCGAACATCTTTTTGATACTGGAATAAATTATATTGTTTTGGTTTCTCCCGATGGAAAAATTGAAAAAATCAATTCAGTTTATATTCCTTCAAAAATCAACAGCGAAATAGTTATCGAAACCGATAAAAATCAATATCAACCGAGGGAAAACGTGAAGGTGAGGATTTCGGCAAAAAACGGCACCCGCGATGAGTTGCTTTTTGCCTCTGTTTCGGTGGTGCGTGAAGGTACAAAAAAAGAGGATTACCATTTTCTTCCATCAGTGCATTCGAAAAACACAACTGTTGCCCGGGATTTTTTGCAGGATAATGTTGAAATGGATGACCTTACCCGCAAACAAATTATGGTTTTATTAGACAAAACAACGGATATCAATTGGTTTGACGAAACGACGTCGAAAGTAAATACTGCTTCACTTGAATTTGTTCCGGAAGTTCGCGATGTTAGTATTCGGGGTGTTTTCAGGAATAAAAAGACAGAGGAACCGGTTGCCGGGCACAATATTTATGTTTCAGCGCTGTTTAACAATCCTCAGTTACACGCCTGCAAAACCAATGAAAAAGGAGAATTCCTTTTCTCGTTGAATAATTTGTACGGGTTAAACGATATTTTTATTTGCCCCGAAAATCTACCGGACGAAAAGAATGAATATGAAATTATGATAAACAATTCGTTTTCGGGAGAATTTATTGAAGCAGGAGACATTCCGCCAGTGATTGGTACAGACAACATTGAATTGATAAGAGAAGTGTATATGAATGCGCAAATCGAAAAAAGATTTGGCGGCAAACAGGAAAAGGAAACAAATCAAAGAACTCCTTCTGATTTTTTCAACATTGGCGGTAATAGTAAAACTACATTACTCTCTGATTTTGTGACCTTAAAAAACATGGAAGAGTTGTTTACTGAAATTGTTCCGGGTGTTAAGTTCAAAAAAAATAAAGGCGAATATTCTTTTTCGGTATTCGATGAAAATGGAGTTTTGTTGTCTGAAAATCCTCTTCTTCTTTTAGATAAAATTCCCATTTTCGATCCCAATAAAATAATGGAAATGGATGTGGCAAAAATTGAAAAAATTGAAGTCATCAACAAAACCTATTTGCTGGGCACGAATACTTTTCGGGGAGTAGTTTTGATTACCACCAAAACAGATAATTTTGGCGGTATTATATTTCCGGGCCTGGGGACTTTCGTCGAATTCCAGGCGCTTGAGCAACCGGTTAATGTTTCAGATGATTTTAGTCGTAATCAGTTGCTTCCGTCCCGTACTCCGGATTTCAGGACTACACTTTACTGGAACCCCGGAGTTAAAATCGACTCCGGTGAGTTTTTTTTCGATTTTGTTACGTCCGACAGAAAGGGACCGTATGAAATCGTAATTAAAGGTTATACATCAACCGGGCAACCTTTTTATGGGAGAAGACAAATCGAAATCAGGTGATACACGGTGAAGCTGTGAATCGTTTAAATCTCACAAAATATATTTTCGACTCAAATCGGAATCCGGCCAAACAGTTAATAGATTTAACCGAGAAATGATTTAAGTTTAGTTTGTCTGAAGAGTACATATGTCAATATTAAGTATTCACTTGTTTCCCTGATAACGAACTGAACTTTCCAAAACTTTTTCATTTCCTATTGTTTCTGAAGCTAAATCCAAATGAAAAAAGATTTTAATATCGTTTTTGTTAAAATATGCTAAGAAAATGTTTTATTTCTTCTTGAGAGTATTTAAAAAGCATCTACAAATTTTTAATTTTCAATTCTTTTTTTCAAATTTGCGAATGTTAATTTTTTTAACATTAATTTTAATATTAAAAAATTAATTTTAAAAATGATTGACCGAAACTTGGGGGAGTTTCAAAAATAGTAATCCGTATTCATTTAAGATAAGATCGTTAATTATAAATTTAAAGTTATTTCTATGAAAAAAATTGCGCTTTTTTTATCGATTCTTCTTTTCATGGGAACTTTGGTTGTCAATGCTCAGACCAGGGCAATAACCGGTACGGTTACCTCGGCTGAGGACGGACTTCCAATCCCGGGAGTTTCGATTTTAGTAAAGGGTACTACCCTGGGAACAGTTACCAATATAGATGGTGACTTTACTCTGCAGGTTCCGCAGAGTGCACAAGTGCTTGTGTTTTCGTTTGTGGGGATGGCGACCCAGGAAATTGAAATCGGGTCAAATACAACCATTAATGTTACTTTGAGTCCCGATAATTTGGGAATTGAGGAAGTTGTTGTTACAGGTTATGGTGTTACACGTAAAGTAGCATTTACGGGTTCGGCTACAACAGTTGATGAACAAGACCTTAGCAGAAAAACCGACGCTGATCCCATCAGGGCATTGCAGGGCTCAGTAGCTGGGTTGGCGATGTCGGCTGAAACAGGACAGCCAGGAGGTTATAACTCAGTACTTATCCGTGGGCTGGGGTCTTTTAATTCGGGTACCCAGCCGTTATATGTAGTTGATGGAGTTCCAATTTCTACTGGTGCATTCGGTATGCGTACTGGCGAGTCGCAAACGATTAATCCATTGGCATCGCTTAATCCCAACGATATTGAATCGATTTCGGTTTTGAAGGATGCAACTGCTACTTCTATATACGGAGCAAGGGCATCCAACGGTGTAATCGTCATCAGTACGAAACAAGGTAAAGGAGGTGAAACTACATTTAATTTGAAAGTGAAATCAGGGTTTTCTACTATTCCTGAACGAAATGATTATCGTCAGTTGGATAGGGTTGAGTGGTTAGACTTTCTTGCTACAATGTCGGCCAATACAGGTTGGATTGAAAACAAAAGTGATTTTGATGAAAGTATGCTAACTGATCCCGACTGGTTTGGTCTTGTTCACGTAGATGCAAATACTGATTGGTATGATGAGGTAACTCGCACAGGGATTACCCAGGACTATAATCTTGATGTGAACGGAGGTGGAAACAATACCAAGTTTTTTCTCTCTGGAGGTTATTATGATGAACAAGGTATAGTTATTGGGAAGGATATGAAACGTTATTCAGGACGCTTCAACCTTGAAAATACAGTTAATAAGTATGTTTCATTAGGATTAAATTTCACTGCTTCATATTCACAGATTAACAGTGGTTCCGGCGGTGGTTATTTCTCGGATCCAATTACGCAGTCATACATGCAATTACCTGTTGAACCTGTAAAACTTGCCGATGGAAGTTGGAATATGGAAACATCTAATGGTTATAACCCGGTTGCACAACGTAGTTATTATGGCGACAAAAGTTATTCGCAGCAGTTTAAAGCTATTGTTTCTCCGTGGGTGTCGATAAAATTTCTTGACAATTTTACGTTAATGTCGAGGTATGGAATGGACTATTTTAACCTCAAGGAATTTGGGCGCTGGTCATTTCTGCAACCTCAGGGAGCCGATATGAATATGTTAGGTGAAGAAGGTAACAATTACCGCACACTATGGACATGGACGAACACACTTAACTATGTGAAATCGATAGGAAAACATAATTTTAATGTTTTGGTTGGTCAGGAAGCACAAAAAGCGAGAGACGAGGATGCATATCTGGCGGGCTCAAACTTTCCTGTTGATTTGGTATTTACCATTGAGAATGCTGCTGAACCAAGTGACGCTTCCACTTCTTTTTCCGATTATGCCCTTTCATCTTTTTTCTCGAAAGTGGAATATGATTTTGACAGTAAATACTACTTGTCGGGTAGTTTAAGGTATGATGGCTCATCACGTTTTGGTGCAAACAATAAATGGGCGCCATTTTGGTCTGCAGGTGGGAAATACAGGATTATCATTGAACCGTTTATGGAATCATTAAGTAGCTGGTTGTCCAACCTAACCATTCGTGCAAGTATTGGTACTTCTGGGAACCAGGATGTCGGCTGGTATCAGGCATTAGGGTTGTACGGGTTTGGTTACAATTATAAGAATAATCCAGGTATGATTCCGAGTCAAATCGCCAATCCTGATTTGAAATGGGAACAGACGCAGAAATTCAATGTTGGAACGGAAATTACTTTGTTTGATATTCTTTCTTTTGATGTTGACTATTATATTGACAGGACCACCAATATGTTGTTTAGTGTTCCATTGTCAAGAACAACAGGATTTGCTTCCATTATGCAGAATGTCGGAGAAATGAAAAACTCGGGGATTGAAGCTGCGGTAAATGTTGTTGCGTTTAACCGTAAAGATTTCACTTGGAATATCAATTTTAACATCACTCACAACAAAAATGAGATTGTGAAATTAAGTACCGATCTTCCAATAGAAGCAACATATACTATTCGCGAAGTAGGCCATCCCTACTATACGTTCAAGATGAAGGAATATGCCGGAGTTGACCCGGAAACCGGAGAACAATTATGGTATAAAGGCGAAGAGGGAACCGAAACAACAACAAACTATAACGAGGCTGGCAAACGTTATATGGGCGCAGCCGACCCGAAAGTATATGGTGGACTTGGTAATTCTTTTAAGATTTTTGATTTTGACTTGTCATTTCAGCTGAAATATTCATTAGGAGGTCAGGTTTATAACAGCGCTGCCCGTTACGATGAAAATATTAACAATCCCTGGGGGAATACCACAAAATATGTCTATGACAATATGTGGAGGGAAGCCGGTGATATTACGCAGGTTCCTGCACCCGTTTACGGAGCTGTGACATCGCATTCATCGCGATTCCTTATGGATGGTTCTTACATCAAATTAAATACATTACAGTTGGGATATACAATTCCTTCCACGCTCACCAACAGAGTAAATATTTCAAGTCTGCGTGTTTATATTAGTGGTGATAACCTGAAAGCATGGACTTTGGGAGACGATTTCCGTGGTCTCGATCCGGAAACTTCTCGCGATGGTATAATCTGGTGGCAATACCCGATTGCGCGGAAACTGTTGTTTGGTGTTAATATCAGTTTTTAATGTATTGTTTGTAAATTAATTAATTAGCACATTATGAAGAAATTTAAATTATATTTATACATGCTGGCTCTTGTATTCGCATCTACTTCATGTGAAGACTTTTTAACCTATGAGCCAAGTGATGCTGTGAATGATGTAACCGCTTTCAAAACAGCCAAAGATGTTGAGAATGCTTTGAATGGTGTTTATTATTCATTGGGAAGATCTCAGTTTTATGGGAGAAATGTTGTAGCCTTGGGTGATATTGCCGCTGATAATTGCTGGATGACGGGTTCTTCGGGCCATTTCGATCAGATTTACAAATATACCATCAGTGATGACAGCGCCGATCTGCTTGATATTTGGGACGGTGGTTATAAAACGGTTGACCGGGCTGCTCGCTTAATTAAAGCTGGTATAGGATTATTGGAATCGGATCTTTCTGAAAACGATAAAACAATTGTAAAGTCTGCTATTGCGCAGGCCTATGGTGTAAAAGCTTTATCTCAGTTTGCACTGGTAAATATTTACGGTTTGACCTATAGCGAAGCAAATAAAAGTACGCCTGGAATTGTTGTTGTGGCAGATGAGCCTATTGTTGCTTTCCAGGAAGTAGAAAGAGGTACTGTAGAACAGGCTTACCAACAGGTTCTTGCCGATATCACTGCTGCGCGTCAATATGTTGCAGCGGTTGAAAACGATCCGTTTATTATGAATGAAGCTGCGCTTGATGCCTTGGAAGCCCGCGTAAAACTGTATATGAGTGACTGGGCAGGTGCTAAAACATCGGCGTTGTCCGCTATTTCAAAATCAGGAGGCTCAATTGTAAGTTCGCCTGATGATTACTTTGATATGTGGGCTTCGGTTTCAGCCACACCGGAAGATATTTTCACCATTGCAAAACTTTCCAACGATAACCTTTCAGCTAATGCGCTGAATACTCTGTATGGCTCTTACGATGGAAAAGCGACTTCGGGCTTGTATAGCCTGTTCGGATTAAATGATATGAGAATAACATTATTCAATGGCTCAGGAGAGATGATTCGGGCACTAAAATATATGGGACTCCCGACGTCGGCGGCTACCAGCAATATACCAGTCCTTCGTTTGCCCGAAATGTATCTGATTGTTGCAGAAGCGAAAGCCGAACTTGGCGAATCGGATGCGCTGGATTATGTATGGGAAATAGCAAAACGTAATGCAGATTTGCAAAAATCAGGCATACCAACCGATAAAAACGGGTTGTTAAATTTTATTTCAGTTGAACGCCGCCGCGAGTTGTTCCAGGAAGGACACCGTTGGTTCGATCTGCGACGTACAGGTGAACTGATGACGCGTGTTGGAGGAAACTACCCGGTAACTAACTGGGACGCATCTAAATTTGTGTACCCAATACCATCGCAGGAAGTAAATGCCTCTGGTATTGCACAGAATGATGGTTGGAGTAATAACCTGCCTGACTAAAACAACTAAAAGAATTATTATAAAAAGAAGGCTGTCCGATATTTTCAGGACAGCTTTTTTTTATCTCGAATGGATAGCATCAGAGGTGATGCAGTGTATGGATAAATCAAAAGCAATCGACAGAATAATTTTTGTAATTCTGAAAACTCAGAAAAGGTTTCTGTAAAAGAACAAGAATAGAACCTCCAAAATTTGAGTCCGAGTTTAAAATTGTAATAAAAGAGACTCCCTTCTTAGGTAATTTTTTACGTTAATGTTAAATTTAGAATGTTTATAAAATAGGTGGGTTTTTATAAAATAACATACAATTGTAATATTGTTTTTTTTGCGGAGGCAGGTAACGATCCGGGTCAACCGGTTCCTGGCTGTAGATAAAAATATTATTTCTTTATTCCTCTGATTAATATTGTTTTATATAATATTGTCAAATTGAGAATCGATTGCAGAACGGTCCGTTGAGTGGTTTTAATTAAGCAATTGTGCATTCTTGTATTTATCTCCCTTACCTTTTTTGTATTCATTATAATAATTTGTTGCCGGAATTTTTTAGGTTAAACTCATTTTGGTTACGTTTTTTTTTCATCGTAACCATCTTTTTTTATTTTTGTAATACTTTTTTAAAGTATTTTAACAATTCGTAGTAACGAGAGGGGTTAATTTGTAAAATTGCAAATTGCTGATGCACTTGGGGGAGTGCTTGATTTGTGACTTGACAATACTTTTTATATATGCTGTTTAATTAATAATTTAAAACTATTTCTATGAAAAAAATTGCGTTTTTTTTATCGATTCTTCTTTTCATGGGAACGATGGTAACCAATGCTCAGACGAAGGTGCTAACCGGCACGGTCACCTCGTCTGAAGATGGTATGCCAATCCCGGGAGTATCGATTGCAGTAAAAGGCACCACGCTGGGAACAGTTACCGATTTGGATGGTAATTATAACCTTCAGGTTCCGCAAGATGCACAAACCCTGGTGTTTTCGTTTGTTGGAATGTCAACCCAGGAAATTGCTATTGCAGGCAAAACCAGTATTAGTGTGGTGCTGGAACCTCAGACAATTGGTGTGGACGAGGTTGTGGTTACCGCCATGGGTATCAACAGGCCCAAGAGGGAAATGACCTATCAAACCCAAAACGTAAAGGAAGAGGAACTTGTAAAAGTTGCTCCCACCCGGGCTGCAAGTGCATTGGCCGGGAAGGTTGCAGGTTTGCAGATTAACGTGCAGGACAATGGCGTTAATCCTACCACCCAGATTTTGTTAAGAGGTCTTCGTTCTATCAGCGGTGATAACTCAGCTTTGATTGTTATTGATGGGTCAATCGCCTCGCTGGGAGCTTTTGACGACCTGAATCCCAACGACATTGCCGATATCAGCGTGTTTATGGGGGCGACTGCTGCCGCACTGTTTGGGTCGAATGCCGGTAACGGTGCTTTAATTGTTACAACCAAATT
>JBFXFM010000091.1:0-8375 GCA_050179035.1 Draconibacterium sp. | reverse complement strand
TATTTGACATGATAACAGGATTGACGAGATGAATTTAGGATTTAAATCAGAAACCAACAATTTTATATGTTAATCCTGTAATCGTGTCATGGAGAAGGTAAAAAAAAATCTGGCTATATTTGACATGGTAACCGGATTTGCCAGATGAATTTAGGATTTAAATCAGAAACCAATAATTTTATATGTTAATCCTGTAATCGTGCCATAGAGAAGGTTAAAAAATGGAACATGAAGAAATAACAAAAAAAATTATTGGCTGTGCTTTTACGGTTTATAACAAAATGGGTTTTGGATACCTGGAATCTGTTTATGAAAAATGCATGATGATTGAATTGTGCAAGATCGGATTGCAATCTGAAAATCAAAAGCCAATCACCGTTTATTATGATGAAGAAATCGTTGGTGAGTTTGTGGCTGATATTGTCGTGAACAATGAAATAATTGTTGAACTAAAATCAATTCGAAAATTAAATGTAAAGCATGAGATGCAGTTGGTTAATTATCTGGTTTCGACAAAAAAAAATATTGGATTGTTGATTAATTTTGCTGAAGAAAAAGTAGAGATAAAACGAAAAGTCAGAGTCCTGCAAAAATAATCCTTGTCAATCTTGTAATCCTGTCAAGCTAAAGGAGAAAGAATGAAAATATTGATTTTATGTACCGGCAATTCCTGTCGCAGTCAGATGGCGGAAGGATTCTTAAAAAGTTTTGACAATAATTTATATACGCGCTCGGCAGGCACCAATCCATCGGGACAAATACATCCAAAAGCAGTACAGGTTATGTCTGAGCTTGGCATAGATATCAGTAATGGAAAACCGGAGAAGGTGGGAAAATATTTAAACGAAGAATGGGACTATGTCATTACAGTTTGTGATAACGCCAAAGAAACGTGTCCGGTATTTTTGGGGAAGGTTAAAAAGCAATTGCACATTGGATTTGAAGATCCGGCAGACGCAACCGGCACGGAAGAAGAAATCTTAACCGTTTTTCGCAAAATTCGCGATGAGATCAAACAGGATTTTTATAATTTTTATTTAAAAAGTATTAAGGAGTAAAAAATGTTAAATATTAAAGTAGTAGGCAGCGGTTGCCCTAATTGTCAAAAGCTTGAACAGCTTTGCCGCGAGGTGATAAACGAAAATAATATCGAAGCGGAAATAGAAAAAATCACCGATGTAAACCGGTTTGCAGAGTTGGGAATTATGATGACACCCGGACTTCTTGTTGATGATAAAGTTTTAAGCAGCGGGAAAATCCCAACCAAATCAACACTTGAGCATTGGTTAAAAGAGAACTATTAAAATATTTATTATTCACAGGAGTACATAAATGGAGAAATTGACCAGGCGGCTTTCTTTTTTAGACCGTTATCTGACTTTATGGATTTTTGCAGCTATGTTTATTGGCGTTTTTTCCGGCTATCTTTTTCCCAAAATTGTGGATTTCTGGAATATCTTCCAGGTAGGAACAACAAATATTCCTATTGCCATTGGATTAATTCTAATGATGTATCCGCCATTAGCAAAAGTACGATATGAAGAATTAGGTGAGGTTTTCCGCGATTGGAAAATACTAACATTATCACTGGTGCAGAACTGGCTTATTGGTCCTGTGCTGATGTTCTTCTTAGCGATTGTATTCCTAAGTGGTTATCCGGCTTACATGTATGGTTTAATTATGATCGGTTTGGCACGTTGCATTGCTATGGTCATTGTCTGGAATGAACTGGCCAAAGGTGACACGGAATACGCGGCCGGTCTTGTTGCTTTCAATTCCATCTTCCAGGTTCTGTTTTTTTCAGTTTATGCCTATGTGTTTATCACGATCCTGCCCACCTGGTTCGGCCTGGAAGGGACGTCTGTTGATGTAACCATCGGGCAGATCGCCGAGAGTGTATTTATTTATTTAGGTATCCCGTTTATTGCTGGTATAATTACACGGTTTACATTAATAAAAATAAAAAACAAAGATTGGTACCATAAGAAATTTATCCCAAAAATCAGTCCGATTACGCTTATTGCATTGCTATTTACGATCATCGTTATGTTCACGCTCAAAGGCGAGTATATTGTCAAAATACCGCTGGATGTGGTGCGCATTGCTATTCCGCTTTTGATCTATTTTGTTGTAATGTTTCTGGTATCCTTTTACATGGGCCGCAAAGTGGGCGCGGATTATTCCAAATCGGCCACGCTTTCATTTACCGCTGCCAGCAACAATTTTGAACTGGCCATAGCGGTGGCTATCGCTGTATTTGGCATCAATTCCGGTGAGGCTTTTGCCGCGGTTATCGGCCCGCTTGTGGAAGTGCCGGTTTTGATCGCACTGGTTAATGTCGCTCTTTGGTTCCAGAAGAAATACTTTGGCGGCGAAGTGGCTGAAGGTCAGGTTAAAGCGCCGGATGTTTGTCCGTAATTTTAACTTTAAAGAAAGGTTAAATATTTACCAAACTGATTTAAAATAAATAAATAATACAATGTTGATTAATATTTTAGGTCATCATTAAAAACGTTCGTTTACTTTAAGGAATTAAAACCATGTTTAAATTACCTGAATGGACATTTGAATTTCACGGACATCGTTGTCCTTTTATGCCTATTGGCTACAGAATGGGAATGTTGGCCATGCAGAAACTTGGCGTAGAAAAAAGTTTAGATCACCAGATGCATGTTTTTTCTGAAATGGGCACCGGTCATCCGCAGGGCTGTATGCAAGATGGAATAATGTCTGCAACCGGCGCAACTTTTGGCAAAGGGATGATCGAAAAATTGAATTTCGGAAAAGTAGCAGCCATCTTCTGGTATCCGGGAAAAAAGGATGCTGTTAGAATATTTCTGAAAAATGAGTTTCAGGACAAACTCGCGCCGCACGAATTTTTTAAATACCGCAAACAAGGAATAGAACCATCGGAAATTCCGGAAGAAGTCAGAAAAGATATTATTGAGATAGTCCTTAACGCAACAGAAGATGAACTGTTCAATGTGACTGTTCTTCGGGACTTTAAATACACTCCGGTTAAAGGCACCTTCAACAAGGCCAAATGTGAAGGATGCGGCGAGTATGTTTTTGAAAGGTACCTTCGTGTGAAGGACGCGAAGAAAGTATGCATTGCCTGTTCGGAAAGAGAAACGGAAGAAACCGTAATTCATCTGCCCAATATTAGATAAAGGATGAAATGTTATACGCTATCATAGCACTCATCATTTTTGCCGCATCATTCCTGTTTGCCATGCTAGGATTGGGCGGTGGGATGATATATGTTCCCGTGCTCAAATGGGCCGGTTTTTCAGTAAAAGAAGTTGCCATTCCCTTGGGCTTGTTATTAAACGGATTAAATACACTGCTTGCTTTAATTCCCTTTGCGCGAAAAAAACTGGTTGACTGGAAAGGCGGTTCGGCGATGGCTCTGACTGCTATGATTTTTGCACCAGTTGGAGCTTACAGCGCTCAGTTTGTACCTGTAAACACGCTGCTTATTCTATTCGCCATTGCCGTTCTTGCCGCTTCGGTACGCATGGTATTCTTTGCCAGAAATCCCGAACCGGAAATGATGATGCATTTAAAAAAACGTTCAGTCATTGGTACCGGAGTAGGAGCCTTTGCCGGTTTTGCCGGCGGGCTACTCGGTATTGGCGGTGGATTCATTATCGCGCCAATCCTGATGTGGATGGGTTATAAAACAAAGCAAGCCGCAGCCACAACAGCGTTTGTCGTTACATTTTCATCATTTTCCGGCTATCTCGGTCATATGGCTGAAGGTCATTTCAATTGGACATTAACGACTATTGTTGTTATTGCAGTCGTAATTGGTTCGCAGCTCGGTGGTAGTTTTATGAGTTCAAAGGCTAAACCAAAGTGGGTCAAAAGTCTTTATGCCGCCGTGCTCTTTGTAATCGCCATTAAACTTTTTAGCGGGGCTGTTTAAAAGTGAAACATGTATCTGTAAAAGTAAGTCTTATCTTTTTAATAACAGCCATTTTAACACAAACAGTTTTTGCAGAGTCCAATACCGAATGGAATGGTTATTTGCAAACCAGGATAAGCGCTGATCTTGATAACTATAATGATATCATGGTACGAAGAGCAAAACTTTGGTTAAAAGGAAACCTGCAACAGATTGAACATCTTTCATATAAAATACAGGTTGTGTACCGGTCTTTCAAAGATACCCAGTTTATGGTGCAGGACGTTTATGCTAAATACGAAACGAATTGTCACATTATTCAAATAGGCAGAATGGTCCCGGAGTTTACTTTACAAAGGAACCAGCCGGATACGCAAATACCTGTTCTTGAACGTGCCGGGGTTGTAGACGGTTTGATCCACGGTGACCAATCAATAGCCCGAATGATCGGTATTCAGTATAAGTTGAATACCGGCAATGCTTTTCACCTGGGATTGGGGATTTTTAATGCGAATCCTAATGTGCCTGGTATTAATAAGGATAAATCATTTCTTTATACACTAAGAAACAGTTACACTTTTAGTATTGATAATGATTCAGAATTTCACCTGGGATTTTCGTTCACGTACCGAAAACTAAATGACCTGAGTCTTTCAAAAATTTATAATTCAACTAAAAAAGTATCCGGTGATGATTATCGCTGGGGATTTGAATCCGGTTTAAATATCAGAAATTTTGAATTTCAGGGTGAATATCTAACTGCCAATATCAACAGGGACCGGGCCTGGGGTTATTATGCCTTAGTTTCCTTAATGTTTTCTGAGAAATATCAACCAACAATGTACATTGAAAAGTATGCCGATTTAAATTTATCCACTGCTGATAATGAATGGTACGGGATTGGGCTAAATTATTTTATTACCAAAAAAACAAAAATCATGGGTGATTTCGGCACCCAACTTTCATCTAAAAAAAATAATTATTTATTAAGGTTACAACTACAGGTTTTTTACAATTAAAAAAAAGGATAAAAGCAAATGATAAATCCACAGGAATGGCTGGAATTCGGCCAGAAATTTCACGGACATAAATGTCCCGCAATGCCGATGGGATTGCGGGTAGGCGCTGCAGCCATGAACAAATTAGGGGTTGAACGAGCAAAAGACGGACAAATCGTCGCATTCGTCGATCTTGGTGATGATCACTGTGCCACCTGCTTCGGAGATGGACTGCAGGTAATAATGGGAACGACTTTTGGTAAAGGGAATATCAAAAAAACACACAAAGGGAAGTGGGCGGTAACGCTTGTTGACAGAGCAACCGGAAAAGCAGTTCGGGTAACACCCAAAGCGGAAGCCATGCTGGCTAATAAGCAAACCGATTTTTTCAAAGAATACAGAGAAAAGGGTATTCCTGCCAGCCATGTTCCTGATGCGGTTGTTGAACCGCTGGTGCAAAAAGTGATGGGAGCCCCGGATGAGATGCTCCTGAATATTTCCGATGTATTTGAATATAACCTTGAACCGAAGAAAGACAGTTTTGCCGGATTTGTTTGCGATGAATGCGGTGAAATGACTGTCATGGAATACGGCCGTATTAAAGGTGAACAGAAAGTTTGCCAGGATTGCGCTGCAAAATAACTGTTCATCTGCTCTGCGGTATTTAAATACCGCGGAGTTTCTTTAAACCTAAGTTGAGCGATTGTTTATGTAAATCTGATAAGGCAATCGCATTGCTTGGAGTTCCGCCCGCGGATGGAAAAGATGGCAGCATAAAAAATAAATACATTCTCAATAAAAGTGAGAAATTAAAATGGACTTAGAAAAATATTTACTAAGTTTTGATTATGAAGCTCGTAAACAAATGAAAATCCAGATTCCCGAATTACTAGAACTTATCCGGAGAAATGAAGCACAATTTATTGATGTTCGCTTTAGAGAAGAATTTAATCTCTGGAATTTCCCTTTTTCGCATAATATTCCCCTAAATGAGATGCCGAATATGTTAAGCAATCTTGATAAAAATAAATTAATAGTAACAGCTTGCCCGCATTACGATAGAGCCATTATAGGTAAAATTTTTTTAATGCAAAAAGGATTTAATGCGAGATATTTAGTTGAAGGCCTTTTAGGATTGGCAGATTATTTGCGAGGCGACAACGCAAAACACTTTTTTGATTCAATAAATAAAGAAGATTAAACAATGGGAAAATTTGGATTAGCACTTGGCGGTGGCGGTGCAAGAGGTTTAGCTCACATTGGAGTGCTCAAAGTCCTTGATGAAGAAAATATAAAAATCCATTCTATAACCGGATGCAGTATGGGAGCACTTGTTGGGGGGCTATACGCTTATTACGGCAACGCAAATGAAGTTGAAGATTTTATCTTCAATGCAATGAAGCATCCTAAATTTGTTGAATTGGGAATTGAAAAACTAAGTGATAACAATAAAAAAGTTGACAAAAATTATTTTGAACAGTTTTATGAGTATGTCGGAACAAGAATACAAGTGTTAAGAGCTTTAAATCGTCTTTCTTATTTTGATGACATTTCAACTGATGATTTTTTTTCTATAATACCGGATGTGCAAATTGAAAATCTAAAAATCAAATTTTCGGCCATTGCCACTGATTTGCTCTCCGGCAAAGAAGTTAATTTTACAAATGGTAGTTTAAGGCAAGTAATAAAGGCCAGTTCAGCTATACCGGGTATTTTCCCTCCTGTAAGATTGGATATTTATTTTTTAATTGATGGGAGTGCATCGGAAAGTGTGCCTGCCGGAAGAGTGCGGGAAATTGGTGCCGACAGAGTTTTGGGTGTTGATGTTACACGGTGTATAAAAACTATTGCTCAACCGCAGAATGTTTTTGAAATACTTTATCGAGCCGAAGATATCACTTCATTTCATCTCTCTGTTTTAAGATTAAGAGAAGCTGATTTAGTTATTCGTCCGCAGGTGAGACATTTAACCTGGGCTGATTTTGACCAGGCAAGAGAAATAATTGCTGCAGGTGAACAAGCTGCTAAAGATAATATTGATGAAATCAAAAAACTGATAAATCGTAATTCCTATCTTTTAGAGTTTGAGTATTACATTAAAAAGTTAAAAGGTGATGAGTAGCGTCTCCTGGATAAATAAATATCAGAAATCATTTTACCTGATAGTGTCTGTTAAATTAAAATAAAACAAAGGACCATTAAATGGCACACAATCATTCACATAGTGATGGTTCAGTAACATCAGAGAAGAACCTTTTTTTGACTATGGGGCTGAATTTTATTATCACCATCGCTGAAGTCATCGGCGGGCTCGTTTCCGGCAGTTTGTCCTTAATTTCCGACGCCCTGCATAATTTCAGCGATGGTATAGCGATCATTATTTCATACATTGCTCTGCGCCTAAGTAAAAAACCAAATACGGCAAGATATACATTTGGCCTGAAACGCGCGGAGATTATTGCCGCCATCATCAATGCCAGCACGCTCATTATTATCAGTTTCTTTTTAATAAAAGAAGCCATCGAAAGGTTTTCTCATCCATCCCCGATAACCGGCGGCATCATGCTAATCGTCGCTACTGTCGGACTTGCCGCAAATGTTATAGGGACTTTGCTTTTAAAGAAAGGCTCCGAATCAAATCTTAATATCCGGGCGGCATATTTTCATTTACTGAGTGACGCGGTTTCCAGTCTTGCGGTTATCATCGGAGCTGTATTTATTATTTTTTATAAAATTTACTGGATTGATCCGTTATTAACGATTCTCATTTCTGTTTACATATTGAAGGAAACTTATTCGATTGTAAAAGAATCGGTCGAAATTGTAATGATGTCTTCCCCGCATGGAATTGAAATAAACGATGTTAAAACATTAGTGGAGTCCATAGGTGGCGTAAAAAATATTCACCATGTTCACCTGTGGAAAATGAACGATAACGACACCCATTTTGAAGCGCATATTGAAGTTGAAGATATGATGGTGAGTGAAACTTCGAAGATACAAAACCTTATTGAAAAAAAATTACACGAAAAATATGAAATCAACCACACGACTTTACAATTCGAATGCGACAGGTGTGATCATAAAAATATAATAGCATGAGGAATCTTATGAATCGAAAAGAAAAGACACCCATGGAATTACTAAAACATTTTGCACCGGAGTTTGCCGAAAATCAAATGCAGGAAAAGGCGTTGATGTTCGAAAATGAAAAATATCAGCAGGTGCCCAACAAATATAAAATGCTGATCGGGATCGGTGTAGCCGCCGCCCTGGGCAGCGATACCTGCACTCAGATGTGGACAAAGATGGCTCAGCAAAACGGTGTTTTCGATGGAGAAATTGTCGAAGCGTTGAATGTGGCCCGTTATACGAAACAGGCAACGGTAAACGACACTATGGCTAATTCATTAAAGATATTACTGGAGGAAAAATAAATATGGTTTCTGTAAAAGTTCTCGGTGCGGGAT
>JBFXFM010000090.1:0-8464 GCA_050179035.1 Draconibacterium sp. | reverse complement strand
CTCCACCGGCAGTAACCGTGGCAGTTCCGTCATTGTCTTCGTTACAGGTTTCGTTTGCAGAAGCAGTAATCGAAGCTGTTAATACATCAGGTTGGGTAATTGTAACCGCATCTGTTGTAACAGTACACCCGTTAGCATCTGTAACCGTTACTGTGTATGAACCTGCCTCCAGGTTGATAGCGGTTTGAGTTGTCTGACTGTCACTCCAAAGGTAAGAGTAAGGAGTTGTTCCTCCGCTGGCAGTTACAGTGGCAGTTCCGTCATTATCTTCGTTACAGGTTTCGTTTGTAGAAGCAGTAATCGAAGCTGTTAATAGATCAGGTTCATTAATTGTAACACTCCCAGTAATTTCAGGGCAACTTGCACCAGTTTCTTTGACACTCCAGGTGTATGTTCCAGCAGGGATACTATTAAATACGTTACTTGTTTGAGGCTCATATCCATACAGTGTATAAGTTAATGGTTCATTTCCTCCAACAGCGGTTATAGTAACGGTAGAAGTGCCACCAAAACAAGAAATTGGAGTAGACTCCGCTGATGCACTTTCTAAAGTGCAACAAACACTTACCTGTATAATAATAGATGTAGTATTTGTACATTCATAGGTATCGGTGTAAGAATAGGTAATTGTATGTAAACCAGCACCTGCTATAACCGGACTGAATACACCTTCATCTGAAACACCTGTACCGGTGTATGACTCGATTCCGCCTGTTCCTGAATGTGTGCCAATTAACTGATAAGTGCCATCAGTAACACAAAATGGACCAGCATCTGCTAACGAAACTGTTGGCTTTGCAATGCTCTGAATAGTTGTATTCAGAATATCAAGTATTTCACAATCACCAGATAATGCCAAATCACGAACATTAACTGTGTAATTACCTGCAGCTAAATCGGTTAGTGTTGTTGATGTTCCACTAAAAGAAGTCCATGCAGCTCCATTTAATGAATATTGTAAATTTGGTGTTTGTGAATATGTAGTTGCATTAATGGTTAAAGTTCCGTTATTTTCGCTACATGTTGCTGCTGTATTAGTAACATCAGCTTCAACTCCTTCAACAGTAACTGTAAATACACAAGTTTCAATTACCGGATCACCGATAACAGGAGTGTAAGTAGCTTTATAGGTTAAAGTTGAATCATTTATAATAGGGAAGAAACCTGGAACAGGGCCTTCAACGATAAATTCAATTCCACCTTCACATCCAACATTATCAAGAATTATAGCATCGAAATAAATGTTATCTACAACACTCTTGCTTGGTTCTCCACTGCCATTTTCTGAAAATTTAAATTTCAAATTGTATGCACCTCTTGCAAAAGTATTTGGAATATTAATAATATAAGATTTTGTAGTATTATCTCCTGTTACAGATGTTGTTCCTACAATGTGTTCAACATTATCTTCATCAACAAGAATTAAAGTCCAGTCGAAGTTTTCACCAGTTTTTGCATAAATATCAATTGTAACATCAAGCGCGGGGTCAATATAAACCAGCGGACTTAAAATATATGGGTCACCTGTTCCATTTGATTGCCAAAGGTTAACTACTCCGGTATTTGTGCCAACCCTCTGAACTTTATTAAATTCCCAACAAGCCCATTTTACTTCAGGTAATCCAAAACCCATCACAAAACTTGATGAACCAGATTCGTCACCCAGACAATTCAATCCAAATTGAGGAATTTGCCAGTCAACATATTTACCGAGTTTTCCATCAACAATTACATCTGCACAAACAGTAATGTCGGTTGGGCAACCTACCATTCCAATGAGATCATTATTCACCTCAATTGTCACTTCGTCAGTGGCTGAACAGGTACCATCGCTTACTGTAACATAATATGTAGCTGTATAATTATCGCCAGTGTTAGTTGTTATTACCGGATTTTGATCCGTGGAAATATATCCACCAGGTCCGGTCCAAAGCCAGCTTGTTGCATCGCCTCCGGTTTCATATAAGTAAATATTACTTCCGGCACAAACTATTTGAGTTCCTTCTGCAACAACATTTGGAAGAGAAGTTAAGGTTATGTCTTCATTATCAGAAGCAGTGCAGCTTCCGCCATTGTATGTTACTGTAACTGAATAATTGCCCGAGGCTGCATTTGCTACCAAAGGGTTTTGCTGATCTGAGGAAAATTCGTTTGGACCGCTCCATGAATAGCTTGCAGTTGTAATATCAGTTAATTCAGCATTCAGTTGGAGTGAACTTCCTTCACAAACAAACGCATCATATGTAATACTCACTGAACCCAGACAACCAATCGTATAAGCAAACCATGCAGTCTGATTGGGTGTTATTGGTGTAAGTGTAAAGTTTTGAGAAGAACCATTGTACAAAGCATATGTCTTACCATCAGTAGATGCATACGGAGATAAACCTGAAACAGAATAAGTTTCATTTAATTCAAGTGCTGTACTTCCATTAAATTCAAAGTAGCTGCTGGCATTACCATCTTGTGGAATGCGATAAGCATATTGCGGTTCAGTAACTACTTCGCCTAAACTATTAATGGGTTGACCAGAAGAATTTACCAAATAATAATTGACCTGAATAGAACCGCTTCCTTTGCTTACTTTTGGTATTGTGAAATCTTCGTTGGTTTGCTGATGTGCATTAGTATCTCCGTTCACATCAGTATAATCCATATAAGTTTGTTCATTGGCATCATACAAAGTATTCACCTCTGTATTTGGCGCCATTGTAACATAGTAATACATGTTGTCGCCAATTTCAGAAACAGTACCAATGTTCCAGGTTATTTTCCATTTTACAAGACTGCTGTTACCGCTTGAAAGATCGTCCGGATCATTTAACACAAATCCGTTTGGTGTAAATGTAACAGTACCTTTACTTACCACTACATTCCCGGTTGTTGTTGGAAGTACAGAATAAGTTGGAGTAACTCCGGCTTCCATTACAATATAGGTGCTCATCGGGTCGGTAAATACTGCATTGGTTGCTGCATAGGCAATGTTTGACCTGATTTGTGAATAAATCTCATCGATATTGCCACTATTAGCAGGATAGTATTTTCCGGGGTCGGTAGCACAATCGGTTAATACATCTTCTTCGTCACCGTTGTCAGCAACTTCAAAACCAATGGTATAAACTTCAACTCCTGTCTGTTTAATTAAACCTGCTTCATATTTTGTTGGGATTCCATGATTTCCAGCATAAAATCGGTGACCATCGCATTCAAAATCAGTTCGATAAAGGGTGTAATTAAAATCACCTCCAGTGCCATCAACGTCAGTATAATCGCTTGAAGTAACCCATAGATGGGATTCTTCAAATGCATCTCTAGATATATTAAAGTCGTTAATTGTTCCGCAAGTAACTGTAAAATCTGTTGCAACTTCTGAATCATAACTATAGGTTGGAGCTCCGTCGGAAAGCAAAATAATGACTTTTTTGTCGGCTGTACTTGTACCGATTAACAATCTAGCAGCGTAAAAACCTCCCTGAAGGTTTGTACCACCATCAGAATAGATGCCGTCAATAGCATCTTTTAGTGATGTAATATTATCTGAGAAACTATGGTCTATTTCTGGTTGTCCTGAACCTGCGTCGCTATTGATTGTTACAACGGCGATTCTCGTTCCTGTTGTACCAGTTAACAATTCATCAACAAAATCTTTGGCAGCTCCTTTGGCTGCCTCCATTTTATCATCGCCCATACTTCCGGAATCATCAATAACCAAAACAATGTCGGAAGTTGTTTGAATGTTTTGACCTTCAACTAAAACATTAACTTTCCATTTTCCATAAGTATCGGTTGCTTCAGCTGTTTTTTCAATGTGTACAGCTCCTTCGGCTGGCCAAATGGGATTACTAACCTGACCTGATTTCAGATTAGCACTTACTGATTTGGATTTTAGTGATTTTGCTGATTTTAAAGGAATTTGTGTATAATCAGAAGGCAACACAAATGGTGCTACTTCCCCAATATAAACAGGTCTTCCAATGTTATCCAAATCAAGAAATTCCTCTTCGGCTTGTCTTAGCATTGGTTCTTGTGAATACCCTTTGAGCGGGGATACAAACAGAATAAAACTAATCAGAATAAAACTCAATAAGAAAGTTTTACTTAACTGACCATTTTTTTCTTTTCTAATAAATTGGGTAAAGTTTTTCATATTGTTAGTTATTAAAGTACATACATCTACAAAGTTATAACCCGGGTTTGCCAAAGCGAAAAACGCTTCTCAAAGCCGATTTGCAAGGTTTTAATGTTGTTTGAAATTGTTGGGAACACTAGAATAACCCCTTATTTTTTATCTTCCCTGAATTTCTTCAAAACAATTTTCTACTGCAAATTATGACTTATAAAATCATTTTCCAAATTTTGTTTAATGCGATTTGACATCCTCTGTATTTATTTCAAAGTTTATTTTAAGCGTGCCCAATGTAAAGCAACTAATGTGCCAGTTGCGTTTTGTGGATATTAAAAAACAGATAATCAGTGTTTTAATGGAATTTAGAAAATTGATTTATTTGTCCTATATTGGGAACATATCTCCCATTATACAGAGAAAAATACATTATGGTATTTATTTATTTATTCTTTTATCATTTCATTTTGTTGTCAAACTGCTTACAGCAATGAAAAACAATTAATTGATATATTTAGCCTCAATTACATACATCAATTAAAGTTAATTATGACTAAACCTATACTGCTGTTGTGTCTCCTTTTAATAGTGTCGTGTACTATGGTTAAACCGCCAACACCTGTAATACCGGTGCCTTCAGAGCGACAATTGATTTGGCATGAAAACGAGTTTTATGCATTTGTTCATTTTAATATGAACACATTTTCGAATATGGAGTGGGGCCTGGGCAGCGAAAGCCCACAACTTTTCAACCCAACTGAGCTCGATTGCCGGCAATGGGCAAGGGTTTGTAAGGAGGCTGGTTTAAAAGGAATCATTATCACAGCTAAACATCACGACGGGTTTTGCCTCTGGCCTTCGGCTTATACTGAACATTCGGTTAAAAATTCGCCCTGGAAAAACGGACAGGGCGATGTGGTTAAAGATTTGGCAGAAGCCTGCAAAGAATATGGATTGAAAATGGGTATTTATCTTTCGCCCTGGGATCGCAATCATGCCGATTATGGTAACCCTGAATACCTGGAATATTTTAAAAACCAGCTGAGAGAACTGCTTACAAATTATGGAGAAATTTTTGAGGTTTGGTTTGATGGCGCCAATGGCGGAACTGGTTGGTACGGAGGGGCTAACGAGAACCGGAAGATTGACAACCGTACTTATTATCAGTGGGAAACAATACATAAAATTGTGAGAGAACTTCAGCCCGGCGCCTGTATGTTCAGCGATGCCGGTCCTGATATCCGATGGGTTGGAAACGAAGAAGGCTGGGCCCGCGAAACCAATTGGTGTATGTTAAACCGCGACAGTGTTATGCCCGGAAGTGTGCCGGAAATTGAATGGCTGCGTTCCGGACAGGAAAATGGTTCGCACTGGGTGCCTGCTGAAGTTGATGTTTCAATCCGCCCTGGCTGGTATTATCATCCTTATGAGGACCACAAAGTAAAAACATTGCCTCAACTGCTTGATATTTATTATAATTCAGTTGGCCGGAATGCATCTTTACTCATTAATTTTCCTATCGATAAACGTGGTTTGATTCATGAAAATGATGCTAAAAGAATAATTGAACTTGCAAAATCTTTAAAAATGGATTTTGCAGAAAACCTCGCTTTAAACAAAAAAGTAACAGCCTCTGAAACAAGGGGAAATTCAAAAAAATACAAGGCCGGAAATATTACCGATGGAAATCCGAAAACGTATTGGACAACAGACGATGAAATCGTTTCAGCTTCAGTTACCATCGATTTCGATCAGCCAACCGAATTTAACAGGATATTACTTCAGGAAGATATTTCTCTTGGACAACGGGTCAAACAATTTTCAGCTGAAGCATATATTAATAATGAATGGAAGCTCATTGCAAATCAAACTACCATCGGAAGGAAGCGGATTTTGCGTTTTTCAAATGTCATCGCTTCTCAATTGCGGATCACAATAATGGATGCAAAAGCCTGTCCCGTAATTTCAAATATTGAAGTTTTTAAAGCACCAAAAGTTTTAGTCGGGCCAGAAATTACAAGAAACAAGGAAGGAGTTGTAACAATAAGCAGTTTTGATGTAGGGCTTGATATTTATTATACTGACAATGGAAATGCTCCCGATAAAAATTCATTTAAATACAATGAGCCTTTTATCTTGCAGGGAAAAACTGAAATCAAAGCAATTGCGGTTGATTCATTAACAGGTCAGAAAAGCGAAACCTCTCAGAGATATTTTGATGTACCAGCTGCGAAATGGAAATTCAAAACCAGACCAGGAATTGAGGGTAATGAAGCAAATGTTTTTGATGGCGATGTGGCTACCTCAATTAAAGAAAAATTTGAAACACCATTAAATTTCGATATCGACTTGGGTGAAATACATGAAATCAGCGGTTTCAATTATTTGCCAGATCAGGAACGATGGAATCCGGGTATAATTTTTAATTATGAGTTTTATATCAGCCTTGACGGAGTGAACTGGGGTAATCCGGTTTCTTCGGGTGAATTCTCTAATATTCAAAATAGCCCCGTTTGGCAGGAAAAAAAGTTTGAACCAGTCAAAGGGCGATTTTTGAGATTGAAAGCATTATCGTCTGCTTACGAAAACGGATATGCAGGAATTGCTGAATTTGATATTATTACCCGTTAAGATAGAATCAAATGAATTAAAACTATAAAACTAAAATCATGAAAGTACTATTATTTATTGTATTCGTATTCACTCTTGGAATGAATGGTTTCACACAAAACAAAATCTGGAATGAAACTGATGAACAAAAGCAAGAGCGAATGCAATGGTGGACCGACGCCCGGTTTGGAATGTTTATCCATTGGGGACTTTATGCACAGGCTGCCCGGCATGAGTGGGTCAAAAAAAACGAACGGATTGCAGATGCCGATTATCAAAAGTATTTCGAAATTTTTAACCCTGATTTGTTCAATGCAAAAGATTGGGCAAAAAAAGCGAAAGCTGCCGGTATGAAGTATGCAGTAATCACCACGAAACATCATGAGGGGTTCAATATGTTCAAATCTTCTTATACCGACTACAATATAATGAATACTCCTTATAATAAGGATATAATTAAAGAGTGGGTTGATGCATTCAGGGCCGAAGGACTGGGTATCGGATTTTACTATTCACTTATCGATTGGCATCATCCCGAATATACGATTGATCGGGTTCATCCGCAAAGTGCAAATACAAAAGCTGAATACGATGCTTTGAATAAAGACCGCGACATGGCTGTGTATCGTGAATATCTGAAAAACCAGGTCAGGGAAATACTCACAAATTATGGAAAAATAGACATTTTATGGCTCGATTTTTCATTCCCCGGTGAATTTGGCAAAGGACATGACGATTGGGGATCGGTGGAATTATTGAAAATGGTTCGTGAGTTGCAACCCGAAATCTTGGTGAACGACAGGGCCGATTTAAAAGATTATGCCGGAGGCTGGGATTTTACCACACCCGAACAGTTTAAAGTGCAGCATTGGCCTGAAGAAAACGGCGTGAAGATCCCGTGGGAAACGTGTCAGACTTTTTCAGGTTCGTGGGGGTATTACCGGGATGAACACACCTGGAAGAATACTAAACAATTGCTTGTGCTTTTAATCGAATCAGTAAGCAAAGGTGGTAACCTTTTGCTGAATGTGGGGCCAACCGCGCGTGGTACCTTCGACGAGAGGGCCGATCTGGCATTGTCAGAAATGGGTAAGTGGATGCAGTTAAACAGCCGTGCTATTTATGAATGTACCCAGGCTCCCGAATCTTTTAATGTGCCAGATCATTCTATATTAACATACAATCCAAAAACCAACCGGTTGTACATTCACCTGCTCGATTATCCTTTAACCAACTTCCTTTTAAGCGATTATGGCGACAAAGTGAAATATGCCCAGTTTTTACACGATGCCTCAGAAATTAAAATTGGTAAACCTTCTGGTCATTGGGTACAACAGGAAACATCCCAAAATGACATAAATCTTTTGCTTCCGGTAAATAAGCCCAATGTTGAGATTCCGGTGATAGAGTTATTTTTAAAATAATGATTATGTGATGGTTAATGGTAAATCGATTTAATTGAGGATTTTATTCGCAACTGTTTGTTAAATTATGTCGTAATACAGATTCCATTTTCATTTAATGTTGTATAGTTTGGTTGCCAGATATTTAAGATTAAGTTGAAAAAATAATGCAGATTTTAGTTGCGGAAGTTTTGGAGATTTAAAAAACGCGATTACTTTTGCGACCGCTTTTGTAGCGAAGTTCTTTGTGAATATGAGGGGTGGAAGATAGGAAGGATTGAGTTGAGAATGGAATTGAGATTTGGTCTGGAATATTTAGAAAAAATTT
>JBFXFM010000089.1:0-8511 GCA_050179035.1 Draconibacterium sp. | reverse complement strand
CGATAGTAAAACCCGATTTCTTTCTCATAATCTGAAATTTTTGTTGTTAATAATCTCGGAGTATAGAAAGAATCGGGTATTTTTGAAAGAGCTATCCCGCAACTGCGGGATTTAGTTCAACACGTGGTAAATTTATTTGCCGGTGTAGCGGCAAATTCAACGTCTGTAGCTCGCATCAAAATTGTAGCAGTTTGACCGTTGAATCGCACGTAATCCCGCACGACTCCATACCATCAAACGTTAATCTCCTACCACCCATTTCAACCAAATTATCACTTCAACTGTTTACCTGATAATAAAGCAAATCAGTACAACCGATGGAAAACAAAAAACTACTGTCGCCCGAACAGCAAAAAGAGCTAATCAACACGTTAAAAACCCGGTTTGAAAAAAACAAAAACCGCCATGCTGGCATTGAATGGGTTAAAGTACAGGCCAAACTTGAAAAGGCTGCGGCGGAAAAACTTTGGTCGCTAAGCGAAATGGAAGAAACCGGTGGCGAACCCGATGTGGTTGGCCAGGATAAATACACGGGCGAATATATCTTTTACGACTGTTCGGCTGAAAGTCCGAAAGGCCGCAGAAGTGTTTGTTACGACCAGGCAGCACTTGAATCGAGAAAAGAATACAAACCCGGAAACAGCGCCATGAAAATGGCAGCCGACATGGGAATTGAACTTTTAACCGAACAGCAATACAGGGATTTACAAAAACTGGGGAGTTTCGATACAAAAACTTCGAGCTGGATAGAAACACCTGCTGAGATTAGGAGCCTTGGCGGGGCCATCTTTTGTGATCGACGCTACAACACAGTTTTTACATATCACAATGGGGCCGAATCGTACTACGCCGTCCGTGGTTTCCGGGGCTGCTTAAAGGTTTGACCTGTATCTTAACAACCAGCTTCATTTTTCGTACCTCCAAACCTGCTCAGGCAATAATTTTCTGCTATACATTAGATGAATTTTTTTATACTTTAACGATTGCTACAGAATTATTAAAAATAGTATTCCGGTTACGGTAAAAAACTTTGTTTTTGTTATCAATCATAATTTGATTACCTTTCAAAAATGAATCTTATTTAGGTGGACGATAGAACCCGGGAAATTATGATAAGGGGCGCCAACGCAATGTAATTAAGCGTATTGACGTAAAAATAAAAATGTATTTCATGTGAAAAAGGACCAGTATGAAAAAGCTGATTTTCATTCTTTTTTATGTATTTGCAGTTAATTCCACTTCTACAATATTTGCCCAGGAAACCGATACATTACGGGCTGATGATATTCTTAAAATGTCGTTTACCGATTTGATGAACGTTAAAGTAATCAGTGCATCAAAAACACCGCAACAAATTAAGGATGTGCCAGCTACTGTTCAGGTTATAACAGCAGAAGAAATAAAAGCCCGTTCATATTTCACACTTGAAGAGGCGTTATCTGACTTGCCAGGACTTCAATTTAGAAATATTATCGGCTTTAACAGCTACGTATTTATGAGAGGAGCGCCAAGCCAGAACAACCTGATACTTCTTTTGGTTGATGGTGTGCAAATGAATGAATTAAATTCGGGTGGTTTTTATGGTGGCGGACAATTTAACCTGTCGGATGTTGAAAGGATTGAAGTTGTATATGGGCCTGCTTCAGCGCTTTATGGCACAAATGCCATTTCAGGAATTATTAATGTGATTACAAAAAATACTGAAGGAAAGGATAAGGGGCATGTAAGTTTACTCGGGGGTAACTTTAAAACCGGAATGGTTGACTTTAGTTTAAAACAACATAATGTAAGCAAGGATATCGGATTTTTTGTTTCGGGAATGTATAAAACCTCCGAAAAAGCGGATTTGCGTGGAGCAAAAGGAGACAATAACTGGACGAATGATATGGAAAATTTCGAAAATGACCTGTCGTTGTCGGCTAAATTAAAAGTAAAAAATTTTAACGCGGGTGTTGTTTATCAGGAGAAACAGGCATCCATGTCAACCAATTATAAATCGGCAGGCGAATTATACCTGGATAGAAACACATTATGGGATATCGCTTTTTTAAACAGCTTCATTAAATACACAAACAATAAGAGTAATAAATGTGCATTAAACTCGACACTTTATTATCGGAATACAACCGTAAAACCAAATACAATAGATCATATTGAAATAGCTACAGATACTACTCCAGGTAAACAAATAGGGTATTACCGGCCGAATCAAATGGTTGGAATTGAAAATCAGGTTAATTATAAAGCCACTCCAAAAATTATGATTATTGCCGGAGTTTTAGGCGAGATCGAACTACTGTCCGATGGTTTTTCAGTTTCACACAGTAACTCGGAGTTTATGGCTCCACCAACTCCTTCAAAACCCAAAATGCTGAACAACCAGCTCTTTAGCTATTATATCCAAACTGATATTAAAATTTTCGATCAACTTTCTTTTATTGGTGGTTTGCGCCACGATTTTTCGAGCTACTATGGGCAGGTAGTTACTCCCCGGACAGGACTTGTTTTTAATAAGAACAAGTTTACTTCGAAATTGCTTTACAACAGAGCCTTCAGGGCCCCAAGACCCTGGGATTATAAGTATGGCACAGGCAATAGCAATTTAAAGCCGGAGAAAATGCAGTCGTTTGAGTTGGTTTTTTCTTATTTAATGCTGAAAAACCTGTCAATTGGGTCATCAGTTTATAAAAATTTAATTCACGATAAATTCGAAAAGGAAACTACTGCCACCGTTGACAGGTGGGTTAATAAAAGCAAATTAAACACTATCGGATTTGAACTGTACGGTAATTATTCAATTCGCGATTTTGTACTTTATGCAAACTATACTTACGCTGATTCGCGTGATAACGATGATGTGTTTATTCCCGAAATTGCAATCCATACCGCCAATGCCGGAATTACCTATTCATACAAAACCAACATCAAAATAAATTTCAGAACAAACTATTCGGGACAACGCGACACCCCTTTTACGATACCAACTACCGGAACCGATGTTATTGATGATGCGTTTTTATTGCATGGAACCATTTCATATCTGAATTTCAAAGGATTTGATATTCAGTTGAAAGTGAATAATATTCTCAACCAGGAATACTATCATCCGAACAACCGGTTTGCCGGCAGGTACAGGCAACCACAAAGAACAGCGCAATTAAAATTGAGTTATAATTTTTAACAGATATTAATTCTCAAAGCGCTAAAATGTAAATTATTTTATGACAGAAAACTATGTTACATAGGAAGAAGCAAATAGTACTTCTGATTATTTTGTCGATAGTGACAATTTTCCCGATTAAGGCGAACGCTCAGGCAAATGAATATTTGTTGAAAGCCGGGTATATCGAGAAAATTATTCATTTTATTGAATGGCCTGAGATACAAAACAATAATGATTCAATATTTAAAATAGATGTTTTTGGTGACGATAAATTCAATTATGCTTTAGGCGAAATTTTTAACAAAGTAAAAGCTAAAGACAAGAAAGTTAAGATTAGAACAGTCAAAAACATCGAAGATATTACAACATGTCAGATGTTGGTTATTTCAAAGATAAAACCGGGCGATTTAAGCAAACTTTTAAACTATGTGAAAGGAAAACCAATACTAACGATATCCGATTCTGACGGGTTTGCAGAAGCAGGATGTTGCATAAACTTTTATGAATACGAAAACAAACTTCGCTTTGAGATAAATCAAAAAAGCACTGAAGAAGCAGGATTTATTGTTGATTACCGGTTGTTGAAGATTGCTAAAGTTATAAACCCGATAGCAAGATGAATACATTTAAAAACACATCAATAAAAACGAAACTGGTTGTTATTATAACAATATCCAGTATTACTGCGCTGATTGCCGGTTTGTCGGCATATCTTTTTTTTGACATGGCAAGTGCTAAAAACGAAATAAAAAAGAATGCTATCCTCAATGCCACATTAGTAGGGCAATATGCGGCAGCCCCAATTCTTTTTGGTTACACTGAAGAAGCTGCTGAAGTTCTTAACAAACTTAGTTCAATACCTTCAGTTTTAGATGCCTGTTTGTATAGCCCTGATTCAGAAAAAATATTTGCAACCTATCATAAAACACCGTCAGATTCATTTAGTTTCCCCCCGGTTCAGAAGGATAAAGCCGCTTTCAAAGATGGTTATTTACACATATTTTACTCAATTAATTTCAAGGAACAGAATTGCGGAGTTATCTATCTGCGAATTTCATCAGGTGCAGTTCAGGAGAAATTAAGAAATAGTATAAGGATAATGGCGATTTTGGTCCTATTACTTTTAGTAACAGTATATTTAATTGCCTCACGTTTACAAAAAATAATATCGACCCCAATTTTAAACTTAGCCGAATTAACCGCCACAATTTCTCAAAACCAGGATTTTACAGTTCGGTTAGAGCAATATGGAAACGACGAAGTTGGTATTCTTTACCAGCAGTTTAATAACCTGCTAACTCAATTGTTAAAAAGGCAAAACGAAAGAGATAAAGCAGAAGAAGCCGTTCGTAATTTGAATGCCGATCTTGAAAAAAGGGTTGAAGAGCGTACCGCTCAATTAGAATCGGCTAATAAAGAACTGGAAGCTTTTTCCTATTCTGTGTCGCACGATTTACGGGCGCCTCTGCGGCATGTAAATGGTTACCTGGAGCTGCTTATAAAACGCAATTATCAACAATTAGACGATAAAGGAAAGCACTATATTCAATCAATCTCAGAGGCTTCAAACCATATGGGAGCTTTAATTGACGATTTGTTGAATTTCTCACGCGTTGGCCGAATGGAGATAAAACTGGATAATATTGATATGAACAAATCCATAAACGATGCGTTAGCCATGTTAGAGCCAGAAACAAAAGGGCGTACTATTGAATTGAAAAAAGCGCTGATGCCCAATGTTTTTGCAGATTATGCAATGATGCGCCAGGTTTGGGTAAACCTGCTGAGTAATGCCATAAAATATACCAGAAAACGCGATATTGCCATTATCGAAATAGGTACAATAACAAATGATAACGAATACATATTTTTTGTACGCGATAATGGCGCAGGTTTCGATATGAATTATGCACAAAAACTTTTTGGTGTTTTTCAACGGCTGCATTCTATGGACGAATTCGAAGGCACCGGTATTGGGTTGGCAAATGTGAGGCAGGTTATTAAACGGCATAAAGGTCGTACCTGGGCTGAAGGTGAAATTGATAAAGGAGCAACTATTTATTTTTCATTACCTAAAATATAGGAGGATTAATTATGATAGAGTTTAAGAAAATTTTGTTGGCCGAAGATAATCCAAAGGATGTAGAACTCACTGTTGAAGCTTTAGAAGACAGCCTTCTTGCTAACAGGGTTGAAGTTGTTAAAGATGGGGTGGAAACTTTAGAGTATTTGCGGTGTGAAGGAAAATATGCTGGTCGGGAACCGGGCCTTCCTTCTGTTTTGCTGCTCGACATTAAAATGCCACGCAAAGACGGAATTGAAGTGTTACGCGAAATTCGGAGTGACCCGAAACTAAAATTATTGCCAGTTGTCATGCTCACATCCTCACGCGAGGATAAAGACTTACTCAACAGCTACTACCTTGGAGTTAATGCTTACGTTGTTAAACCAGTAAATTTTAACGGGTTTATTGATGCAATTAAACAATTGGGGATTTTTTGGGGATTAGTGAATGAACTTCCACCTGAAATCAATGAATCAAAAGAATAAAAGAAACCAATAATATGTGTGGAAAATTATATGCATTGCTGCTTGAAGATGTGCCGAAAGATGCTGAACTTCTGCGGGAAATGCTTGCCGATGAGGGTTTTGATCTGAGAGTCGATATTGTTGACACAGAACAAGCTTATATTTCGTGCCTGAAAAACCATGATTACGACATCATCTATGCCGATTTCACTTTACCCGCTTTTAATGGGCAGGAAGCTTTGGAATTGGCCAAAATAATTTGTCCGTATGTTCCTTTTATTTGCATTTCTGGTACCATTGGAGAAGACAGGGCGGTTGAACTTCTTAAACAGGGGGCAACCGATTATGTACTGAAAGACAGGATGGAACGTTTGCCGTTTGCCACAAAACGCGCTTTAGATGCAGCCGCTCAGCTTTCCAAATTCAGGCAAACAGAAATTGAGTTGCAAACAAACCGAAGACTTTTACAAACCATTATTAATAATGCAACCGATGTAATTTATATTAAAGATTTGAACTGCAACTATATTCTTGTTAATGAGGCTGCTGAAAAAGCCATTGGCAAAACATCTGCCGAAGTAATTGGAAAAAACGACACCTTTTTCTTTTCTGCCAGTGAGGCAGAAACAATGATTGAAATGGATAAAAAGGTGATTGCAGGCGGAGTTCCAAAAACCATTGAAGAGACAATTACACTCGCCGATGGCACTACTCATATTTTTAGCACGATTAAAAGCCCCATGTTCGACGATTTCGGCAAAATAACAGGACTCTTCGGAATTGCCCGCGATATTACCGAACGCAAACAAATGGAAGATAAACTTATTGAAGCCAAAGAAAAAGCCGAAGAGAGCGATAACCTTAAAACTGCCTTCCTTCATAACATCTCGCACGAAATACGAACTCCATTGAATGCTATTGTTGGTTTTTCAGGATTACTTAGCGACCCTGAGACCGATGCCGAAAAACGAAAGCATTTCATCGATATTATTTTGCAGAGTAGCGACCAGTTACTTTTAATAATAGCAGATATAGTTGATATTGCCACTATTGAAGCTGGTCAGGTAAAAATCATAGAAAAGGAAATAGAACTAAATTCTATGTTAAAGCTGCTTTTCGACCAATTCTTACTAAAAGCAAATAAACAAAATATCACACTGGCGCTAAACTCTTTTTTGCCAGATACTGAAATCAGGATTATTGCCGATGAAACAAAACTCTCGCAGATACTTTCCAATCTGATTAGCAATGCATTAAAATTTACAAAACAGGGTAATGTAAATTTTGGATATCAAATAAAGGAAGATGAAATTGAATTTGTTGTTGAAGATACCGGAATAGGAATTCCAGCTACAATGCACAACGAAATATTTAAACGTTTCCGCCAGGTTGAAAGCACTACTGCGCGCCAATTTGGTGGTTCAGGCCTGGGGCTCTCCATTTCGAAAGCTTATGTTGAAATGCTAGGCGGTAAAATCTGGCTGGATTCAGATTTAGGTAAAGGTTCAACTTTCTACTTTACCATCCCATACAAGAGAGCTCAAAAGACAGTTTCTTCGGATAAATCCATTACAGGATCAGGAAATAGGATTAAACAACAAAAAACACTTTTAGTCGCTGAAGATGAGGATTCTAATTTTATGCTGCTTGAAGAGCTGTTGTCAGGTCTGAATTCAAATATTTTAAGGGCTGTTAACGGTCTCGAAGCCGTTGAAATATGTAAATCAAACAGGCAAATCGATTTGGTTTTAATGGATATTAAAATGCCTGTAATGGATGGTTATGAAGCAACAAGACAAATACGAAATTTTTTGCCCGTTTTGCCAATAATTGCCCAAACAGCATATACTTCAGAAGTTGACAGAAACAAAGCCCTTGTTTGTGGATGCAATGATTTTATCAGTAAACCTTTTAAACGGGACTCTTTAATTTCAAAAGTCAATAACCTGCTTTACCTTGAATGAAAAACAGAAGTTTTTTTTTCGATTTTGAGTCGAATAAGAGTTTATATGATTAAATCTCCTCATTAAAAGTATCGCCGTTGTTTACGTTTCCGGTGGTAAATCCCTTTTTAAACCACGACATGCGTTGTTGCTAGTTTAACAAATAAAATTTTCAGGTGTTTGTATTTAGATTGACAATGCTTATCTTTGGCGTTAGTAACGATTGTCGTAATTATGATTTTATCTTTCGGAGATAAGGATACTGAATTTATTTGGAATGGAACCCGTGTAAAAAGCATACCTGGTGAGATTCAAGATGTTGGACGTCGTAAATTGAGGATGCTGAACAACTCACAATCGATTAACGATTTAAGGATTCCGCCATCCAACAGGTTGGAAAAGTTAGGCGGCAATTTAAAAGATTTTTATAGTATCAGGATCAACGACCAATGGCGGATTATTTTTCAGTGGAATGAAGGACAATCGGAAAAGGTAAAAATAGTTGATTATCATTAAATAAGCGGATTATGGAAACTTTGGCAAATGTGCATCCGGGCGAAATATTACTGGAAGAATTTTTGAAACCGATGAATATTTCGGCTTATAAACTATCGAAAGATATTGGCATACCGCAGACCCGGACTTCAGCTATACTAAAAGGTGAACGGGCAATAACCGCAGATACAGCACTCAGGTTGAGTATGTATTTCGGGACTTCACCTAAATTCTGGTTAGGGTTACAGGATGATTATGATTTGGAAGAAATCATTAAAAACAAACAGACGGAGCTAAGCAGGATTAAGAAATCGGAAAGTAATGCAGCCTGAAGCAAAATGCCGGCAAAGACTTGAACAGAATTTGCCGGCATTTTTTTAT
>JBFXFM010000088.1:0-9241 GCA_050179035.1 Draconibacterium sp. | reverse complement strand
TACCGACCTGGTAATGGGACTACATATAAAAACAGAAATTTCAGAGTCATTTCTGGGTAAACTTACCGAAGGTATTTTATCGAAAAACAATACAACAACATTGGTTTACAAACCATTACAACCCATATCGACCATAAAAAACCATTTGATTGTAATTCCTGAAAATGCTGAAATTGAAATCGGATTTATTGAGTGGTTGTCAAAAATCTGGAACATCGGAAGAAATACCGGGGCAAAAATAATTTTTTATGCCAGTGAAAAAACGCTGAAAATAATTCGCGAAATACATGCTAAACATCCCATTGAAGCGGGGTTCAAAGTTTTTGATGAATGGGAAAATTTTCTGATACTTTCAGGCGATATAAAACCCGATGATGGTTTAATAATCGTGATGAGCCGCGAAAAAAAGATTTCGTATCATTCGAAAATGAAGAAAATCCCTGAATATCTGAATTTACATTTTACACAAAACAGTTTTCTGCTGATTTATCCAATGCAATCGGGCCTTTATAACGACGAAACCGACCTGAATAACCCGTCGTTACTCGAACCTATCGGGAAAATTGATGAGTTGGGTAAAGCAATTGCACGGCTGTTTAAAAGAAAATAAGGATTCCCAATCAAAAAAATACCACATAGGCACATTGGGCACAATAGGGATTCTATGTGTACAATGCATCTATGGGGTTCAATTGTTCTTAATGGATTTTTAAATCTCAATTTAAGGTTCTGTATTCAACCGGCGAAACACCTACACTTTTCTTAAACATCCTTGTAAAGTGCTGCGGATATTTAAAACCCAGTTCGTAAGCGATTTCGTTTACGGTTTTGCTGGCATCGAAAGTCTTGTTTTTGGCCACATCTATAATCTTATCCTGAATGTATTCTTTGGCAGATTTTCCGGTTTCCTTTTTAATCAAATCTCCAAAATAGTTGGCCGAAAGATGAAGAGCTTCGGCAAAATAAGCAACCGATGGCAAACCGATTTTCTGTGGTTTATCTGATGAAAAATAACCATTCAGCAACTCTTCAAATTTTTCAAGGATTCCTTTATTTACATTATCTCGCGTAATAAACTGACGGTCGTAAAACCTGTCGCAATAATTCAGAAACAGTTCGATATTGGTGGCAATCAGTTTTTTGCTGTGTTTATCGATGTTCTGGTGCAATTCGAAATCAATTTTTGAAAAACTGTCGAGCACAATCTGCCGCTCGCGTTCAGAAAGATGCAAAGCTTCGTTGGCCTGATAACTAAAAAAATTGTAGTCGTTTATACTTTTTGCCAGTGAAGTTCCGCGAATCAAATCAGCATGAAACACAAGCGCGTAACCTTTGGGTTGATAAACCTGTCCGTCATTTTCAATTTCCATTACTTGTCCCGGAGCAACAAAAACCAGCGTGCCTTCCTGATAGTCGTAATAATTGCGACCATATTTCAAATCGCCACATTTAACGTCTTTCAAAAAAATGCAATACATACCATAATGTAGCCTTACATTTTTTTCACCACCCCACGACCGTGGGTTGGCTTTCGAAAAATCGATAACACTCACAAGCGGGTGCAGTGTCTCCTGGTTATTCAATTCGTTGTATTCAAAAACTGTATCAAATCTGAAAATCCTGTTCATTTCTGTTGTTTTTCTGAACCAAAATTACATATTTCATCATTGTCGTAACCAGGTTGCAATCTCAATCAGTAAAAATGGTAGAAGATGCAGTAATTTGTATATCAATGTATCATTTTGAAGCACTTACCTTTGCTTTCATGAAATAAGGTAATAATGATAAACTAAATTTTGGTTAAGTGAATCAATTAAAAAAATTAATGAAGGCGATTTCATTTTCAGCAGATATAAAAGTTGGCCTTTTCAATAAAATAAAGACAACTGAAAGTTGGTTTATTCCTCTCTTTATTATATTGCTTTTCCTGATTCCTCACCGGGCAATTTCTAATAATCATGATAGCTTAAATGTTGTCAGAAATTTGGGCGGCTCAGCCACCTTAACCACAAAAGGGCTTTCAACTTTTCCGAACCTTACCTTAGGAAAACCCGCTGCCATTTTCGATTTTTCGGCCGGCGGTGAGAAATTCAGGTTCGAACCCACTCTGCGGTTTGCCCTCGATGGAAAACCTTGGACTTTTATTTTTTGGTTTCGATATGAATTATTAAAAACCAATACTTTCCAGCTCAAATTGGGTGCCCACCCGGCATATGCATTTAAAACAATTTCAGTAACCGAAAACGGCATTCCTACCGAAGTTCAAAGAGTACAACAGTTTTTAGCTGGCGAAATAGCTCCTGCTTTCTTTATTGCCAAAAATATTTATATCGGCCCTTATTATATTTATGCCAATGGTATAACCGATGGCGCCGTGCAACACAGCCATTTTATTTCGTTAAGGGCGAATTTCACCAATATCAACATTTCTGAAAAATACATTTTGAAATGGATGATACAAAGCTACTACCTAAGAATGGATGCCAATGATGGTTTTTACATCAACTCTTCCCTTTCGGCCAACCGGCGAAACTTTCCATTATCAGTATCATCCACAATAAATTACAAGCTCGAATCTACCATCCCGGGCGATGATTTTCTTTGGAACCTGAACCTGACTTATACTTTTGGCGGCAAATACAACAGGATTTAACAAAGTGATATAAAAATCAGTAATACAGATATTTAAAACAATATTCAACAACAATAAAATACAATGATATGATACAAGAGAAACGCCATTTTAAGATTAGAATAACGTCAATCACGATGAATTCTTTGATTATTATATTACTACTGAATGGTTACATTTCGTATGGCCAGTCAAGGCAAAAACCAATTGTTATTGAAGAACAGGGCAGTTTTGCCGTAGGAGGAAATGTTATTACAAATCCCGGCACTTTCGACCCGCTAAAACCAACACCGGATGGACAAACTTTTCATGGCGACCACGCCTATGTTTTTTACCAGGTTCCGGCGAAGGCCCGCAAATATCCGCTGGTGATGTGGCACGGCATAGGACAGTTTTCGAAAACCTGGGAAACCACACCCGATGGACGCGAAGGTTTTCAAACCATTTTTTTACGCCGGAAATTTCCGGTTTATGTAATCGACCAGCCACGAAGAGGAAATGCCGCCCGCGGAACTGTTGAAGGAACGATTGCTCCGACTCCTGACGAACAGGGGTGGTTTGGTACTTTTCGTGTTGGAATCTGGCCTGATTATTTTGAAGGAGTTCAGTTTTCAAAAGAACCGGAAGCGCTCAATCAATATTTCCGGCAGATGGTGCCGAATGTCGGGCCAATTGATATTGCAGTGAATGTCAATGCTATTTCGGTGTTGTTCGACAAAATTGGAGATGGCATTCTTGTATCACATTCCCATTCAGGTGGAATGGGCTGGCGCACTGCCATCAAAAATCAAAATATAAAAGCCATCGTTTCGTACGAACCGGGAAGCGGATTTGTGTTTCCTGAAGGCGAAGTACCGGCAGCTATGCCCAGTTCAGGAGGTACACTGGAAGCAGCCGGTATTCCAATGGCTGACTTTCAAAAGCTGACAAAAATCCCAATTATAATTTACTATGGCGATTTTATTCCGAAAGAACCCAACGCAAATCCGGGACAGGACGGATGGCGGGTGCGACTTGAAATGGCAAGAAAATGGCGCGATTGTGTAAACAAGCACGGCGGCGATGTTACCGTAATTCACCTGCCAGAAATCGGGGTAAAAGGAAATACCCACTTCCCGTTTTCTGATTTAAACAATATTGAAATAGCCGATTTGATGTCAGAATGGTTAAAGAAAAAAGGATTGGATAAATAATTGGTTTGACCTGTCAGCGTGCGAAGCTCCTGACAACTTCAAAAATGAATATTATAAAAGATCAAAAATGAAAAGTACAAAAACCCATTTTTTAATAATTATGCTAACGTTTACAAGCGTTTTTGCATCAGCACAAACAAAAACTGCTAATCCTTTTGGACTGGTTTACAGTGATGCAATTACCGAAAATGTACCGGGTAAAGTAAATATACGCCCGGTAAACTATAAACTGAATGGCATTGAAATCGCTGCCAATATTTACACACCTGCCAACTTCGACCCGTCGAAAAAATATGCGGCAGTGGTGGTGGCTCATCCAAACGGTGGTGTGAAAGAACAGGTGGCCGGATTGTATGCACAACGTTTGGCAGAATCGGGTTATGTTGCCATTGCTGCCGATGCATCGTACCAGGGAGCCAGTGGAGGTGAACCCAGAAATGTGGACAAACCCGCCAACCGTATCGAAGACATCCGCGGAATGGCAGATTTTATAACACAATACAAAGGTGTTAGTGCCGACCGTTTGGGTGTTTTGGGTGTTTGTGGTGGCGGTGGTTATACGCTTGCGGCTGCACAAACCGACAAGCGTTTTAAGGCTGTTGCAACTCTGAGCATGTTTAATTCGGGCGTTGTCAGGAAAAACGGATTTATGAATTCGGGCGTTTCCACCATTCAGGAACGAATGAAACAGGCTTCTGATGCCCGTGCACAGGAAGCTGCAGGAGGTAAAGTGCTTTACGCTGCGGATAGCCCAATGCCAACGAAAGAAGAAGAATTGGCGAAAATTCCGTATGACCTCTATCGCGAAGGTTACATTTACTACGGAAACACGCACAAACACCCCAATTCAACATTCCGCTACACCATGAGCAGTCTGCTTGACCTGATGGCATTTGATGCTTCTACTAACATGGAGTTAATCAACCAGCCACTTTTGATGATGGCCGGAAGCAAAGCTGACAGCTATTACATGACCGATGAAGCGTTCAATCGTGCAACTGGTACAAAGGATAAAGAATTATTCCTGATACCGGGAGCAACACACATTCGAACCTATTACGTGCCTGAATATGTTGAACAAGCAGTGAAAAAACTCAATGAATTCTTTGGTAAATATTTATAGAAACAACAATAACATGAGAAAATTAGTAACAGGATTTGTAATCTTATTTTTTGCATTTTCAATCAATGCACAGACCACAGCTCAAAATGCTGAGCAGGCCTCCGGGCCAGAAGTAAAAACAAAAGCAGGAGTTCTGCGGGGTGTAACCGAAGGAGATGTTTCAGTTTTCAAAGGAATTCCCTTTGCTGCACCGCCAGTTGGCGAGTTTCGCTGGCGTCCGCCACAACCCGTAACACCGTGGGAAGGCGTTCGTGATGCAAGTAAATATGGACCAAACTGTGCACAAGGCGGATGGGGAGCAGCTCCAGGCACCATTTCCGAAGGCTCGTCGGAAGATTGCCTTTACCTGAATTTATGGACACCTGCCAATTTTAAACCGGGGTCAAAAATGCCTGTTATGGTTTGGATTCACGGAGGTGGTTTCACCGGTGGCAGTGGTCAGAATTCGGGTGATGCGTTTGCAAAAAACGGAGTGATTCTGGTTTCGATAAACTACCGTCTTGGCCGCCTCGGGCATTTTGCATTTCCGGCGCTGAGCAAGGAGCATCCGGAAGAGCCGAAAGGAAGTTACGCCTTCATGGATCAGATTGCTGCCCTGCAATGGGTGAAAGAGAATATTGACGCTTTCGGTGGTAATCCGGATAATGTTACCATTTTTGGATTTTCGGCAGGCGGTGTTTCGGTGCATTCACTGCTGTCCATTCCAGCTGCGAAAGGTCTTTTCCATAAGGCAATTGGCGAATCAAGCGGTGGCAGAGACGGCGTTTTAACCGGCAGACCGATAAACAAGGAAAATGCCGATTTATTATATCCGGTTTCAGCCGAAACGATTGGGATAAACTATGCCAAAAAGCATGGAATTGAAGGAACTGATGCTGCAGCTTTAGCTAAACTGCGTGCCCTGAGTGTTGAAAAAATTGTTGATGGTGGTCAGGAAAACGATGGACAAGGTGGCCCGCGAATTTATTCAGGACCGATTCTCGATGGTAAATTTGTTGTGGAAACTTCTGAAAGTGCCTACAACGCCGGAAGGCAGGCAAAAGTTCCGCTGATGATTGGAAATTGCAGTGCAGAAATTGGAGGAGCGTTTGTCAGTACCAGCACCTCAAAAGAAGAACTGTTTTCAAATTTTGGAGAGCTGGAAAGCGAAGCAAAAGCGGCCTTTGACACGGAAGGAAACAAAGAGTTTGCTGAAGTACAAACAAAATTAAACACCGACTGGGTGTGGGGTGAACCAGCCAGATTTACAGCAAAGAGTTTTGTAGCTGTTGGAGAACCGGCATACCTTTATCAATTTGGTTATGTTCCGGCTGCAATGCGCGAGCGGGCCCGTTATGGCGCCGGTCATGGCTCCGAAGTTTCGTATGTATTTGGTACGCTTAATTCTCGCAGAGGTGCAACCGAACCAACTCCTGAAGAAAAAAAATTAGCGCAAATAATGAATTCGTATTGGACAAACTTCGCCAAAACCGGAAATCCTAACGGCGATGGTCTGCCTGTTTGGCCGCAATACCATCCGCAAAGTGAAGAGATGCTTGATGTTGAGCTGGATGGAAAAGTAATTGGCAAAACCGACCCGCGCAAAGCAAGATTTGATGTGATTGAGAAAGCTTTTAATTCGCGGGAGAAAATTCAAACCAGAGGAGGTATTTAAAAAATTCATAATATGACAGTTAAAAAAATCATCATTCTGGTAATTGCATTAGGTTGCGTAGCTTTTCATCTTAATGCTCAAAATGAAATAAGTACCAAAAATTCATTAACAGAGAAACAAAAAAGCATAATTTCAATTTCAGCATTAACCGCAAAAGGCGATTTACCGGCGTTAAAACCTCTACTAAACCAAGGATTAGATGCAGGAATGACTGTTAATGAAATCAGGGAAGCGCTTGTTCATTTATATGCTTATTGTGGATTTCCGCGCAGTATCCGGGGATTACAAACTTTTATGGAAGTGTTGGATGAACGAAAAGCCAAAGGAATTATCGACAAAACTGGCGCAGATGCATCGCCAATCAATCAGGAACAGCAAAAATATGAACGGGGCAAAAAGGTTTTGGGCGAACTCACCAAAGCACCACAAGACAGGCCACTGTCGGGGTACAACGCTTTTGCCCCGGTAATGGATACATTCCTGAAAGAACATTTGTTTGCCGACATTTTTGAACGGGATGTTTTAACTTTTGTTGAAAGGGAATTGGTAACGATTTCTGTTCTAAGTGCAATTGGAGGTGCAGAACCGATGCTTAAAAGTCATTTGGCCATTTGTCTGAATGTTGGGTTAACGCCAGCACAGTTGACAGAATTTTCAGAAATTATCAAAAAAACGCTGGGAGCAAAAGAAGCCAGCGATGCTCAAAATGTTATAGATGAGGTGCTGAAAAATTCATCTGCTTTCCCAAAAGGAAATAAAATCACAAACAACAACTTTGCTGGAATAGCCTATTTTCAATCAATGGGGGCAACCGACACTACATTGCATGCCAACTACGGCCATGTAACTTTTGAACCCAAAGCCAGAACAAATTGGCACTCGCATCCGGGCGGTCAACTCCTTTTTATTACCGACGGGAAAGGCTACTACCAGGCAAAAGGTGAGCCGGCACAATTACTGAAAAAAGGCGACTTTGTTGAAATACCGCGAAATGTGGTGCACTGGCACGGCGCAGCTAATGACTCTGAATTTGCCCATATTGCCGTTAGCTTGAATACCGACGACGGCGGAGCTGTTTGGATTGGGCCGGTTATTGATGAAGAGTATAGACAGGCTGTAAAATAAATTCAGCTTAAGTCAACTAAAATATCGAATCAATTACTACTAAAAAATAACCAAAATGAAGAACAAACTACTAATCGCAATCGCCTTTCTATTTTCTATTTCAATTCACTGCGTACGCGCACAGGACTGGCCACAGTTTTTAGGTCCAGAAAGGAACAGTACATCTCCTGAAAAAGGTATTTTACGCACATGGCCTGAAACCGGACCTGAAGTTTTATGGACTGCCGAAGTTGGAATTGGTTACGGTGGCCCAATTGTAAAAGATGGCAAAGTGTATCTGCTCGACCGTATCGACAGTATTGGCGACAATATGCGATGCTTTGAATTATCATCCGGAAAAGAACTTTGGAATTATACAGCTGCCACACCCGGAACCTTCCCTTTTCCCGGTTCACGCAGTGTTCCGGCTGTTGATGGAAATTTTGTGTATGCCTGTGGCGCTGTAGGTGATTTATTTTGTGTCGACATCAACACTCACAAACCGGTTTGGCACAAAAATATATGGACAGATTTTGGTGGAACTGAATTGCCAATATGGGCAATTTCACAGTGTCCGCTGATTTATGGAGATATGGTTATTGTATCGTCGCACGCGCCGGAAGCCGGAGTTGTTGCGTATGACAAACTAACCGGTGAAATCGTCTGGAAAACGCCCAATTTGGGTAATGAAACCTATGTAAGTCCGTCAATTGCAAAAATATCGGGCGAAGACCATGTTGTAATGGTAACTTCATCCACCAATCCATTCAGAAGCCAGGGAGCCGAAAAAACGATGGGCAAAATCATCGGGATTGAACCACTTACCGGGAAAGTACTTTGGGAATACAATAACTGGGAATGTCATATTTCAGCATCAAGTGCTTTGGATGCCGGGAACAACAAATTGCTGGTTGTGGGCGGATATGAACTTGGTTGTGTGATGATTCAGGTGGATAAAAAAGCAGATAACTCATTCACCACGACTGAGCTTTTTAAGCACAACGAATTTGGTGACCATACAAAACCGCCGGTTTTGTACAACGGTTATTTCTATGCGCAATTCAGCACAAACAACAAACGCGATGGTTTGGTATGTATGGACATGGAAGGAAAAATCATGTGGAAAACCAAACGTGCCCCCGAATTCAACAAGGGCAGCATGATTTTGGTGGAAGGATTGCTGCTTGCCACCGATGGCACCAATAAATTATACCTGATTCAGCCTGATCCGACTGCATTCAAACCGATGGCTTCTGCTGACCTCCTCAAACCGGGTGGTTTGGACACAAGAGACAGAATGACCAATTTTGGAGGCCCGACACAAAACTGGGCTCCTATTGCACTTGCCGACGGAAAACTCCTGATTCGAGACCAAAAGCGGATGATGTGCGTAAAAGTGGCAGAATAATTTTATTGAATTAGGCATTTTGACAATAACGCAAAAATGAGTAAATTCAAGCCATTCAATAATTAGAGTATGGAGCAACAATTTCAAAGCCTAACGATTTTTGATTTTCAGGCCAAGTTTCCTGATG
>JBFXFM010000087.1:0-9375 GCA_050179035.1 Draconibacterium sp. | reverse complement strand
AACGATAGTAAAACCCGATTTCTTTCTCATAATCTGAAATTTTTGTTGTTAATAATCTCGGAGTATAGAAAGAATCGGGTATTTTTGAAAGAGCTATCCCGCAACTGCGGGATTTAGTTCAACAAAGCACAAGGGACATTCGCATCTGTAACAATCTTGGCAGTTTTGTTAATAATTTTCTCCTCGATTGCTATTTTACAGGTAGAAAATGCCCCAAATAGCAATATTCAAACAGCTGAAGATGCTATCTGGTGGTCTTATGTTACAATAACTACAGTTGGTTATGGAGATAAATTTCCAGTAACAACAGAAGGCAGAATAATTGCCTCGGTATTAATGACTGCTGGCGTTGGACTTTTTGGAACATTTACAGCTTACATAGCATCACTGTTCGTAACAGACAAAAAAACAGAAGAAGAAAATAGTAAAAAAGGCACATAAAATCAATCCCCGCTCCCGCGCGATTGCATCGCGTGTAAAACAATAAACGGCAACAAAACCAAAACAAAAAAACATCAACTGAAAACCAAAAGAACAAAGTAACCATGAAAAAAACCAGACTCCTTTTCCTGCTGATACTTACACTGTTCGCAATTTCAGTTTCGGCGCAAACTCCCACAGCACAAGACATTGTAAACGAAGGTATCAAATACCACGATGAAGGGAATTACCCAAAAGCCATTGAAACCTACAAAAAGGCGCTGGAAATAAACCCGAACTCAGGACTGGCACTTTATGAAATGGCTTTGACCTATTTTACGATCAAAGATTATCAAAATGCAGAAATCGCCAGCAAAAAGGCAATCGACGCCAATGACGATCATAAAATGCACGCCTACATGATGTTAGGAAATTCACTCGACATGCTGGGCGAACCTAAAAAGGCAATTAAAGCCTATGAAAAAGCTATCAAAGATTACGACAATTACCTGTTGTATTATAATTATGCACTTGCCTGTCTGAATGCGGGAGAAACCGAAAAGGCGTATGATGCGGCTATAAAAGCGATTCTCAATAATTCTTCTCATGCCAGCGGTCACCTTATTTTAAGCCAGGTAATGGAGAAAAAGGGATCGAGAATTAAAGCAATGTTGCCTTTGTACTTTTTCCTGATGCTGGAACCCAACTCTGCCCGCTCTGAAGTTAATTACAAAGCCTTGCGTGGTTTTATTGACCTTGGAGTAACACAAACTTCGAAAAAGAACATCAATGTTTCGGTGCCAACCGATAAAGATGCTGATTTTGGTGCTGCCGAAATGATGATCAGCCTGTCGAGAGCGTCAAACGCGCTGGAAGAAAACAAAGACAAAACCGATCTCGAACTTTTTGCGAATAACAACGAAAAAATATTTTTGATGTTAGGCGAACTGAAAAAGGAAAACACGGGGTTCTGGTGGGATTTTTATGTTCCGTTTTTCTACGAAATGGCGACAAAGAATCTGGTAAAACCATACAGTTATTATATTTCGCAATCGGCCGGAGAAGAAGCAGGCAAATGGATTGAGGAAAACGAAGCCGAATTTGAAAAATTCAAAAACTGGGTGAACAACTGATTTACCAATCTGCACCAATGCGATTGCATCGGGTGGTTTCAACCGGCCACACAATATCAATCAACTGACGGATATGCCAACAGGGGCAGCAGAGGATTTCTAAAAACAAAAAAAAGCGAATTACTATTAATATTAATACAGCAAAACCCGATGGACAAAACGAAGATTTACAACCTGAAACAAATTGAAGGTGCTTGTGTGCTGGGCTCCCCGGTTGTCGCCGGAATCCTGATATTTATAAATTATAGAAATTTCGGAGAAAGGCAAAAAGGTATTGCATGGATATTTATTGGCATTGTTTGGACACTTGCTTTGTTTGGTATAGCCATGCTGATACCCGAGAATCTTCACAGTGCAACCGGGGTGATATTTCCGGCTCTTAACGGACTGATTTTGTATCCCATAATCAACAAATTACAAGGCGACAGAATTAAAGAACACTTTGATAACAATGGTGAACGTGGGTCGAACTGGCTGATTGCAGGAATGATTATCCTTGTAACATCGTTAATTTTAACACCAATCATCTTAATCGACAGGATTTCACCTATAAATGACTATACAAGACAGGCATTTGATGCCAGTGGAATTTACTACAACGCTGATATGCCAATCGATGAGGTAAATAAATTGGGAGGAATTTTAAAAAGAATTCAATATTTCAACCAGGATTCCCCGTCGGAAGCTGTATTTATAGTTTCTGATCGTTTCTATGAGTTTAAACTGATTACAGAGAAAACATTTTTTGACAACGAGGATTACCTGATGGAAATCAGGCAGATTTTTAAACATGTGGGAAGGTACGATTTCAAAAAACCAATTATTAATAAAATAACTGACCCGTTTTTAGCCGATGATAAAACAATCGAGCTTGTTAATTATGACAGTATTCCGATTTTACTGGAATCAGTTCCGTTTTATCAAAATCCAAATTTTACGTTGGTTTATGATATTTCAATAGAAGAATCGGAAAGAAAGAAATTTCAGACATTAATCCTTGGGCTTGATAAAATATTTTTCCCTCAGAACAAGTTTGATTTTTTATTGGATTATGAGGATAGCTATTACTATTTGAGATTATTTATTCCACAACAAAATTGGAAAAATCCTCAATTATTAAACGAGGTCCAATTTGTTAAAGAAAAACTAAATTCTTATGGATTCAGGTATCCGTTTAAATTGATTCTTGTTGATAATTCAACAGATGAAGCATTCGAAAAGGAATTTTAGTTTCACCTTCGTTTGACCAACGGGGTAAACAGTTAAGGGTTGGCAAAAAAGAAAAGTAAACAACAAAAAATAAAAAAAATGACAGATAAAATCTATCCGGGAGTTTTTGTAAGAGTAAAAGCGATGGTGATTGATGGCATTGTGCTGCTTGTTTTCATGGTTGCAACATCATCCCTTTTTTCGCTTTTTAACGATGTTCCTGATGTTGTAAGGGTTAGTGCCTTTCTTTTTATTTTCCTTTTGTACGACCCGCTTCTCACAAGTTTCTGGGGAGGTACAATCGGACACAGGTTCACAGGAATCCGCGTGAGGAAAGAGCAGGATGAACAAAGCAACATACAATTTCCACAGGCTGTTTTAAGATACATTATAAAAGCTTTGATCGGCTGGATTTCACTTCTTACAGTTGGTGGAAACAAAAAGGGAAAAGCGATTCATGACTTTGTCGCACGTTCGGTTGTGGTTTATGCAGCATCGGAAAATGAACTGAATCAAATGTAAAAACGATGCTCACCTGTGTTCAGATTCCTGCGTTAAGGCATTTTGACACAGTAAAAATTACATTTAAATACTACAGTATTGATATTGCAAATGAAATTGATAATGAACAGAAAAAATTACTTTGTCTATTTACTGCTCCTTTTGGGTGGATTATTAAATATCCTGAACGGGTGTAAAGGGCATGAAGAAGAAGAAGAAGAAGAAGAAAATCCTGTAAACGAAAATATAGTCACAGACATTGACGGAAACGTTTACCAAACTATAAAAATCGGAACACAGGTTTGGATGGCGGAAAATCTGAAAGTAGCACATTATAGAAATGGCGAAGAAATTGAAACAACTACACCCGTTGTGCTTAATGTTAGCGAACAAACACTGCCTTTTCAATGGGACTATAGTGATAAAGTCTTTTTTAAAGAAAAAGATTCAATTTATGGCCGATTGTATAATTGGTATGCAGTACGTGATCCCCGCAACATTTGTCCCAAAGGCTGGCACATTCCTACCGAATCGGAGTGGGCCACACTTATTGACTCGTTGGGTGGCCAACTGATTGCCGGAGGCAAAATGAAAATGACTGGTACAATTTATTGGGAATCTCCGAACTTAGGAGCGACGGATAAAATCGGTTTCTCGGCTGTACCAGGGGGTATTCGTTATGCAAATGGTGGATTATTTCAGTATATTGGAAAAGAATGCAATTATTGGACTTCCACACTTGATCCTACATTAACTACGGGGGCTTTAACTTGCAGATTGCATAACGAAAGAACAACAGCTTTTATAACAGGATTATATATAGGACATGCTGCCTCGGTGCGATGCATAAAAGATCAGTGATATAAGTGGAATTTGCAATTCCACGCCGCTCGCTCCGATTTGCAATCGGTGTGCACCCGAAGCATCTGGTTCGAAAGAGTTGAAAATATTTTTTAACGCAGCAACAAAAACCAAAACAAAAAAACATCAACTAAAAACCAAAAAAACAAAGTAACCATGAAAAAAACCAGGCCCGTTTTGCTGTTGTTACTAACGCTGATTGCCGTTGCAGTGCAGGCGCAAAACCCGAAATCGGAAGAGCTTGCAAAACTTTATAACACGGGTGAATTTGAGAAAACCATTGAAAAAGCCCGTGAGTATTTAAAAGACGACCCGCAAAACATGGATTACACCGCAGTGCTGGGCAGGGCGCTGGTGGATAACGGACAATATACCGAGGCATTTCCTTTGCTGAAATATGTGGCCGAAAACGACAACTCGTGGTGCAAAGCGTGGTTGGCCGGATACCGGGGAACCGCGTATTTGATGCTTTCGGATGCTGAAAATGTAAAGGTTATGCGAAGAGCAATTAAGTATCACTGAATGAATTCTGTAAGAATACAATACAGATGATTGTATCAATAAATTTGATTAAATTTAATTTTCCAAAAAACCATTAATACTATTCTGTCATGAAATGAGCATGATTTTACAAACACCCACATTGTATGAATAAATCTTCATGCGAATTCCATGTGGTAGCAAATGCAGATTGAATTAATTGGTTGATTACCAATTTTATAGAAACATGATTAAAAATTTACATACATGAAAAATACAGTTTCATATTTCATCAGCAGCTTTTGTTTATGGTTAATATGTTCCATTTTTTTCACCGGATCGGCCCAAAACGATTATTCAATTCATTCATCGTCGGGCACATCAGGCGAGAATGTGAACCTGATTAAAAACTGGAATTTTAGTGAAGGTTTAAATACCTGGAATTATTGGATCGACGATTTTATTTCAAATCCGGAATTACCTGTTGTGGAATCTGGTGTTGCTGTTTTAAAAACTGGTTATGCTCATGACGGATATGGCTGGCATTATCAGTTCTTCCAACAGGGATTTGCCGCTGTGCCCAATGTGCCTTATGTATTGAAATTTAAAGCGTGGTCGGATAGTCAAAGGTCAAATTCGGTGATCTTTGAGGATTCTCCTGAATATATGTATAATCGCTATGGTGCCAGTTCCGATCCGGAAGCGAAAAACGGAAGATCGGAATGGATTTTCAAAACAAGCACAACACCTCAGTGGTTTACTTTTCATGTTGTATTCGACCAAATGAAACCAGCAACAATTCAGAAAATTATCTGGCATTTGTCAACAGCCGACACAAAGATTTATCTTGACAGCATTATACTTGCAAAAGAAAACGAACCGGTTATTTTTGATCCCGGCTACCTGTACACATCGCAAACCAGCTTTAACACAGATGCAACAGCCAATGAAATAGAAGTTGATGTTCATTCGAATGTCGGTTGGCAGGTAAGTTCAGATCAGCCCTGGATTACTGTTACTCCTGAAACAGGAACAGGTTTTCAGACAATAGCAATCAAAGTAAGTGAAAACACAACCTATTCGGAAAGAAATGCCACCATAACCCTTGCATCAAATAGCACTTCTACGAAACAAATCAGCATTTTACAGAAAGGGAAACCCTATATTCCTGACACCAATGGCGAACCGACAAGCGGTGTAAACTGGGAGAATTCGGTTTGGACGACCTATAATTTAATCAGAAACTGGAATTTTACCGCAGAGCTCAATTATTGGAACAACTGGATTGATTCCGGCATATCTGGTCAGGAGCCGCCGGATGCTTCATCAGGTGTTGCAATCATGAAAACAGGACTTTCCAGCGACGGATATTCATGGCACTATCAACTTTTACAACAAGGCCTGCGAGCTGAGCCCGACATCCCTTATCTGCTTAAGTTTAAAGCCTGGTCAGACGAACCCAGGTCGAACGGTGTTGTTTTTGAAGATTCTCCGGCTCAGATGTACAACCGCTATGGCGCCAGTTCCGATCCGGAATCTGTTAATGGCCGGTCAGAATGGACTTACTACACAACCTCAACACCCCGATGGTACACTTTTCATGTTACTTTCGACCAGATTGTCCCGCAGACAGAACAAAAAATTCAATGGATACTTTCAACGGCAAACACAACATCCTATCTCGACAGTATAATTCTGATTCGCGACGGACTGGTGTTTGTAAATGATTCAGTCTATTGTCGGTTATCCGAAACCGATATTTTATTTGGTTCTTTATACGAGAGCAAAACTTTCGAAATCAATTCGAATACTAAATGGTCAATTGTTTCAGATCAGCCGTGGATTTCTGTAAACCCGAATACCGGAACCGGTAATGCAGTTATTTCTCTCAGCGTTTCAGCCAATCCATGGCAGGTTATCCGTACCGGGAATATCACTGTGCAAACGGATAGTTCAGGAACCAGAAATATCAATATCACTCAGCGGAAAAATGAACTGCCTCAGGCTCCCAATGAAAATTCAGTAATTTGTGTCACTGTTTCAGCAACAAAAGGTTCTGCAGAAACATTTATTAACTCAGCACCGGAATCACCGGTTTTCTGCGACCAATCGTGGATAAAAGTAAGCCCGACTACCGGAAACGGAGAACAAAAAGTGTCGATGGATTTTGAAGCCAATGAATCTTATGCAGCGCGAAAAGCAATCATTACAATTTGGGGGCAGGGCTCAGGTGACCAGTTAATTGAAGTTACTCAAACCGGTAAAAATGATGTAGTTCAAAATACAGGAGATTCTGGTTTTGGCGAATTATGGACAGCCGATACCTGGAATAATCTGAATCTGATAAAGAACTGGTCGTTCACAGCGCAGCTCGATCATTGGGGTTATTGGAGCGACTCAGGTGTTTCAGGTCAGGAAACCCCGATGGTTAGTTCAGGTATTGCGAATTTGCACACAGGGTTGTCTCATGACGGTTATCCATGGCATTATCAGTTATTTCAGCAGGATTTAAACGCAGAGCCAAATACTCTGTATATACTTAAATTTAAAGCATGGTCCACTTTATCTCGTTCGAACTCCATTGTTTTTGAAGACAGCCCGGCACAAAGCTATAACCGTTACGGAGCCAGTACCGATCCGGATGCCATCAATGGCCGGTCAGAATGGGTGTTTCAAACCGATACAATTCCAAAATGGTTTACGTTTCATGTTGTTTTCGATCAGATTACGCCTGAGAGCATGCAAAAAGTCCAGTGGATGCTTTCCACCTCAAACTCAACTTTCTTTCTCGACAGTATAATTTTGATTAAGAATATTGATTTGCTGGCAGAAAAAGATGTTGATGCTGTTTTGTCGGCTACCCGTGTTACCATCCCTCCAACCAAATCAACAGCCATTGTAAATCTTAACTCAAATACAAAATGTATGGCTGTTTCAGATCAGACATGGCTCACAGTGGACCCGTCGAACATTAACGGAACTCAATCGATAAACTTAATTGCTGATGAAAACAAAACAGATGAAAACCGTACTGCCATTGTAACGATTTTTCCGGCAGGCTTAAACGCGCAAACAATCACTGTAAATCAAACATCTGTTACAGGAATTGTCCAAAGGAATACGGGCAGAAAATTATCTGTATATCCGACTCCCACATCAGGGAAAGTCAATATCGTTTTTGAAGATATTCCGAATCAGGCTGTAACCGTGATAATAACTGACCTTTCAGGAAAAATAAGAGCAAAACAGGTGATTCAGAATAAGGAAGGATGGATTGATCTGACCGGAAACCCCAAAGGCGTCTATTTACTGAGAACGAGTTACAATGAAGAAACTCTGAAAATAATTCTGAAATAAGTAATGAAATTTATTTATTGCCGTATTTAAATTCACTCACCCCCTGTATGACAGACAGGCGGGCAAGCCACCTAAAGGTATCAGGGTGAGTGAAGAAATTGAAATACGACATTTTATTTTTCACATTATTTAGTACAGCTTTTTAATAACAAAAAACTAAATACCTATGACAATTCCTCTTCTCCCCCTCGTGTGACCATCGGGGGAAGCTGTTCGGGGTTTGCAAACCAAAAAAAGAAAACAAAAAAAACGCAAAATAAAAAGCCGATACATTCGGTAAACAACTGGCACCTCGTTGCAAATAAGGGACAGCAATAGTAAATTATAAAATAAAATACGACATGTAAACATTTATTGAACTTAGTATTTTGAAAAATTTGTAACAAAAAAAAGAAAACAAATTAAAACCAACTCAACAACCAGAAAACCACAACGGTAAATTAAATTACTATCATGAAACCATTAAAAATACTAACGTTGTTTTTGTTCGTTCTTCCTTTAACAAATGCCTTTGCGCAATTTGTTGAACCGGAATGCGGAATTATTTCAAATCCGCACTATTCATGTACCAGCTATTCTGATTTTTCCGGCATGGGTTACACCCTTTATCACAACGGAGTTATCATCAGCCAACAACAGGGTACAGAGTACGGACGCGGTTATAATGCAGTGTTACTGAAATTTATAAATGACTCGACAGGATATTTTGTGTATAAATCAAAATTTCACAGTATAACAACTTCATATATCGTGAATAAAATTGAAGGGGATAAAATCAAGTATTTATGCACCGGTTACAATATATTCTCATTCTATATTGTGAATGAGCACCTGGCATACATGTTATCTGCGGCAAACACTTTTTCGCTCGTAAGATGTTCGGATGTACTACCTGCAAAACTTCTATACTCTGGTTATCTCGACTCAACCATTACAGTTACTGATTCGTTAATTGGGTCGCCTTTGTGCCCTGATTTTCAGGAATTAAATGTTTATATATACAAGGGTAATTTAAAAATATCATTTCAACCCAATGACACAACAACAGCCATTATCGATAATAAAATAGCCGAATGGATAGTGTATCCCAATCCCGCCGAAGATTATTTGTATTTAAAGAATGCTGATGCATTGGGTTCTTGCATCATTAATATCTTCAACACAAATGGTGTTTTAAAGAAATCAGTAAATTCAGATATTGATTTCACAAAAAACATTTACATAGGTGATTTAAGTGCCGGAGTTTATATTATTGAGATTCAAGGAGAGCGAAAAGAATATTATTCTAAAAAATGCTCATCCGTAATAATGCCACAAGATAAATAAAAAGCTATATTGGGGAAAAAAGAATGACATGAATATCGTCAAATTTATAGAGGATTTTCCTGATGAAAATAGCTGTAGAGAGCATTTT
>JBFXFM010000086.1:0-9842 GCA_050179035.1 Draconibacterium sp. | reverse complement strand
GCATTTGCTTGTTCTTCGCTTTTTTGGAGGGCAAATTCAGCTTTTTTTCTTTCTGTTATATCTCGCGAAACGCCTTGTATTCCGGTAATTTTTCCCGGTTCATCGCGGGTAAAGGAAAGGTTCATTCCAATCCAGATTGTTGAGCCGTCGGCTTTGTAATGCTCTACTTCTAATAGTTGCGAGCGGTCTTTTGGCTCAGCCGGATTGTTTTCCTTGTTCAGTTGTTCGGCAAAAACCTGTTTAATCTTCTTTTGCGACTCGGGAGTGAATTTCTGCTCAAACGGAAGTTGTATGTAATCTTCGAATTTATAACCATACATGCGTTCGCATGATCGACTGGTGTACAGCGTATCAAAATCGAGATCGGTAGTCCAAATCACATCCGAAAGATTTTCGGCCAATCGGCGGTACTTTTTCTCACTTTTTTGCAAGGCCTCTTCCGCCCGCTTTCTTCCGGTAATTTCCCAGGCCAGGTTGGCCAGTGTTGATACCGTATTAACATCCTGTTCATTATAATCATCAGGTTTGTTACCAACACCCAGAATGGCTACAACTTTCTCAGCACTGATAATTGGTACAACCAATTCACGAATTACTGATGCATGGCCAACGGGCATTCCTTTTTTATTGGGCAGTGCAGCGTAATTGTTATGAATTACCGGTTGTTTCGTGTAAAAACATTCAACCCAAACCCCGGCTTCAGAAATATTGTAGTGAGCGCCTTTCCCTTCAGCTTTGCAAAACTCTTTTTTTGTTCCCGACGACCAGTTTTGTAAATGCAGTTGTTCCTGATTTTCATCAACAAAATGGAAAAACCCAATTTTACTGTTGGTAAGTTTTTCCGCTTCATTCAATGTTTCTTCGAGTAATTCGTCGAGTGTATGTGTTTGTGCAAATTGGGTCAGGTGCAATCTCGAATTGTTTACAGCCTCTTTTAATTTGATATCGGTAATATCGTGCATGGTAACAAACACATGCGAAGGCTTTTCTGAATTGCCATTAAACTGAGGTTTGGCATTCACCATTAACCAACTAAAACTTTTTCTGGCCGGATTAAAAACTCCAATGGTTTTTTGAATTTCCTTACCTGTATTTATTGCCAACTCTGATGGGAACTGACCGGGTGAGAGTAAATTACTATGTTCATCAACTACATTCCATTCGGGATGATAAGAAGTACGCTCCAGAAATTGTTCTTTTGAAATTCCAAACATTTTCAGCCCGGCAGAATTAATATCAATCAGTTTTCCATCGGCAGATTGAAAAAACACACCCTCGGCCATGTTTTCATAAAGCAACCTGAACTTTTCCTCGCTTTGTTTTAATAGTTCGGCCTCTCGTTTTTGTTGACTGATGTCCTGGAATGCACCCTGCAGCCCAGTAATTTTACCTTTGCTGTTTCGAACGGGTTCTCCGGTCGCTCGCACCCAAATTCGGTTTCCTTTGGCAGTGATTAATTCAAATTCATCATCATACGCGATTCCTTTTTCGGCACAATTGGCAACAAGAGCTGCAATCTTATCGCGCCATTCGGGTGCATAAAATTGAATTCCTTCGTTTAGTTTGGGAGAATATCCGGCAGGCATTTCATGAATTTCAGCCACCTCATCCGATAAGGTAATATTTTTTGTTGCGAGGTTGAGTTGCCAGCCTCCAAAAAGAGCAGTTTTTCCGGCAATGCGCAAAAGGGTATAATTATTTTCGAGGGCCTTTTCAGCTTCCTGCTTTTGTTGAAGTGCTTCTTTTATTTTAAGATTACTGAGACTTATCCGTGAAATATAATCAGCCAATTGCGAATAAAAACGAATTACACTATCCACTTTTGACTTGCTCCAGCGCGGTACACGGTCTAAAGCATCAAGGTAAGCCTTTTCATCGAAACCATATTTTTGAGCCTGCAGTTTGAACAGTTCATAATCGGGTGTTTCGTCGTCGTAAAAAAACTGACCGAGAAAAATATTACCATATTGTTTGCCATCGATGATTAGCGGGGTTGATATGTCCCAAAGGTTGTTTTTGCATTTGTAAGCTTTAACACTTGACGAATCTCTAACATCAACTTTTGATAAAAGTATATCGCTTTCAATACAGTTTTTGCAGGTTTCAGGATTAACCCGATGAAATTTTGTACAGATATCCTGCCATCCGTTGGCAACAAAAATATTCCCTTCCATGTCGATAATTCCAATACCAACATTTGTAATACTGAAAAAATCATCGGCTATTTCCTGAAGCTCTGCAGCGTTAATTATATCGCCAAGTTTCAGTTCTGAAAATTCGGGGTAATTATCGGCTTGCCTGTTTTTACTTTCGTTTTTCATCATTGCAAAATTTCAGTGTTTCTGATTAAAATCGGATAAACTTCATTGCAACTTCAGGTTTTTTCAACAGAAGAAACCGGAAGCAAAATATGAAAATTACTTCCCTTGCCTTGCTCACTCTCAACCCATATCCGGCCATTGTGTTTTTCAACAAATTCTTTACACAAAATCAAACCAAGCCCTGTACCTTTTTCGTTGTGAGTGCCGCGTGTAGAATAACCTGAACCGATATCGAATATTTTTTTCAGGTTATTTTTATCGATTCCGACTCCGTTATCAGCCACCGAAATCAGAACGCCATTATTTTGCCCACTGGCAGAAATTTCGATTTTGCCACCTTGATTGGTAAATTTAACCGCGTTATGAATGAGGTTGCGCAACAGTGTTTTTAACATGTTTTCATCGGCAGTCAAAATCAGCTTTTCAGGGACATTGTTAAACACTGAAATTTGTTTCAGTTTCACATTTTCATTTACAATATCAATTACATCCTTTGTTATTTCGCTTAATATTAATGGCTTAGGCTCAAATAACATTTTCCCTTGCTGCATCATCGACCATTGCAGAAGGTTATCGAGCAGGTTAAGCGTTTGCTTAGCCGAGGTGTTTATAAGCGACACATATTGTGCAATTTCATTTCCATCAAACGAATTCAATTCCTCGTTCAGCAGGTTGCTGAATCCCAAAACATTGCTTACCGGGTTTTTTAAGTCGTGTGCAATTATCGAAAAGAATTTGTCTTTCGTCGCATTCATCTCTATCAACTGATTCTCAAGTTCTTTTCGCTGGGTTAAATCGTATATTGTGGTTAAAATGCTGGTTTCATAATCAATTTCAATGAGTTCAGCACTCACAAGACCAAAAAATAATTCGCCTGTTTTTCTGCGATATATCAATTCCTTATTCTTAAATTTTCCTTCGGCCTTAAGTAACTGAACTACTTTATCACGATCGTCAGATTCGTTGTAAAGATTAAGTTCGTTGGTGGTTTTGCCAATTGCTTCGGTTTTTGTATAACCCGAAAGCAATACAAAACCATCATTTGCTTCGTAAATTTTGCCATCGGCAAGTCGCGTTATCACTATTGCGTAAGGAGCCAATTGAAAAGCTTTCGAGAATTTTTCCTCCTCGAAAGCAATCTGTCGGTTTAACCTTCCATTAAACATAAGGATGAGTGAGAATGTAAGAAATGAAAATAAAATCTGGTAAACTAATATTACGCCCGATTCAAAAGGGCCTGAGTTTAAATAGTCGTTGGTTTCAGTTCCAATCATAAAATAAACCACAATCCTTACTAAATTAACCAGTGCAAACAATAAAAAAACTATACCAACCCAAATCGTCAGGTTTTTTAATTTGGGAGGTACATTAACCAACAGAATCCATGCACACTGAACCGTCAGCATCATGAAAACCAGCGAAAAGTTAAAATTTCGGGCTGAAAGATTTTCATTGATAATTGAAAACCAAAACTGAACGGCAAACACTTCGGCTATAAGCAAAAAATTAATCAGGTAATTAATTTTTTTGCCCGTAAACTTCGATAACCCAATTAAGCCCATAAATGTTCCGGTAACCGATAGTGTGATTGAAATCACCATTGAAAAAAAATCAGGAATTTGTCCTCTCAAAAAAATCAGGGTAAGACAAACAATTTGAAACAAAAAATCGAGTACAAAGAAATGTGTTCCTTCGAAACGCTTTCTAGATTGTTTCCATAAAATGAACATCATTAAAAGACCCACACTATTTACAAGTGTATAAGTAATGTATAATGTTTTAATATCGAGCGTGTTCATCGTTAATCGTTTTTAAGTGGTAACTCAAAAATAAACGTACTCCCCTTGCCTTCAATGCTTTCAACCCAAATGCGGCCACCGTGTTTTTCAACAAACTCACGGCACAAAATCAATCCCAGCCCGGTACCTTTTTCGTTGGCGGTACCACGCGCAACGTATCCGGTACTTATATTAAAGAGTTTACCAATATTCTCTGCGCTTATTCCTATGCCGTTATCTTTCACCGAAATTTGTATCCTGTCGTCAGGCATTTTAACATTAATATCAACTTTACCGCCGCTTTGTGTAAATTTCACTGCATTACCAACCAGGTTGCGGATTAGCAGTTTAAACATGTTCTCATCAACAACAATAATCAGGTTTTCAGGAGCATGAGTATGAATAGAAATATTTTTCTGCACAGCACTCTGACTGACCAATTCCAACGCTTCCTTCATCAACTCACTCAACAGCAATCGTTTCGGATTGAAAAGCATTTGTCCGCGTTGCAATTGCGCCCAGTCAAGCAGATTTTCGAGCAAAACCATTGTATTTTTTGCCGATGTATTAATTAAGCGTGAATACTGAATTATATCGTTTACATCGAGAGAAATGGCTTCGGTTTGTAATAAATCGCTGAACCCAATAATGCTATTGAACGGGCTTTTTAAATCGTGCGCAATTATTGAGAAGAACTTGTCTTTTGTGGCCACAAGCTCCCGCAATTCTAATTCACCTCGGCGCAATTCATCCTCCATTTTCTTGCGCTCTTCAATATTACGGCTAACACCCAACACTTCAATTTCTCCGGCTGAATTCATCTGGAAATGAGTGGCTACCTCAACCCAAATAATACTTCCATCTTTACAGGGTTGCTGAATTTGAGTAATAGATCTTGTTAACCCGGTGTTTTTGTGACTTAGAAATTCAGGAACAGTTTTACTCAGGGTTTCTTCCACCATTTTTTGTGATTTGGGTGTTAACGATTCGTTTAACGACTGATTCATCGCTTCTTCCACTGTGAATCCACGCAAATGAAAAATTGATGGGCTGATATAAGTGAATTTCATTTGGCTAAGATTCAGAATCCAAATCACATCAGATGTATTTTCAGTTATCAGCCGGTATTTTTCTTCGCTGGCTTTCAGTTTATTTTCTGAAAGTTTCCAATCGGTAACGTCCTGAATAATTCCAAAAACTGTTCTTCTTTCCTTGTTAAAAACAGCTTCGGAGTGAATATCTTTAATTTCGCCTGTATCATATGCTTTTATTTTAAAATCAACGTTGTAAGGTGTTGCATTTTCAATCAATTGTTTAAGGGCATTGTCGAGCAACGGGCGATATTCAAGGAATGGCATTTCTTTAATGAAACTGTAATTAAATTTATCATTATCAACGCCATAAATTTTCTTTGCTCCTTCGGAGCCAAAAATTATGAACGTATCAAGATGCAATTCCCAATTTCCTGTTTTTGATGCAAGTTCGGCACGTTTCAGTCGCTCTTCGTTGGTTACAAGTGCATTGTGAATACGATGTTGTTCTGAAATATCATGAATAATACTATGTAATAGCAATTTACCGTTCACCAGGATACCGCTTGTGTAAACTGCCACATCGCGAATTTCGCCTGTGGCAAGTCGATGTTTAAATTCGAAAAAATTTCGCTTTTGCTTTCTTACTCTGGCCATTGCCTTTTCCACATCTGCTGCACAAAGCGTGTTAATTTGCTTAATGTTCATTTGCTGTAATTGTTCTCTTTCCCAGCCATAGAATTCAGTGGCAGCAATATTTGCATCAATAATTTGTCCATTATCCGGGTCAACCAAAAGCTTAATAGCCGAGTGGTTTTCAAATAATTTTCTGAATTTTTCTTCGCTTTGCTGTAATTCGGTTAATGTTTTCTGGTGCAAGCTAATTTCTTCCTGCAAATCATTCACCAGCAATTTCATTTGCCTGTTTTGCTGTTCAAGCTCCAAAGTGCGTTCAGCTACCAGTTCATTCAGCCTCACATTTTCATTTTTCATGAGCCTGTTTGCTGTTTTAATTTTAAGCATGGTTTTTAACAGCATCTGAAGTTCGGTTTCATCAACCGGTTTTGAGATAATGGCTTCTGCCCCTGTATCTAATGCCTTAATTCGGTTTCTGTTATCGTTATCCATTGCGGTTAGAAACACAACCGGGATAAGCGATGTATCTTCATTACTTTTCAACGCTTTGCATACTTCAAAACCATCCATTCCGGGCATTAAAATATCGAGTAAAATCACATCCGGGTTTTCTTTAACAGCCAATTCGATTCCAGGTTTTCCGTGGTTTGCAAGCAAAAGTTTTGCCTCCGGGAAAACCAGACTGACAATTGCTTTTATGCTAATCAGGTTGTCCTCGTTATCATCAATTACTAATATTTTCATTTCCATATTCATGTTTAAATTAAGGGATGCTATTTAATCGTAAAGTATTTGTTTTATCGTAATAAAAAACTGCTCCTCATCAATTGGTTTCGAAATAAAGGCATCAAAACCTTCAGCCAGAATTTGTTCGCGGTCGCTTATTAAAGCACTGGCAGTAAGCGCAATAACCGGAATATTGCTTGTGGTAATGTAATTTCTGATTTGTTTAAATGCCGAAATGCCATCGAGTACGGGCAACGAAATGTCCATAAGAATAAGGTCGGGTACATGTTTTTTAGCCATTTCAACTCCCTGCTTTCCATCGGTTGCTTCAAAAACCAAATAATCATCCTGTAATAATACTCTGGCTGTTAGCATATTATCCACGTTATCTTCCACAATCAGAACTGTCGGTTTTCCTTGTATATTTTTTGTTTTCCGTTCCGGTTTTTCAGGATGTTCCGGTTCTTTTTGTACCATTTGAGTAACAGCGCCAATCAATTCATTCAGATTTACATCGCCTTTTTGTATCAATTGCGAAATATGGTTACCCTTCAAAAAACTGAGTTCTTCCTTTGTAACCTGTTTTGCTGTTAAAATAAGCACCGGAGTATGTCCATTTTCAGTCGATGAACGTAGTTTTTTAAGTACTTCAAATCCATCAATACCTGGCATCATCAGGTCGAGAATAATTCCATCGGGTTTTTGTTCATTAATCATTTCAAGCGCCCTGATACCGTCTGACGCCACAATTACATTGAATCCATTTTCATCGAGTGCATCTTTTATCTGAATCACAGCAGGTTCACTGTCTTCGATTAATAATATGGTTTTTGTAGAATCACTTTTTCTGATTTCAGTGATTTTATTTTTTGTGAATTGATTAACATTATAAACACCACCTTCAGCAGCAAAACTTTCATTAAACTTTAAAGGCAAAGTAAAGGTAAACACAGAGCCACTGCCAGGTTCACTTTCAACGATAACCGAACCATTTAACAGCTGAGCATATTTCCGGGCAATGGCAAGGCCGAGCCCTGTTCCGCCAAAACGCCGTGATGTACTTCCATCGGCTTGTGTAAACTCGTCGAAAATATGGTCGCGATGCTCTGGTAAAATCCCTATACCGGTATCAGCAACTTTTACAGATATACTTGTTGCATTGGCAACCACAGAAATTTCAACTTTACCGGTTTCGGTAAATTTTATGGCGTTGCCTATCAGGTTTTGTAAAATATGCCTGCACTTTAATGCATCGGTTGCCACTTTAAATTCTTCATTTTGGTTGTTATGAATTAATTGCAGATTTTTCTGTTCAGCTTGTGGCCGCAACATTTCAGCGAGGTCGGTAATTAAATTGTTGATATTAAAAACTGTAATTTCCACTTCTTCCTTACCTGCTTCAATTCTCGAAAGGTCAAGAATATCGTTAATCATCGACAGTAAATGTTTTCCGTTGCGCCCGATTACCTCAATGTAGCTGTATTCATCGGAGGGAATTTTACCGGCTAACCGGCGGTTTAAAACTCCTGAAAGTGCGATAACAGAATTTAGCGGTGTGCGCAGCTCATGACTCATATTCGAAAGGAAAACCGATTTCAACCGGTTGGCTTCGTTTAATTGTTGTTTTTGAATTTCGAGTTCAGCATTTTGCTCTGCCAGTTCATGCGACTGTGTTGCCAATTCAGTTTTTTGTGTTTCGAGTTCAGTGTTTTGTATTTTTAGTTTTTCAGAAAATTCTTTCACCTGCTGATGGGTGATTACACCGCTTAAACGTGCGCTTAATGTACTGGTAATCAATTGCAGCAACAGAACGGTTTCTTTAGTGAACAATCGTAAAGTGGCGAGTGAAATAATGGCTATTGTTTGGTTGTTTGCAACCACCGGAAGGGTAATGATTTCGCGGGGTTTAAAATCGCCGGTAACCGAAACAAAAGTAAACCGGCTGTCTTCGGGAATGGATTGAATATGTTGTATTTTCCCTGAAAAAACAGCAGCTCCAAACTCTCCTTCAAATTCTTTGGCTGAAAATGGGCGACAACTTTCGGCATTCATTCCAATACATTCAAGTTTTTCGTACCGGTTTTTTTCTGTGTTTAACAGGTAAATTGCTCCCATTTGCGCTTCGGTATGTTCAAGCAAATTACCTAAAAGCTGTTTACAAAAAGGGCGTAATTCGTCTTCGCGAAGCATAATTGCTGATAAATGGGTAACGCGTTCTCCAATCAAAAATTCACTTTCAATTTTGTCGGCCATATCATTAAAACTGTCGGAGAGCTTACCAAATTCATTTTTCGAAACATACCCTGTCCGGATTTTTCGGTTACCTTCTCTGAATAGCTGAGCAAAATTGGTTAAATGTTTAAGTGGAATATTTATGTTTTGGGTAAGATAAACCACCACTGAAATTGAAAACGCAAGTATTACTAAAGTCAACAGAAGAAGCTGTAGATGAAGCTGTTTCTCTAAATTAACTGAATCGGAATAAAACTTACTGGCAAATACATTAGCCTGATTATCGATAATTGAAATTGCCTGAATTACTTTTTCGGCCTGCATACCTCCAACGCCGGTGGATTTGGTTCGTTGAACAGCCTCTTTCGCATTACCATTACGAAGTATTCTGATGGTTTCATCGCGAATGGTATTCCATTTCACAAACTCATTCCTGGCAATTTCAATATGCTGTTTTTCACCTAAAAATCGTTCTTCCACAATTTTAAAATTATCGAAAACCAGCGCAGTTGCAGCTGTATTTTTTTGAAGAATTAATTCAATTTCAGCCTCATTTTCGGCAAGAAAAAGGTCCTTCATGTTTTTATGAATGTTTTCAATTCCGGTATTCAAATCGCCTATGGCACCTCGTACAACCAAGGGATGATCATACAAATTTTCGGTTTGTGATGCCAGTTTTTTGGTTTGGTTCCACGAAACTGTGGCAAGTACAATTATCAGTAAAACTATTAATCCAAAGCCAAGTTTTAACTGGGTTCCTGTTTTAAGGTCATTTAGCACCATAATCTTTTTTTTAATATTTGTTTTTCAAACATTTAAATCTGTTTATAGTCATCGCTTCTGAAAAACGGCTGATGATTTAATTAATTTTCTGTAAAATTTATCGTCAATCATAGCAGCTTCGGTTTCTCCTGTGACCAAATAGCCTCCCGGAGCCAGGCTTCCGGTTATTTTTTTCAAAATTTGCTGACGGCACTCAGGTTTGAAATAAAATAAGAGGTTAGTACAAAAAACGAGGTCGAAATTTCCGAAAATGCTTGAAGGAGGAAACATGTTTTCGTTTGTAAAAAGATTGTATTCTGAAAAATCGATATAATTTTTCAGGTTTTGTTTTACGC
>JBFXFM010000085.1:0-9987 GCA_050179035.1 Draconibacterium sp. | reverse complement strand
CCCAACTCTCCCAAATACGAAATAATCCAGACACCTGTTATTCCGATGCGAAGCGAGCCCGCCTGACTGACGAAGTCGGGCAGGGAATCTCATATAAATTGAACTGACAAATTTTAAAACAATAACACCCGGATAACCATGACAATTATTTAATGCCAGGCCCCGATTATAGCACCCATAACCACATAAATCACAACATTGTAGCCCACGTTTATCCAGAACAGGCCCATGGGTTTCTGCTCATACAACACATCGTTCAACCGGCTGGTGGCAATCCAGAAAACGGCAATCATCAGCCCGGCGAAAATGCCGAAAATGGCATCGGCTTCGGCACCCAGAAACATAGCAAGCGATAACGCTGCCAACAAAGTGGCAACATAGTTAACACCCATAATCACTGGCATCGGAAGCCATTTTTTCTCACTCATGTTTTCTTTTGTAAAACCGTTCAGTTCCATCCATTGCTTGCCAAAAAGTGGCCCGTACCAAATCCACCCTACAAAAAAGGCACTTAAAGCTGCAACAATCACTGCGGGGAAGTTCATGTTCGAAATAACCTGTCCAAAATCCATAATGCTTTATTTTTATTAATGATGCCGTAATATACGGACATTTAAATCTTTTTCTGATATTTGCCCCTGATTTTTTAAACGAAGGGAAGAATGAGTTGTACAGGATGTTCATTAAATAGTTCGGTAAATTACCTGGCCATCAATAGTTACAGTTGGCTGGATGAGTTGCCGGATACCTCCGACCAGTCGGATATTGTGGAAGTAAAATTTAAATCGACAAGAAAGGAATATTACAGAAATTTTGATAAAATTGACCTGAAACGAGGAGACAAAGTGGTTGTGGCCACTGCTCCGGGGCACGATTTGGGGGAAGTTACCTTAACCGGTTATCTGGCCGAAAAACAGTTCAAGCTAAAAATCAAAAATCCTGAAAGTTACAGGTTAAATGCTGTGTATAGAAAAACTACCCCGGCTGATTTGATAACGCTGCGGGATTCGCGTGATCGCGAAAAACCTGTAATGATACGTGCCCGCCAGCTGGTGCTTGAATTGGGCCTCGACATGAAAATTGGTGATGTTGAGTTCAGGGGCGATGGGAAAAAGGCGATTTTTTATTACCTGGCCGATGGTCGTGTAGATTTCAGGGAATTGATAAAAGTGTATGCCCGCGAGTTTGGAATTCTGATTGAGATGAAGCAGATTGGCGCCCGCCAGGAAGCCGGAATTGTGGGCGGAATTGGCTCATGCGGGAGGGAACTTTGTTGTTCGAGCTGGCGGACCAACTTCAAAAGTATTTCATCGAATGCAGCGCTGACACAAGGTTTGTCGCCATCGGCACTTAAAATGGCCGGCGCGTGTGGCAAACTGAAATGCTGCCTGATGTACGAACTCGATACGTACATAGAGGCACAAAAAGATTTTCCGCGCGAACTGCTTAACCTCGAATTGGCAAAAGGAATAGCAAGGCCCTTCAAAACCGATTATCTGAAGAAGGAGATCTGTTACGTGATGGAAGGCGGAGGTGGTATGTTTTATCTTTCATTACAACAGGTTAAAGATATTATTCAAAAAAATAAGCGCGGAATCAGGCCCGAGATTGGAAGTTTAGCAGAAAAGGCCAAAGAAGAAAACCAGATGGAGGTGAAACTTGATGAGCGACTTGACCGCTTCGATAAAAACAAACGGAGCATTAACAAAAAAAGACGCGGGAAATTTAAACCAAGACTGACGGAATCGGGGAAGTAACTTTTTTGCGTTTGTAAAACAGGATTGATTTTCAGCGAACGAAGAACCTGAAACAAGTTCAGGTTGACGATTAAACTGGTTCTTTTTTACGGATTAAAGTCAATCCGTCGCGGAGTGGCAGCATCACTTTTTCAACACGATTGTCGTTTTTAATCAGTGAGTTAAATGCAAGAATTCCCTGTGTTTGCCAATCGTCGGCAGCGGGTTTTTCCAACACCTTCCCACTCCAGAGTGTGTTGTCGGCAATGATGTAGCCACCGGGATTTAATTTGTCAAAAATGGCTTCGTAATAAGCCGGATATTCGGGTTTGTGCGCATCAATAAAAACAAGGTCGAACGGGCCGGTTAACCCGGGAATAATTTCGAGAGCAGGGCCAATCCGTTGTTCAATGGTATTTTCAAAACCGGCTTTTTTAATGAATCGTGTGGCCAGATTTTCGAGCTCATCATCAATTTCAATGGTAATCAGTTTTCCGCCGGGTTGTAGGCCTTTGGCTAAACAAATGGCCGAATAACCTGTAAATGTGCCAATTTCGAGAATCGTCAACGGCTGTATCATTTTCGAAAGCATAGTTAGCACTTGTCCTTGCAGGTGCCCCGAAATCATGCGCGAGCCAAGCACTTTCAGGTGCGTTTCCCTGTCGAGTTCCCGCAAAACCTCATCTTCTTCATCAATGTGATTCAGGATGTATTTTTCGAGTTCTTTCCGCAGCATTTTAACTATTAACAGTTTAACAATTTAACAGGTTGGTTTTATCTGTACACCAAAGTACTCAGCCGGTTTTCGTCCAGAATTTCGTTGGCAACTTCGAGCAGGTCGTTGTCGGTTATGGCTTCAATTTTTTTGAAAACCTCGTTTAACGGGTCAACACGGTTGTATAGCAGGTAACTTTTCCCGATGGCCAGCATCAAATCATCATGACTTTCAGAGGATACGGCAATTTGCCCGATCATCTGTTTTTTAGCTTTGCTAAGCTGAAGACCGCCCAATTTTGTGTCGCGCAACAATTTAAACTCCTTTTTCACCAGCACCAACGCTTTTTCAAAGTTTTCGCTGTCGGTGCCAAAATACACATTAAACAAGCCGGTGTCGGTGTAAGCCGTGTAGTTCGACTCAATGTTGTAAGCCATGCCGCGGCGTTCGCGCAAAGCAAGGTTAAGGCGCGAATTCATTGCCGGACCACCCAAAATGTTGTTGAGCAAAACCATCACAATCCGTTTCGGATGTTGCACATCGTAGGCAATATTGCCAATCATGCAGTGGCTCTGAAAGGTATCTTTTTCTTCGAAACGTACCGATGGAATGTAATTGTCAAAAGGTTTGCGGCCATTGGTTCTCAGTTTCGATGGGGCATTACCGAAGTGTTTTTCGGCGTATTTTATCAGCCTGTCGAATTTCAGTTTACCCACCGAACTGATGACCATTTCATCGGTATGGTAGTTTTTTTCAATAAAATTAAGGATTGAATCACGATTGAATTTGCTGATGTTTTCGCTGGTTCCCAAAATATTACGGGCAATCGGATGACCATCGAAAACCAGTTCTTCAAATTCATCAAAAATCAGGTCGGAAGGAGAATCTTTGTACGAATTTATTTCTTCGGCAATCACCTCTTTTTCGCGGTTAATTTCTTTTTGCGGATAAACACTGTTGAACAGGATGTCGGCAAGCAACTCAGCAGCACGTTCGTAATCTTCGCGCAAAAAAGTGGAATGCAAAGTGGTTTCTTCTTTGGTGGTGTAAGCATTCAGCTCGCCGCCCACATCCTCAATACGGCTCAGCACATGAAAAGCCCTGCGTTTCCGGGTTCCTTTAAAAACCGAATGCTCGATAAAATGCGCCAGCCCGTGTTCATCTTCGGCCTCATCGCGCGAACCCGTGTTGATGAGAACGCCCAAATGGGCTACAGAAGAATTGGTTTGCTGGTGTATCAGGCGGATGCCGTTACCGAGTGTATATGTCAGAAAATCAGAACTAATCATTCACGTAAATTATGAGCGTGCAAAAGTAAGAAAAGAATGACTGTACACAAGCGAGGGGTTGGTTTTTGATTTTTTTTGCATTGAAAGCGAACAGAAAAGCAGATTTTTTTTGTTGGTTTAAAAATTTGTTTACTTTTGTCGCACCTAAAAAATAAAGGGGTGCCATAGCTCAGTAGGTAGAGCAATGGACTGAAAATCCATGTGTCCTTGGTTCGATCCCGAGTGGCACCACAAAGAGGGGAAACGCAAGTTTTCCCTCTTTGTTTTTAAGGGCGCACAGCCTTCGGCTGAAGTGCTGGCAAAAATGGCAAATGCCCTTGGCGTTTCTTCCGATTACCTGACAAACGGCACTTCCGATGATTTGGCGGAAAGTTCTTTAACCGACAAAGAACTCCTGAACCAGTCCAAAAGCATTGAAAAACTGCCGGAAGCCGATAAAAACGTGGTGAAGGTTTTCCTCGATGCGTTTATTACTAAAAAGAAACTGAAACAACTGGTTCTATAAAACAATAAAGCCCGGCACTGCCGGGCTTTATTGTTTTATCAACTCGTTTATAAGAAACCGCTATAAACGAGTTCTAAATTTTCTTTACTATGTATTTTGTATTTTTTGCCCCAAGGGTCATAAGATGTATGTATCGCTACATCGGATTTTTCATTAGGAAAATCTTTAGGATTTCCTTTTTCTATTTTGGTTATATCAACTAATCCGTTATTGCATTTACTCTTAAGATTATAGAAAGCTACCATCTTATTTTTTAGCAAGATATACCCTTCAATACTATGACTTGGTGATGAAAGCGTTTGAGGATAAAATGACTGATAATAACAAAGTGATTGATAAATTGTGACATAACAATCAGTCTCATCTTGTGAAAAATATACTATATAAACATTTCCAGTAATTGTACTTCCTTTATCAATACTATCTTTATAAGCAATGATATTTTCTAATTCTTTGAGTAAGACGGGACAAACAGCTTCCGCTTTATTGGCTCTTATCATTTCTTCTTTATTATTGACTTTTTTATTGTCAGAAGACGTACTATTGCAGGCGATAAATACCCCAAAAAAAATGAATAATAAAAGTACTACTTTCTTCATGTTGTTAAAATCCTAAATTACGGTACATATCGTTTGCTTTATTTATTTTTCGAATAAATACACTGCTTTTCCATGGAGTGTAATTGTACAATGTTTTACTCTGCTTATGGTATACATAGGTTTTGGGAAGAACTGTCCAACTTCCGTCTTTTTTAAACCAAGCATTTACTCCCTGCATTCCTTCGCTCTTAAATCTATTATGTTGGTTTATAATAAGGTTCTGGTCTCCAGTTGAACCTCCCTTAGTTCCTTCCCAAGTTGCATTCCCCGGATGAGAATGAATACTGAAAATCTGGTCAAACTCATCGTATTGGGATAATGTTGTTGACAAAGTAACCGCCTCTGGATTATGAGATGTCCTTATAACATATTCATTATCCCCCGAGGTTCTATAGCCATCTATTCCCCACTCAACATTTGTATTATTAGCCATAAAGGAGAAAACATTAAAGCTTTCATCTTTATTTGTACTTATAGCATAATTCCCATTATAGCCTGTCCTGTTATCGGCTAAATCAGGAAGTATTGACTTGTCATTTACTTTCAACCCATTGTCTTTATTCCCTGCTTTCCAGTCAGACTTTGTATAAAGCATATCAAATTTATCTTTTGTTTCTTCTTCAAGTTTGACATTTCCTTGTTCATCAACAGAGTAATTATCAAGTGCCATCCCTGTAGGGTCGATATAAATCATCGGATTATTAGCAACGTAATTGTATGGGCTGAGGCTGTAGTAATCTTCAGCTAGCGGATCTTGTGTATGCCACCTCCCAATCATCGGGTCATAGAACCTTGCCCCGTAATCATACCAGTACAAGCCAAAATCATCCTGTATTTCTTTGCCGTTGTACTGGTATTTGTTTATGGTGGTGCCATTGTTTAGCTGGCTCATTTCCATACCAAAGGAGTAATAATGCCTCGCCTGCACAACCATAGGTAAACCGCCGGTATATTTTTTTATTACTGCCCTTACGTTACCAAGGTGGTCGGTAATGTTGTACTCATACTCAAAACTGCTGCCGCTTTTTACTGCCCTGCCATGTGGTGTAATTATATATTTTAAAGAACGTGTGCCGCTAACAGTTTCATAAACAAACGGGCCGCAGTAATCAACCTTTGTAATGGTGCCATTGTCCTCAACCGTTTTGCGAAGTTTTTCGCCGTTGAAAGTATAAAAATAACTATCTCAAAATGACGCTACAATCTACTGACAGCTGACTAGTCAGGCGAATAAAGGTAGTTGGAGAATTTTATTTGTACCTACATCTTAACTTTAGTATATGTTAGAAATATCTTTTTGGGTTTAGTCTCACTGATGATCCCTTTACCCTCTCTTGAAACAACAAGGCTGTAGGTACTAATGAAAGTTAAACTATCTTCAGATACAACCACCTTAGAAAAAACAATTGTTAATTCATTTATAATATTTTCTGTATTTGGATTACAATCATCTGTCTCCGTTATAATCAATGTATCTCCTTCAAATGCCACTTCCTCTCTGCCATACATACTACAATTGTAATAACTGGCATTGCATGAAAACCCAGTTTCACAACCATACCATTTGCAGGTTTCTACCTTTGAAAACTCTAATGTATCATTGCAGAATTCACCTTTACTTTGCCATTTAGTTCCCGTTAATTGTACTTCACGTTTAGTACTTTCACTCCCAAAATTATTGTTAGCATCTGTTTGACAGCAACACTTTAAAGGGAATGAAATAATTAAAAACAAACAAAATTTTAGCATCACTTTTTCCTCCTCAGATAGTATGTTCCATTAAAATTGCCTACTTTACTCATAAATACATTATGTAGATCCTTTCTACCCGGTCCAGAGCCACTGGTTTGACACCCTGTTGTCCAAGGTTTTTGCTCGCCCCGTTTGTCAGTATAAAATAATGACTCCTTTTTGTTACCAGCTGAATGAAAAAATACACCTGTCAAAGTTCTTCCATTGCTTTCTGGATTAGGATTACCATTAACTGTGGGTAATCCGTCTTTCCCGTCTAAATTTAATATTCTAAGAGCAGATTCGTCCGGATATTTGCTTCTGTGATCGCTTTTTGCTTTGTATAACCCTTCCGCCAATGTTCCGTATTTAGATACATCAGCAGGCACCGTATTTCCCATTATAGTTGCTGATGGTCCTTCCTTGTTGCCTTCAAGATACAATTCAAACTTTGCACTATTTATTGGTTCGTTAAGATCTTCATCCCTATTATGAGTTGCCACAAGAACATTTTTTCCCAAGTATTTATCTCCTTTTTGTAGATCCTTATCATTTGCACTTGTGACTTTATCATCCCAAACCAACTCCCCTCCACCAGCTTTTTCTACCCAATCATAATTCATTCCATTCAGGTCAAGAAATTTCATTGGGTTGTTTCCTGAAAAATGAAAAGGAGAAAAAGAATAATATGATTCCGCCATCGGGTCTATTGTATGCCACCTCCCCACCATCGGGTCATAAAACCTTGCCCCGTAATCGTACCAATATAAACCAAAGTCATCCTGTATTTCTTTGCCGTTGTATTGGTATTTGTTTATGGTGGTGCCATTGTTCAGCTGGCTCATCTCCATACCAAAGGAGTAATAATGCCTTGCCTGTACAACCATTGGTAAACCACCGGTGTATTTTTTTATTACTGCCCTTACGTTACCAAGGTGGTCGGTAATGTTGTACTCATACTCAAAACTGCTGCCGCTCTTAACCGCCCTGCCATGTGGTGTTAAAATGTATTTTAAAGAACGTGTGCCGCTTACGGTTTCGTAAACAAATGGACCGCAGTAATCAACCTTGGTAATGGTCCCGTTGTCTTCAACCGTTTTGCGCAGCTTTTCGCCGTTAAAAGTATAAAAATAACTGATTTTACGGTTCAGCCCGTTCCAAATGATTTGCTTTGGCAGATTCAGCAGATTATAAGTAGTTGCAATATACCGGTGCGGCTCGCTTGTTTCATTGCCATTCTGGTCGTAATTAACCGATTTTGGGGTTATGCTTCCGGGAAAATCAACCACCGATGCCACATCTCCCTGCTTATCGTACATACTTTGAATACTGTTCCCCGAATAGGTACATTTTATACTGTCGGTTAAAACACCATTGTAATCGTACCTCGATATTTTTGTAATATTTCCGTTAACATCATAAGCAAAACCCTCGTCAAGTCCGTTTGCATTTACCCCTGTTTTTGTAAAGTTGGCTGTGGTAAGCCGGTTATTTGCATCGTAGGTGTAGGCATACATCATGGTTGGATAAGCCGTAGTCCCCCAGGTAAATTTTGAAATATTCCCGTTGTACAGCGGGGTACTTGCCAGGTTGTATTCGAGTTTCATCCCGAACACATCGCTTTCGGTAAAAGTGGTCGGGTTGTTCATTTGTAACATCCAACCCCTTATATTATAGGTGTAGTCATTCTTCTGAATGAAGTTACTGCCACTTTCGGAGTGCAGGTACTGTATGGCCAGGTTTCCGGCCTCGTTGTAACTATTCCCCGATAACAGCACTTCTCCTGCACCGTTAACCTTAAAACGTGTTTTCATTAATTTGCCCCGATGGTTCAGGTCAAAATAAGTATCGGTATAGGTGGTTACAGCATCGGCAGTATGGCGGTTGCGGGTTTGAGTGATTTCACCTGCAAAGTTGTATGTATTTGTAACTACATTCAATCCCCCTAAATGGTTGTCGGATACAGTTTGGATAACTCTTCCGAATTTGTCGTAATAAATGGCTGTAAAAAGCCAGGTGGTCATTCCTGTCTCAGAATCGGGCAGTTTTGTTTTCTCTCCGGTTTGTCTTCCAATATCGCTGGCTGACCTGATTGCCACAGAAGCATCCGATGTGTTAAAGGCGTTAGCGGAAGGAACACCTGTATAAACATCATAATACAAATATTTCAATGGAATTCGTGATGCCTGGCCTGACATATAGGTTAAACTGCCGTTTACCGAGGTAGTCAGTGAAGCTCTTGTTGCAATAGTTGCCCAGGTCCCCTGTTCCACAGGCCGGTTAAAATTATCATAAATGGTATAGGTCCATTCACTTTTTGTCCGTTGTACTCCGTCCTGCGTCAGAACAAGCCTGTCGCGAGAGTCATAAATATAATACACACTTACTGCCCGTGGGAGCTTTTTTTCTATTAACCGGCCTTCCGAATCATAAAAGTATTGAAAGGCATCGTAATTCCCGGTTGGGGAAGTTGCGGTGGGTTGCATTACGCTGCGGAGCCTCCCGAACTGGTCATAACAATAGCGTGTTTTTGCCCCATTCATGTCTTTCTGAATCACTTTCCCATCCATGTCTTTAAACTCACGGACTGTTTTTCCGTCTTCATCGGTGGTTTCGGTTACATATAACTTTCCGGCAGGAAAAGTATATTCCGCAGAAGGAGTATCATTGGTATAATTGAATGTTTTTACAGCATCAGCAGTGGTATTTGTCCGGTATGTTGTTGAAACCGGTTTTGTTAATTGCCATGAATTTCCAGGCGCCCCCTGTTTAATAACCCGGTTCAGGGGTGATTTTTCATACTCAGTCACTGTATAGCCTTTACTTCCATCTGTCGATCCGTACAAACCGGTTAAAAAAGTGTTCTGACCGGATGTAAAATTTGTTTTGGTTACAAAAGCGCCATTGTTTGCGCTTTTAGTGTAGGGCAAATATTCATTAACCAGGTTACCATAGGCATCATAACCTTTATGGTCGATTACATCATAACCACTCTGTGAGCCTTTTACCGAAACTGTTTCAACTGGTCTTCCCAGTCCATCAAAATACTGGATAACAGGATTAATCTGTCCGGTTGTCGGGCTTGTGGGATGTGAGGTTACTGCTGTTCTGTATGCGTAAGTCACAACATAGTTTTGTGTTGCTGTCGGGCTGACAGTAATCGCGGTGGACGATTGGTCGGCAGGTAAATTTGAAGGATTTCCCTGCCCGAAAATTGCTGTGCAGGCAAATAAAAAGACTGCAATAAATATAATCTGTTTCATTTTTGTAGTATTTAGCTGTTATCCGGTTATTTCTTTAATACAATCTTTGAGGTTTCGCGAAATCCCTGTCCCGAGACTTCCACCACATAAGGCCCTTCGGGATGACTTGACAAATCAACCTGGTATTCAATATCATCAACCTGTTGTAT
>JBFXFM010000084.1:0-10980 GCA_050179035.1 Draconibacterium sp. | reverse complement strand
CGTTGGGGATAGATTTTAGTAGCAAATTGACCCCCTGAAAATCCGGTCAGTGGTTCAGGGCGCGGACGAAGTTTGAAGAGAGAAAGCGAGATAAATCCGAATTGTTTTACAGCGCCTGCTTTTCAAACTACCGAAATTGTTGGTTGGGGCGGTTGTTGTTACTAAAATCGAACCCATACCGGGTTCTTTCACTTTGAATTGAACATTTTTTACTCCAATTTTTAATTCCTGTTGACAATAGCGTTTTTGTCATTTGAAGCGGAGTACGACAAAAATCTGAATTGTTTTTATCCCCGTTGGGGATAGATTTTAGTAGCAAATTGACCCCCTAAAAATCCGGTCAGTGGTTCAGGGCGCGGACGAGGTGTGAAGTGAAAAAGCGAGATAAATCCGAATTGTTTTACAGCGCCTGCTTTTCAAAATACCGACATTGTTGGTTGGGGCGGTTGTTGTTGCTAAAATCGAACCCGTACCGGGTTGTTTGCATTTTTACATTGGTAAAACATTATTTTTATCCAAAAAACATTAACATGTGCGAACGCTGTAACTGGGGAAATACTACCCCGAATATGATTAAATACCACGACGAAGAGTGGGGTGTGCCGCTGCACGACGATAGTAAACTATTTGAGTTTTTTGTGCTCGAAGGATTTCAGGCCGGACTGAGCTGGCAGATTGTGCTCAACAAACGCGAGGCTTTTCGCGAGGCTTTCGACCAGTTCGACCCCGTAAAAGTGGCAAAATACACCGAAGACAAAATTGCGGCCCTTGGCGAAAATGCCGCTATCATCAGAAACAAAGCCAAAATTGCTGCCTGTGTAAACAATGCACAGCGGTTTCTCGAAGTACAGGCTGAATTTGGCAGTTTCGATAAATACATCTGGCAATTTGTGAATTTCAAACCAATCGTAAACAGTTTTACAAGTTTGAAAGAACTGCCTGCTAAAACGGCACTGTCGGATCTGGTTTCGGCTGACCTGAAAAAACGCGGGTTTAAGTTTGTCGGCTCAACAGTAATTTATGCACACCTGCAAGCCACCGGAATGGTAAACGATCACATTGTCAGCTGTTTCAGATACAACGAAATAATCAGCAATTACAACCTGTAAAATCAGCTGTAATAAAATTGTATCTTTTCAATTAATTGTTATTTTCGCCGTTCATGTTTTTATAAAATCATAATTATTAAGAAATTATACTTCTATGATGCGTGTTGTTTTCACTTGGTTTATGGCCGTTTTATTGGCCATTCCTGCATTTTCGGGCAACGGGGTAAAAGGCGATAAAACCCCGGTGGGTTATGTTTTCGAAGACGAAATTGTGTTGCCTACCACGCCTGTAAAAGACCAGTACCGCACAGGTACCTGCTGGTCGTTTTCAACACTTTCGTTTTTCGAATCGGAAATGATAAGACTGGGCAAACCAGAAGTTGACCTTTCTGAAATGTTTGTGGTTCGCAACACGTATTCTGATAAAGCAAAACGATATGTGAGGCTGCATGGCGAAGGCAGTTTTTCGGCTGGCGGCGCATTTCACGATGCCAAAAATGTAATGGTGAATTACGGCATTGTGCCTGAGCAGGTGTACAATGGTTTAAATTACGGCGAAACAAAACACGTGCACGGCGAAATGGATAACACGCTGAAACAGCAGGTTGATGCAGTGATTGAAAACAAAAACAAAAAGCTGAGCACGGTCTGGAACCAGCCCGTTGAAGCCACACTCGACTCGTATCTTGGTAAATTACCCGAAAGTTTTGAATACGAAGGCAAAAACTACACACCGAAAAGTTTTGCCACCGATTTTGTGGGACTGAATATGAACGATTATATCGAAATCACATCATATACACACCATCCTTTTTATACCGAATTTGTGCTCGAAGTCCCCGACAACTGGTCGTGGGACAAAGTGTACAATGTGCCCGTGAATGAGCTTGAAGCAATTATCGACAATTCGCTGGCCAACGGATACACAGTAGCCTGGGCTGCTGATGTAAGCGAAAAGGGTTTTGTAACCAGTAACAAAGGTGTTGCTGTGTTGCCTGCCGCTGTTACTCACGAAATGAGCGATGCTGAAATTGCCCGCTGGGAAGCGCTTCCTGAACGCGAAAAAGAACGTGAATTATACAAACTCGAGAAACCTGTACCGGAAATTAATGTAACCCAGGAAATGCGCCAGACTGCTTTTGATAGTTACGAAACCACCGACGACCATGGGATGCACATTATCGGAACCGCTAAAAACCAGGAAGGAAAAGTGTTTTATAAAGTGAAAAACTCGTGGGGCGATTACAACGAATACAACGGTTTTTTCTATGTTTCGAAACCGTATGTAAACCTGAAAACCATGTGCATTATGGTTCACAAGGATGCGGTGCCAAAACAAATCAGGGAAAAATTAAAACTTTAAATACAAAGCTGTCTCAAAAGGGCAGCTTTTTTATCTTTGATTTTTCAAGTCGAAAATCATGGTAAACCGCATTTTACTCTTTGCGCTTCTTTTTGTTTCCACTGAAGTTTTTGCCCAGTCGGGTAGTGATGACATGTCATGGTGGAACAAACTTCACGGGTGGGAAGAAGGCGATCCCGGCTGGCGGAACTGGATGATAATTTCGCCCGGCTACCTTGGGCCAAATGCTTTGCCGGTACCCGAAATAAAAAGGGGATTCCTGAATTCCAACACCGAAATCGAACTCACGGCTTCAACTCATTTTCTGAAAGGCGATCCCACGCAGGACATTTCGGGACGGCTGTTTGTACCGTTTTGCCAGAACAAAATCGCCATCGAAATTTATGGTGTGGTGGCTGAGCATTTTGCTTTTTCGGAAGAAATAAGAAATGAACGCTTCGCACGCATTGAAGATGGGAAAGGATATGCTTTTGGCGATTTGTATTTCAGTACGCTTGTGCAACTTTGGAAAAACCGCAAAATGCCCGATGCATTGTTGCGCATGGCCGGGAAAACTGCATCGGGAAACCAGCTGGAAGGCGCCCGTAACACCGACAGTCCGGGATATTTTTTCGATATCAGTTTTTCGAAAAAACTGGGTAAAACTGAAAAAAGTTATTTCCGTCCGTTTGGGCTTGCGGGCTTTTACTCGTGGCAAACCAACGACGAACTGAACCTGCAGAACGATGCTTTTTTGTACGCTTTGGGCACCGATTATAATCGAAACAACTGGAACTGTTCGGCCGCGTGGTCGGGCTATTCTGGCTACAAAGCGCAGCGCGACAAACCCATGCAACTCAATTTCGAATTGAGAAAGGATTTTGAGGGAAAAGCATTCCGGATTCAGTATTTGCACGGCTTACGCGACTGGGAGTACAAAACCATTAAATTCTCGTTCATCTGGAAACTGAAACCGGTGAACTGAGCATTTTTTTGCATCGTTTTTAATTAACTTTGCCGCCTGAATGCCGGAAAACATTTTCGGAAAAACAACAGAACAATGAAGAAATTATCGCTGGTAATTTGTGTTTTCAACGAAGAACCCAACATCAGACCACTTTCAGACCAGATAAAAACTGCCCTCGCAAATATTGATTTTGAAGCCATTTTTGTTGACGATGGTTCGACGGATAACACCCGCGCTGAAATCCTTAAAATCAACGATCCACGTTTTTTGCTGGTCGAATTGAAACGGAATTATGGCCAGAGTTCGGCTCTGCAAGCCGGCATCGATCAGGCCGGCGGCGAATTTGTGGCGTTAATTGATGGCGACCTGCAAAACGACCCGATGGATGTGCCGATGATGCTGAAAATGATTGAGGATGAGGAATGGGATATGGTGGCTGGTGTTCGGGCCAATCGCAAAGACGGCATGTTTCTGCGGAAAGTGCCTTCAAAAATTGCCAATTACATGATTCGGAAATCGACAGGAATCCACATGAAGGATTTAGGTTGTACCCTGAAAATTTTTACCCGCGAAACCATCAAAAGCATCCACATTTATGGCGAACTGCACCGGTACATTCCGGCGCTGATTGCGCTTGAAGGGGCTACAAAAATCACACAGGTTGATGTGAACCACCGTCCGCGCGAATTTGGCACTTCGAAATACAATCTCGGCCGCACAACACGTGTGATAAGCGATCTTATCCTGATGGTTTTCTTTAAAAAATACCTGCAACGCCCGATGCACTTTTTTGGCTCAATTGGTATTGTTACGTTGGGATTAGGAGTGCTTATTAATATTTATTTCCTGATTCATAAGATTTTAGGACACGATATCTGGGGAAAACCGCTGCTTTTACTTGGCATTTTATTGGTAATGGGGGGCATTCAGTTTATTACCATCGGAATTATTGCCGAGTTGCAAATGCGCACCTATTTCGAATCGCAAAACAAAAAACCATACCGGGTAAAAAAAGTGGTGGCAACCGATATTAAACAGGTTGTAAAACACCAAAATTGAGTTTGGTTTTTAGTTCATGCTGGTTTGGTTTTGCTACATTTACAGCCATTAAACCGATAAAAACGAAAGACCATGAAAACATTAAATGCAATCTTTTTTACAGCCATTCTTTTTGTTGCTTTGAATACCAGTGCGCAGGATAGAATTGTGCATGGCCGGGTTTTTACTTTCGACAGCATTCCGCTGGTTGGCGCCGAAGTTGCAGTAAAAAGTACAAAACAGGTGGTACGAACCGATTCTGTAGGAAAATTTTCGGTTGGTTGCAACATTGAAGATCAGCTTAAAGTTTCGGCCAAAGGATTTACATCAGCAAAATTTGAGGTTGATGAAAAAATCAAAGTTGCCATCATTAATATGAAATTAAAACCGGGTGAAAAAAACCGTGAAATAGCCATTGGTTATGGATATGTTCTTGATGCCGACAAACTGAATGCAGTGGCCACGCTCAACAATAAAGACCTCGATTTTTCACAGTATTCAAATATGTATGAACTCATTCAGGGGCGATTTGCTGGTGTACAAATCGTGAATGGAGATATTATTATAAGGGGAGTAAACTCGATAAACAGTGGCTCGGGTGCGCTTATTGTACTCGATGGAACTCCCGTTGACAACAGCATTTTACGTACTCTGCCACCAACCCAGGTAAAAAGCATAAATGTAATCAAGGATGGCAGCGCTGCAATCTACGGCTCGCGCGGTGCAAATGGAGTTGTGGTTATCGAAAGCAAAAAAGGCAACGACTGATTGAGGCTTTTTTTCTTCTGATTCTTTAAAAGTATTTCTAAAATAATTTTAGATTTTTAAGTTTCTTATTGCTTGTATTTTGTGTCGGGCTAGCCTGATTTTTGCATGAATTGCAAGAACCAAATTGTCTTGAATTCGTTACATGTTCTGTAAAATAATTGTTTTAGAGAAGAATGAATTCAGGAAAGCAGGCAGCTGGCGACCAAAATGTATGGGCCAATTTCAGTAAAAATATAAGCCAATATTCGAAACCTGAAATCTCCAAAAGTCTTTGGCAGATTATCAATACTTTTATTCCTTACGTTGGATTGTGGCTTTTAATCATCTGGAGCTTATCTGTATCCTACTGGATTACTGCGGGTTTAATCGTTATCGCCGCCGGGTTTCTGGTGCGGTTGTTTATCATTTTTCACGACTGTGGCCACGGCTCATTTTTTAAATCACAAAGAGCCAACCGGTCGGTGGGAATGTTTTTCGGGATTCTGGCTTTTACACCATATTACAAATGGCACAACGAACACATGCAACATCATGCCACCGTTGGAAACCTCGATAAACGCGGGGTCGGCGATGTTTGGACGATGACGCGCGAGGAATATTTAGCCAGCAGCAAATGGCTGCGTTTCAGGTATAGGATGTATCGCAACCCATTGATAATGTTTGGAGTGGGCTCTTTGTATGTTTTTGTGTTTAAAAACAGGTTAGCGAAAAAGGATTCGGATAAAAAAGAAAAACTGAATGTATATTTTACCAATGCCGCGCTTGTGGTTATGTTTATTATAATGAGCTGGCTGATAGGCTTCTGGACTTATCTGATTATTCAGATTGCCATCATCTACCTGGCTGCAATTGCCGGATTGTGGCTTTTTTATCTGCAACACCAGTACGAAGAAGTTTCGTGGGTGAGAAGCAGTGATTGGAACTACCTGAAAATTGGGCTCGAAGGAAGTTCATTTGTAAAATTTCCAAAAGTTTTGCAATGGTTTTCAGGCAATATCGGGTTTCACCACATTCACCACATTAACGCACGGATACCAAATTATAAGCTTGAAAAGTGCTACAACGAAAACCCTGTTTTCAAACAGGTTGAGCCGGTAACATTTATGAAAAGCCTTAAAACATTAAAACTGCGGTTGTGGGACGAAAGACTTCAGCGCCTCATCGGGTTTAACGAACTATAAAAAGCGTTCACTGTGATGTAATTTTATTGGCAAATAAAATACTTAAACATGATAAAGTTTTGGTTATCGTTTAAACACATTTTTACATATTTGCCGCTTCCAAAAAAACTAAAAAAAAGATGAATAAACTTACCGATTTAAATCCCCAACCTTTATTTGCCTATTTTGAACAGATTTGCCACGTTCCGCGCCCATCAAAGAAAGAGGAAAAAATAAGGCAGTATTTACTCGGCTTTGCAAAAACAAATAATCTTATTGCGAAGACTGACGAAGTTGGTAACGTTTTGATTATAAAGCCCGCAACTCCGGGCATGGAAAATGCACCCACTGTAATTTTGCAAACACACATGGATATGGTTTGCGAAAAAAACAGCGATAAGGATTTTGATTTTGATAACGATGCAATTGAACCCGTTATCGATGGTGGCTGGGTAAAAGCCAACGGCACCACACTTGGCGCCGATTGCGGTATTGGAATCGCTGCCCAATTGGCGGTTTTAACTTCTGATAAAATTAAACACGGCCCGGTTGAATGCCTGATTACGGTTGACGAAGAAACCGGACTTACAGGTGCATTCGCATTGAAACCAGGATTTTTAAGTGGTTCAGTTTTGCTGAATCTCGACTCGGAAGATGAAGGCGAAATTTTTATTGGTTGCGCCGGTGGAATTGATACTGTGGCCACTTTTACTTGTGAAAAAACTGCTGTGCCAGCCGGTTCAACAGCGCTAAAAATCTCAGTTTCTGGTTTAACGGGTGGCCATTCGGGCGACGATATTCATAAAAACCGTGGAAATGCCAATAAAATTCTGAACCGAATTTTAATTGAACTCTTAAAAGAAGTTCCGTTACGTGTAGCCGATTTTAATGGTGGCAATTTGCGCAACGCCATTGCCCGCGAAGCATTCGCCATAATCACTGTTCCATCGGGGAAAAAAGAATTGGCAACTGCTGAATTCAATATTTTTTCAGCTGCTGTTCAAACCGAATTTGAAAGAAATGAACCGGGTTTGAAAATGAAAATCGGGTCGGTTGAAATGCCCGGTTTTGTAATTGACGAAGTTTCGCAGACAAAACTGATTCATGCGCTGAACGCTTGTCCGCACGGGGTTTTGGAAATGAGCACACGCATGGAAGGAATGGTTGAAACATCGACAAACCTGGCTTCGGTAAAATTTAGCGGCGACAATAAAATTGTGGTTACCACCAGCCAGCGCAGCGAACTCGAATCGCGTAAACTGATGGCTGCCTCAATGGTGGAATCGGTATTTACCATTGCCGGTGCGCAGGTTGAACACTCCGACGGTTATCCGGGCTGGGCGCCAAATCCCGACTCGGCAGTGCTGAAAACAGTGGTTGAATCGTATGAAAGATTATTCGGGAATAAACCGGTTGTGCGTTCCATTCATGCCGGATTGGAGTGCGGACTTTTCCTCGAAAAATACCCGAAACTCGATATGGTTTCGTTTGGCCCCACCATCAAAGGCGCCCACTCGCCCGATGAAAGGTTAGACATTGAAACCACTCAGAAATTCTGGAAACATCTGGTTGATGTGCTGGAAAGTTTGAAGTAGCAATCCGGGGTTACGGGTTGCGGTTTAGTAATCCAGCATCCGGCATCGCGAATCTTCTCCACCAATTTCAGTTTTCTCCATCCTGAACGCCGCTTCTTTCTTTGCGCAAAGAACGCCAAGGTGACGCAAAGCAACAGCTTTGCATCCTCTGCGCTTTCATTGCATCCTCTGCGTTAAAAAAATTCCAGCATCCTGAATCTTCTCCATCAATCCCAACCAATCTCTATCAGTCTCCATTCTTCTTTATCGAGTATCAAGAATCAAGTATCGAGAATCCAGAATCCAGAATCCAGAATCCAGAATCTTCTTCCATCAATCTCTATAAATCTCCACCAATCTCTTTCTTTCCTATCAATCTTCATTCTTCTCCATCCAGCATCCGGTATCGAGTATCCGGCATCCTCTCCTCAACCCGCAACCCGCAACCCGCAACCCGCAACATTTTTTTTCTACCTTTATTCCCGACCAAAAACAAATCAAATGAAGAAACCGGCCATGCTTGCCATGCTCGTCCTGCTGCTGTTTTCGGCAAAGGCACAGCAAATCAGCAACAGCGTTTACACAGTGCAGTTCGATAAAAAAACAGGGCAACTTTCTGCAGCCACAATTTCCGGAGAGCCGCTGTTTTCCGGAGCGGTTAGTGCAGTTTTGCCTGCAGGAAAACTGTACACTTCTGACAGCCAAAACTACCGGTACAAAACCACACAAACCACCGACGACAAAGGAAATCCGATGCTCGTGATTCACGGAACCGACAAAAACCGGAAACTCAATTTCACCCAGCAAATCACGCTTTTCAGCAACTACGCGGCCATTGGTTTTGAGGTGATTTACAAAAACGTTTCGGCCACCGACATCAACATCCGCAGTCTTGAACCCTTGCGACTGGTACAGCAAAACGGCGGCTCCCTGGTTTTTGGCAACACTGAAAAATGCCTCACCAACGGCGCGATGTATTACGACGCCGGAAATATTCAGAACCTTTCCCAGCCCTGGATACGTCCCGAACCCTATGGCGAAACCAAAGGCGGAGTGATGAGCGACACGCTGCTCACTGCCAATCCGCTTACAACCCAAAGCTGGTGGAACCTCTCGCTTTTCAGCAATACAAAAACCCCGGCGCTCACAGCAGGCTACCTCCTCAACGCCAACACACTCGGGCGTTTGCAGGTACTGAAACACGACGGCAATCAATTTTCGCTGGTGGCTGAGTCGGTGCTGAACCCGGGTTTTATGCTGAAACCAGGCTGTGAAATCAGCTCCGACCAGTTGGTGCTGGTCACCGGCGAAAATGTGTACAGCGTGAACGAAACCTACGCCTCGCTGATGCAGAAAAAAATGAACAACCCCGTGTGCAGTGCCGTAAACGGCTGGTGCAACTGGTTTTACACGATGGATATTTTCAGCGAAAACGAGATACTCGAAAATGCAGTTTTTGCCGCGAAACATCTCAAACCTTTTGGGCTCGAATATATCCAGATTGACGAAGGATTCCAAACCACGCACGGCGACTGGCAGGGCAACAGCCGTTTTCCGCACGGGCTGAAATGGCTGTGCGACAGCATCAAAAACTTAGGGCTGAAACCGGGCATCTGGATTGCGCCGTTTGTGATTGCTGAAAATTCGGAGGTGTGCAAAAACCACGCAGACTGGCTGCTGAAAGATGAAAACGGGAAACCCGTGCGCATCGGGCCGTGGCCTTCTGAAAACACCGACTGGTACCGCACCGAAACACCCAAACGCTACTGTCTCGACCTCACCCACCCCGACGCTGAAAAATGGTACACTGCCCTCATCGACACTATTGCGAACAAATGGGGTTTTGAAATGATAAAAGTTGATTTTGTGGCCTGGACAGTTTTTTCGGCCAGCCGGTTTTACAATCCGGGTGCAACCCCCGCGCAGGTGTATCGCCGTGCGCTTGAAATTATGCGCAAAACAGCCGGCGAAAACTGTCACATCCTCGACTGCGGTCCGGGACAGGTTACGGGCGGGTACATCAACAGCCTGCGTGTTGAATACGACCAGAATTATGGCAGTTCCGACAACGCATGGACACAGTATTTCCGCGGAAACTCAAGCAGCGCGGGGGCAGCCGGGAAACGCTGGTTTTTCAACAGCAAAACCTGGACAAACGACATCGACCATGTGTGCACCGACCTGCTGGCCGAACACGAGGCACAGGCAGCCGCCACGCTCATTGGCCTCAGCGGCGGCAATGTCATGTCGGGCGACAGGCTGATGAACCTTGGCGCCGGCAAACTCGAAATACTGAAAAAGATTTTCCCGGCAACACCCGAAAATGCCATCGCGGCCGACCTGGCTGAGAACGACCCGCAAACAGTTTTTACCTGCAACATTGAGCGCCCTTTTGGAAGCTGGCAGGTGGCGGCGTTTTTTAATACGACCCGCCCCCCTCTAATCCCGCCAACGGCGGGAGGATTGGGAGTTGTGAAGGAGTTGAAACTGGAGGAAGATAAAACTTACCTGGCGTTTGATTTCTGGAACCAGCGTTTTGCGGGCGAAGTAACCGGCACGATGCAGGTGCCTGTAAATCCCGGGAGTGTGGCGCTGTTCTCGCTGCGGCCCAAAACCGGCGAACCGCAGATTATTGGCACTAACCGCCATGTAAAAATGGGCGCGGTGGAACTGGCTGCCGAAAACTACGATGCTGCCAACCGAACGCTCACAGCCACCTCGCTGGGGACCGATGACAGCGCGCACAGCGTGTTTGTCTATCTGCCCGACGGTTACGGCTGGCAACCCCGCGACAGCAAAATTTACGAAACCAACCCGCTGTACTCCATCCGGCAAACCGACCCCAACCTGCTGCGCATCGACCTGCAGTTTACCCAAACCTCCCGCATTGAATGGAAAATTACAGTGCAGAAGTATTAATAAATATTTTGTAAAACTATATTGGATAAAAAGCTGATTGTGTTTACTTTTAGGGCAAACAAAAACTAAAAAGTAGAACCAAACAAAAAATCACGGATGAAAGATACTTCAAAAAACAGATTGATTTTTATAACTTAAATAAAATCAGGCTTTTTGATATAGA
>JBFXFM010000083.1:0-11111 GCA_050179035.1 Draconibacterium sp. | reverse complement strand
ACCTGCAATTGTATTTGGATGAGTTTTGCTACAAACTCAATCGCCGATATTTCGGAGAAAAATTATTCGACAGGCTAACTATTGCTGTCGCTGGAAATTACTGGTATAATAACGGATGAGCAATAAACAAAACGAGTTCTTTGAAGAGAAAAAAATATTTCCGCATTAATTCTGAATTTGGTAAACTCAACATTACAAATATAACTGAGAATGCTCTTTAAGTGTCGCTAAGACAGGCCTGGTAGTCCCGATGTACATCGGGATGAGTCGAAAGACCGCTGGAAGTCTGATCGGCCGGGCGCTCAAATCCTGTCATATCGGGGTTTTCACAAACGAATTAATGCGGTTTTTTTTGCCCTAATGTGGATAGGCAGAAACAAAAAGGCTCTGAATATTTCAAATATCAGAGCCTTTTTCACTGTTGTTAGGCAATGTTACCCAACCACAACATTGATAATTCTATTCTGTACGATAATCATCTTTTTCACCGATTTACCTTCAAGCCATTTGGCTGTCCGGTCGTCAGCAAGTACTTCTTTTTCAATTTCAGCGATAGGCAAATCAACCGGCAGACCTTTCATGTACCTTGTTTTTCCGTTAAACGAAACAGGGTAATCAAAAGTATCTTCCACCAGCAAGCTTTGGTTTACTTCGGGCCAGGGTTCGTAGGCCAATGTTTTTGTATTGCCATAAACCGACCACAACTCTTCGGCCATGTGTGGTGCATAAGGTGCAAGAATTCTGGCAAAAGTTTCGGCGGTGTTTTTTGTTACCTTGCCTTTTTTGATAACCAGGTTATTAAAAATCATCAAAGCCGAAATTCCTGTGTTAAACTTCAGGTGTTCAATATCAAATTCCACTTTCTGAATGGTTTGGTGCAGCAGTTTCTCAACTTCTTTATCTTCCGTTCCATCGGTAATATTTTCCATTTCGGTAAAGAAACGGTAAACCCGGTTCAGAAAGTTGAACACCCCTTTTACTCCATTTTCAGCCCAGGGTTTGCGCTCGTCGAGCGGGCCCATAAACATTTCGTACAAACGCAGCGAGTCGGCACCGTAACGCTCAATCACATCATCGGGGTTCACTACATTTTTCAGCGATTTCGACATTTTTGCCACAATCTGTTTCAGTTCTTCGCCGGTTTGCGTGTGGTAATATTTGTTGTTTTTTTCTTCGACCAAATCCGAAGAAACTTTGGCGCCTGTTTTTGTTTCGTAGGCAAAAGCCAGAATCATTCCCTGGTTAAACAGTTTCTGGAAGGGTTCGTCGGTGGAAACAATGCCCAAATCGAACAAAACTTTGTGCCAGAATCGTGAGTAAAGCAGATGAAGTACGGCATGTTCAGCGCCGCCCACATATAAATCAACCGGCATCCAATACTGTTCCTTTTTTACATCGAAAATTTCCTTTTCATTCATTGGGTCGATGTAGCGGAGATAGTACCAGCACGACCCTGCCCACTGCGGCATGGTGTTGGTTTCGCGACGGCCTTTACGACCGTTTTTGTCGGTTACATTCAGCCATTCGTGCGAGTTCACCAATGGTGATTCACCGGTTTCACCCGGAATATATTTTTCCACTTCAGGCAATTCCAAAGGCAGATTCTCATCTTCAATCAGAGTAACTTCGCCATCTTCCCAATGGATTACAGGGAACGGCTCGCCCCAATACCGTTGGCGGCTGAAAAGCCAGTCGCGGAGTTTGTAATTGGTAGTTGCTTTCCCAATATTTTTCGCGCCAAGCCATTCAATCGTGGTTTTTATTCCCTGGGCTTTGTTCAAGCCGTTGATATTCAGCCCGGTTTCATCAGAAGCTGAGTTGATGTATTCGCCGTCTTCAGTCCAGCATTTATTGCCGGCTAAAATTTCGTCACGACCCTCAACATCTTTTGGGTCGAGGATGCAGATTACGGGAATTTTAAATTCTTTGGCAAACTCAAAGTCGCGGGTGTCGTGCGCCGGAACAGCCATGATAGCACCCGTTCCGTAACCCATCAAAACATAGTCGGCCACCCAAATTGGAATCAGTTTTTTGTTGACAGGGTTGATGGCATAACGACCTGTAAAAACACCGGTTTTCTCCTTGGCCAGGTCGGTTCTGTCCAAATCCGATTTTAGTGCGGCCTGTTTCTGGTATTTTTCAACTGCTGATTGCTGAGCGGTAGTTGTAATTTTTTCAATCAGCGCGTGTTCCGGGGCAATTACCATGTAAGTGGCGCCAAACAACGTGTCGGGACGGGTAGTGTAAACGCGCAGTTTTTCGCTCAGGCCTTCCATTGCGAAATCCACTTCAGCGCCTGTCGATTTACCAATCCAGTTGCGTTGCATATCTTTTACACCAGCCGGCCAGTCAAGTCCTTCCAATCCGTCCAGCAATCTCTCAGAATAATGTTGTATGCGTAGCAGCCACTGTTTCAGGTTTTTGCGGATTACCTGATGCCCACATTTTTCGTGCGAACCGTCGGTTAAAACCTCTTCGTTGGCACACACAGTTTTGCACGAGTCGCACCACCAAACCTGTGCGTTGTCGTAATACGCCAATCGTTTTTCGCCGATGTATTTTTTAACTTCTTCTTCGCCTTTGGATTTTATTTCAGCCGGAATTTCGAGTTCCGAAATTGGCCGGCCTTTTTGCAATTTATCGTCAAACCAGGTATTGTAGAGTTGTTTGAAAATCCACTGCGTCCACTTAAAATATTTCGGGTCGGTGGTATTGATTTCGCGGTCCCAGTCGTAACTCAACCCGATGGCTTTTATCTGGCGGCGGAAATTGTCGCAGTTTTTCTGCGTGGTAATGGCCGGGTGCGTTCCGGTTTGAATGGCATACTGTTCAGCCGGAAGTCCGAAAGCGTCGTATCCCATCGGATGAAGTACATTAAACCCTTTCATCCGTTTGTAGCGGCTTAAAATATCGGTCGCAGTGTAACCTTCGGGGTGACCAACGTGCAACCCGGCTCCTGACGGGTAGGGGAACATGTCGAGGATGTAATATTTTTGTTTTGAAAAATCGTCGGTGGTTTTAAACGTCTTGTTTTCTTCCCAATATTTTTGCCATTTGGGTTCTATTTCGGCGAAATTGTACTCCATTTTATTCGTATTGAATCAGTTTCTGAATTTTAAGGCGCAAAGATAGAAAAATGATTCTTCAACGATTGTATAAAAAACAAAAAGGGAAAATCAGGAAGCACTTGATTTACTGCTTTTGAAAATGCTACGGTACTCGTTGTATAATTTCCTGAGTGGGAGTAAAGGTTTCAATTCTGTTAAATTATTTTAATGAAACTTAAATCATAAGGCAACTTTATTGTTACAAGCACACCTCATATTTGCCCGAAAATTGATTGTAAATGGATGGACAAACTTATTCTGAAGTTAAAGGGTTGAAATTCAGCTGTTATCTTTATTCAAGTCCGAAAGGACAGAATTACGAAGGAAATATTTCCACAGCTCGCATCGGCAAAATACACAATTTACTTTCAGAGAGATTTGTGATCTTTTTACTAATGCTGATACGCAAAATCAGTTTAACTACTGAACCTGGTTTTCAAACTCAAAACTACCCGGTGGTGTTACAACCCACCTTTGACCGCTAAAACTTATTAAAACTTAAAATATTGATAACTAATTGATTGATGTGATAGATCGCATCAAAACGGAATTAATATGCTTTAACAACAGAAATTTACTTAAATGCTTAAAAATCAAATTAATTGTATGAAAAAAATTCTTTTTACTATTGGATTTCTGGTTTGGGCGACATTTATCTGGGCTCAAAACATTCAAATTAAAGGGAAAGTAACTGACAACACCGGAATTCCGCTTCCCGGTGTTACAGTCATGGAAAAAGGAACAACCAACGGTGGCGTGACCAACCCGGAAGGTCTCTACCAGATTGACGCCTCTTCAACCGGCACATTATCATTTTCATTTATCGGTTATAAAATAAATGAAGTTGCTGTTTCGGGTAAAACTCAAATCGATGTTGTTCTTGAAGAAAGTGTTCAGGCAATCGACGAAGTAATTGTTACTGCACTTGGTATAAGTCAGGAGAAAAAATCAATTGGGTATTCCACCCAGACAGTTGATGCTAAGGAAATTACCAGCATAAATGCGCCAAATATGGGAAACATGCTGAGTGGTCAGGTAGCCGGGTTAACGGTGAATACCAAAACCGGAATGTTTCAGGCGCCTGATATTTCGCTGCGTGGTAAGTCGCCGTTAATTGTTATCGACGAAATTCCGGTGGAAACCAACTTTTTTGATGTTTCTTCAACCGATATTGAAAATATTGTGGTGTTGAAAGGGCCGACCGCCTCATCGCTTTATGGTTCGCGCGGACGAAACGGCGCAATTCTGATAACCACAAAAAATGCCGATAAAGAAGGCCTGGAAATCACTGTTTCAAACAATACAATGGTTTCGGCAGGTTACACAGTTTTTCCTGAAACACAAACAGAATATGGTAATGGCTCGAACGGGAAATATGAATTCTGGGATGGTCAGGACGGCGGTATTTCTGATGGTGATATGATTTGGGGGCCAAAATTTTCCGACAATCTGAAGATTGCCCAGTGGAACAGCCCGATTTATGACAATGTTACCGGCGAAACCACTCCCTGGTGGGGTGATGTTTCAGGAACACAATATGATGATAAATCGCGTTATTCAAGGGTTCCGATTGCATGGGAGTATCACAACAACCTGAAAGATTTTATGAGCACAGGCATAATTTCAACCACCAATTTTGCAATTGCCTCGAAAAGTAAAAAGGCATCAACAAGGGTTTCCGGCTTTTACCAATCAGAACGTGGCCGGGTGCCGAATTCGGATTTAAAAACCGGCGGTTTAACTTACACTGGGCTTTACAACCTTGCCGACAACCTGACTTTCGACACAAAACTTTCATACAACAAAGTAATTTCACCCAACTACCCGCGTTACGGATACGGCCCTAAAAACCATATGTACACCATTTTAATCTGGATGGGTGATGATGTAAACGGTCAGGAATTAAAAGAACATCTTTATATTCCGGGACAGGAAGGTTACCGCCAGGCCAACTTTAATTATGCGTGGTACAACAACGTTTATTTTGCTGCCAACGAGCTGAACCAGGAGTTCGACCAAAATACCATTAACGGGCAGGTAAAACTGAAATGGGACATTACCGAAAACCTGAGTTTACAGGGAAGAAGCTCGGCAGTTTTAAAACATATATTTGAAGACAGGGAAAGTCCTAAAACATACCTGAATTATGGCGACCCGCGCGAAGGCGACTATAAAACATGGAATACCGGCCAGGTTAATGTGGACAACGATGTGCTGCTTTCGTTTAATAAAGATTTTTCCGAGAAATTCGGATTGAGTGCGAATGCAGGTGCTTCAATGTTTTACAAAAAATACCAGCAGGAATACAATGCGACCGACGGGCTGGTTGTTCCGTGGGTTTACAGTTTGAACAACTCGCTTGGAAATGTAAAAGCATCAACTTACCTCGAAGAAAGGGAAATCAGGAGTGTTTTCGGAACCGTAACCGTGGATGCGCTGAATTCATTCTTCCTTACGCTCACCGCACGTAACGACTGGTCGTCAACACTGCCTGAATCAAACAACTCGTATTTTTACCCGTCGGTTTCGCTGAGTACACTGGTTTCAAATCTTGTTCAGCTCCCCAAAGTTGTTGATTATCTGAAACTCTACGGTTCGTGGGCCGAAGTATCGAGCGACCTTTCGCCATACCAAACTTCTTCTTATTACAGCAATGCCGGAATGTATGATGGTAATTCGATGGTTAGTTATCCGTCGGTGATTGTGAATCCGAATATCAAACCCGAAAAATCGACATCGTTTGAATTGGGTCTTTCGTCGGTATTCTTTAAAAACAGAATGACTTTTGATGTTACTTACTACAATATTGTTGACGAAAACCAGATTATCAATCTTCCTACGTCACAGGCAAGTGGGTTTAGTTCACGAAAAGTAAACGGAAATCAATACACAACCAATGGTGTTGAGGTAATGCTGAATGCCAATCCGGTGAAGAAAAATAATTTCCGTTGGGATGTGGGTTTAAACTGGTCAACAAGTGTAAAGAAGCTGACTGAAATTTACGGAGGCGCCGCAAAATATGGCAATTATTCGCTGAACGAACGTGTGGATAATTACTACGCAACAGGTTGGTTAAAAACCGCCGATGGAGAACTGATTGTTTCTGAATCGAACGGGTTGCCTACAAAAGACTCATATGCGCAAATGCATGGTCACCTCGACCCCAATTGGAGATTTGGTTTGCAAAACCATTTCAAATACAAAAATCTTTCAATGGATTTAAATATCGACGGAGTTGTTGGTGGTGTTATTAACTCGCTTACTGTTGAAAAAATGTGGTGGGGTGGTAAGCATCCTTATTCAACCGAATACCGCGATGCTGAATATGCTGCCGGAAAACCGGTTTATGTACCCGATGCAGTAAATGTTGTGAGTGGTACGCTGACAAGAGATACGGATGGAAAAGTGATTTCAGATACCAGGGAATACAAAACAAACGCCACAGCAGTAAGCTGGCAAACCTGGAGCCAGAACTATCCTTACCGCGCAAAAGTAACCGAAAGTGAAAGTAAAACATTCGCCAACGTGTTCGATCGCAGCTATGTGAAACTGAGAAAACTGGCGTTTAACTACGACCTTACAAGTTTGATAAATGTCAGCGCGTTCAAGAAAGTTGAAGCCACGGCTTACGGATATAACTTGCTGATGTGGAAAAAGGCAGACATCATCGACCCCGATTATGGCGACGATAATAATTTACAGGACCCTTCATCGAGATATGTTGGTCTGGGGTTAACAGTTACATTTTAATTAAGCAACCAATCAAAAATGACTCTTATTATGAAAAAGTATATTTTAACCATATTTCTTTTTGCACTGATTTTCAGCTCTTGCAGCGATCTCGCCGAGTTAAACGTAAATCCGAACAATGTGCCTGAAACACACCCTCAGCTTTTGCTTACCAACATTGAATGGAATGCTTTTCAGGTTGAAGGTGTTGACCCGATGTATGCTTCACGCATGGTTGTTCAAACCGATGGTGAAAATGAGAACCAGTATTACAAATGGAGCCGGGCTGGTTTTGAGAATTACGACCAGCTCAGGAACGTTACAAAAATGATTGAGGAAGCCGAAAGGATTGAAAGTCCGGCATACATTGCCCTCGGAAAATTCTTCCGTGCCTATTATTTTTTCGGATTGACGCTTACTTTTGGCGACGTTCCGTACAGCGATGCTTTAAAAGGCGAAACCGATGAAATTTATACTCCTGAATACGATTCACAAAAAGAAGTTCTCAAGGGTATTTTGAATGAACTGAAGGAAGCCGACGAACTTTTGGCCAGCGACAACAGCATCATTGCCGGCGACGTTATTTACAACGGAAGTACCAGCCAGTGGCGGAAAGCTGTTAATTCATTCCGCTTAAAAGTACTCATGATGCTTTCGGAAAAAACAACTGATTCTGACTTGAATGTGATTGCAACCTTTGCCGGTATTTACAACAATTCACCGCTTATTGAATCGAATGCCGATAACGGACAATTGGTATTTATCGACGAACTTGGCAGTCGTTATACCGAATACAACAGCAGCAGTTACGGTTCGGCAAGGTATGTCGATTCAACATTTATTCAGCGGTTGCAGGACAGGAAAGACCCGCGATTATTTGTATTCTGCGGACAAACACGTGTTGCCAAGGAAAACGGGTTAGCCATCAACGATTTTGCAGCTTACGAAGGTGGCGACCCGATTGCGCCTTACAACGAAGTTAACCTGAAAGCTGCGGCAGGTAAAGTTTCTAAAGTTAACCTGAGATACACCACCGACCCAACCACCGAGCCGCATATGTTTATGGGTTATCCAGAGTTGCAACTGATTCTTGCAGAGGCAAGTGTCAGGGGATGGATTAGTTCTTCAGCAAAAGAACATTACGAAAATGCGGTAAAAGCATCGTTTGAATTTTACAGTACTTATGCTGCAGAATATGCTGATTTTGTCAGCAGTGATGCTGCCGAAGCATACCTGGCAGAGCCGCTGGTTGACTTTTCGAAAGCCGCTGATAACGAAGCAAAACTTGAATTGATTATGATGCAAAAATACATTCCTTCGTTTTTGCAGGGAGGCTGGAGAATGTATTTCGACCAGTTGCGGACAGGATATCCTGTGTTCAGAACGCAGGCTGGAGTTACGCCTCCGCTTCGTTGGATGTACCCAACCGGCGAATACCAAAACAACAGTGCAAATGTTACTGCCGCAATTACAAGTCAGTACGGCGAAAGCAACGATAATATCAGGGCAACTCCCTGGTGGCTGCGTTAGGTTTTTTTCATAGAATTAAGTGTTATTGGTTTGCCGGTTTTATGCCGGCAAACCTTTTTTTTTTTAAGAATTTCCCCGTTTTTTTACCATTATCAAATTCGGGTTAATGTTTGTTTGAATTTTAGTACTTAAATTTCGCCTGTTGTAACAATTAATAAAAACACGTTTACTCATGAACAAAGAAAACTTTATCTCAAAAGCCTCAGCATCATATAATTTTCAGGGAGAATGGATTTTAGCCGGATCGGCAGTATTTGACAACGATTATGAAACCGGTGTGCAGGTAAAGATGCCGCTGAAAACCTTTAACCGGCACGGGTTGATTGCCGGCGCCACCGGAACAGGGAAAACAAAAACCCTGCAGGTGATTGTGGAAGAACTTTCAAACGCAGGAGTGCCGGTGCTTGTGATGGATGTAAAAGGCGACCTCAGCGGATTGGGCGCTCCCGGAACCATGAACCCGATTATCGAAAAACGGGCGAAACAGATTGGCATTACCTGGGAAGGCAAAGGTTTTCAGCTTGAATTTGTGAGTATTTCCGACGAACCCGGCGCAAAAATGCGGGCCACCGTCTCAGAGTACGGTCCGGTTTTATTAGCAAAAATACTGGAACTGAACGACAACCAGGCTGGTGTTCTCTCCATGATTTTTAAATATTGCGACGACAGAAATTTGCCGATACTCGACCTGAAAGACCTGAAAGCAGTGATTAAATACATCCAGGAAGAAGGGAAGGAAGAATTTCAGAAAGATTATGGTTTTATGCATTCTACTTCGGCAGGAACAATTACCCGCGCCATTATCGGGCTCGAACAACAAAATGCCGAAGATATTTTTGGTGAGCCGTCGTTTGAGATTGAAGACCTGATGCAGCACAAAAGCTCAGGCGAGGGTGTGGTGAATGTGCTCCGGCTTACCGATATGCAAACAAAACCAGCGCTTTTCAGCACGTTTATGCTTTGTTTGTTAGCCGAGATTTTTGAAAAGATGCCCGAATTGGGTGACCCGAAAAAACCTGAACTTGTGATGTTTATCGATGAGGCGCACCTGATTTTTAACAACGCCTCGAAAAGTCTGCTCGACCAGTTTGAAATGACCATCAAACTCATCCGTTCAAAAGGTGTGGGCATTTTCTTTATCACACAGTCGCCCACCGATATTCCAGCTGCCATTCTGGGTCAGTTGGGTACCAAGGTGCAGCACGCGCTGCGCGCTTTTACCGCCAAAGACCGAAAAGACATCAAAACTGCTTCTGAAAATTATCCCTATTCTGAATACTACAAAGTTGACGAACTGATGACGCAACTGGGAATTGGCGAAGCGCTGATTTCGACTTTAGACGAAAAAGGCCGCCCGACGGAACTTGTACACACGTTGGTGCGTCCGCCGTTTTCGCGGATGGACGTGCTTACCGACTTTGAAATCAGCCAGATTCTGAAAACCTCGTCGCTGGCAAAAAAATACAATGTGGAAATCGACCGCGAAAGCGCGTACGAAATTTTGCAGGAGAAAATTGCCCGTGCAAACAAAAGAGAGGAAGAAGCTCAGGAAGATGATTTTGGAACCCTGCGCCGCCAGGATGATTATGAACGCCCGGCACCTCGCCACAGAGAGGAACCCTCGAACTTTGAAAAGATTATGAAAAGCCCGGTAACCCGCACCATTGCAACCGAAATCACCCGCGGTATTCTTGGCGTTTTGGGTTTGCGCAGCACAGCGAGAAGGTCTTCGACACGGAGGTACAGGTAGAGCTGTAAAACTGTTTGTTGTTTTCGCTTGACCGTTAAATGCTGATATGTAATCTATTGGATGAAATTTTTTTTAGATAAAATGAAAAGTCAGTGTGGTCTATTTGCTGATTTAACGCTGAAAATGACAGATTCTAAAACGATAAAAAAGTATAATAATTTCGGGGTATTGACTAGTTAGTGGCAACTCTATGACGATAGCGAACGCAACATTTATAGACAAAAAATGAAAGACAATGGGGTATTATATTAGGATTTTAGGAACGGATGACACAAACATTAGTATTGACGAACTTATCAGTGGACTAACTAACGAAAGTTTAACCGCAAAATTTGATGTTGACCAAAATGAAAGTCCAGACAATTGGACTGTTATTGGGGTTGCTAACTCTGACAATGATGATATAATGCAAATAGAACGTAACCCTGTAATTGACGGTGAACTCGGAAAAGAAGAACTTGAAGAATTTAGAGAAGACATAAAAGATTACAAACCGACATCGGCTGTAAAATGGCTTGATAAATATTTTGACAAAGTAAAAGTGATTTATGCTTTTCAACTTTTAGACGCAGCATTTGACGACAAAAATTTTTCAATTGTTGGTTCAATCAAATCCACGATTTGGAACAAAGTTGGTGGGATACTTCAAGCGGACAATGAAGGATTCTCAAATGAAGATGGGTACCATATTCTTTGGCAATTTTCAGACAATGTAACAGGCGAGTGGAATATGTCAGTTAAGAATATTTTTGGTAAATGGACAAATTTTAAAATGGACTTGGGCAACAAAAAACAGCGTGAAGAATTTTGGGCAGGTAATGTTCCTAAAAATGCAACAAAACTATGACGACAGAAAAAAGAGCAGCCACTAATAAATAGGACTCTGAGCGGTCGGCACGACCCAGCGATGAGTCGGTGTTGAACTACATCCCTGACCACAGGCCAAATAGGATTTTTCTATGTACTTATCGGCGGTTTTTGATGTTTTGTGATGA
>JBFXFM010000082.1:0-12511 GCA_050179035.1 Draconibacterium sp. | reverse complement strand
ATCATCAGGAAACTTGGCCTGAAAATCAAAAATCGTTAGGCTTTGAAATTGTTGCTCCATACTCTAATTATTGAATGGCTTGAATTTACTCATTTTTGCGTTATTGTCAAAATGCCTAATTCAAAAAGAATATTTAAAGAGCGAATGCCAGAAACTTTTGAAAAACCCAAACATTACAGAAGGAATTGAAACTGCTTTGCCTTATGGTTCGGGAGATGAAGGAACGGACATCATTTCAGAATTAATCCAATGTATTGCGGAGGTTGAATAATATAGAAAGGTAAACAAACTGGCTCCGCATGCAATCCCCTGTTTCATGCTTCGTTTGAAGAGGCCAATCGGGAATACTCGGAAAAATGGGTAACCTGAAAGGCACACGGGTTACCCGGATGAAAGCCCGCAATCCCATATTACTTCTGCACTGAGACGTTAATCACCCCATTTGGTCAAAACCATCAACTACCTCAACCCAATATTAATAATCTCCTTTTAACATTCAACACTTTTACCAAAACCCTGTTATTATTGCACAGAATTTAAAAACCACAAAAATGCTGATTGTAATTTCGCCTGCCAAGTCGCTGGATACTGAAACTCCTGCCGTTTACACCAATTTTACCCTGCCCGAAATGACGGAGCAGTCGGAAAAACTGGTAAAACGCCTGAAAACCATGAGCCCCAAACAGCTTTCGGCGCTGATGGGAATTTCTGCCGAGCTGGGAGAACTGAACTTCAAACGTTTTCAGCAGTGGCAACTGCCATTTACCACCGAAAATGCCAAACAAGCCATTTTTATTTTTAACGGCGATGTTTACCAGGGACTTCAGGCAAAAACGCTTCCCGCAGAATTGCTGGAGCTGGCGCAAACACGCCTGCGTATTTTGTCGGGTTTGTACGGTGTTTTGCGGCCGCTTGATTTAATGCAACCTTATCGGCTCGAAATGGGAACCAAACTGAAATACCTGCGGGCCGATAATTTGTACGAATTCTGGAACCCTGCCATCACCAAAAAAATCAATGAAGCGGTGGCGCAGTCGGGAAGTGGTGTGCTTGTAAACCTCGCTTCCAATGAATATTTCAAAAGCATCGATCTGAAAAAGCTGAAAGCGAAAGTGGTAACGCCCGAATTCAGGGAGCTGAAAAACGGCAAGTATGTAATGGTTTCGTTTTTTGCCAAACGCGCCCGCGGACTGATGACCCGTTTTGCACTCGAAAACAACATCACCAACCCTGCCGAACTGGAAGCTTTTGATGTGGAAGGCTATGTTTTCAACCCAAGGCTTTCGAAACCCGAAAGTCCTGTTTTTACGAGGGAACAGTAAGGGAAATTAAAAATTAAAAATTGAAAATTCAAATGCCAGGCATCAAATCCCAAATTCCAAACCAATGAAGTGTAGTTAAGAATTTTGAATGCTGAAAGGTTTAAACGCAAAGTACACTGAGAAGACGCAAAGTACCGCAAAGTCAATATTAATATGACTTCTTTGCGGTTCTCCGCGATTGGCTTTGCAGTTCTCTGCGGTTAAAATAATATTCATCCTCATTAACTAAACGACATTGAATTCCAAACTCCAAATCTCAAAATCCAGAATCAAACATCCAGAATCCAGTATCCAGAATCCAGAATCAAACATCCAGAATCCAGAATCAAGTATCCAGTATCAATGAGACTGAACCTGTGAATAGAATAAAATTTTTTGAAAATCAGAATGGAAGGTCGCCACCGTTTTCATCGGCTTCGGGCGGAATATCGTCGATGCTGTATTCCGGAGCGCCGGCTGGCGAAGACTGGTTTTCAGCAGGTTTATCGATTTTCCAGGCATTAATGTTGTGGAACCATTTCCCGTTGTACTCACGCGATTCGATGTTAAACGACACGTCAACCATTTCGCCCACAGCGAGGTTGTTAATCAGCGAGGTTTTGTCGCCAAACAGCGTAAAGCAAACTTTTCGCGGAAATTGTTCCTCTGTTTCGATTACAAACTCGCGTTTACTCCATTCTTTGCCCACTTTACTCACGCCGGTTTCGGCCTTCAGAATTTGAAAAACCCTGCCTTTTACACTTAATGCCATAATCAGTTTATTCGATTGTTTTTGTTCGATAAAAGTAAAAAAGAAACCCTTTGCAAAAAAGTCTGCAAAGGGTTTTTATCCATGAATAATGAACTTTTTCTTACTTGGTTCCTTCAGGTTTTACAATTTCGAGGAGTTCAACTTCGAAAATGAGAACTGAGTTAGGACCGATATCGCCACCGGCGCCACGTTCGCCATAAGCAATTTCCGAAGGAAGGTAAATTTTCCATTTCGAGCCAACAGGCATCAATTGCAGTGCTTCAGTCCAACCCGGAATTACCTGGCCAACACCAAAAACAACAGGTTCGCCACGATCAACCGAACTGTCGAAAACTTTACCATCGATTAAAGTACCGTGATAATGAACACGTACCTGGTCGGTTGCAACGGGCAGAGCACCTGTTCCGGCAGTAATCACTTCATATTGCAAACCGCTGGCGGTTGTGGTTACACCTTCGCGGGCTTTATTTGTTTCGAGGAATTTATTTCCTTCTTCCAAAGCTTTCTGAGCTTCGCGTTCGCCTGCCGATTCAAAGAATTTGCGAACAACTTCGTTGGCCTGTTCTTCGGTAAGTACAGCTTCTTCGCCCATCGATGCAATGCGGAATGCGCTGGCCATCGCTTCTTTGTTAATTTCGCCGCCACCCGGAGCGCTTTCAAGTTGTTTCAGGTTGTTTGAACCAACAAGAACACCAATGGCATAACTTACTGAGTCGATATCTGACTCTAATTTAACTGATTTTCCATTTTGCTGGCACGATGCGCTGAGCGCTAAAATACCAACTAACCCGTAAATAATTGAGTTTCTCATGTTGTAAAATATTTAAATGATTTCTAATAATTCCACATCGAAAATAAGTGTCATGTCGGGGCCGATGACACTGCCTGCGCCATGTTTTCCGTAAGCGAGGTGTGACGGAATAAACAACCGCCATTTTGAACCCACCGGCATTAACTGGAGCGCTTCAACCCAGCCCTGAATAACCCCGTTTACAGGGAAAACCGCAGGTTTGCCCCGTTGAATAGAGCTGTCGAAAATTGTTCCGTCGATTAATGTACCGTGGTAATGACATTTTACCTGGTTTTGAGCTGAAGGGATATCGCCGTCGCCTTCTTTTAAAACTGAATACTGCAAACCGCTCGGCAATTCGGTAACGCCGCTTACTTTTTTGTTTTCAGCCAGAAAACGTTGCCCGTCTTCAAGGTTCTGGTCGCCTTTGTTTTGGTTAATTCCGGCAATAAACGATTCGAGAATCTGGTTGGCATCTTCAGGATGAATTTTGGGGTGGTTTCCTTTGAAAACATCGGTAAACCCATCGAGAAAAACTTCTGGATTAACAGTTTTTACGCCTGTTTGAATCAGGTTGGCGGCAATACTCATCCCGAGTGCATAGCTGAACTCTTCGAGTTCGCCGTTCAATTTTTTATCAGTCATCAAAAATTTCAGTTTTTAAGGCTGCGAATATAGTGCAATTTTTTGGCAATTAAATGTTTGACTTTTGTTTTATTCCGCGCAACATTTGAAATTTTCCGGGTGGACCGGGCAACCTTTCCATCACAAAACCACTGACTGCCAGGTTGCGGCGTACTTCGCCTTTGGCACTGTAGGTTACAAAGATTCCGCCATTGGAAATTAACTCCGAGATTTTACTGAAAACAGCAGGTGTCCACATTTCGGGTTGCTTGTCGGGGCCAAATGCATCGAAATAAATCACATCACATTTTTCAGCAAAAACGGGTTGAAACTGAAGTAAATCGGCCTCGATTTTCAGCAGACTGAAAAACGGGCTGATTTGTATTTCTGTATTCCAATGGGCAGAATGAATTTTTTCAAAAATCTTTTCAGCTTCAGCAGAAATCATTCGGTCATAATTTAACTGACTGATGATTTCGTAATTCAATGGTAACTTTTCAATGCTGATGTATCTCGTTTTCCGCTGCATTTTTTCGGCTTCAACTGCGGTTAGCAAACAATTGAGACCGGTGCCAAAACCAACTTCAAAAACAATTGGTTCTAATGCAGTGCAAAACCTGTAACCTTTGTCGATATAAACATACACAGACTCGGTGATGGCGCCGTTAACCGAATGGTATTGTTCATTCATCGCAGGCAGAAAAATGGTGTGCGAACCGTCGGCTGTATTGATAATATTCATTGACTTTTGATTGTTTTGTTATCAGAAAAGTAAAGTTATTTTTGTGGGGTAAAATTAGCAAAACCATGCTGGTAAAACTGTTCAACGACAATCCAAATCAACGTGAAGTACTTAAAATTGTGGAGGTACTTCGCAACGGTGGATTAATTATATATCCCACCGATACAATTTATGGGTTGGGTTGCGACATTACCAACACAAAAGCGGTTGAAAAAGTAGCCCGTATCAAAGGTGTAAAAATTGAGAAAAACAATTTTTCGTTTATTTGCAGCGACCTCAGTCATTTGGCCGATTACACAAAACCTATCCCAAACCCGGTGTTTAAACTGATGAAGAAAAATCTTCCCGGAGCGTTTACTTTTATTCTCGAAGCCAACAATAATCTGCCGAAATATTTCAAAGGAAAAAAGACAGTGGGAATCAGGGTTCCTGACAATAATATCATCCGCGAAATCATCCGCGAACTTGGAAACCCGATTCTTTCAACATCGATAAAAGACGACGATGAAATTTTGGAATATACCACCGACCCGGAACTGATTTACGAAAAATATGGTGAAATTGCCGATGTGGTGATTGATGGTGGTTATGGAGAAATTGTGCCTTCGACCATTGTTGATTGTACCGGCGATGAAATTGAAATTGTGCGCGAAGGAAAAGGAATACTTGAGTTCTGAAAAGATAAAAGTAGCTTTAATTCAACTTGCTTACTTTTTCCAGAATGCCGGGCTGAAAATCACAAGAATTGTAAATAATTCAAGTCTGCCTAACAACATCAGAAACGAAAGAAACCATTTGCCCAGCGGATGAATATGTGAATATGAAAATGCCGGGCCAACAGAACCGAGTCCGGGGCCAATATTGCCAATAGCAGAAGCGACGGCACCCATCGAAGTAGCCATGTCAGGCTCAAAAATCATAAAAATCACAGAGCTGACGCCAAAAATCATAATGTATAAAACAGCAAATGCCAGCACGTTATTCATAATTTTTGAATCGACAACGTGCTTGTTAAATTTTAAAGGGATAATTGCGTTGGGATGCACCATTCGTTTGAGTTCGTAATAACCATTTTTCAAAAGCATTACCACACGCATTATTTTCAGTCCCCCGCCAGTTGAACCTGCGGATCCGCCAAAAAAGAAAACAGCAAAAATTACCACTACAAGTGCAGGTGGCCACAACATATAATCTACTGTGGCAAAACCAGTTGTTGTTATTATCGAAACCACCCAAAACAGTGAATTGCGGAAAGTTTCCTCAACGCCGGCAGGTGCCATCATCATTAATCCGATAAAAATGATTGTCGTAAAACCAAGTGTGAAAATGCCATAATACCTGAACTCTTCATCTTTGATTAAAGGTTTGAATTTTCCGCGAAGCGCAAAATAGGTTAATGTGAAATTTGTTCCGGCCAAAAACATAAAGAGGGTAATTACATACTGAATGTAGGGTGAAGGCCAAAAAGCAATGCTTGCCTGTTTGGTTGAAAACCCGCCGGTGGCCATAGTTGCGAAAGCATGGCAAACCGCATCGAAAAGGGGCATTTTCCCAATCCAGAGCAAAACGGTTTCAAGCAAGGTAAGAATTACGTATATTATCCACATGGATGCGGCTGTTTGCCTTATGCGCGGACTGATTTTGTCGGGCGTGGGGCCCGGAACTTCGGCAATGTACAACTGCATACCACCAATACCAAACACTGGCAGAATTGCCAGTGATAAAACAATGATTCCCATCCCGCCAAGCCAGTGTGTAAGCGCTCTCCAGAACAAAATTCCGTGCGGAAGCTCTTCAATATTGTTGAGGATGGATGCCCCGGTGGTGGTAAATCCCGACATGGTTTCAAAGAAAGCATCGGTGTATGAAGAAATTGCGCCCGTAAAAACATAGGGCAAGGCACCCAAAAGTGAGAATAAAATCCAAACCAAAGCCACGATAATAAAGCCTTCGCGTTTGCCAATATCGTGAGGCGCTTTTCGGGTTAAAAGAAAAAGAAGTGTTCCGGATCCAATGCAAATGGCTGAGGCGAGTGCAATTCCAAAAGTATCAGGTTCGCCGTAAATGAGCGATATCACCAGCGCCAGCAACATAGCCACACCTTCAACCAGCATAAGTAAGCCGGCAACCCGCAAAATAATTTTAACGTTCATTTACAGTATCAGGTAACTTATTTAAAGAACTTTTCAAGTTTTTTAATTCCTGATGGCAGTGTAAAAACCACCACTTTATCTCCGGGTTGAATTTGTGCATGTCCGCTTGCAATATAACCAATTTCACCCCTGATGTAACCGCCAATAACGGCTTCTTCAGGAAAATCGAGATATTGAATTTCTTTTTCAGTGATTTTCGCATTGGGTTTGGCTACAAATTCAAAAACCTCGGCATCAGTGGCAGTGAGGCATTTTACTTTCGAAATTTCAGCATTCAGCGTGTATTTATAAATATAACTGGCTGCATTCAGTTTTTTATTAACCAAACTGCCGATATCCATTTTTTCAGCCAATCCCGAGAAAGCAAGGTTTTCAACTTCGGCCACGGTACGGCGAATACCGAACGATTTGGCAAGATGACAACTCAGAATATTGGTTTCTGAATTACCGGTGGTGGCTACAAAAGCATCCATTTTTTCAATACCTTCTTCTTTCAGCAGTTTTATGTCGCGTCCATCGCCATTAATTACTAATACTTTACTGAATTGTTCTGCTATCTTTTCGCATTTCTCACGGTCGCTTTCAATTACTTTTATCCGGTATTGGTCGCCGAGTTTTTCGATGGTTTTCTGGGCAATACGGCTACCGCCAAGGAACATGATGTTTTTTACCTCGAATGGTTTTTTACCGGTCAGGTCAAGTACCAGTTGTTGTTCGGCCCGGGTTACGATGAAAAAAACAATGTCGCCGTTTTTAATTAGGTCGTTTCCTTTGGGAATAATCGTCAGGTTATCACGATTAATTGCCACAACCGAAATATTGCGATCTTCAAGCTGTAATTCTCTCAGTGGTTTATCGGTAATGGTTGCATTTTCACGTACTTTTATACCCATCAGCAAAAGTTTGCCATTCGAGAACTCAATAATCTGGCGTGTTACAGTTTGTTTTACAGAAGCTGTAATTTCCTTTGCAGCAAGACTTTCAGGATATATTAACTCGTGTACACCCATGTTTTTGAGTTTTGCCTTGTAATTTTCCTGGAGATATTCCGAGTTGTTGATTCGTGCTATTGTGCGCCCGACACCAAGATAAGAAGCCATTGTACACGCAAGTACGTTTCTTTCTTCGTATGGAGTAACGGCAATAAACAAATCAGCTTTTGACAGCCCTGTACTTTTTAAATCCTGAAATGAATGCGCTGAACCAGTTACAGTCATAATATCGACCTGCGAACTGATTTTTGAAAGTTTTTCGGGAGAATCGTCAAGAAGCGTGATGTCATGTGATTCATCGGCAAGCATTTTAGCTAAATGTGCTCCAACTTCACCGGCACCGGCAATTACAATCTTCATTTTATATCGGTTAAAAAATTCGCGCAAAATAAATCATAAACTTTCTAATATTTTGCATACAGTACTTATTTAATTCGATGTTAAATTATGGACAAAAACGATGAAAGTTACCATTTTTTTCGGAAGGCGCCCCGATTGAAAGTGCAGTAAATTTGAGTGTTGCTTTCGCCTGACTTTGGAAAAAATCTTTTGTTTGTTACAATAACCAATGCTGAATCGGAATACTTTGTAGAATGCCATGACGGTGCTGGGTTAATTAAATAGTCTCGTTTTGTGTTTAACGTGTTTTTATCTGAATTTTTTCCAAAATACATTGTCTGGCCTTGAAAAAGAATCTTTCTGTTTTGCAGGAATATATCTTTGGTTCTGATTGAATCAGAAGCAAGTAGCATCACAGGCATCTTCAAACCAAGTTTTTTTTGTGTTGCAGAAAACGGACTGTATTGCAACTCGGCAGGCAGCACTTTCTCTTCGGTGATAACATAGTTTTCTTTACCATTTATCAGGTGAATTGTGGGGTTTTTAGTGTTTTGATAAACAATGAGTTGTGTTTGAGTTTGCGTGTTGACTTGTTTTATAAAACCGGCGATTGAAAAGAGCAACAGAAAAATCAATGTTCCAATCAGGTACGGTGACTTTTTATTTGCAATAAAAATGAAACCAAGAGCAAACACGCTAATGATAAGGCAAAGCTGAATTGTATTGAAATTCACCTGCAATACAGATAGCGGAAGTTGTTCGATAAATGAAAGGAACAGAAAGGTTAATTTAACACAGTAATTAAGCAGAATCGACAACAAGTTTGAAACTAACGGAATAAAAGAGAAAAAGAGTACAGAAATTCCAAGTGGGACCAACAGCATCACTGCCGGAATGATAAAAATATTAGTTAACCAGAAAAAAGTGGGGAACTGTCCGAAATAGTAGGTGGTTATGGGGAATGTGGCGATTTGAGCTGCAACTGAAACAGTAAGCAACGACCAGAAATAGCGCAGAAACTTATTTTTTACCACAATTGTTTTCTCGAGTTTTGGCTGCAGATATACAATGCCAAAAACGGCTGCATACGAAAGCTGAAAACCTGTGTCGAAAAGATTATTCGGATTAAAAAGCAATAAAAAAAATGCTGAAGCAGCGAGAGAATTATAAGCTGCTGATTTTCGGTTAAGCGTTTCGCCAATAACAAAAATTGAAAACATCAGTGAAGCCCTTAATACAGATGGTGGTAATCCAGAGATAAAGGCATAAACCCAAAGTATTGAAATCGTAATACCACAGAAAAATATACGACCTGATTTTATTTTTCTGATGAATCCGAAAACCATTGTTATCAGCCAGTAAATAATTCCCACATGCAATCCTGAAACTGCCAGTACATGCATTGCTCCCGAAGAAGAAAACACGCGTCGTGTTTCGGTGTCGAGTTCGCGTTTGTAGCCAAGCGTTAATGCTGCAACAATCTCGAATTCTGTTGAATCGATAGGCATATTCCGATAAATTTGTAAAAGTTTGTCGCGCACTTGTTCCGCCTGAGAGGTTAAGGAAAAATGGTTTTCACCAGTTGGTTTCCAATTCGTTTCTGATAAAAAAACCTGACGGTAAATTTTCTTTTGTTCTAGGTATTTCTGATAATCAAAATCGTAAGGATTAAGTTTTGGTGCTACAAGATTTGGCGAACGATTAAAAAGTATTTCATCGCCGGGTTTTAGTTTTATGGCATTTCCCGATTTTTCAAAATAGACAATTACTTTTTCATTGGTTTTGGTAACTGAATCTGATGATAATACTTCATTAATTTCAACTGTCGATTTGTATGAATTGGGCTTTTCAACCGGACTTTCGAGAATTGTGGCGACGTATATGCCTTCAGAATGCAGTTCTGGTTTTTCGTTGTATTTGTTATAAATCATGATGCCCAGAACCACAAAAAACAAGTTGAAACATATTCCGAACAATAATGTCGATGAATACCTGTATTTCAGATTGATAATAAAAAGGTTAATCAACAACAGCAATACAATGAATAAACCTGCAACTATATTCAGTTGGAAGTATTGACCGGCGATAATTCCCAAAACAAGGGCAATTGCCAATCGCAGAAAGGGAATATTTTGAACTGCTTTTTCCAAAGGATTCCGTTTGCAGGATGATGTTTCTGAAACGTGAAATTCCTTTTGCAGGTTACATCTATTTTACAGGAATTTTTATTTTGTAGTGCGGTTGTACTTTTCCGTGTGCAATGTCGTTTAACTTGCTCTTTAGTAGTCGTTTTCGCAATGGTGAAAGGTGGTCGGTAAAAAGTATTCCTTCCAGATGGTCGTATTCGTGCTGAATTACCCTGCCAGCGAAACCTTTGAAAACTTCATCGTGCTCAACAAAATTCTCATCAAAATATTTAATTCTCACCACATCTGGACGTGTTACATCTTCACGGATTTCGGGCAAACTCAGGCATCCTTCGTTAAAAATCCATTTTTCGCCTGAAAGTTCAATGATTTCGGGGTTGATAAATACCTTTTTAAAATCTTTTAATTCAGGTTCGTCATCGGCGCCCGATGAGGCATCGATAACAAACATGCGAATCGACATTCCTGCCTGTGGTGCGGCAAGCCCCACACCATCAGCATAGTACATGGTTTCCCACATGTTTTCAATAATTTCCTGCAATCCTTCGGTTTCGGGAGAGATTTTCTCTGCTCGTTTTCTTAAAACCGGGTCTCCATAAACTGTAATCGGGTATTTCATGTATGCCTAATATTATTTCTTTCCTGTTCTAAAAATGTTTGTAAAATTATGGTTGCGCTAATTCCGTCAACCAACGCTTTATCCTGTCGTTTTTCCTTTCTCAATCCGCCATCAATCATTGTTTGAAAAGCCAGTTTCGATGTAAATCTTTCATCAGCAAGTTCCAACCGCATTTCGGGGTATTTTTGCTGAAACTTACGTAGAAACGGATTGATATATCTAACAGCTTCTGAAGCTTCGTTGTTCAATTGCCTTGGATAACCAACAACTACAGTTTCAACCGTCTCTTTTCTGAAATATTCTTCGAGATAATCCCAGATTTGATTGGATGGCACAGTTGTTAACCTCGTGGCAATAATTTTTGCCAGATCTGTAACCGCGAGGCCAACCCTTTTTCTTCCATAGTCGATAGCTAAAATTCTTGCCATTTAAAAAAAAATCTGGCGGCAAAAATAGTGATTAACAGCTAATAAAAAAAGGAGAGTGTTGTTTTTGAGTGTATAAAACCGAGCCGTTATGATATCGATAATTAAATTGGCACATGGTTTGTAAAATCAACAACAGATATCTTGAAAAGCGCTAAAAGAGAGAGTTGTAAAAGATGAATTCTTTTAAAAATTAAAGTTATGAAAACAATTACATTCAGACTGTTAGCAACGATGATTACTCTGGCGGCAGTTACTACATCAACAAATACTTTAAATGCACAACGAAGATCAACCGGAAATTCTGAAAAAACAGAACAAGCAGGGAAAGTTAAAAGCGAACGCAGGGAAACTGTTAAAGAGAAAAGCGGTTCGCGCGACAATGCCTATGAAAGAAAGGCTGCTGATCGTACAGTAAAAAATTCAAATGAAGTAAAACGAAATTCTTCAGTTCAACGAAACGAACAGGAAAAGAATCGTGGTACTATTTCGGGCAGGACTGAAACGCAAAAGACCCAAAGAAAACCTGAAAATAAAAACAGTTACGAGCGCAGTGACCGCGATAACAGGACTTCTGTAAAATCGGGAAACGAAAGAGACAGGGATTATAACAAAAATAATAACGAGTGGCGCAATACTGAAAGCCGTGACAATGAAAGAAAGACTGCTGGTTCGGTTGAGAGAGATACCCGCGGAAATTACGAAGCAGATAGAAATGGTCGCTCCGACAGGATTTCGGGTGTTACGAACCGCGAACGTTATCATTTGAATGATAATGATAACCGTTACAAACCCAATGATAATTATAAGGGTGGTAAAAATTACTGGTCGTCTGATATACGAAATCATAATAAACAGGGGAAGAAATACAATAGCGGACATTACAATCACTGGGACAGCCATTGGGAATATTACCGCTGGAATCATAACAGTTGGCGGAATTATTACAGCTACTATGATCCTTATTCATACAGGCATCACAAATACTACTTTCAGCATCCTTATTATGGACATGTAATCAGACGTTTTGTATACGAGCCGGCAATTTTTATTCACAACCACAACCGGTATTACTGCTACGACGGACATTTCTTCAGACATCATCCGGGGGTTGGTTACATTCTGGTTGATATTCCTTATGGAATGCAATTCGAATTTATTCCGGATGATTATGAGATGGTTCGCATCAACGGATATCTCTATTTCAGGGTTGGAAATCTGTTTTTCGAATATACACGCTCAGGTTACGAACTGGTTCATTATCCTGAACGGTATTATGCATACGACGATAACTACAACAATGGAGGTTTCAGATTTGAAATAACTGTAAATTAATTTCCTGCGAAATATATTAAAGGCAAGCTGCTGTTTGGCAGCTTGCCTTTTTTTTGATAATTAAATCTTTTGTAAATAGTTTTTGCACAAGGTGTGTTATTAGAAGATTTCAACTATTTTTATCGTTTCATAATCACCAATTATAAATAAGAAAAATGGCTACACCATTAAAACGCGATCAAATACCGCAAAAGCAGGCAGAATACTGGAGAAGAAATTTTGCAGAAGAGCAAAAAGGCATTTTAAATCTCGATATTCCTCAAATCATTCTG
>JBFXFM010000081.1:0-13131 GCA_050179035.1 Draconibacterium sp. | reverse complement strand
CAATTATCAATTATTTTTGATGAACGATTTACAAAATAAAATTTTTCTTTTCCAAAACCCTTGTGTTTTTGGGAGGGCCTTGGAAAAGAAAAATTATTGGATGACACAGTTAATTGAACAGACCCGGTGAAAACCCTATCCGGGAGGGTCAAACTGTTATCCGGGAGGGTGAAAACCCTATCCGGGAGCCGGGAAAATCAATCCGGGCGGGTGGAAACTTAATCCGGGCGGCTCAAACTCCTATCCGTTTTCAAAAAAACTTCAATCCGGGCGGGTCATCTGCCTATCCGACCGGGGGAAAACTCAATCCGATTGGCAAAAAACACCTATCCGACAGGGTCGCGGGGTTATCCGGGAGGGTGAAATGGTTATCCGGGGCGGGAAACAGATAACCGCAGCCTGAAGGCTACGGCTATTCATTGCGGTTCAAATTTGATGTGGTATGAATTTGAATATTTGCCATTGAATAACCCCTGTTTTTTTTTAATGCGCTTGATTAGCAACACCATTTATGGCGTTGATTTTATGGCGTTGTTGAAAGAAAAATACCATTCAAATGGATTACATCGATTTTTTTACAATTTCAAAACCATACCGGTCAATAAATTTGTTGTATTCTTCTTCAAATGTAACCTTGCTGTGGTGTTCAGCTTGTCTGGCGATATAATTTCTGACAATATCCAATTTGTCATCGCCAACACCGATTGCCAGATATTCATCCTGCCATTCGAATTTACTTATAGTCAGTTGCAATTGGTTGACCCAATGTGATGATTCACCCTTTATTAACTGTGCAATTTTGCCAATACTTAAATCATCATTTAACGAAACAAGCACGTGAACATGGTCGGTGTAGCCATTAATGAAATCGATATAAATATTTTTCATTTTGGCATTTTCCCGGATATGTGCAAAAAGTTGATTTCGAATTGATTCATTCAAAAAAGGAAATCGGTTTTTTGTTGACCAAACGTAATGAACATAGACTTTGATGTATGACATGGATTACAGAATTTTAATTTGAATTTCAACACATTCAAAAATACAATTTCCCCATGAATGTTTGATATAGTGTGATTAATAACGTCATTCATTGTGGCGGATGGTTACCATTTTCGTTTTTATTTTCATTTCAATTTATTTCATTACCGTAGCCTGAAGGCTACTGCTATTCATTGCAGTTCAAATTTAATTTGATGCATGAATTTGAAAACATCTGCGATTAATAAATCTGGCGGCCTTCTGAAATACACCTGATTAGCAACGCCATTTATGGCGTTGAATTAAATTACGTAAAACACATCCGGCTTTAGCCAAAATATTTAAAAACAATTTGGGCTGAAGCCCGCGCGGGGTGGCGGGTTCGTTTCCATTTCCGTAGCCTGAAGGCTACTGCTATTCATTGTGGTTCAAATTTGATTTGCTGCATCAATTTGAAAACGTCTGCAATTAATCAATCTGGCGGCCTTCTGAAATGCGCCTGATTAGCAGCGCCATTTATGGCGTTGAATTAAATTACGTAAAACATATCCGGCTGAAGCCGAAATATTTAATAACAATTTGGGCTGAAGCCCGCGGGGTGGCGGGTTCGTTTCCATTTCCGTAGCCTGAAGGCTACTGCTATTCATTGTGGTTCAAATTTGATTTGCTGCATCAATTTGAAAACGTCTGCAATTAATCAATCTGGCGGCCTTCTGAAATGCACCTGATTAGCAACGCCATTTATGGCGTTGAATTAAAATCAAACATTCCACCGGGGCTTTAGCCCAAACATTTCATTGGTTTTTTCCTCAATCCAAAGCCTTTATCGTTTCATCTCCGCTAATATTCCTGATTTTAATTCGTTTTGGGGTTTCAATACAGGCTATTTTTCCATCCCAAAATTCTTTGGTTTTTACACCATCTTTGATGACATAGCCAAGTTTGTCGATTTTAATTTCAGTGGTGCTGTGCCATTGACCGGTTGAATTTTTACAATCAACTGAAATAAGTTCGATGAGTTCCAGACCTTCTTCGCTAATGATGATTGGCTCAAACTTTTTGCCTTTAGTCAGGGACTGCAAATTGCCCTTTTGATTAAACTCGCTGATTTTCTGAATTAGCCGGTCACTAATAAATTTCTTGATTTCAATAGTAATTCCATTAACTGATTCAGTTGTCTCAAATTCTACAATATCTTCAAATACAACATCGTGAAGCAGGTTTTTCAAATCTTTAAGTTCAACTTCGATTTCTGTGGCATTGTTGTCTTTGATGAATCTCTCCAAATCTTTTTGGTCGTCAATGTCGATGTAATAGACGATTACTTTTTTCGCATTGACTTCCAGATTTTGTAATTCCTGATTGATAATTGTGTTCATTAATGGAATATCCAATACTTTTTCCTGTGTGTTAAGCAGGTTTGGAACAAAAACCGGAACCGTACCTTCTTCGCTTTTGGTGATTGCACCAAACCAAAAATCGCTAACGCCTTTTACACCTTTTTGCAGACCAGGAATAAGCATCGCCAGTTTATCCATTGTTTGCTGCGGATTGCGGAACAAACTAACGCCGTCTTTTATTTCCAAAATTTGAAAATTGGCTTTGGCTTCTTTTAATCGATCTCTTACAGTTTGAATACTATTGATACCGATATCGCAATGAATAAATTTGCGGCCCAATTCATTGGCCACTTTTGCAGTGACTCCGCTACCTCCAAAGAAATCAGCCACAACCATTTCTTTGTCACTGCTGGCTTTGATTATTCGTTGTAAAAGAGCTTCAGGCTTTTGTGTTGAATAATCTGCATTTTCATTAGCATTTCCAACAACCATCGGAATATACCAATAATCTTCCGGTATTTTACCATCTTCATGTGTTACTCTTTCTGCACTTCCACCGGAATATTTGCTACCTCCAGACCCATATTTATTTCTTTCTTTTGTCTTTTCCGAATATTCGATCCGCACATCATTAATGTTCGCTACATATTTTTCTTTGTTCTTAGCGTACCAAAAAATAGTATCGTGAAGTTTTGTAAAATTCTTTTGATTACTAATTGATGGTCTCGAATAGCACCAGATTAATTCATTAACTAAACTTTCTTCGCCAAAGACCTCATCCATTATTATTTTCACATAATGTCCAATGTGCCAATCTAAATGCACATAGATACTTGCCGTTTCGCTCATTATCCCTTTTATCGCCAACAGGTTTTCGTAAATCCAATTCAGGTAATCTTCCTTTTGCCAGATATCACCATACATTTTTTCCTCAAATGCTTTGAGTTCATCAATGTCCATTTCCTGTTCAACGGCCGTAATTTTTTCAGCCAATCTGGGATTACTTCGCAGATATACTTTTTTGGCATAGTCGGCGCCGCTGGCAAACGGTGGGTCGATGTAAACCAAATCCACTTTTATGCCTTGCTCTTTAAGAAAAGCACAGGCTGAAATACATTCGCCACGAATTATCAAATTTTCAGACGGCTTACCGACCGTTTCAATTGGTTCAACTTCGTAATAGGGCATTCCGCGTTTGATGCGGTCATACACTTTATCGTTTTCGCGATAACGTAGAACCCGTTGTGTGCGGGTAATGTTGTCTAAAATGGCCTGGCCTTCAATGGTGTTCGGATAATAGGGAATGTATTTGACTGGCATAATTTAATCGTTAAAGAATTGGTTTATCTTGTTGTTTAGTTTGCTAATGTTTGTGGCAATGTCTTTCCCATCTTCCAGATAAAGAAAATCGAAGCGTTGATAGCCGAATTTTTCAGCATTGAGTTTTAGAAACTCGTTCTCGATATAGCTTTTCTTGCGTTGAAAGCGTTTATCCTCGGCGTAGATTTTGCCTTTGGTTTCGATAAGCAATGCCTTATGAATTTTGTTTTTTTCGGTTCGTTTCACGACTAAAAAATCGGTGGTATATTTTCCGACATTTTTCCAGTACTTTCCTTCTTTGGCAAAACAATTAATTACAAATTCAGTCAGTCCCGGCTCGCCATTGTAGTAAATCTCCAATTGCATCTTGTTGAAATCGGTAAGGTTTAAGGCCTTTTGCAAGGCTTCGGCTTCAAACCCGCTGCTGCTGCTTGTGCCAAAGTTGTATGGTAAATAATGAAAAGTATGGTCTTTTAGTTTTACCGTTTTCGGAGCTTCGAATTGTGTTTTAAAACTGTCGAATGACTGAACAAACTGCCCCATCCCCTGAGCTTCCATAGTTTGTTTCATCGTGTTATAAGCTTTCTGAATTTCGGTAAGGTCAATATCTATCGGAGTATTGTTTTTATCCAATTCCAGAATCCTGCTTGCTTCCTCATTGTTGGGATAAAGCTTCGGATTATTCTCGATTTTGTTCAGTTTCCCTGCAATCAGTAGTTCAGCTTTTTGGGGAATTACCTCTGCTTCGGTTTGCAAGGTTCGTTTAATCCTAAATGCCAGCCGGATTTTTGATTGAATAAAATACAAATCGAACAGCTCGTTGAAATAGCGTTGACCATCCTTTTCAAACGAAATCAATTCAAGGATTTCTTTGAGCTCAGGGTCAAACTGATGTAATTGAATTTCGGGTATCAGTCCAAAGCTTTGCCGCGAAATTTCGAAAAGCCACTGGTTGAAATTGGCGGTGGAAATACCTGTTTCATTTAAAACATCAATACTGCCTGTGTCTAAATTGGAAATATCACTGGTGGTTATTAATACTGTCGTTTTGAAATCGTCAATGCCATCAATTACGGCTTGCAACTTTGCTTTGGTGTCGGGAGTTTCTTCTTCGTCAACTGATTGATAAGTAATTTTCATCTGGTAGAATTCTACTTTGGGCAGTTGCAGGTATTCCATTCGGGAATGACGTTCAATCATTTCAGGATTGCCAGTTCGACGAGTCTTGTTTAATTCATCAATGCTGATGTTTTGTTCTTGTTTCAATTGTTTATTTAAAGTGTCGGCATTGTCTTTATTCAACCAAATCAGGGCGGTTTCTTCCCTGCCTTTATCCACCTGTCGCAAACAACGACATGATGTTTGAAGTACCATATTTTGCGGACTATCGCCTTTTTGCGACAAGATTACAGCGGTCAAACTCGGACAATCCCAACCCTCTTTCCCAACCTGAACCAAAAGAATATATCTTTTCTTTGAGAGAAACGAATCCAATGAGCGAAACTCCAATTCATTTTCCCTGGGCAAAATGTATGTTTTATTTCCTCCGTGAAATTTTAAAATCTCTACAGGATTGATTTTTAATTCTCCTGTTAAAAACGGATAAACCTCTTCTTCCAGAACTTCAATATTGCTGCAATAAATTGCAACTTTTGCAATAGCTCCATTTTCGTAAACTTTTGATTTGTATAGCAAATCAAAATCATATATTCCTTTTTGTATGATTTGAAAACGGTCAAGATTCTCACCAATTTTTACCGTTGGCGTTTTTAGGAATTTCTTAATAGCCGTCACCAAAGGATAATAATAAACAGTGTTGCTTATCTGCGAAAACTTAAAGGAGTAATTTCCTGCCCTAATAATTTCAGCACCTTGTAAATAGGGAGTTCCCGAAAAACCCAAAACGGTGGTGATATTTCCTTTACTATGCCAATAGTTTACGGCTTGCCTCAACTTAACATCATCAGTCGCAGCGTGGTGAACTTCGTCAATAAGTATAGATAAATTAGGAATTTGACCAAACAATCTTTTTAAATCATTCGAAGTATCCTTTTCCTCCTCATCCAATTCCAATTCGGTTTGTGCATTGAATTTGAAACTTTCTAAAATCACCTTCTCCGCATTTACTACAAAGACATGCCCGAATGGATTTGGCAAACAGGCATTTACTTTTTGCGCATTGGGATTTCTTGCTTTGTTGCTTTTCTTCGCCGATTTTTGTTCGTCAAGCACGTCAAACCGCAATAGTCTTTTGAGTTTACTGGCTGATGGTTCAGGCAGAACCCAGGACGGATCGAAATTTTGAATCGTCCTTAAACTGGGTACAATCGAAGATTTTAGACCCGAGGGAATAAGTACAAGAAAATTATGTGCAAACACTTTATTTTCAGGCTCGTTGTCGGCAAAATATAAATCGAGATAAATGAAGGCAGCCATCAAAAAAGTTTTGCCGGCACCCATTGGCAAACTCAATAAATAGTCAGCATAGCTGACATTGTAGAAAATACTTTTGATAATTGTGTCGTAATCTAAACTCGTCGGATTTTTTATGATTTCCTTCTCTAATCCTTCAATTTTCTGCTGCTTTGCGAAATCATACAAGGCCAAAGCATTTCTGTTTTCAGACAAATATTCTCTTGCCGATTGGTTGATATTCAGCTTTGAAAGATCAAGTTCTGTTGAAAAAAATCCTTCTGAAAGTAACTGCCAAAGCGGTTTATTCTTCCCTTGCACCTTCAAAAACAAATACGTTTCAATGGCTTCTACTTGGGTATCGCGCAATTGACCATTGTTTCGGATATAATAAACCAAATCCTTGACAGAACAATCTTCGGATTGCAGCCAGACATTTTTCTTTTGATTAACAATGGTATTAAGCATGGCCACCTCCTTTTTGGTGAACATCCTTTTCTGGAAATGAAACTTGGAAAATATTTTGGATGAAAATCGGGTTGCTCATAAGTTTTGGCTTGCACATCCGGCACTGTTCAGGTAAACCAAAACCCACAAAAAAAAGCGTGGACCCCGCCTTACCCACACCCGAGGCCCTAGGAAGCCCACACGCAAAAGATAAAGACAAAAGCCCACGCCGTTTGGCGTGAGCATCATGCTTATTAAACTTTTGCGTGTTCGCGTTATTGAAATTTCCTAGGTTTCGAGTGTGCGAACAATAGCAGAATGCTATGTTATATTTTTAAAAATCAGTTAATTCTCTCTTTGATGTTTTATTTAAATACTATGTTTTTATATTTTTCAATTGTTAATATTTCAGTTTTTTCAAATGCCTTTTTCATACCTCATTTTTCTGACTTGTTCAACTTCGGCCGTAATTTCATCAAGCGAAGGAGCAGTATCAGCATTTTTCCGCAGCTTAATCAGTAGCGTATTCAAAGTTAATTTTGGTTTTATTGTAATCAGGTTCAACGCTTCCAATTCTTTCAGGATTCTCTTTACCTTAGAATTCCTGATTTCGACACTTAATGTTTCCATTTTTATAAATTTCATTTAATAGTCAAATATCCTGTTTTTTTTGTTTCGTTCTTCCTCCTGTTCTGGCTTTCATTTCAGTTAACGACTGGTAAATATCGTTAAGTTTTACCAGACTCAAATGGAAATCACAATTTGGGACATCCAATTGATGTTATTCATCGGGGCTGCTTACTTTTTCCATATTCATTTTTTGGTTCACTGGCAATTTTATGTTGGGATACTGCCAACTCATACAAATATTCGGGTGCAAAATCGGCACCGTTTTCCCATTCTATGGTATTAAAAACAATAGAAAATTTCCTGAATTTGCTTTTGTCTTTGAGTGGATTAAAAACAGTTCCGTTTAATTCATTTTCTAAGTCCACAATCATTTCAGCGTCATTACTGAACTTCAACAATAACTTATAATCAATAATATAGCTAGCCTGAACTAATTCTAAAAACATCTTTTCTACTTTAACGGTTCAATTTTAAATAATTCATCTCCTTTTTGCGCCAGATTCCAGTCGGCTATTAATTCCTCCCTGTGAATTTCCAACCATTCAAAAATCATTTTTAAAGCCCGTTGCGGCATTTCACCCTTTACAATTCCATCATCAATGGTTACAATGGCTTTAAAATCACCATACCACACATGAAAATGCGGTGGATTATGGTCTTTAAAGTTCATCAGTATAATCAGTCCGTAAAATCTTGATATCTCTGGCATTGTAAATTGCTTAACAAACTATTTCTAATATTTAAGGTGTTAAAAATAAGAAAAGGGATGATTGGAACAAATACTGCGGTTCGCTTTAACATGTAAAGACCCGGTTTAATAAATCCGTCTTAATTTCACAGGAAATTCACCGTCAGAGAACCAATATCTCACCAGCTCAATATGCGAATGTATATCTTCAACTAACCATGCATGACCTTTTTGGGGATATACAGCACATTCACTTCCAGGTATTTTTGTTGATAATTTTTGATGAGACCGATGCATCGTTGAAGATTCGTTTTCGCCTGAAACAAAAAAGGCTGGTATTTTTACAGTGAATTTTTCAATATCAAACTTTAACAGGTTTGCCTGCGTCATTGCCCTGCGAAACGATTTTGGTGATGTACGTTCAAAACCTTCTTTGAAAGCGTTAAACTCTTCTGGCTGTACCTTCAGACCCTTCGCCATTAGTTCAATCATCAACCGGGTTTTCAGTAACGGAGAAGTAATTGTTACACCAAAAATCACAAAGCGATGACCTTCGATTGGAATTGGGGTGGCACCATCAATTATCACCTTTTCAACGAGTTCGGGATACTTTTCAATAAGCTTGAATATTACACTGCCGCCAAGTGAAACACCAACAATATTCACCTTACCCCGACATTTATTTTTTATGATTTCAGCAATTACTGCCGTCACTTCTTCAATCGATGTCCATGCAATTGAGTTACTATTACCATGACCGGGAAAGTCGGGAGCAAGGCAATGAAATGATTTTTCAAGCGCGGTAAAATGTTTTAACCACATGCCGCTGTTGGCACCCGAACTATGCAGAAATAAAACTGATTTTGCGTGTTGGGTTCCACTTTCTGCTACAAATAAATTGTCAGCTGTTAATTTGTGCTTCTTGTCTGAAATATTCATTTGTACAATTATAAAGGGTATTGAAAAGTTTATACTACGAATTCTTCATCTGATTCTTTTGACTTTTAAAATAGCCTGCAAGCAGAATCCCCAAAACAATTACTTCAATCCAAACAATTGAGATAATGGCAACTTCAAACCTGTATTCCCTGTTGATTCCATGTTTTACGGAGATGAGTGCAAAGGCAATAACTGCCAGAACAAAACCGCCAATGACAGTAATTTTGATTGCTTTTTCCAAATTTGTTTTTCCATAAAATACCGGGAACAACGCAAAAAATGAAATGCTCATCAACAGAAAGCCCAATTCTTCCAATACGATAAATATTCCGTGAGGATTAAACTGGGTTAACAATGCAATTCCTTCGGTTTCACCGGCTAAAATACCTGGCTGAATTACAGAAACCTGAATAAAATAATCGGCGGATAAAATCAGCGTTGCCATAATGGCAAATGCAACACCAATTGAGCTATACAGCTTTTTGCCAGCAGGGGTAACATGATGTATATTAATTATTAAGATTAAATACGAAAATGTCATCAGCATTGCAGGGTACATCCAGTAATAATCTCGTGGAAACCTGCCTGCAATTTCTGAATATGGATATTGGAAGCAGTCGCCGGTACAGAAAGGCCCTGATAATGGCGGGGTGAAAATGGCGATACCAAATGTAATAAGCGTGATGATTACTGTAAAAACTGAAATGTAAAAACCGGTTTTTAAAATATTAAAATCAGACTTTTGTTGTTTTTCGTATTCCATAACTTTCAGGATGAGAAATCAGTTACTTGACCTCAGGGTTTAATTTTACAAATTTTCCGATTTTTTCAAACAGTGTTTTTCTATTGTATGGCTTTGAGAAATAGTCATCGCACCCGGCTTTCATCGCCTCATTTTCATCGCCATGCAACGCAAAGGCAGTAACTGCAATTATGGGAAGCGATGGTTTCACTTTTTTTATTTTACGTGTTGCTTCAAAACCGTCCATGCCCGGAAGTCTCAAATCCATCAATATCAAATCGATTTCCGGATGACTGTTGAATTTATCGATTGCTATGAGCCCGTCTTCAGCCATAATAAGGGTTAGACCAGTTTTTTCAAGTAATATTTCAAGGAGTAATCTGCTGGCTTCATCATCTTCAACAACCAGAACCGTTGGTAATTTTTCTGAATTGACTTTTAAATCAACTGATTTTTCTGAATGCAAAGGATGTGTGCTCCAAGGTAAAGAAACTTTAACTTTCGTGCCTGTTCCTTTTTCCGATTCCAACTTTATTTTTCCGCCAAGCAATTCAACAACTCCTTTTGAAATGGACAGGCCAAGCCCACTGCCTTCGTGGCTCCGGGCAATCTGAAAATTTTCCTGTGTAAAAGTTTCGAACATCATTTGCTGCATATCTTTTTCGATACCACAGCCGGAGTCTTCAACAATAAACTCAACCGAGTTATCTGTTAACCTGCATTCGAAAGTAATATACCCCGTATCAGTAAATTTCAGGGCATTATCCATAATGTGAGTTAAAACTTTTCGCAGTAAATCCACGTCAGTTTCAATAATTTGTCCATCACAACCTTGTGTCAACAGTTTTAACTTCAGATTTTTTTCAATACATTTTTGTCCAAAAACAACAAAAACACTATCAAAAATTTGAGACAGTTGGATTTGCTTTTTGGTCACCGTCATATTTCCTGATGTTATCAGCGATATATCCATGTAGTCGGTGATGGTGTTAATCAGCCTGTCGCTGCTTTTTCGCAATATCGAAAGGTATAATTGTTTGTCCTCCTTTGTGAGTTCGGCTTGCGCCATAAGCTCGCCAAACCCAAGAATACCATTGAGAGGAGTACGGACCTCGTGCGAAATATTATTCAGAAAGGCAGTTTTCAGCCGGTTGGCAGCTTCAGCCTTTTCTTTTGATTCAATTAATTCCTGAATCATTTCTTTCTTTTCGGTAATATTTTCTTTGACAGCAACAAAATGTGTAATTGTTTTGGCCGAATCAAAAATTGGCGAAATGCTGGCGTGCTCCCAATAGGCTTCTCCATTCTTCTTTTTATTCAAAAATTCGCCATACCAGCTTTCACCTCTGAGAATGGTATCCCACATTTCCTTGTAAAATGATGCAGGTTGATTACCTGAGCTTAAAATCCGTGGATTTTTACCGACGACCTCTTCTAAAGAATAACCGGTTAGCTCTGTAAATTTTGGATTTACAAATCTGATATTTCCATCGCAATCGGTAATGACAATAGAATCGGGGCTTTGGGTTACAGCTTTCGAAAGTATCTGTAACTCATCCTGTGCTGCCTTCCGTTTCGTAATATCGCGTGTAACACCAAGAATACCAATTGGCTTTCCGTCGTTGTACAAAAGCGTTGTGGTTACTTCAACCCAAATAATGGTTTTATCTTTTCTGATGGTTTGCAACTCGGTAACAACTGGCTCCGCTAAAGATTGGCCCTGCAATACGCGGGGAAGCATTTCATCGATCTTTGATTTTGCTTTTATAAAAGATTTTGGAGTTAGCGTTTCTGCAATGTTTTGTTTTAAAACCTCTTTTACGGTATAACCACGTAAATTGAACACTGCCGGACTTACAAAAGTGAAATTCAGATTGAAATCGAGCGTAAAAATCACATCGCCTGAATTTTCAGCAAGGAGCCTGTACTTTGATTCACTTTCTGCTAAAGCTTTCTGTTTCTGTAACAACTCGAAATGTCTGTACACACTTTCGATGAGCGAAGGAAGGCGGGCGAGGTAGTTTTCACGCTTCATCAGGTACTCATTAGCCCCCAGTTTCAGTGCCTGAACAGCCACTTCTTCACTTCCCTGTCCTGTAACAATTATAATCGGAATGTCTAATTTCCGATCCCGACGAACCGTTTTTATAAACTCCAGTGCCCCCATTCCGGTAAGCCTGTAATCCATTAATATGGCTTGAAAATTTTTAGCATCGGGTTGTTCTTCGTTATCTGGTAACCGTGTTAATGCAGCTTCTGCGGTCGGTACATTTTCGAGATGAATGAAAGGAGCATAACGGGAAAGATGTCGTTGTGTAAAATCGATATCAGCGGCATTATGCTCAATGTACAAAACTTTAATAATGCTTGATTCGCGCAGTAAGAGTTGCTTGTGATTTTCAATTGCAAATTCAATCAGTTCAGGAATTTTTAAAGTATATCCGGGGTTTTTAACCATATAATCGTCGGCTCCTGATTTAAGTGCGGCAACGGCAACTTCCTCGTCGCCCGAACCTGTGAGCATGGCCACAGCCATATCCTTTCCAAGTTCCCTGATTTTTAATAAAATATCGATGCCATTACCATCGGGTAACTGCATGTCAAGCAATGCAATATCAAATTGCTCATCCGATTTTACCAAATCCATGGCCTCGCGAACAGATGCAGTATGACTTATTTTACACTGACTAAAAGTACCTTTTAAAGTATAAATGGCGAGCTGGGCATCGGTACTGTTATCTTCAAGCAATAGTATATTCATATTTACACAATTAAATATCAGAGTGGTTTATCACACGCCAGTATAAATCAATCTGACTGGCAATTCCAACAAATTTTTCAAAATCAACTGGTTTTACAATGTATGAGTTTGCCCCGAGCCGATATGCCGTTTTTACATCGGAGGATTCAGATGAAGTGGTTAAAATAACCACGGGAACTGTGCGAAAATCGGGATGTTGTTTTAAAACTTCAAGCACCTCAAGACCGCTGACCTTGGGAAGCTTTAAATCGAGCAGAATCACAACAGGTTTGGGTTCGCCCCGTTCCCATTTTTTAATAAATTCAAGTGCTTCTTCTCCATCGCGGGCAACATGTACCGGATTATCGAGTTTTTGAGATGCAAAAGCTCTTAATGTAAGGTCCAAATCCAGCGGATTGTCTTCAACCAGTAAAATGGGTTGATTGTGGTTTAGTTTATTCATATCGACTTGTTTTTTTGAATTTCAATAAAAAAAGCTGAACCTTTTCCCGGAATACTTTCAGCCCAGGTTTTCCCGTTCATGCGTTGCACGGCTTTTGCCACCATTGCCAGCCCGATACCTGTGCCCGGAAAGTCTTCGGCCCTGTGCAGGCGCTGAAATATTTCAAAAATCCGGTCGTGGTATTTCATATCAAAACCTACACCGTTGTCTTTTACAGCAATAATCCAGTTTTCAGGATTTTCGCTAACGCTTATTTCGAGTTTGGGATTTGGTTTTTCACGGGTAAATTTAATGGCATTTTCCACTAGTGTCCACTTAATTTTATTATTTGTTGTATTAATAACTTGATATTATGCAAGATGTGTTTAAAATAGCATGTCCACGATTTGAATTCATACCTTTAAAATCAAACCTAAAATTAAGGGTATG
>JBFXFM010000080.1:0-13670 GCA_050179035.1 Draconibacterium sp. | reverse complement strand
GTCAAACTCCTTGAGGATCCCTGCTATTTGTGCAGGACTGAATGTGCTCTTTTTCATCTTATACGTTTTTTTAAAGTTAAACTTTTTGTCTACTTTCAAAACGTACTATTTTCGGGGGAGCTTACACCATCCATGCACGCAAAATCAATCCGGGATTTGCCTGGCAACCCCGTTTTCACGACCATATTATCCGCAATCACGAATCATTTCTACGGATTTCGGATTACATTTTCAATAATCCTGTAAATTGGCGGGATGATAAATTTTATTAAACCAAAAAACGTACAGACGCCCAATTTGGGCGTCTCAACCGATGAATTAAACCAAAACCAATGAAAACAACCATTTTCAAAACATTTTTCCTGATTGTTTTTGCCGGAATTTCATTCCACATTCAGGCAGCAGTAACAAATTCCGCATCAGTTTATACCCAAAAACCTGAAGATTCGGAGGCATTTTATTTTACGCCTGAAAATTATGGGTTCATAAACGATGGGAAAACCGATGTTTCTGAAGCGTTGCAAAAAGCCATCAACCAGGTAAAAACCGAAAAGAATTTCGGGATTTTGTTTATTCCCGAAGGGAAATACAAAATCAGCAAAACAATTTATATTCCGCCGGCAGTGCGGCTTATTGGTTACGGGAAAACCCGGCCCGAAATTATTCTGGGTAAAAGTTCACCCGGATTTCAACCTGAAACAACAGGAGATAAAAATCAGGATAAATACATGATTTGGTTTACCGGTGGCATTGTTACCGACGAATCGCAGGTGCGCGATGCCAACCCGGGAACATTTTACAGTGCCATTTCGAATATCGATTTCAGCATTGAAGACGGAAATACGGCAGCAGTTGCATTACGCACACATTACGCCCAGCATGGATTTGTTAGTCATTCGGTAATTAACATCGGAAATGGGAAAGCCGGAATTTCGGAAGTGGGCAACGAGCTTGAAAATGTGCAGTTTCTGGGTGGCGATTACGGAATTATCACGGGGCCCACTTCGCCAAGCTGGCCGATGATGCTGGTTGACACGTATTTTGAAGGTCAGCGGAAAGCCGCAATGCAGTGCCGCAATTCGGGAATGGCAATCGTTAATATACACGTAAAAAACACGCCGGTTGTTGTTGAAATTGCAGCAGGAGCAACCGACAGGTTGTATTTTGAAAACTGTTTGTTTGAGAATATTTCGGATGCAGCCATCATTCTCGACAACCGTGAAAGCACATTGATGCAGATAAATATGATGAAAACTGATTGCAGCGAAGTTCCGGTGTTAGCCAGATTTCGAAAAAGTGAAAGAAAAATCTCGAACAAGCAAAAAGCGTATCGGGTGAAAGAATTTGCGTATGGTTTGGTGATGAATGACTTAAACGACAATTCGAAATTTGCCACAGTTGTTGATATTGAACAACTGGAACAGGTTTCATCCAGTTTGAAAAACGATATTCCTGCTTTGCCTTCGATGGAAAAATGGGTGAACATCAAAGAACTTGGTGCAAAAGGCGATGGCGAAACCGATGATACACAGGTTTTTCAGGAAGCTATTTCGAAATATGAAACGATTTATGTTTCGCAAGGCTGGTACCGGATTAGCGAAACGCTGAAAATGAAATCCGGCACAAAACTGATTGGTTTGCATCCGTGGGCCACGCAATTTGTGCTGAAGGAAAGTGAACCCTGGTTCAGTGGTTTTGGCAGCCCGCGCCCGATGATTGAATCATCGGAAGGTGGCGACGACCAGTTGAACGGAATCGGTATTTCGACCGGCGGGTATAATTACCGCGCGGTGGGTTGTAAATGGATGGCTGGCGAAAAATCGTACATGAACGATGTGAAATTTGCCGGCGGTCACGGAACCATGCGAAAACCGGGTGCCAATGCTGAAGGCAACAGGAACCGGGGAAATAGGGGGCAAATCAGTTCGCCCGAAAATCCGGTGCACGACGAAGGATTGGACAAAGCCTGGGACAACCAGTACTGGAGTTTGTGGGTGACCAACAACGGCGGCGGAACTTTTAAGGACATCTGGACTGCCAATACCTACGCCACCAGCGGACTTTTTGTGAGCAACACAACTACTCCGGCGCGGGTTTACGCCATTTCGCTGGAACATCATGTGCGCAACGAGGCACGATTCGACAATGTTGCCAACTGGAAATTGTATGCTTTTCAGCTGGAAGAGGAGGGTGTTGAAGGCAAGGAATGCCAGATGATTGAAATGGCCGATTGTAAAAATATCCGTTTTGCAAACCTCTGGATGTACCGTGTCATCAGGGTTACCACGCCCAAACGTTTTGGTGCACGGTTGTGGAACTGTGAAAATATTGAGGTGCGGAATCTTCACAACTACACCCAGAAACTGTGGGTAACCGAATTTACTTTCTGGGATGCGAACAAGGAACTTCCGGCTTATCCGTGGGAGTTGGCGAAACTGACAGTCACCGGAACTGAAACAGGTAATCTGAAACCTGAAAATCAGGTTGGAAAAGTGGAGCGGCTGGTTTCAGGGTTCGATTTTGCACAGGGAATTACGGCCGACAGCAAAGGCAACGTATATTTCTGCGAAACCCGTAAAAAGCGGATTTACCAATGGTCGGCTGAAACGCAAAGTGCAAAAATTCTGACCGATATCCCACTGCAACCTTTTGTGCTGGCAACCGACTCAAAAGACAACCTGTTGGTGGTTTGTCGTTACGACCCGCAACCCGGTTTTCAGGTGAACGGGAAACAGGAATTTGTAAAACGCCTGCCCGACGACAATCCGGCCTACAGCAGTTATGGAAATGGTGGCTGGGCTGCGTTGTGCTACTCCTTCGACCCGAAAAATCCGGAAGCAACTTTTGCGCCCATGAAAAGGGAGGCTAATTCAGATATCAAAAACCTGAACAAAACATTTTACCCTGCCAGCCGCTGGCATTATACTTTCGACAAAGCGGCAGAATACTTTCCTGACTCGGCCTTTGCCGCACCCGACGGGGTAACATTTATTCAGGAAACGTATGATATCGGACGTTGTGCACAATTATATCCGGCTATTCCAAATCAGGATATTTTTGCTTCTGATGAAATTTCGAAGAGAACAGTTCGAATGAATGCGGATAAAAACGGAAAGCTTTCGGGATTGAAAGAAGTTCTTCCACGTGGCGAAACTGCAACAGTAGTTGACAAAGACGGAAATTTGTATGTTGCCGACGGACAGATTTTTGTGTACGATAAAAACCTGGTTGAAATCAACCGGATTAATCTGCCCGAACGCCCCATTTCGATGACCTTTGGTGGAAAGGATGGAAATACACTGTTTGTTACAACATTGACATCGTTATATGGAGTGAAGATGAAATAGATGACGACCTGAAGGCATAACCTGATTCGTTAATTGTTGCTGTTTGTAATCTGTGAAGCTGTGGCAGAAATTGTTTGAGAACGCCACCGCTTCACGGATTTTTAATTTAAATATTTTGTGGCGGAGAAGCGCTTGAAAACAGTCGTAAACCCTGATTAAAATCCTAAAAACCAACGTCTTGTTTGCTTACATTTAAGCAAAACCAAAAATCAGACGTCATGGCAAAAATCAGCAAATCAGAAGCCCTGAAATACCACATGGACGGGCGTCCCGGAAAAATTGAAGTAGTCCCGACAAAACCACACAGTACACAGTACGACCTCTCACTTGCCTACACACCCGGAGTGGCGCAACCCTGTCTCGAAATTCATAAAAATTTGGATGATGTGTACAAATACACTTCGAAGGGAAATCTTGTAGCGGTGATTTCGAATGGCACCGCGGTATTGGGATTGGGCGATATTGGGCCCGAAGCCGGAAAACCTGTGATGGAAGGCAAAGGTTTGCTGTTTAAGATTTTTGCCGATGTGGATGTTTTTGATATCGAGGTAAACGAAAAAGACCCGAAAAAACTGATTGAGGTAGTGAAAGCTATTGCTCCCACTTTTGGAGGAATTAACCTCGAAGATATCAAAGCGCCTGAATGTTTTGAGATTGAGGAGACTTTGAAAAGAGAGCTGAACATCCCTGTTTTTCATGACGACCAGCATGGTACGGCCATTATTTCGGCAGCTGGATTACTGAATGCGCTTGAACTGAACGGGAAGAAAATCGACGAAATAAAAGTGGTTGTAAATGGTGCCGGGGCCGCCGCCATTTCGTGTATCAAATTGTACATCAGTTTGGGTGTAACCCCCGGAAATGTGGTGATGCTCGACAGCAAAGGCGTGTTGAACAGCAGTCGCACTGACTTGAACAGCGCCAAAAAACAATTTGTAACCTCCCGCAATATTTCAACTTTGGATGAAGCTTTTGTCGATGCCGATGTTTTTCTGGGACTTTCGGTGGGTAATGTGGTTTCGAAAAAAATGATTCGCTCGATGGCAAATGACCCAATTGTTTTTGCCATGGCCAACCCAACGCCCGAAATCAGTTACGAAGATGCCACCTCAGCAAGGGAAGATATAATTATGGCGACTGGCCGCAGCGATTATCCCAACCAGATTAACAATGTGCTGGGATTCCCGTTTATTTTCCGTGGAGCGCTTGATGTTCGTGCAACAACCATTAACGAGGAAATGAAAATTGCCGCTGCCAACGCATTGGCAAAACTTGCCAAAGAGTATGTCCCGGAAATGGTTGCCAAAGCATACAATTTACAGAATATCGTTTTCGGGCGAAATTATATCATCCCAAAACCGCTTGACCCACGGCTGATAACCACGGTTTCGGTGGCAGTGGCAAAAGCGGCTGTTAACTCCGGTGTGGCCCGGAAACCCATTAAAAACTGGTCGGCCTACAAACAGGAGCTTACCGAACGAATGGGTTTCGATAACAAACTGGTGATGAATATCAGGCAGAAAGCGCGGCAGGAACCAAAACGCATCGTTTTTGCCGAAGGCGATAATTTCAGAATTTTAAAAGCCGCGCAGTTTGTTTACCGCGAAAAAATTGCCAACCCGATTCTGCTCGGCGATGCCGCGAAAATCAGGGCTATCATTAAAGAAAACAAAATGGAGCTTGACGATGTGCCGGTGATTGATGTTTATAAAGATGTATCGAATGAAAAACGCGAACAGTTTGCAAAGCTTTTGTATGAGAAACGGAAACGGAAAGGGATGACAAGCGATGAGGCGCTTGAAAAAATGTTTACCCGCGATTATTTTGGAGCAATGATGGTTGAAACAGGCGAAGCAGATGCTTTTATCTCTGGTTTTACCCGCCGGTATGCCGACACCATCAGGCCGGCTTTGCAGGTGATTGGTGTGCGGGAAGAATTCAATCACATTGCCGGTATGTATGTAATGCTCACCAAAAAAGGGCCGCTCTTTTTAGCTGATACAACAGTAAATATGAACCCATCGGCGCAGGTGTTAGTTGATACTACATTACTGACCGCAGCCGAGGTGAGGCGTTTTAATATCGAACCAAAAATTGCCTTGCTTTCGTACTCCAATTTTGGAGCGCACAAAGGGCAGGGGAGTCCCGGCACTGTAAAAGAAGCGGTTCGTTTGCTCCAGGAAAAATACCCCGATTTGCTGGTTGACGGTGAGATGCAGGCCAATTATGCACTAAACGGAAAACTGCGTGCCAAACGGTTCCCGTTTAACAAATTGGGTGACGCCGATGCCAACACACTGATTTTCCCAAACCTGAGTTCCGGCAATATTACTTACAAGGTTTTACAGTCGGTGGGTGTGGCCGAATCCATTGGGCCGATTCTGATGGGGATGAAAAGACCGGTTCATATTCTGCAACGTGACAGCTCAGTGCGCGAAATCATCAACATGGTTGCAATTGCGGTAATTGATGCGCAATCGGGCGAAGCAGGGTGAGTTCAGTTTGAAGGTCTGCCATAATCCCAAACACAGAGAAGTGGTTCTCTGCTTTTGCAGGCGAACTTTTGCTTTGAGGAAATCAAATAAAACTTCAGTTTTCGGTCAATTTTAACAAACAGTTAAATACGATAACTATCCGGGGTTTTGAAAAACTTTATGACCATTGTAAACGTTTAGCCGTCATAAAAACCAAATAAGGCAATCAGTCTGATATTTTAAATCTGTAAAGAAAAAGTGTATGCCAGTTAATATTCCGGAAACGGCGCAAAAACGAATCGTAATAATAGGGGCCGGGTTTGCAGGCCTTAAATTGGCTCAAAAGCTGATTGGCTCTGGTTACCAGATTGTAATTATCGATAAAAATAATTACCACCAGTTTCAGCCTTTGTTTTACCAGGTGGCCACTGCCGGTATTGAACCCAGTTCTATTCTTTTTCCACTACGGAAAATATTTCAGAAACAAAAAGACGTGTACATCCGCGTGGCCGAGGTTTATTCCATCGATACCGAAAAGAAAGAACTGCTGACCAGTCTTGATACAGTCTGGTACGATTATCTGGTAATCGCCACGGGAGCGAGTTCCAATTTTTTCGGGATGAAAAATATGGAAGAGTTTGCCATTCCTATGAAATCGGCTTCAGAAGCAATGGCCATGCGAAACCGTTTGCTGCAGACTTTTGAAAAAGCAGTGACCCTGCGCGACCAGAATGTGCGGAAAGCGCTGATGAATATTATTGTGGTGGGCGGTGGCCCGACAGGTGTTGAAGTGGCCGGTGCCATTGCCGAAATGAAAAAATTTGTACTGCCAAAAGATTACCCCGACCTCAATTTCGATTTGATGCAAATTACGCTCATTGAAGGTTCTCCATCGCTTTTAAACGGAATGTCGGCACATGCATCAGAAAAAGCGTTTTATTATTTAGGCGAAATTGGTATAAAAGTTATGCTGAATACACGGGTTAAGGATTACGACGGAGACACACTAACCTACGACGATAACAAAAAAATAGAAACAAAAACAGTGGTATGGGCTGCCGGAATCAGCGCGATTGTACCCGACGGTTTGCCTGCTGAACTTATCAGCCGCGGGAACAGGATTTTGGTTGATGAATACAATCGTATAAAAGGATATGATGATGTTTTTGCCATTGGCGATGTAGCATGTATGCCAACCGGCGATTATCAGAACGGTCACCCGCAGGTGGCTCAGGTCGCTATTCAGCAGGGCCGGAACCTGGCAAACAATTTTATTTTGCTGAAAAGAAAGTCAACAATAAACCCATTTAAATATGTCGATCGGGGTTCGATGGCGACCATTGGCCGCAACCATGCTGTGGCCGACCTTTCGTTTATCAAATTCAGCGGGTTTATGGCCTGGCTTACCTGGATGTTTGTTCACCTGATGGCGATTGTCGGCGTAAAAAACAGGCTCTTGATTTTTATTAACTGGATGTGGAATTACCTTACGTACGACCAAAGTCTGCGACTGATTTTATGGGCAGCAAAAAAAGACCCCAACAAAGTGATTTCGCCTTTGGACAGGAAATAGGATTTATTGAAGTCAGTTTTGGTTGATAAATTTTTAGTCTATTTTTAGCCTGAATTTTACAAAAAATGAATATCGATAAATACCCGTCGAAACTGCTTGAAAATGCGGTAAACGAATTTTCGAAACTGCCAGGAATTGGTCGCAAAAGCGCACTTCGGCTCGTGTTACATCTTTTGCGACAAGATGCCGAAGCTGTGAATTATTTTGGTAACAGCATCATTCAGTTGCGCAACGAAATAAAACACTGCCGCGTTTGCCACAACATTTCGGATACCGACACCTGTTACATTTGCGGCAATCAGGCCCGCAACAACAGTGTGATTTGTGTGGTTGAAAACATCCGCGATGTAATGTCGGTTGAAAATACACACCAGTTTAATGGTTTGTACCACGTTTTGGGCGGGATTATTTCGCCCATGGATGGCATCGGGCCGGCTGAACTCGAAATCGATTCGCTGGTGAAAAGGGTTGATCAGGGAGAAGTTGCAGAGATCATTCTTGCGCTTTCCACCACCATGGAAGGAGACACTACCAACTTTTATATTTTCCGTAAACTGAAAGACAAACCTGTGCGAATTACCACACTGGCGCGCGGCGTTTCGGTGGGTGATGAACTGGAATACACCGACGAGGTAACCCTTGGCCGCTCGCTTACCAACCGTGTTCCGTACGAAGGTTCAATTGGGAAATAAATTTCACTGACAAATCAGAAACCACCGGTTATTTCGTTTAACAAAAGGAATAATTACATTTGGCTTGAATAATAAATTTTTACAGTTTCCTGACTTCAGACTCCGGTCTCCGGTCTTCCGACTTTTTAAACTATGAAACTTTCAGTCGTTATTGTCAATTACAACGTAAAACACTTCCTTGAGCAGTGTCTGCATTCGGTTTATAAGGCAGCCGAAGGCACCGCCACCGAAATATTTGTGGTTGACAATAACTCGGTGGATGGTTCTGCCAGATTCATCCGCGAAAAATTTCCGCATCTTACTTTTATCGAAAACACCGAAAATGTTGGTTTTTCGAAGGCAAACAATCAGGCAATCAGGTTGGCAAAAGGCGAGTATATTTTGTTGCTGAACCCCGACACAGTGGTTGAAGAAGACACTTTCAGCAAAGTGATTGACTTTATGGAAACCCACCCCGATGCTGGCGGACTGGGTGTGAAAATGATTGACGGCAAAGGGAATTTCCTGCCCGAATCGAAACGCGGGTTGCCCACGCCCGAAGTGGCATTCTATAAAATGTTTGGTATTTCGAAGCTTTTCCCGCACTCAAAACGATTTGGCCGCTACCATCTTTCGTATTTAAACGAAAATGAAATACACAGTGTGGATGTTTTAGCCGGCGCATTTATGTTGCTCAGAAAAGAAACGCTCGATAAAACCGGTTTGTTAGATGAAACATTTTTTATGTACGGCGAAGACATTGACTTGTCGTACCGCATCACACAGTCAGGTTACAGGAATTACTATTTCCCCGGAACCACAATCATTCATTACAAAGGCGAAAGCACAAAAAAAGGGTCGCTCAACTATGTGAAGGTGTTTTACAACGCCATGATTATTTTTGCCCGCAAACATTTTTCGGGCGGAAAAGCCGGGTTTTTTACCTTCATTCTACAGCTTGCCATTTGGTTAAGAGCATTTTTAAGTATTCTGAACCGTGTTGCCGGGAAAGTTTTTCTTCCGGTTTTCGATGCGGTGGTGATTTATCTTGGCTACTTATTTTTTACACCGGTGTGGGAAAATCTGCGCTTTGAACCAGGCCATTTCCCTTCACATTTTCTGACGATTGCCGTGCCGGTTTATATTGTTTTCTGGCTCACCGGAATACTGGGTTCAGGTGGTTATAAAAAACCTGTGAGCATTTATAAATTGGTTCGTGGTCTGTTTTGGGGAACCATTGCCATCTTGCTGGTTTATTCGCTGGTAAGCGAGGAATATAGGTTTTCGCGGGTGATGATTTTTATGGGTTTTGCCTGGTCGGTGGTCTCGCTGGTTGTTTTACGATTGGTTTTACATGTGCTGAAAATTAAAGGATTCAGGCTCGATTTGAAAAAGACAAAACGCATTGCCATCGCAGGCCACTCAACCGAAGCACAACGCGTGAAAAAGCTGGTTGAAGATTCACAAATCATGTCGGAACTGGCCGGTTTTATTGCACTCGATGCTACCGACCGTGGTGAATTTTATCTTGGCGAAATTCAGCAACTGCCCGAAATCATCCGCATCAACCGCATCGATGAGGTAATTTTTTGTGCCGATAACATTCCTTCGGCACAGATTATACGTACCATGCTCGAACTTACACATCTCGACATCGACTATAAAATTGCACCACCCGAAAGCATCAGCATCATCGGAAGCAATTCGATACATACAGCCGGCGATTTGTATGTGGTAAACCTGAATTCAATTGCCAAACCTGCCAACAAACGCAAAAAACGGACTTTTGATGTTGCTTTTGCAATGTTGCTGCTTGTTTTCAGTCCGTTTATTGTTTGGTTTTACAAAAACAAAAAGCAGTTATTCCGGTCTGTATTTCATGTGTTAACCGGTAAAAAATCGTGGATAGGGTATTGCCCCCAATTGCCCGATTACAGCAAGTTGCCGCACCTGAAACCGGGAGTTCTGAATCCTGCCGACCTGTTCCCCGATTTACATCACGATTCTGAAAAATCGGAACGCCTGAACATGTTGTACGCCAAAGATTACAGCCTTGTAACCGATGCCGAAATTTTGCTGAAAAGCTGGAAAAACTTAGACCGGAAGTAGCCTCTTGTTTTTGCGGACAAGTACGTATATTTGTACGTCGTTTAAAATTAAAATCGATGAAAACGGTTAATTATACAGAATTAAGGGATAAGCTGAAAGCCAACCTCGACATGGTTTGCGAAGACCATGAAACACTGATTGTTCACAGGCCCAATGGAAAAAGCGTGGTAATGATGTCGCTTGATGAATACAATTCGCAAAAGGAAACCGAGTATTTGCTCAGTTCTCCCAAAAATGCAGAACATCTTGCTAAAAGTTTGAAACAACTTGAAAATGGGGAAACCATTCAGGTTACATTAGAAGAGCTCAGAAGCTTCGAAAGATGAAAACCATTTCATTTACCAAAGCCGCCTGGGAAGATTATGTGTTTTGGACAAATGCAGATAAGAAAAAAATAAAAAAGTTAAATTCACTTATCGAAGAAATTACCAGAACCCCATTTGAAGGCTCAGGGCAGCCGGAACAATTGAAACATCATTTATCTGGTTTCTGGTCGCGAAGAATTGATCATGAAAACAGGCTTATTTACAAGGTCAGAGAAGAAAATATTGAAATTATATCCTGTAAAGGACACTACAAATGAAAAACCACCTTACTTGCGGAAAAATCACACTTCGTGCAATTGAACCCAATGACATCGACCTGATTTACCAGTGGGAAAACAACATGGAAATATGGAATGTAAGCAACACGCGGACACCTTTTTCCCGTTTCATCCTGGCCGAATACCTGAAAGAGTCGGCAAAAGATATTTACGAAACCAAACAACTGCGGCTGATTATTGAAACCCTGGATGGCACGCCGGTTGGCGCTGTCGATTTGTTCGATTTCGACCCCTATCACATGCGCGCCGGAATTGGAATTCTAATCCACAATCCCGAAAATCGTGATCATGGTTATGCCAGCGATGCTTTGCAGGTGATGTTCGATTACGCTTTAAATGTGTTGGGATTAAAACAGTTGTACGCCAACATTGCGGCAAGTAACGAGGTCAGTATTCATCTGTTTCAAAAAGCCGGTTTTGTGGTTACCGGAACAAAACTCAACTGGCTGAAAACCGCCAAAGGCTGGGAGGATGAGCTATTATTGCAGAAAATGTTGTAATGCATGAATGCATGAATGCCAGAATGCGTGAATGGGTAATTGTGTGAGTGAGTAATTGGGTGATTGGGTGAATGGGTTAATGAGTTAATGAGAAAAAATCCGGAAACCCGAAGCATGCGATAAATGCCCTGAAAGGGCATAATTTCAATAACCCTGGGTTTCAACCCAGGGTATGCGCCATCCAAACACCCCCTGTCAGTAGTTTGAAACACAGGCCTTGTTAATTTTCCACCGGTTCTTTACTCTGTAACATCAATCGGTTGTTGCTTTTTCCTTTTTTTCACCGCCCCGTTGTTTTCGGCAATTATTACGGCAACTGTGCCCGCCAACCCGCTGTAAATTGCCGGGTTTGCCTGTTCCATGGCGATCAGATAGGTCACAATTTTATCGTTAATGATTTTGGCTACGGCTTTTTTTATTTCCGAGGCGGTTTCGAGCATCCCCTCTTTGGCCTTTTCGGTTTCGTAAGCAATACGGGTTTGTTCAAAATCGTCCTGTGCCACCTGCAGCCGGGCTATCAGTTCGGCGCACCCCGAGAGCGCGGCAATGGCATTTTGGTATTCGGGTTTGGCAAAACTGAGCAGCAGCGAGCCAATCAGCGACGACTCAACAGCGTAGCTTTCACGCGTGACCGCTGTCCCGAAATTGTCGAACACGATTAACAGCATTTGCGCCGCCGTATAGATTGTTTCGTCGGGGTGACAGGCATAACCACTCAGCAACTGGTGCAGTGCATGTGTTTTCTGGTCGCGCACGGCATCTTTTTCCTTTAGCCTGCTGGCCGCCCTTGGCCGGTTGATGGCCAGCGAAAGTGCCAGGTGTTTGTCATCCAAAGCCGCAAAACACGAGGTAAGATAGGGGTCGGTTATTCCCGACACGCTAAACGCCGCAGACAGACGCGCTGCCACATCGTCGATTTCAGTTTTCCGGCTCCATATAATCAGTTTTTGAATCATGGTATAAAGTTTTGCGGTGACAGAAGGTATCTCCTTGAATGCCGGAACAAGTTTTTCCGGCCAGTCAATTGTGATTACAGTTTCAACAACCGAAAATTACAACAAATTCAGGTTGTGTGCAAACTGGATTAATATATTTTAATAATTACATGAAAATGTGTAATATCTATCCGGTTAATACCATAATTACTTTAATGAGTAAAATATAAATCATTGTAATTTAATAAAGGCATATGTAAGTAAGAAATGATTTTTTGAAATTCAGATTATACATATAAATGCAATTTATATTTTATTATAAACAGATATTTGCACATCTATTTTTGCTGCTAAAATTATGGCCGGCAAAGCAAAACTAAAGTACACAACCCCTGAAAGCATAAAAACCGCGTGTTATCATAAAAAAACCGTGCAGCCACAAACTGCAGGAAACCGGATATTTATTAGCTTTGGGGAAAATAACCTGGCATGAACCGCAAGCGACCGGAAATAATCTTAGCATTTAAAAATTTCACCCCGAAATTCAGCAATGCTGCTTTGGGTTGTAAATTGCCGCTGTATGACAGGTAAAAATGAACAAAAAAGTATAATAACTTCGTGCTATTAACTAGTTAGTGGCAACCCAAAAAGCGACACAGAATATGAGTATATTCAAAAAAATATTTGGTGGTTCTGACAATTCAGACAAAAAATCGAGTGACCAGAATCTTGACATCGAGAGACTTCTTTCGGCCACAGACAAGAATAAAAGTATTATAGAAATTGACAATTTCATTTGTAAACTATGCGTTTGGGGTAACGAACTTGACAAGTTGACTGAGCCACAAAAGAATTTCTATTATAACCAAGAATTGGAGAGAGAAGTTAATAATGGTGGTTTTAATCAATATTTTAGCAATTCGTCTGGAGAATTTGCTCATGAGACAATTTTATCGCTAAAATTAATTGGAGCAGACAAGACTGCCGACATTTTGCAAAACGCAATTGACCAATTTCCAGACAAATCTGTACCAAAAGACAGAGACGAACGACAAGAAATTTTGGAGAAAATACAAGAAAATGCAAATGAGATTTGGGACAAACTTGAACAAACGTTTTTTGCTTACGAGGACGACCTGAATTCTTTAAATATTGAGTATGTTAGACAAAACAAGGACAAATTTTAACTTGGAGAGACGAAGGGCAGCCACTAACTTCAGCTACCCGTCAAGTGCGGCAGCAGTGGTTTTCGGTGTGTATCTTTCCGCTCAAGCTGCTTTTCGGTTTGACAGGAAATCGCCCGCAATCCGCCCCTGCGTGTAGCTTCCTACGTTAGCAGTCAGTTTATGGCGTCCGTGCATTTTGACACAAAAAACGAATTTTATGAGTTTAAATTCATCATTAGACACTTTTACTAAACTGCAAGACAAGCGTGACGAGGCAAGATTCGGTTTCAT
>JBFXFM010000079.1:0-13893 GCA_050179035.1 Draconibacterium sp. | reverse complement strand
GACCACCGACTTATACTCATGCTAAGAAACTCTTTCACTACACGACTCTCTTCCGATCTGTATTTTGAAAATCAGGCGCTGTAAAACAATTCGGATTTATCTCGCTTTCTCTCTTCAAACTTCGTCCGCGCCCTGAACCACTGACCGGATTTTCAGGGGGTCAATTTGCTACTAAAATCTATCCCCAACGGGGATAAAAAACAATTCAGATTCTTGTCGTACTCCGCTTCAAATGACAAAAACGCTATTGTCAACAGGAATTAAAAATTGGAGTAAAAAATGTTCAATTCAAAGTGAAAGAACCCGGTACGGGTTCGATTTTAGTAACAACAACCGCCCCAACCAACAATGTCGGTATTTTGAAAAGCAGGCGCTGTAAAACAACTCGGATTTATCTCGCTTTCTCTCTTCAAACTTCGTCCGCGCCCTGAACCACTGACCGGATTTTCAGGGGGTCAATTTGCTACTAAAATCTATCCCCAACGGGGATAAAAACAATTCAGATTCTTGTCGTACTCCGCTTCAAATGACAAAAACGCTATTGTCAACAGGAATTAAAAATTGGAGTAAAAAATGTTCAATTCAAAGTGAAACAACCCGGTACGGGTTCGATTATAGAAACAACAATTCTCTCACCCAACAATGTCGGTATTTTGAAAAGCAGGCGCTGTAAAACAACTCGGATTTATCTCGCTTTCTGACTTCGCACCTCATCCGCACCCTGAACAACCGACAGGATTTTTAGGGGGTCAATTTGCTACTAAAATCTATCCCCAACGGGGATAAAAACAATTGAAAAAACCTTCAATTTACGTGGGGAGAACCCGGTACGGGTTTGATTTTAGTAGAACCCGCAATCCCACAGAAATGGCCCGCCGTTTGAAAAGCAGGCGCAAAAAACCGACAGAAACCCTTAGCATTTTCCTACGTTGCAACCCCTTTCTATTCATTCGTTAAATAAAATTAACCAGTACTGTAATACCTGTATTTTGCTATTTTTGACCACTCATAAAAAAAATGCATGAAACGAATCATTTTCCTGCTTTTCGTGGTGCTGAATTTTACTGCCGGAGCACAGGTGAACATCAATCATTACATCAGGGTGGGCCAAACGCGCACCCAGATTGGCAATTACACCGGGGCAATCGAATATTTCAATATTGTATTGAAATTTAAACCCCATCTGGCCGAAGGTTATTTTTACCGCGGAATGGCCAAACACCAGCTCGAAGATTACCGCGGCGCCATTAACGACTACAACACAGCAATCGATATAAAACCCTTCTATCCACAAGCTTACACCAATCGCGGCATGGCATACCACAACCTGAAAAACTACAAAAAAGCGATTGAAGATTACAACAAAGCACTTGAATTTGCCCCCGACGACGAAAGTATTTACAACAACCGCGGGATGGCCAAACTGTCGCAAAAAAATCTGCAGGGGGCTATTGACGATTACAACCAGGCACTGAAAATCAACCCGAAATCGACAAACGCACTGATGAACCGCAGTAATGCAAAATTTATCAGCGGCGATGTTCGTGGGGCAATTAAGGATTTAAATGAGGTGATTGTGATTCGTCCGCATTTTGCCGGAGCTTACCTCAACCGCGGTCTGGCGCGAATGGAACTCGAAGATTTTGCATCGGCCCTGCGCGATTACGACCAAAGCATAAAACTCGACCCGCAAAACGCACTGGCCTTTAACAACCGTGGAACTGTAAAACAGAAACTCGAAGATTATGCCGGGGCAATTATGGATTACAACCTCGCAATTCAGCTTGACCCCGAAATGGCCAATGCGTATTTTAACCGCGCCATGTCGAAAGAAGCGCTGAAAATGCCCGGTTACCAAACCGATTACGCCATTGCTGCGCAACTCAACCCGAAATTCGATATGGAAGCGCGCCGTTTAAATGCCGAAAAAATGGCGCAGAACCAGCAAAAAAATCAGGCTCAGCAAAGGCAACAACAGCAGCAGGCCAAAATCGACAGCCTTACAAATCAGCCATTGGCAGCAAATATTCCTAACGTCCAAAACAATGACGAAGAAAAGGAAGACCAGGAAAAAGCCATCGACCAGGCGCTGGAAGATGATGAGCCTAAAAACAATCGTAACAACCGCCAGTTAAGCCTGATGATTGAAGACTCGCGCAATTTGCCGGGCGAAGAAGAGGAAGATCCCGACGACGGACGCATACAGAACCGCAATATTGCCATCGATTTGCAACCCATTTTTATTGTTTCGGCTTTCGAAAAAAATGCAGTCGATTACGACAGGTTTCAGTACTACAATGCCTCACTCGACAGGATAAACGAGGCAAACAATTATAACCCTTTGCTGACACTTACCAACAAGCCTGTGGATTCATACAAAACTGTTTTCGAAAATTTCATATTGTATTTTAACGATAAAATAAAAATTCAGGAGAATGCGCACAACCTGCTGAACCGCGGCGTTTTTTACAGTTTAACCGGTAAATACAACGAGGCAATTGCCGATTTGGATAAAACCATTCAACTCGACGATAAACAAGGAATCGCCTGGCTTGAACGTGCAAATACCCGTTACAAAATGCTGGAACAAATTGAACTGCTGGCTGGAACCAACAATAACCTGACGGTGAAAATCGGAGAAAAGAAGGTGGATACCCCTGCTCATTTTGGTCAGCCTGCTGCACTCGATTACAAACAGATTCTTGAAGATTACGAAGTGGTTTTGTTTTTAAACCGTGATTTTTACATAGGCTATTTTAACCGGGCGTTTATTAAACTGCGATTAGGCGAATATAAAAGCGCCATCGAAGATTTAAATCGTGCCATTGAAATGGAACCCGAATTTGCTGAAGCGTATTTTAACCGTGGCCTCACAAAAATTTACATGAACGACCTTGAAGGCGGTGCATTGGACCTCAGTCGTGCCGGCGAACTTGGTATTTACGGTGCGTATAATGTGATTAAAAGGTACTGTAATTGAGTGAGTGAGTAATTGGGTGATTGGGTAATTGAGTGATTGGATAATTGAGTGAATTAGAAATAGTAAATGGACAGATTGTAAATGTCTTTACTATTTTTGAAAATAAAAACTAAACCAACGATGAAAAAAAGCCTGTTCCTCTCCGTTTTAACTCTTTTACTTTTTTCCTGTGCTTTTGGGCAGAATGCTGACAACTGGACGCATTTCCGTGGAAACAAAATGGATGGCCACGCCGAAGTAAAAACTGCACCGCTACACTGGAGCGCCACCGAAAATATTGTATGGAAAGCGCCGGTAAAAGGACTGGGCTGGTCGTCACCGGTGGTTTTTGGCAATCAAGTCTGGATGACTTCAGCCAAAGAAGATGGCACCGAATTTTACACGCTTTGTTACGACATAGAAACCGGAAAATTGCTTGACGAAAAAACCATTTTTACCTGTGCCGAACCGCAGGGAATTCATGGAACCAACTCGTATGCAACGCCTACTCCGTGTATCGAAGAGGGTTTTGTGTATGTTAATTACGGAACTTTCGGAACTGCCTGCATCAATACGCAGAATTTTGAAATTGTCTGGAAACGCGAAGACCTGAAATGTGCGCACATGCAGGGTCCCGCATCATCACCAATTCTTTATAACGACAAACTGATTGTGCATTTGGAAGGAACAGAAGACCCGTATGTAATTGCGCTCGACAAAAAGACCGGCGCTACTATTTGGAAAAGCATCAGGCCAAAAGAGATTTATGATAAACTTGAACCCGTTTACCGTAAATCGTACCAAACCCCGATTGTGATTGAAGCCGGTGGCAGAGAACTGCTTATCAGCAATTCGTCGTTTATGTGTTTTGCGCACGATGTGAATACAGGCGAAGTAATATGGACAATTGAATATGGATACGATTCAACGGTTAGTCAGCCGCTGTATTGGAACGGACTTGTTTTTGTGAATTCGGGTTGGATTTTTATCGACAACAATCCTTACTTTACCCGTCAATACGCCATTGACCCCACCGGAAAAGGCGATGTAACCAAAACCCATGTGAAATGGATGTACGAGGATGAAGTTCCGCAAATTCCAACGCCGGTTATCGTTGACGGCAAGATGTATTTTGTACACGATCGTGGAATGGCTTCTTGTATTGACGCGGAAACTGCAAAGGTTATCTGGAAACAGGAATTGAAAGGAAATTTTAACTCATCTCCTGTTTATGCAGCTGGAAATATTTATTTCTTCAATGTAAAAGGCGAATGTACCATCGTAAAACCCGGCAATTCCTTCGAAATGGTTGCACAAAACTTTATCGGCGAAACGGTAAAAGCTGTGCCAGTTTTTGTGGATAAAGGAGTGGTACTCAGGACTGATAAAAATTTATATATGATCCGATAAATCAGCAAAATATTTATCCCCATTTATATTGAAAGGTAGTTTTCACTGCTATTATTTTTGCTTTTGTTATGTCTCTTAGCAGCAAAAAACTGCTCAACCCTGAAAATTTATAACCTTTATCAAAATTCTGGAGTTGAGCGAATTACAACCCTTAGCTGTAAGCATCATTTGCACGTGTTGAATAACTTTACACGCAGTCTATTTAATTGTAAATGTGCCGTTTAAACCAATTTCCCAAAATACATGTAAATATATTCAACAATAAGCGTTGTTGATTTCATGTTCACTTATTTTTTAATCAATTGATTTACTGTCAATTGACATTCAAAAATTGCTTTGGTACTGTTATTGAATTATAGAAATGCAAACAATAAATAGTAACCAAAATGAAAACTAAAATTCTATTTACAGCTGGCTTGCTGCTTTCGATGATTATTCAGGCAACAGGCAGCGATGCCATTCGAAATGCACCAGAAAAAAACAAAATCAGGGTAAGCACAACCACCGGCGTAAAAAACCTGGCAGAAAGTTTTATTCTGCAATACGAAAAAGAAAATCCGGGAGTAAAATTCGAACTGAACGAACTTTCAGGAAATAATCCAGCTGGAGAGTTGCAACCTGAAACAGTGACAATATTTGCTGAAACGGATATGGTTGTTGCGGAAAGCGATGGGCAAACCAATATTGTAATCGGGCGCGATGTTGTTGTTCCTGTAATCAATTCATCAAATCCGTTTTTCAGCCAATTGATAAAAAATGGTGTTCAACCCCGAAAAATAGCTAATGCAATTGCCGGCGAAAATTCAGGAAGCTGGGAAACTCTTCTCGGATCGCAGTCCGGTGAAAATTCTCCGCTTCACATTGCTGTACTGAACGATAAAAATCTGACTTCTTCAGTGGCCGGATTTCTGAATGTCTCCCCGGCCCTGCTTTCAGAAATTAAGCTTGAAAAGGAAGCATTGATCGAAAAAATTCAGACTGACCCGAATGCAATTGGTTTTGTTCGCCTTGCCGATGTTTTGGGTACCGACAATAATCTTACCGGCAACCTTCAGTTTTTGCCTATCGACAGAAACGAAAACGGAGTTTTGGATTACAACGAAAAAATTTACGTCAATGTAAATGAGTTTAAACGCGGTGTGTGGATCGGAAAATACCCTCAATCGTTAATTACAAATATTTATGCAGTCACTACAGCAAACACAAACAATGAGGCTGTTACCAGTTTTATGAATTGGGTTGTAACCGACGGACAAAAATGGATGGAACCGGCAGGCTACACCGAACTTGTTTATAACGAGCGACAAATGAAACTCGAAAAAATAAATCCGGCTGTTATTTCAACCAACGCCAGAGAAACTGAGGCCGGAAATTCGTTTTTGGTGGTTATCATTTCATTGACTGCAGTAATTGCCGGTTTTGTGGCTTTTCTTTATTACTTCCGCACTGGAAAGGTAAAGAAAGCAGTTTTGAAAGCCGTTCCTCAATTGATTAAAACGCTGAACGAACAAACTTTCGAAATCCCAAACGGCTTGTATTTCGACAAATCGCACACGTGGATTTTTATGGAAAAAGATGGCCAGGTTAAAATCGGAATCGATGATTTTATCCCTAAAGTCACAGGCAGGTTTACAAGAGTAATCATGAAAAATCCGGGTGATACAGTAAAAAGAAAAGAGCCTGTTGTTCAACTCATTCAGCACGGGAAACAAATCAGCATTTATTCGCCTGTGTCAGGAGTTATAACCGATATTAACGAGGATTTGGTTACAAGTCCTGAAACCATAAACGAGTCACCTTACGAAAATGGCTGGATTTACCAGGTTGAACCATCCAACTGGCTTCGCGAAACCGAATTTTTCAAACTTGGTTTGCAATACCGCGACTGGATAAAAAGCGAACTGACACGTTTAAAAGACTTTGTGGCCTGCTCGCACAATTTACAACTGGTACCTAATGCAACTGTGGCATATCAGGAAGGTGGCGAGATTAGTGCCCAACCACTGAAGGAGATGTCGCCCGAACTTTGGGAAGACTTTCAAACTTACTTTATCGACACTGCCGACTTGCACTAAAACTAAAATCATAAACCAATAAAATAAAAATCATGAGCATTAACCGACGAAACTTCTTTAAGGCGCTGGGTGCTACAGGTGCGGCATTAACTCTGGGGCGGGATGCCGGTGCTGCAAAAAACACTGAAAACCCGGTTGAGTTTTACGGAATTTTGTACGATTCAACCCGTTGCGTTGGCTGCCAAACCTGCGAAATATCATGTGCACAGGCCAACAACCTGCCCGAGCCAACCGATTACCCTGAACTGGGTGTGGTTCGTAAAACTGATGAAAACCGGCGCACGGTGGTAAATGTTTACGGCACTACAAAAGGCGATGTGTATGTAAAACGGCAATGTATGCACTGCAACGAGCCGGCTTGTGCCGCCGCCTGTTTAACACAGGCAATGCACAAAACCAAGGAAGGCCCAGTGGTGTGGGATGGTGATAAATGTATGGGCTGTCGCTACTGCATGGTATCGTGCCCGTTCGACGCACCAAAGTTTGAGTACAACAGCCCGAATCCTGAAATTACCAAATGTACCATGTGTTTCGAACGACAGCAGGAAGGTAAACTACCTGCCTGTGTGGAGAATTGTCCGGCGGAAGCGTTAAAATTTGGCACAAGACGGGAACTGATTGCCGAAGCCCGGAAACGAATTATTGAAAACCCGGGAATGTATGTCGATCACATTTATGGTGAACACGAAGCAGGCGGCACAGCATTTTTGTACCTGTCGCCGGTTCCGTTCGAAGAAATCGGGTTTAATACAGGCATCCAAAAATCTTCATACCCCGCACTCTCAAAAGGATTTCTTTTCAGCGTGCCTGCCGTTTTTGTGCTTTGGCCAATGGTTTTATTAGGAATTCAGGATGCAACAAAAAACAACAATCAAAAGAATAATACCGATGAATAATACAGCGAACTATTACATTGAAAACGAGAGTAAAAGCCGTTGGAAGTTTTTACTTGGCGAGTTAAAACCAAAGGGTGAAATTTTTACCTGGTTCAATATTATTTCGGTTCCGGTAATTTTAGTCGGATTGGTACTGATTGTCATCCGTTTCTGGAAGGGAATCGGCTCGGTTACCAACCTAACGCAGGAAGTTCCGTGGGGATTGTGGATTGGGTTTGATGTGGTAACCGGCGTAGCCTTTGCCGGTGGCGCTTATGTAATTACCTTCATGGTCTATATTCTGAACATGCAGAAATACCATTCGATTGTGCGTGTTACAATATTAAACGGATTTTTGGCCTATGTTTTTTACGCAGGCGCTTTGTTGCTCGATTTGGGCCGCCCGTGGAATGTAATCAACCCGATAATCGGGAATGGTTTTGGAACCAGTTCGGTGCTGTTTCTGGTTGCCTGGCATTTTTTATTGTATATGATTGCCCAGTTAATTGAATTCTCCCCGGCCATTGCCGAATGGCTCGGGGCCAAACGGGCACGACAAATACTTTCGGGGATGACATTAGCTGCTGTGATTTTCGGGATTACACTTTCAACCCTTCACCAGTCGGGTTTGGGAGCGCTTTACCTGATGGCGAAAGATAAAATCCACCCGTTGTGGTATTCCGAATTTATCCCCATTATGTTTTTTGTTTCGAGCATTTTTGCCGGTTTGTCGATGGTGATTTTCGAAGGTTCAATCACGCACAAGGTTTTCAGCGACCAAATCAGCGACAAGCATCACCACGGACACAAAAGCATTTTGCATGGTTTGGCAAAAGTATGCACCGGAGCCATGTTTGCTTACTTCTTTTTGCAAATTCTTGTATTTGTACACGGCAAACGCTGGGAGTACCTCAATACCCCGATGGGTTACTGGTACCTCACCGAAATGTTAGGATTTGTGCTGTTACCCATGTTGCTGTTTTATTACAGTTACCGGCGGAACAACGTTACACTCATCAGGGTGGCAGCCATAATAACCATGCTCGGAATCATCGTCAACCGGTTAAATGTTACAGTCATCGGGTTCAGGTGGGATGCTGCAGAACATTATTATCCATCGTGGATGGAGATTGTGGTTACGCTGGCGGTTATTTTTACCGAAATCTGGATTTTCAGATGGGTTATCAACCGGTTGCCGGTGTTACGCGAATCACCATCGTGGGTGAACGAATCGAAATAATATAATCATTAAAACTTATTAAAATGGAAGGATTTACTTACACCAATATATTCGAAACCAAGGGAATCGAATACATTATCATCATATGTTTCCTGTTAATGCTCATTCCATTCTGGCTTATCGTGAATCGGAAGCCAATTGTAAAACAGCTTATCAGCTCCGTTCAGACATTAACTGCCGGGATTTTACGTATTCCGCAGGGAATTTTCTTCAGTAAAAACCATACCTGGGTTCATCTCGAAAAAACCGGCGAAGCAAAAACCGGAATCGACGATTTTCTTTATCGGGTTGTAGGAGATGTTAAAATCAAAACATTTAAAACTCCGGGCGAGTCGATTAAAAAAGGTGAAGTGATGGCCGAAATGATTGCCGGCGAAAAAAGGCTGAATATTTTATCTCCGGTGAGTGGCGAAATCACAAAAACAAATCGTTTATTAACAGACAGTCAAATTATTACAAATGAAGATTTGTATGAAAATGCATGGTTCTATTCCATAAGACCTGCCAACTGGAAAGAAGAAACTTCAGGATTTTATCTGGCCGAGGAAGCCTCTGAATGGATTAAAAACGAACTCCACCGATTAAAGGATTTTCTGAATGTTTCGTTGGCGCGCTATTCAACCGAACCATCACCGGCGGTTTTGCAGGAAGGTGGCGAACTCAGCATCAATCCGCTGACCGGTATGCAACGCGAAGTTTGGGAAGATTTTCAAAAGGAATTTTTGGGTTAATTAAAGCCAAAGAATCAATGTAAAAATGTGTTAACCCCCGAATCTTTTTGTATTTTGCGAACTACAAAAACCAACTGCTATTTTTACCGTTCGTAATATGAAATGAGCCCCGATTTATCGGGACGAATTCCATTTCGTCGCAAAAACAGATTGAAATAACACGTTGATTACGAAAATTGTAGCAATACGATTTAAAATTGATTTAAATGAAAAAGCGGGAACCGAAACAATCTTCGCTAAAAGATAATGTAAAAAAATTATCGCCTGTCAGGTTTTTTTACAAATACCTGAGATTCAGATCGTCGGTGTATGCGCGAGTGGTTTATATCATCGCTATTTTTGCCATTTTCCTATATGTTTCCTACGGTATAATTTTCAGGTCGGTGTACGACGAATATCTGAATACAGTAATCAGGCAGCGAGGCGATAATATTGGATCAATCGTTGAAGGTTCGCTCTATTATTCGATGCTGCAAAACGATAAAAGTTCGCTTCAGAGTACGCTCGACATTATTAATAACATGCCAGGAATCGACGGTGTAAACATGTACGACCACCGCGACAGCGTGGTTTATTCTTCATACGGCGCCGATTCAGCCGACCACAGCAATCCCGACTGCGTGAGTTGCCACGCCGATTTCAACCAGATGTTTCCATTGAAGGATAAATCGTACAGGATCATCGACTACAAAAGCGCCTGTATTATGAATCAGAACGACAAGGGGCACAGGCAATTACTTGTCAGAAAACCAATTCTGAACGAGAGGTCGTGTTACACAAGTTCGTGCCACGCACACAGCCCCGACGACGAAGTACTTGGTTCACTCATTATTAAAGTTCCACTCGAAGAACTCGATACAGCAGTAAAAAAATCATCTACAGAGTTCTTTATTATCGCATCACTCGCAACTTTTTTCATTTTTGTTCTGCTCATTTTTTTCACCCGAAACAAAATCAGAAAACCGCTGAACGAAATAATTACTGCCAGTGAAGCTGTGGCCATGGGCGACAAAAACCGGAGGCTGGAGGTAAAACCTTACCTGCTCGACGATATGAAAATGGTGGCAATGGCGTTTAACAACATGCTCGATAACCTTGATGCTGCCAATAAAGAATTGCAAAACTGGTCGCACCAACTCGAATACAAAGTACAGAAAAAGTCGGAAGAACTGGCAGAAATTCAGAATGAACTGATTCATATCGAACGGATTACTTCGCTCGGAAAACTATCCTCATCCGTTGCCCACGAAATCAACAATCCGCTTGCGGGAATTTTAACCTACACAAAACTGGTAACCAAACAACTCACCAAACTCGAATTGCCCGTAAACGAATCAAAAGAGGCGATGTTAAAATACCTGCGTGTAATTGAATCTGAAACAAAACGCTGTGGTGAAATTGTAAAAGGATTGCTCGATTTTTCGCGAAAAGACCAGGAAAACTTTGCCAATTGTCATTTTCATCTGATTTTAAAAGATGTGTACAATCTGTTATCTCACCAGATGAAGATGGCAAATATCCACTTTTACACCGATTTTAATGCCACTAACGATTTGGTATGGTGCAACTGCAACCAAATAAAACAGGTTTGTGTTGCTTTGCTTGTAAATGCACAGGAAGCTATCACCCAGAATGGAGAAATTATCATTAAAACAAGCAACCCTGATAACGACCAATTCAAATTCGAAATAACCGACAATGGCGTGGGAATTCAGGCCGAAGATATTTCCAGAATATTTCAGCCTTTTTTCTCCACTAAGCAAAAAACGAGCGGAATAGGACTTGGCTTGTCCATTGTGCATGGCATTGTGCAGAGTCACAACGGAAAAATTGAGGTAAACTCTATTCCCGGCAAAGGCACAACGCTGTCGGTAATTCTTTCATCAGTAAAAAATAATTTACCATGAGAACAACCATTTCGCTGCTGATAGTTGACGACGAGGAATCGGTTCGCGATTCGCTTTACAATTGGTTTATCGAAGACGGTTACCAGGTTGAATGTGCTGCCGATGCCAAAGAAGCGCTTAACAAAGTCGAATCGGGAAATTTCGACATCATTCTGGCCGACATAAAAATGCCCGGCATGGATGGACTCGAAATGCACCGCCGGATAAGGGCGCTGAACAACGATGCGATTGTAATTATTATGACGGCTTTTGCCTCGGTTGACACAGCGGTTCAGGCATTGAAAGATGGCGCTTTCGATTATGTAACCAAGCCTTTCGACCCCGATGATTTGTCGCACCTGATAAGAAATGCTGCACGCCAGATTTCGCTGAAAAACGAAAATGAAACGCTGAAAAACAAAGTGGTTTCGCTCGAAAACATTGAAGATATTGTGGGCAACAGCCGCGCAATGATAAAAGTGCTGAAAGAGGTTGAAAATGTGGCACAAACCAATTCATCAGTAATTATTACCGGCGAAAGCGGCACAGGTAAAGAGCTGATTGCGCGGGCCATTCATTCCAATTCGCCCCGCAAATTTTTCCCGCTGGTTACTGTGCATTGCGGCGCACTTCCCGAAGACCTGCTGGAAAGCGAACTTTTCGGTCACGAAAAAGGCGCTTTTACCGGTGCGATGTTTAATCGCAAAGGCCGTTTCGAAATGGCCGACGGCGGCACCATTTTTCTCGACGAAATTGCCACAATCACGCCCAAAATGCAGATTGAACTGTTACGTGTTCTCGAATCAAAAACCTTTGTAAGGGTTGGCGGAAACAAGGAAATAAAATCCGATTTCAGGGTGATTTGCGCCACCAACCGCAACCTGAAAAAAATGATGGAGGAAGGTACTTTCCGCGAAGATCTTTACTACAGGCTCAATGTGGTGAATATTACAATTCCGCCGTTGCGCGACAGAAAAGAAGACATTCAGATGCTTGTGGAGCATTTCATAAAAAAGTATTGCACAAGCATGAGCCGCGATAAATTAACCATCGACCAAAGTGCGCTGAAACGAATTGAAGAATACGATTTCCCCGGCAACGTACGCGAACTCGAAAACATGATTGAGCGCGCCATCGTTGTAGGTAACGGCAAGGAAATCAGGCTGAAGGATTTGCCGCTTGAAAAAGACATCATCCGCGATTCGAACGACAGTTTGCAGGACCTCGAAAAAAAATACATTCAGCAAACGCTCGCCAAATACGACTGGAACATCAGCCGGTCGGCAAAAGCGCTGAAAGTTGACAGGGTTACCATGTACAACAAAATCAGAAAATACAAGTTAAAATCGCCAAAAAGCAAATAGCTGTTTTTGCGAAAACACCAGATTTTGTATCCGGATTGTAGAATTCAACACGTTTTATTTTGGAAAAGCATGAAATATTGTTGGTTAATTACGCACGTTTCGGCGATGAATTTCTCGCGAAACTGGCTGCTGATGTGCATATTGAATTTGCTTTGCCTGTTACAGTTCACGAAAACTATACCGACCTGAGCAACTGCTTTGATGCGGCCCGCAGACAATACAATGCCAACGACTTACTGAAACTTGTAAATGCTTTTCCGGTGGATGATCGGGTAAAAAAAATCGGATTATTTCAGGTCGATTTGTTCATTCCCATCCTCACCTTTATTTTTGGTCAGGCCGAATTTAAAGGTCGCAACGGGGTTGTTTCGGTTTACAGGCTCCGCAACGAACAATACGGGCTTTTAGCTGATAACGAACTTTTAGCCGAACGGTTTTGCAAGGTGGTTATTCATGAACTTGGACATGCCTTCGGGTTAATTCACTGTCATGTACCCAATTGCGTGATGCGCCCCTCAACTTATGTGGAAGACATTGACCAGAAAAAGCCCCACTTTTGCAACAAATGTCGCGATGAACTTAATCTTTTGATTGGTTGAGATTTCCGGTTTTAATCTACCTGCATTCAAACAAAAAATATTCAAAATCAATAATTTAACAATCCAACCCGTACCGGGTTGTCATTCCATTGATGAAATTCGTTGCTACTAAAAACCAACCCGTACCGGGTTGTGAAACCAAAAACCGGAATTGTGTTTCAAAAATGAATCCGGTACGGATTCGATTATAGTAGATAACATTCGCAAACGTAAAAAACAGAACCCGGTACGGGTTCGATTATCAAGATATTCTATTTCAGTTGTCTAACCCGTACCGGGTTGTCATTCCATTGATGAAATTCGTTGCTACTAAAAACCAACCCGTACCGGGTTGTGAAACAAAAACCGGAATTGTGTTTCGAAATAGAATCCGGTACGGATTCGATTATTGTAGATAACATTCGCAAACGTAAAAAACGGAACCCGGTACGGGTTCGATTATCAAGATATTCTATTTCAGTTGTCTAACCCGTACCGGGTTGTCATTCCATTGATGAAATTCGTTGCTACTAAAAACCAACCCGTACCGGGTTGTAAAACAAAAAACAGTAATTGTGTTTCAAAATAGAATCCGGTACGGATTCGATTATAGTAGATAACATTCGCAAACGTAAAAACAGAACCCGGTACGGGTTCGATTTTTGCCATTAAAATTAAATCCAATCTCTGTCAATTCTTTCTGATATTAATTTTCCGCCAAAAAACGGTTAAACCACAAACCAATCCTTGCCCTCACGCAAATCTTTCCTATTTT
>JBFXFM010000078.1:0-14060 GCA_050179035.1 Draconibacterium sp. | reverse complement strand
ATGAATATTGTTACCGTTTCAACCGAAGCAATATGAAGGATGGCATCTTTGACAACCTTCTACGCAGGATGGTCAAGGCCGATCCGTTACCTTATAAAATTTATTGCTTAAATGCCTAATTCATTTCTTTTATTGTTTTAACGGTTGAAGGAATTGTGTAATTCCCTGATTTCAGAGGATTACAATAAATTAAATTTGTTTGATTCTTGTTGAATAAAACGCCATCATTACTCATAAACAAAGGATTTCCCATATTCACTGTGATTACGGCGCTGGAACCCACAAATGCATTATTGCCGATATATTTAACAGAGTCGGAGATTGAAACCTGTTTTAGTGAAATGCAACCCGAAAAGGAATTAATTCCAATATGAGTAACAGATGGTGGAATTGAAATTTTACCCAGTTTTTCGCATCCTGCAAACACTCCATCATTAATGATAACAAGTGCAGTAGGAAGAATGATTTCTTTTAATTCAGTACAATAAAAAAAAGCACCGACTCCAATCGAAACTACATTTTCAGGAATTTTGATTGATGATAATGAGCGACAACCCTCAAAAGCTCCGTTGCCTATTACCTTCAGATAAGAATTTAATGTTACTGAGGTCAAGTTATTACAGTTTGAAAAAGCTCCAAATCCAATGGAAACAACTGAATCCGGAAATATTATTGATTGAAGTGAAGAGCAATTTTTAAATGCACTTTTTGGTATTTCATTTGGCGGATAAGAATTGTACCAATTGTTTTCGGTTCCATCATTGCCAGCATAATCAGCAATCGTTATTTTAATCAGATTAAGAATTGTAATGTTTTTTAAGCTGTCTTTGATAAATCTGAAATCCCGGGCATCCATGTTGCCCTCAAGTTTCATGTCGGTCACCGTTTTTATCTCTTCGGCTGAGAGTTTAGTTTTCAATTCTCCAGGTTGCAAATCGGCAATTGTTAAACTGGTTTGAGCATAATTAATAACGGCCCAAATCAAAAAAGTCAACATTAAAATTATTTTACGCCTTTGATTTCTGCTCATGAGTCAATTAAGTATTATTGTTGAGTTGTATAAAAGTAGAAAATCTTTTCCAGTTTAAAATGAAATACTTATGATTCCTTTTGTTTGCTTTTCAATAACGTAAAAGCGGATGGGACTTCAGTTTTTCAAATAGAAATTTGAGTTACTTTTTATTTTAAAACCGTTTGACACTTGTTCTGTTTTAATAAACAGGTTTAGTAATCCTCACCAAAGATTAATATTTTTGTATTTCAAATTTCGAAATAATGCGCCATGAAATCCGGATTTAACAACATGTTCAGCAGGTTTTCAAAGTCAGTCAGAATACTCTTACTTTTCATTTTTGTTCTGATTTTTCTGCTGATAGCGGCCATGATTTTTGCGCCAGGGATAGCAAAAAACTACATCAATAATCATGGAAAAGAACTTGCCGGGCGCACCATTCACATTGAGAAGCTGAAATACAACTGGTTTACTTCAACCCTGCGCATTGCAGGGTTGAAATATTTCGAAAAAAACGACAAGGATGTTTTTGTTTCGGCTGATACTTTTATGGTCAATCTGAAACCCCTGCGTTTACTTGGGAATGAGTTGCATATTCAGCAACTGAGAGTTGTAAATCCTTACGGACAGTTTATTCAGAACGACACAATCTTTAATTTTGATGATTTGATTGCCTTTTTTTCGGAATCTGATTCAGCCAAAACCGACACCGGCGAATCCAGCGAACCTTTGAAACTAAACCTCAACAACCTGGAGATGAAAAACGGCTTGGTAAATATACCGATCTCGAAATCAATCACACGTTTAGTCTGACGGAGGTAAGTTTTCTGATTCCGCAAATTCTGTGGAGCCGTCTCGACAGCAGTAAAGCCGATATTGCTTTCGAAATGGCCAACGGCGGTAGTTTTGAAGGCTCGCTGAATTATAACATGGAAGCCGATTTTTACGATGGCTTTGTGAAAATTGAGGAGATGCAGGTTTCTACGTTTTTACCCTACATACAACAGTCTCTTAAAGTCTCAGCAGTTGAAGGCAGCGCATCGGGACTTGTCAATTTCAGCGGACCGGTTGATGATTACAACCAGTTAAAAGTGAGCGGAAATTTTGATCTGAACCAGTTTGCGCTGTTTGATGAGCGAAATACAAAAGTTATGGCAGGCGAACATTCGCGGATTTCGATGCTCGAATCAGAACCACTGAAGTACAGGTACATTGTCGATTCGGTGAATCTTCAAAATCCTTACCTGCTGCTGGCGCTGGAGGATTCGCTCTTTAACTTCGAGAAAATGATGATTGAAGATACCGTTGCAGCACCTGAAAGCATTGAAACTGAGGAGTACCCGATGGAATTTACAGTCAATCATTTTGTTGTAAACAACGGGTTGATGAATTTCAGCGACCAAACCATGGGTGAGCCGTTTAATTACGAGCTTTCGCAGATTGAAATCGACATGGATACGCTGGCTTTGCAGGACAACTGGGTAAATATCAGGGCTTCGATGAAGCTCAACAAACGCGGAACCCTGGTTGCAAAACTTGGGATGAATCCCGCCAGTCCGCTCGATAAAATTGCTCTCGATTACGAGCTTACCGATTTTCAGTTGCCCGACATCAACATTTACTCGAAATACTACACCGGTTTGCCCATTTTGTTTGGCGATATGTATTATAAAAACAAAACCCGCATCGAAAACAAAATGCTGGAAAGCGACAACCGGCTAATCATCAGAAATGTGGAAATGGGGCGCAAAACCGGCGGAATTTATGATGTACCCATCAAACTTGCCCTTTTTATCCTGAAAGATATCAATGGAGATATCAACCTCGATATTCCTGTTCGTGGCGACCTTTCGGACCCGAAAGTAAAAATATGGCCGATTGTTTGGGATACTTTTAAAAGTTTCAGCTATAAAATTGTGGCTTCACCTTTCAATGCGCTCGGAAATATGTTGGGTGTTAACGAAAAGGAACTGGAAGAAATCACTTTTATTTATTCCGATTCAACCCTTACCAACAACCAAACCCGCAGCCTCGACCATCTTTTAAAACTGGCAGAGATAAAACCTGAACTACAAATAGAACTGCTTTACAGAAACGATAAAAAGCTGGAAAGAATGGATGCAGCTTCCTGGTTTTCCCAGATTGAGTTCAGGGAAAAAACAGGGAAAAATCCGATACTGAACACAAAAGATTATATCGGTTTTCTGAAACAGGAAACTGGTCGTGATTCTCTGGTATTGCAGGATTATGAACTTATTTATGCCTCTCCTGCTGCGGTTGACTCTATTCTTGCCGAACGTGAAAAACAGCGGCTGACCAATGTAATGAACTACCTGAAAAGTCACAATGATTCCTCAACTATCAATGTTGTTGGATACTATCCCAATGAAGTGCTCAATATTGGCAGCCGACCGCGATTTGAAGTAAAATATGTTTTGGCGGAAGAAGAAGAAGATTAGTGAGTGAGTGAGTGAGTGAGTAATTGTATGAACGCTACAATGCGTGATTGCATGAATGAGTTTCCTGGAAGGAGGATAATTATACTTTGAGTTTTTATGTGTCTTCTTTGTGGACTCTTTGAAAAGGTATTAAAGCCGAAAGTATTAAGGCTTTTCAAACATTATCGCATTGTAGCAATATCGCATTCATGCATTGTTTCCTATTCCGTTTTTACCTTCAGATTTTGTTCGGGCGAACACTTCAATTCTCCGGCGGGTGTGTGCTTCAGCAGAATGTTCTTACCCAGAATGTCCCCGTCAAAAGTGTTGTTTTCTATCCCGATGTTTTTGCAACCCTCAAAAGTAAAGGTGAATTTACGTTTGTGGTAAGGTTCAAAACGATTGCTTTTGATGAGTTTATTGTTGCTGAAACTCATGCCGTTCACCGATTTTGCAAAAAGTACCGGGTAATCAAACGGGTGAAATTCATTATCTGTAATCCGGATGTTCCGGTGAAACTGGCCCGCTTTTTCATTCATTTCAGGTATTTCGGGATAAACCGAAATAATGCCCTCGCAGAACTGGTAAGAGCTTGTGTTGCAAAGTTCAGTAAATATGTTGCTTTGAATCAGCACGTCGGTAACAGCTCCAGATTCGAACCAGTAGTTGGCATCGCCACAAATCAGAATTGCGCTGCCACTACTTTCGAAAATGTTATTTTCAATCACCACTTTCCCGGGGGTTGAAACGAGCAGACCGCGCGCCCGGCAACTTCCAAAATGATTGCCGGTTACGTTCAGGTCGGGGCTCCATGTAAGGTTTTCAAGTGCGTCGCCGGCCTCAAAACCTGTCGGAACTTTTGTTTTCAATGTTAAAAGAAAGGTTGAATTGTCGAGCATTTTGAAACCGGCAACTTCTCCTGTTCCCAAAGTCTGCATTGAATTGTTTTCGATGAACCCGATTTTATCGCCCGCGTGTCCCCAGTTTAATCCGATGCTTTGTTCGTGCATAAACTTACATCGCAATTGGTTTTCTGTTATGTCAAGCACTTTCACGCTGGTACCATGAACATTCACCGGGTCGTCCATTAAACCCGCAAATTCACAGTTTTTAATGGTTACAAGTCCGCGGCAGTTTGAAATTTGAATGCCATCGTCGCCCCCACCAAAATAGCGGTTTTTCGCCTTGTTTGGAATTGCGCGATAACCATCAAAAGTGATGTTTTCGCTGAATTGTGCCAGCGCACCCAGCCCGGTGGCATGGTACAGATTTACATTTTGAATGGTAATGTTTTTTGAATCTTGAATAAAAATTCCCGAATGAATGCGCTCAGCAAATCGCATTACGAGGTAGTTCCCCACAGCGGGTTTGCGTGTAAACGGAAAGTTAATTTCCACAATACCGGGCAGGATATTTTCGGCAAGGTATTTTTGCCAGTCTCTTCCCAAACAGCCATTGTCGCCTGTTTGCGGAACCACAAACCGTCCGTCGCGGTCAAATTCCATCGTGCTTTTCCAGGGTTGAAGGTTTTCTTTTGTAGTTCCGAAAAAAAGCTTTCCATCTTCAATTCTGAATGGAAATTGTTTTACATCAATATTTACGCGGATTGATTTTTCGTTTACTGCCAGAACCTGTGCCTGTGCAATCAGCGGTTGTTCCCAGTCGATACTGATATTCCGGAGAATTATGTTCTGACAATTATCAAAAGTAAATGGCTGCATTTGTTCATGAAAAATCAGCGTGCTGCCATTTCCTTCAATTACCAGGTTTTTCCGGTTTTCAAATAAAAGCGCACAATTCCGCGGATTTACATCGGTGGTATTCGATTCGAAATAAGGACGTTTGGTGCTTTGTTCAGGGTAAAAATGATAAACACCGCGATTAAACACAATTTTGGTTGGTTTCGAGTCGTCAACGATTTGTATAGCTTGGGTAATTATTGCAGTACAATCGCGTTCGCGGGTTTTATTCAGCCCGAAATCTTTAAGGTAAATAGTAACCGTATCAGCTTTTTGTTGTTGCGTTGAAATTGAAAAACTCAGACAGGGAATTGTTAATCCACAGAATATCAACAATAATATGAATGTTGATTGATGCATTTTTATTTTTTCAAAGCTTCGTTGTAAAGTTGAATGAATTTCTGGTCGTTTGCATCGCTGTCGCCATATTGCGCGCGAAGTTCAGTCAAACGACCGTGCAACATTTGCTGCACATCGGCATAAGCCGGGTCGTTGTATATGTTTTTCATTTCCTGCGGGTCGGTTTGCAGGTCGTACATTTCCCACTCGTCGATGTCGTAGTAAAAATGCATCAGTTTGTAGCGTTCGGTTGCTACTCCGTAATGGCGTTTTACCATGTGTACAGCAGGATATTCATAGTAGGTATAATAGACGGCATCGCGCCATTCTCCGGTTTCGCCACTCACCAGTTTTCTGAATGATTCACCTTGCATTTCGTCGGGAATTTCAATGTTGGCATAATCGAGAAATGTGGGAGCAAAATCGAGATTCTGAACCAGTTTATCGATTTTTGTTCCGGGTTTTATTTCTTTTGGATAGCGGATGAGCAGCGGCGTACGGAACGATTCCTCGTACATAAACCGCTTGTCGAACCAGCCATGTTCGCCCAGATAAAATCCCTGGTCGGAGGTGTAAACAACGATGGTGTTCTCAGCCAGACCTGCTTCATCAAGGTATTTGAGCACTTCGCCTACGCCGTCGTCAACCGACTGAATTGTACGCAGATAATCTTTGATGTAACGGTTGTATTTCCACAAAGCCAGTTCTTTGCCTGTTGGCATGTTTTTCAAAAACTGCTGGTTTTCGTCTTCGTAAGCTGCCATCCAGTCGGTGCGTTGCTGGGGATTCATTCTTTTTAAATCGTTATAAAATTCGGTGGTATCGCCGTTTGGGTTTACAATCAGTTTAAAGTCGTGTCCCCAAATGGCATGGCGATTTATTTCCATTTCCTGTTCTTTTGCCGCAGTGCCCCGGTTTGCATAGTCGTCGAAAAAAGTTTCAGGTAAATCAAAGGTTTTGTCGTCAAAAAGGTTGAGGTATTTTGGTGCAGGCAGCCAGTTGCGGTGTGGCGCTTTCTGGTGGTAAAGCAGGCAGAATAGTTTGTTTTTATCACGTTTATTTCTGAGCCAGTCGAGAGCAGTTTCAGTAATTATTTCGGTACAATAGCCCTCTTTTCTTACTTTTTCTCCATTTACAAGAAAATCGGGGTTGTAATATTGTCCCTGACCAGGTAATACCATCGAAAAGTCGAATCCCTGCGGAATTCCATCGAGATGAATTTTACCAATCATTGCAGTTTGATAACCGTTGGCTTGCATCAATTTCGGAAAGTTGGGCTGATTCCAATCAAATGACTGAACGTTATCAACTTTCCCATTCAAAAAACTATGTTTTCCGGTGAGTAAAACAGCCCGGCTTGGCGCGCATAATGAGTTGGTTACACAGGCACGGGTAAAAATAGCTCCTTCAGTAGCCAGCCTGTCGATATTCGGAGTTTGGTTCAGTCCCTGTCCATAAGCGCTGATGGCCTGATAAGCATGGTCGTCGCTCATAATGAAGAGGATGTTGGGGTGTTGCTGTTCCTGGTTTTGAGCTGTATTGCAGCTGTACATACCAACAATGATGAGAAAAAAAGCACAGAATTGAGTCAGATTTACGTTCATGGTTTCCTGATTAAGATTAAAGTTGTTTTTAAGTTATTACAATTTTAGCACAAAAAGATAAAACAAGGATACAGAAGTGTAAATTATATCGGTTGAAATGCTGCTTTTTATACCGAAAACATTTGTTTTTATTAATGCCCCATTGGTCGTTGTCAAAATTTGGTTTTCAGGTTTTCGAATCCTACTGATTTTAAAGCAGGGAAAAAACATGTTTTAAAAACATATAAACATGTAATACTTTTTAAAAAATTTTAACAAATATTTGTAGATATTAAAAATCGTCTTAAATTGTGCCATGTTTTATTAAAATTTGTAAAATGATTTTAAAAGCAGATACAAAAGAACTTAATCTCTCGGGAAACGAACTGAAGAAGTACCGGATGAAAAAGCGGATTTTGCATTATTTATACCAATATGGTTCTTTATCAGGTACATCGATTGGCAGCAGAATCGGGGTAAGTTTTCCTACAGCGCTGACATTGCTCAACGAACTGATCGAATTGAAATATGTGGAAACTTATGGTACCGGGGCTTCGAGCGGAGGACGTAAACCAAATATGTACCGTCTTTCTGAGAATTCGATTTATGTGGTGGCCTGCGAACTTGGTCGTTACGAAGGTAAGATAACCATTTATAATGCACATAACATTGCAGTTTCAACTGTATCTCGTTTCGAAACCTCAATTGACGATGATGAATTGGTTAATAAAATATATGCTAATGCACAGAAGTTAATTAAGGATCAGGGGATTGATGAGGACCGGATTTATGGTATCGGGTTAACAATGCCTGGCTTGATTGATGAAATTGGCGGAATAAATCACACCATTAAAAATATAGCATACCAAAATGTAAAGGAAAGGCTGGAAGCCAAATTTGAAAAACTGGTTTATGTAAATAACGATGCACGCATGCAGGCATATGGTGAATATATTTTTGGCAAAGCCAAAGGTCATGCAAATGCTGTTATTATTAACTGGAGCTGGGGTATTGGTATGGGAATGATTTTGAACGGAAAGCTATACAACGGCTCAACCGGTTTTGCGGGAGAGCTGTCTCATACCAAATTTGTTGACGAAGGAGATTTATGTATTTGTGGTAAACGTGGCTGCCTTGAAACAATAGGTTCTTCCAACTTTTTGGTAAGTCATGCAATAAAAGGAATTCAGGAAAATATTGTTTCTCAACTTACCAATTCTTTTAAAAACAGTTTATCGGAATTACAGCCTGAAGATGTTATTAATGCTGCTAAATCGGGCGATGAATTTGCGATTTCGCTACTGAATAAAATTGGGCTAGCGCTCGGGAAAGGATTATCGTTTACCATTCAGTTGTTAAATCCCGAAATTATTGTATTGGGAGGAGTTATTTCGCAGGCCAACCGGTTTGTTTTAACACCCATTCAGCAGTCGCTCAATAAGTATTGCCTCGAACAAATTTCATCAAAAGTAAAAATAGTTATTTCAGAGAACTGGGAACAAGCTGGATTGCTTGGAGTTAGTGCCATGCTATTTCAACACCTATTCAGCGACATGAACAGTGAACTTAAATATGATCATTTATAATAACAATTAAATTTAAAACCTATGCGGAAAATTCTGTTGATTTTTGCGATGTGCTTTATGCTGATAGGCAGCGCATTTGCACAACAACCGGTAACAGGAACTGTAACCGGTGATGACGGTCTGGGAATACCCGGCGTGTCGGTAGTTCAGAAGGGAACAGCGAATGGAACTATTACCAATGTTGATGGTAAGTTTACTATCAATGTTCCATCTGATGCTGTTTTGTCATTCTCTTTTGTTGGTATGGCCCCGGTGGACGAGTTGGTTAACGGGCGTACAACAATCAGTATTGTAATGGTTTCAAGTACTATTGGTCTTAACGAAGTTGTTGTTACGGCAATGGGAATGCCAAGAGATAAAAAAGCTCTTGGTTATGCCATGAGCACAATCCCTTCAGCCGAATTAACCAAAGTAGCTTCAACCAATTTTGCCACCACACTGTATGGCAAGGCTCCTGGGGTACGGGTTTCGGCTGCACCTGGTGGTGCTACAAGTGCTGTAAACATCAATATTCGTGGTGTAAACTCTATTACTGGCAAAAGTCAGCCACTTATCGTTGTTGACGGTGTTCCAATCCGCGACGGTGAGGTAAATAACTCAAATTACTGGGGTGACCAACGTTTGAGGGGTAATGGTCTTATTGATATGAACCCTGAAGATATTGAGAACATCTCGATTTTGAAAGGTGCTTCGGCGGCTGCTCTTTATGGCTCTGAAGCTGTAAACGGGGTTGTGTTAATTACAACCAAAAGTGGTAAAGGAACCAAAGGATTTAAAGTTGATGTAGTAACGAATATTGCATTTGATAATGTTGCATATCTTCCAGAATATCAAGATAAATATGGTCCGGGGTATCCTGTTTTTATTGCAAATGCCGGTCAGGATGCTGATGGTTGGTTGTGGCGTGACCTTGATGGTGACGGTGTAAAAGAATCAAGAGGCCATATCGGTACTAACTTAAACTTTGGCCCTGCCTTCGACGGAACAACACAAGTTATGGCCTGGGATGGAAAAGTGAGAACATGGGAAGCACAGAAAGATTCATACGCTTCGTTGTTTCAAACTGCGGTGAGTTCAAATATCTCTGCTGCTGTTTCAATGGGTAGCGAAAATTCAAGCTCGAGATTGTCGTTAACACGACAAGATAATCAAGGGGTAAGTTTGAATTCAAAAAATGAAAGAAACATTGCAAACCTTAATTCCACTTTCAAACTTGGTGAAAAATACACCATCGATTTTATTGTAAACTTCATCAATCAAACTACGCATAATCGTCCATATTCGGTTGACCGCTTGTGGAATAACTTTGGTGGTATGATGACACGTTTTGACAACGGTGAATGGTATTTCGATAAATACAAAACCAGCAAAGGTTACAAATATGTAACCGGTACAAACCAGAGTTTAACACCTGATGAAAACATTATTTATGGTGGTTACAGACCTGATGTACTTGATTATTTGTGGAGTGTTAACGAAGTTCAGCTTGACGAATACAGCAACCGTGTTATTGGTAACCTTACAAATACATGGCAGATTACAAGCGATTTGAAATTAAGAGGCAGGGTTGCAACCGATTTTACCAGCGAAAAAACTGAACAGGCTGAGCCAAATACGATTCCGCTTGCTTTTGGTAATTCAGGTTATTTTAGTCTTGCTTCATACCAGGATAATATCCTTTATGGCGATTTGATGGCTACTTATTCAAAGAAAGTAACAGATGCAATTACCCTTGGAGCTGTTGCTGGTTATACTGCACAAAAACAAACAGTTCAGCGGCTTAATCTTGGAACTAATGGTGGTTTGAGCACAGAAAATATGTTTGATATTTCAGCATCAGTAAACACACCAACTGGTGGTAATTCAAGAAGCACACTTGTTAAAGACGCTTTCTTCGGAACTGTTAATTTTGATTATAACGGATTTTTGTTTGTTGAAGGAACAGTTCGTCGCGACCGCACTTCCACAATGAATCCGGATAATAATGCCTTTGTTTACCCATCGGTAAACTCAAGTTTCCTTTTTAGCGAAGCTTTCGCAATGCCTTCGTGGATTGATTACGGTAAATTACGCGCATCGTGGGGTATTGTAGGTAACTATCCTGATATTTACAGCGCAAATATTGCGTATAACCAAAATACTTTGGGAGTTCAGGCCGTTGGCGGAAAACCTGTATTATACACAACAATCCCGACCAGTTTGGGTAACGATGGAATTCGCCCGGAAGAAAAACACGAGTTTGAATTTGGTCTCGAAATGAATTTTCTGAAAAACAGACTCGGTATTGATGCTTCGTATTTTAATGCAACTATTGTTGACCAGATTTTACCACTTACAACTGCAATCTCAACAGGTGCAGGTTCAGTTCTGACTAATATCGGAACATTGAAAAACTCGGGTATTGAAATCGCGTTAAGAGGCGTTCCGGTTCAAACAAATAATTTCAGGTGGGAATCAACACTGAACTTTGCCAATTATAAAAATACAGTTGAAAAGCTTACTGATGGCGCAAGCGAACTGCTTCACGCTGATTACGATGGTGGTGCTGCACAGTTAAGGTCGGTAGTTGGCGAAACAATGGGCGACATTTATGTTCACCCTGTACTTGAGCACGAAAATGGCGGGTTGGTTGTTGACCCGAATGGTTTGTATAAAGTTGATGCCAACAAATGGATAAAAGTTGGTAATGCTATGCCTAAAGTTACAGGTGGTTTCCTGAATACATTTACCTATAAATCGTTTTCTCTTGATGCCACCATCGATTATCGTTTAGGCGGGCATATTATGCCAACAGCATTAAACTGGATGATCAGCCGCGGTTTGCTTACCGATGCTCTCGATAAAAGAGATGCCGAAAGCGGTGGTTTAAGCTACTATGTTGATGCTGACGGAGTCAACCGTCTTACCAATGCGGCTGCAGGACCAAACGGAGAACTTGTTTACAACGATGGCAGAATTCTGGAAGGTGTTAAAGCCGATGGAACACCAAATGATTATGTGGCATCTTCTGCTTACTATTATTTTGTAACTTATAACTGGGGTGGCCCGCAATATAGCCCGAATACCCGTTACGAATTGTTTGTAAAAGAAAACAGTTACATTAAAATGAGGGAACTCGTTTTAAGGTATGCATTACCCAAAAGTCTTGTTTCGAAAATTGGTTTAAGTAACCTTGAGATTTCGGCATTTGGTCGTAACCTGTTCTTCATTTATAAAACAATAGACCACATGGATCCTGAGCAGGCAACCGCCGGTTCAAGATGGTTCCAGACAGTTAATAATGTGGGTACCAACCCGGCTACAAGAACTTTTGGTGGTTCACTGAGGTTTAGTTTTTAATCGATAATCAAAATAAAAAATACCGATATGAAGAAAATATTTTTAATCTTAATTTCAGCAATATTGGTTGTATCGTCATGTACAACAACCGATTTTGAAGAAGCATATCCGAATCCGGCCAAAATAAATGTATCAACTGTTGAGAAACAATTTGCCGGAATGATATATACAAACAGGGAATATGTTGTTCCGAGCTACTGGAATTATTTTGTAATTTACAGGATAACTGCAAATCGCTATACACAAGCTACAGGGTGGATTAATGCAACCAATCAATATGTTCCGGGTGGCGGCGCAATTAACGACAGGTGGAATAACTACTACAGTTTTTTGGCGCAGTACAGGCAGTTAGAAAATATTTATGCAGAATTAAACGATGCAGATAAAGCTGACCGCAGGATTTATATGATTGCAGCTGCTATTTACTTGTATGATGCAACTCAGAAAGTTGTTGATTTACACGGAGACATTCCATGGTCGGAAGCTGGTAAGATTATTGCCAATAATGGTGATTACAACGCATCATTACCTAAATACGACAAAGCTGAAGACATTTATACAAAAATGCTTGATGATTTGAAAGCTTTTGCCGATGAACTGAATACAATCAATGTTCCTTCGGGTATATTAGCCGGATTTAAAACCCAGGATGTTGTTAACAAGGGTGACCTTACAAAATGGAAAAAGTACTGTAACTCTTTGAGATTACGCATGCTTACCCGTGTTTCGGGTGCTGCCGCTTTTCAGGCGAGAGCTACAACTGAAATCAATTCCATTCTTAATAATCCTTCTTCTTACCCAATTGTTGAAAACAATGATGCAAATATTCAAATTAAAGTAAATGATTTGAATACAGATATTAATTCGAAAGGATTCAGAACAGGGTTGGAAGACTGGGATGGTAACCTTGCTGGTAAAGCCATTATCGATTTCATGAATAACAACAACGACCCAAGATTGCCCGTGATGTTTCAACCCGGCGATTCGGCCAAAGGTGTATTTGTTGGAATCGATCCTATGGCTTCATCGGGCGATCAGGAAGCTGCTATTTTAACCAACACGATTTCTCGTTATAACTGGTCAACTATAAGTCGTAACGAATATTTTCCGGGTGTATTAATTAATGCTTCTGAAGCTCAGTTTCTTGCAGCTGAGGGTTATTTAAATGCAGCTAACGATGCAAAAGCCAAAGCAGCTTATGAAGCTGGTATTACAAACTCAATTAAAAATTACTACTTGTATCGTTCGGTAAGTAACAACGACCAGTCGGGTCCGGTAACCATGCCAACTGATGCTGAAATTGAAGATTATATTGCTCAGAACGCAATAAGTTGGGACAATGCAGCTACAAAACAGGATAAACTTGCTTTAATTGGTATGCAGAAATGGATTGATAACAGCGTAATTCAACCTTTGGAAAACTGGGCTGAGGTAAGACGATTAAATATACCTCAGTTAAGTTTCTGGATTGATAATGCCGATCCGCAGAAACAACCGCCAACCCGTTGGCAGTATCCCGACAACGAAAAAACTTACAATACAGATAATTACAATACTGTTAGCGCAAACGATAAAGTTTCGAATAAAATATTCTGGGACGTTAATTAACCGATTCGGAATAAAAATCCATTTCGAGTAATTTTAGTTTAATTAGTTATTAGTAAGACAAGGGAGTAACTGCCCGGAGAAGATTCAAAGAATCGGATCCGGGCAGTTTTTTATTATTTTTAGTGTTGGTCAATATACTGCGTGGTATCAGTTGTAAATCAGCTATTTTAAAATTAAACTGCATAATCACCCAAATTTGGTATGTTTTGTTATTTTTGATTTGAATTCAAACTTTTCTGAAAAACATATCTAAACCGGAAATTATGAAAAAACTGTTCTTGTGCGCGATTTTGTAAGCTCCCCCGAAAATAGTACGTTTTGAAAGTAGACAAAAAGTTTAACTTTAAAAAAACGTATAAGATGAAAAAGAGCACATTCAGTCCTGCACAAATAGCAGGGATCCTCAAGGAGTTTGA
>JBFXFM010000077.1:0-15627 GCA_050179035.1 Draconibacterium sp. | reverse complement strand
TACGAAAATGCTCTCTACAGCTATTTTCATCAGGAAAATCCTCTATAAATTTGACGATATTCATGTCATTCTTTTTTCCCCAATATAGCTTTTTATTTATCTTGTGGCATTATTACGGATGAGCATTGCCTTAAAAATACAAATTCAACGGTTTCTAATGGAAAATTGAAATATCTGAGTGTTGTTTATTTACATATTATAACTATGGACAATAAAAACTGCTGTAAAAAATGTCTGATTTTTTTCGGGGTAATAGTCGTTTTGGGTTTAGCTGTGGTTTTAATCGTTAATTCCCGTAATGGTGCATCTGTTACCATTGCGCCGGAGCAAGTAACGGAATCCAGTGACTTTTTTTATGGAGTTCCCCCAGCACTCGAAACGAGCACTAAAACAGCGAATGGGGATTCCACTGCTTATTTATATGGAGTTCCCCCAGCACCACCGTTTAAGGAAATTGAAATTACAATTTACAATAATGTAACCGATGGATGTGCTATTGAACCGGATAATTTAGTCGGATACATAATTGATATAAGAGAAAAGGATGGAAGTTTTGACTTGTACCTTACCATTATCATTCAGGATGAAAATGGTGTCAGACATAAATGTTACTTGGATAGTAATCGAATGTCTAACGCTGCAAAAAGTGAGCTTCCTTTTATACTGATACCGGGTAATAAAGTAGAAATGAAAGTTGAATCTTGCGGCAGTGGTGGTTTCATAAACATTATGCACATGAAAAGCTTAAAACGAGAATAGCCCTTTATAATATCTTTAATCCTTTAATTTCGTAGTGAGCATTTTTTTTAAATCTGGCTAATATTGACAACATTTTTACTGATTTTAAGCTCACATTGAAATTAGCAGACTTAAAAGCATATTTAATGCAAATTTTCCAGTAATGCTTTATCGATGTATCGGTAAAAAAAATTTATTTTTTATTTTACGCTTTCAGCCCTTGTCTCCTACACTACCCCCATACAGAAAGGGCGGGAAATCAAAATAAGAAATGGAACACCCTCAGAAATTCCTTTTATACAACCAAACAAATCGGAATGTTTTTTTTATTTTGAGGATTTTAGAAAGGTTTTGGAAAAAGTTAGCTTTGAAACCCAAACTTGAAAAACCAAGATAGCAAAGGCATTGAAATATCAACAATATATCCATTTAAAATGCAGATTATTAGATACTTAAATTTCGATAATTCATATTTTATTTGTACATTAACACAATAATTAATAACCAGTTCAGGAATACAGCAATGTAAACCGTAATGTAAACCAGAAAATTGAAAATCGGTTTCTGACTGATAAAAGAGCAAAGCTAAAAGGGAGTATCTCAGGGGTTTGCGTTCAAAAGCGCAAGCTTTTGAAGGCTTTAAGAGCATCAGCTTCCCAAGCTGAGGGTCGTGGGTTCGAATCCCATTTCCCGCTCAGAAAGCCAGATAAAAGTCTGGCTTTTTTAATTACGGGAGTCAATAAGTCATTGTGGTGAGTGATTTGGATAGAACGGCATAATATTTGTCATAACGAGAAATATGATATACGATAAGAAAATTGTCACTTTTAAATCGCCCGATTTAGAAAAATTACAAGCAGTAGTTATTGATTTAAGAACAAGAATTTATATCCCAATTGGAGCGGATACGGATAAAGCAAGGAAACGCTATTTCGAAAGGTTGGAGGAAAAAAAACCTTAATAGTGTTTCAGGATGTTTAAGATTTGTTGAAAGATGGGCTTCCTGAATTTATGGTCTTTCAAGAAAGTTTCGGTTTAAACATTTCAATCCAATAAATTATTACTTGAATTAAATTCATTGAAATAATTCAAGTCCATTACTGACAATTTTAAATAGTTGCATGTTACTCTCTTGTGCCTGATTCTGGCATAAAAAACTTCGAAACCTAAAAAACCACACCTCCCGAGAGTTGTTTTATTACTCATTTTCTTCAAACAATATTCTGTGTGCAGGTAAAAAGTGTACTGCTTCCGGCAGATTCTTCTGTTCCTGGCGTTCGCACTCAACTGTGCGAATGCGCACCAAATCGGTTATGAAATACAAAACACAGGCTGCCAGGATAAACCCATCAACCTGTGTTTTCATTTTTATTCTATTCCAGATGACTGAATTATTTTCTCAGTTTTTGCGAAATGATTTCGTTCCACTTGTTTATCAAAATCAACTCATCACTGAGTTGTACCCGGTCGTTTTCGTTATAAAACTCAAGCAGTATTTCGCGACTATCTTTTTTTACGGGGAGTAAACTAAGCGCCAGTTTTCCCTGTCCCGAACCTCCTTTTGTATTTCCATTCTGCGATTTTAAGGTGTTTACAACCATACACTTTTGCATCGCTCCAAGTTGAACCGTTTTCACGATTTCATTTTCATCGGTTTCACTTATAAAAAAAATTGTTGTGGTTTTTTCGTCGCTTCCAATCATCAGATTATTACAACTATCATATTTTGCAATGCTGCTGTTATTTTGCAGAGCCAACTCTTTTAAACGGCTCAGTAAATGGTTTTTCTTTTTACTGTTACTTCTGCTTACCAAAACAAATGGCAATACAAACAAGGCCAAAAGAACAAGCCCCATAATTAATGATGTCAAATCCATTTTTGTAATTTTTTAAAAATTTGTAATTCACTAAATGCTTGTTGGTTAACAAGGATTATTGCCGATAAAAAATGTAGGGTTGACGGCTTATAAAAATGGATTACCAGAAATAATTAAATGGGAAAATGAGTATTGAGACTTTTTTCTGAATCAGAAGCTGAACAGAGATTTTAAAATATTGCCTGATTTCTCTTTTGAAAAGTTGCGAAATCACTTTTGTATTGATACTTAGCTCACTAATTGGTTCTTTAAAATCCTTTATCTGAAGCTGAACCTGACTATTTAAACGGTTTTCCTTTTGGTTCAGATAATTAAAAAGATTGACAGAAGCAGTGCTTATAAAAGCTGTTTGTTCCGATTTGGGTTTAACCTGTGAATTAACAAGAATAACCGAACTACTTACCACCCCGATTGCAAAGCAATAAATAGTGGTAATAGCTAAAACCGCGATTATTTTGATACTTTTTTTCACACCGCAAAAGTAGCAGTAATTAATTCATACTCTTCAACCCATTAAAATTTTGATAATTAAATATTTTACACGTAACCTAAAAGTTATAAATGAAAATATTTCAGCAGAATAAAAACTAACGGAAATGAATCAGGAATTTATTTACTAGTTGTCGATATCACAGATGCAGAGACATTACAAAATCTGCCATCGGAAGAGTACAAAATATTTCATTATTTTGCCTTTCCAATTTAAAACCGTAATGATGAAACCAATCCTGATTTTTTCAGTTGTATTATTTCTTGGATTGATTTGTTTTCAACCAATCAACGCGCAGGATACAATACCCGCAACCGACTATTCAAGAGCCATAAGCTTTTTATGGCAAAACGTAAACAACAAAAAAGCTTTCAACCTGAATGTGACACCCAACTGGTTTGCCGACAGCACCGGGTTTTGGTACACTGTTCAGGATAAAACTGCCAAAAACTATATGAAGTTTGATTTTGCCCTGATGAAAGCGGAAAGATGGTTCGACCACCAAAAACTGGCTGAATTACTGGAGACTGAATTAAACGAAGAAGTTAAAGCGACTGATTTGCCAATCATTGCGATTGAATACGTAAACAAACACGAGTTGAGATTCATGGCAAAAAATAAATCCTTCAAATTGGATACTGAAAAATCAGTCCTTAGTTTGAATGAAGAAAAACAGGAGGAATTCAACCCGATGGAAAGTAAATCGCCTGACGGAAAGTGGATTGCCTTTACCAAAAATTATAACCTGTTTCTAAAATCCGTTGCAACCGGCGAAGAAAAACAACTGAGTTACAACGGAGTAAAAAACTATGAATATGCCAGTTACTATGGCTGGGACGATATTATTGAGGGCGAAAACGGCGAACGCCCGGTGCATTTTGATGTTTCGTGGTCGCCCGATTCAAAATGGATTGCCACCAACATTTGTGATTTGAGGAGCGCCAATAAAATGTACCTGCTTAACTGGAGCATCGACTCGCTTTACCGGCCAAAACTCCTGTCGTATTACCGTGGTTCTCCGGGCGACACCAACATGGTTTACATGATTCCGGTTTTGTTTGAAGTTGAGAATGGCCGAGAAATAAGGCCCGACCTGCCACGCAACACACACATCAATTCAGTTTCAACACGCTGGTCAGAATCGGGAGAAACGTTATATGCCAACTATGCAACCCGTGGTTTTCAGAACCAGCATGTGAAATCCATCGATATGAAATCGATGCAAATGCAGGAATTGATTCACGAACAAAGCACAACCAACATCGACAACTTTTTTTATGTTGTTCTGGAAAAGATGGGCAAAATACTTTTTACTTCGGAACGCAGCGGCTGGCGACAACTTTATCTGCTCGATCTTAATTCGAAAGAAATCACTCATTTGGCCGGAGGTGAATACTATGTGAATGATGTGATGCATATTGATGAAAAAGCCGGGACAATCTATTTTACCGCTTCAGGAAAAGAAACCGGCACAAATCCTTACCAGCAATATTTATACAGTGTTTCCATCGATAGAAATAAAATAAAACTTCTGACTCCTGAAAACCTGAATCACGACATCAGTTTTTCGCCCGACGGAAAATATTTTACTGATAACCAAAGCACTGCAGTGCAACCGACAGTTACAGTTTTACGCGAAGCCGCCACCGGAAAAGTTGTTGCTGAACTTGCCAAAGCAGATATTTCGGCACTGGAAGCCATGAATTGGAAAGCACCGCAGATTTTTACCGCCACAGCCCGCGATGGCAAAACCGAAATTTTCGGGGCACTCTGGAAACCTTCGAATTTCGACCCAAACAAAAAATATCCTGTAATCGACAATAGTTACACCGGGCCACACACACAAATGTTTCCACGAAATTTTGCCCGTGTTTTAAGTATTAACAACCAGGCGCTGGCCGAACTGGGTTTTGTGGTGATGATGGTTGACGGGCTGGGTTCGTCGGGACGCTCGAAAGCTTTTCATGATGTTTCATACAAAAACATGGGGTTCAGTCTTACCGACCATGTGCTGGCCATTCAGCAATTAGCAGCAAAATACCCGTGGATTGATGCTGAAAGAGTGGGTATTTTTGGTCACTCAGCCGGTGGTTACGATGCAGGACATGCACTTTTGCAGTTTCCCGATTTCTACAAGGTGGGTGTTGCCAGTTCGGGCGACCACGACCACCGGATGGAAAAAGCCTGGTGGCCCGAAATGTATATGGGTTGGCCGGTGGATTCGGCCTACCATAAACAGTCGAGTGTTACCATGGCTGCCAATCTGAAAGGCAAACTTTTGCTGGTTCACGGCGGTATCGACGAAAATGTGAACCCATCGGCAACATTTAAATTAGCAGAAAACCTTGTTCGTGCCGACAAACAATTCGATCTGTTGATTTTACCGAGCCAGCGGCACGGTTACACCGGAAAGTTTACCGACTATTTCACCAAAAAACGCTGGAATTATTTTGTAGAACACCTGCTTGGCAAAAAACCAATCTGGGAGTTTTCGCTGGAGGAAAAACCATAAAAGTTTATTCATCCGATGACTTTGAGTCATCGGATGAATAAATCCCTAAAACGCCCACGTTACTTTTGCGCCAAACATCCGCGGCGGACCGGGAACAAACGTTGGGATGCCAAACATACTCCCTGTGTTTCCGCCACTTGTAACGTATTGTTCATCTAACAAATTGTTACCGTAAACCATCAGCGTCAGGTTGGGTTTGTCCATTCTGAAACCGCCTGTAACATTCAGCAATCCGTAAGCAGGCTGGTCGATTCCTTCGGTGTTGGCATCGGTAAAATAAATGTGGGTTTTGTACGAATACGACGGCGAAACAAACAATTGCAGGTTTTTGGTGAGATTTACCTGACCATTAAAACCAACCGTAAAACTATGTTCGGGTGCAAGTGCAAATCTGTTTCCGGCATACTGCTGGGTTAATCCGTCGGTGTTTGTTGAATCGAAAGCCGAGTGCAGCCAGGCGTAATTTCCGAATACTTCAAGCTGTTTTATTATTGCAATATTTACCGAAGTTTCAAGTCCGTAAGTTGTGGCTTTTCCGCTGTCGATGGTTTTGTAGTTAAATTCTCCTGTTTCTGCGTCGGCAATCCATGCACTACTCTGGAAATTTTTGTATTTCTGGTAAAATCCAACCACATCGATATACACTTTTTCGAGGACTGAACCTTTAAAACCTCCATCGAAATTATCAAGAATTTCGGCATCCAGAACTTCCTCTTCACCGGTTGAAGTAAACTGCAAAACATTGGGCCGGCGGCCACGTGAGTAATTTACAAACAGGTTTCCGTACTCGTTGAACTTGTATTGCAGTCCTGCTTTTCCGGTAAACGAAAACGTGTTTTTGCTGATCTGTTGTTCAGCCGATGGTTTAAAGAAAAGATTGGGTGCATTTCCGGTTAAATATCCTAAAACGGATGGATCTCCTCCCGTAAATTCGGCTTCGTTGCTGAGTTTGTACATATCGAATACTGCGCGCACGCCACCATTAATAAAAAGGTTTCGGGTAACCTGGTAAGTTACATCGGCAAATGCTTCAGCCGACTGGTTGGTGGCAGCACTCCGGTTTTCTTCCTGGTGGCTGGTGGGTAGCGGCATACCGGCAAGCTGACCAAGTTGGGGGTTATCAGGAAGCGCCCGAATTACAGTAGGTTGACCGTCAGGCCATACAGGCATTGGCGGTTGAATTAATATGATATTAGCAAAATGCTGCTCGTTGGGTGAGAACCAGTAATTCTGACTTGCTTTTTCGCGCCAGTAGCTGGCACCCAGCGAGCCGGTTAAACGGCTGTTTTGCGCAAAATTACCCCTGATTTCCTGGTAAAACTGTTCGGCCCCCGATTTTTCTGCCATATCAATGGCGGCCGATGCAGTTCCGTCGCCATCCCAGCGGGCTTTTGAATTTGCCTTGCGATACGATGTAACCGACGACCAGTAGGTATTTTCAGTGATAAACCATTTATAGTTGAGTGTTGCATCAAAAAAGTCTTTCCCGGTGTAAAGATTCTCACCCTGCTCGTGTGAAGCTGTTCCGCTGAAAACCCCGACTTCACCGTTGGTGTTCGGGTATTGTTTGCTCATAAACGCGATGCCGGGTGTTTCGTCTTTCTGGTAGTTTACAACCACATCAAACTTGTGGTTCCAGGCAGGAACAAACCGGGCTGAAAAACGGCCTGCAACTGTATGTTTACCATTTAAATCGCCGCCAAAAGTATTTTCAACATACCCATCGCGAGCCGAATAAATACCGGCTGCACGTACAAAAAGTTTATTCTCAATCACAGGCACATTTACTGCTGCACGTATCTCTTTCTGGTTATAACTTCCATATCCGGCAGTTACCGAACCTTCAGTTTTATTTACCGGTTTTTTACTAATAAAATGCACGGCTCCTGTTTGTGCACCCCTGCCAAAAAGCGTGTTTTGCGGCCCTTTTAAAACCTCAACCCTTTCCATGTCGAACAGTTCAACCGATGCTCCGCTGGCGCGGTTGATTGGAACATTGTTATTGTAAACCGAAACGCGTGGCTGAGCACTGGCGCTCACTTCCTCGCTCGAAAGTCCGCGGATTACAAACGATGGGCGGGTTGCACCCTGTTCGCGAATGTACAACCCGGGAACCATTTCGCTTAACGGAGCAAGTTCGGTTAAATTAAGTCGTTCAAGTCGGTTGGCACTAACCGACGAAATAGCTGCAGGTACATCGAGAATCTGCTGCTCACGTTTTTGTGCCGAAACAGTTACCGGTTCGAGGTAAATATTTTTCCGAACCAGCATTATGTTTTTCATGTTTTCACCGTTGCCCATTTCAAGGTCGGTAGTTAAAGTGGCGTAACCTACAAACGAAACCCGGATGCGGCCTTTCCCTGTCATCAGGTTTTCGATGATGAATTCTCCGTCTTCGTTGGTATTCACCGACTTTATTGCACCATCGACGGTTACTGTTGCACCGGCAATGGGAACGCGATCTTCATCGTAAACAAAACCACGCAAAAAAACAGGTTGCAGGTTTTGTGAAACCTGCTCAACGTTGCGGTATTTCCGTTTTACTTTACCGCTTCTTTTTGCCTGTGCATTGGCTGAAAAAACTACAAATGCTAATAATATCAGTGCAAGTAACTGTTTCATGACTTCGTTTAAATTTAGAAATTGAACGGCCGATTTTAAAAAGAATTTTGGAAACGGCAGAGAAAATTGAGATTAAAGCGAAAAAAAAAGAATAAAAAAGAAAGAATCAGTGCTTTTTAACCGAAAAAACAGGCAGTTTGAGCCAAATGGAAAACTCGTCCATGCTATTTTGCGCCTGCTCCGCGGTTTTACAGCTTTTCAGTGCAAAAGCCGGGCGTTTTCGCCTGTCAACCAAGTAAACCCTGAAATCTTTTGAAACAGAACTATTTACCCGGTTCGACTGACTGCTCATCGAATAAACCTTTTGCATGGGAACCAATGTCAGGCCGATAAACTTTTCAACCGGCAGCCAGTTACCTCTTCTGAACAAGCCAAAAACCATGTAATAGGGTCTGATTCTGCGTTCATTGGTATCGATTACAACGCCCGACCAGGTAAAAAGAAAAAAGATTGCCATAAAAAAAAGCAGAATGCCAACATACCACAATCCGGTGATAATAAGAGCTACAGCAAGAATCATAAATGTTATTCCAATAATAGTAAGAGGTCCGGAAAAAGTGCGCTGTATTTTATTGTCGACATTCATTGGTTTTCTATTCAAGTTTCAGGTTTCGCCGTTCGATGTAACTGTGCCACAAAATGTAAGTTGCCACCGACTGCCAGGGCGAAAACCGTTGCATAAAAGTAATAATTTCATCTTTTGTTGTTTCGGATGAAACAAGTTCAAGTTCGTAAACCGCTTTGATGGTGGCCAAATCGCCGGGCGGGAAAATATCGGCAAAATGCAGGCTCATTAAAACATACATGTCAATCGTCCAGTGGCCGATACCTTTTAATTGAATCAGCCTGTGGCGAATTTCTGTTTCATCCAGCTGATTTAATGCATCCAGATTTAACCGGCCCGACGCAATTTCTCCGGCCAGGGTTTTTACATACAACGTTTTTTGTTTGCTGAAATAACAACCCCGCAACTCTTCATCTGACAAGTTCAGTACATTTTCGGGAGTCACTTCTCCTGTTCTTTCCTGAAGTTTTACAAACGCAGCCTTTGCCGAAGCCAGCGAAACCTGTTGTTCCAGAATAGTCAACACTAAAGTGGCAAAATCGGGGTCACGGTGCCAGTAAGGCGGATAACCAAACTTGTTGATAACCGGTTGAAGTTTGGGTTCGATTTGATTGCACCAATCGCAAAGGGTTTCGAAATGTTGTTTGTTTTGAATTCGTTCCATAGAATGCGAAAATAATGCAAGAATGCTATAATGCGTGAATGCTAAAATGCAAAAATGTATGCTTATTACATTATTGAAATCTATGACTGCTTTTTCTGTTGCATTGCAAATGTTTCCGGTGCTTGAATAAGTTGCGGCAAGAATGCAAAAGGAAACAAAAAACCTTATTTATTCCCAAAAACCTTAGTAGAAAAGATATTTCCCGGGTTCCACCCTGCTGTTCATGCGTGAAAGATGGAAAATACGGAATAAGGAATAACAAAATAAGAAATAAGAAATGAGGAAGTATAAGAAAAACAGAAAGGAGCAGTGCTAATCTGCTCCCTTCACGAAGGCAATACCGAATTAAATAAACTAAAAGATAATGATTGTTTCATGCCTTCGGATTAAAAACGAAGGTTATTCAGTTTTAGTATATCCACCGGTTTTGCTTTCGTTTTATTTTGAAACAGAAAAATCAATTTTCAGATTTTGGGTAGCTGTAATCATCAGATTGGTAACTTCAAAACGAAGGTCGCTGTTTTTGGGAATATTGACCCTTGTTTCGCTGTAAGCCGGAATTTTAATGCGTGTTCCATCATTCGAAGTCAGCAGATAAGCAATATCCGACAAGTTTTTCACATTGTAGATTTTACTCTTTTTGTTTTCTTCAGCAAAATCAGTCACAACAGAAGCTTTGAAAATTACGGATAGTAACTCTTCGCTTCCGGCAAGATAATTACCAAACCAGGCAACTGCGCGGTTGGCAAACAATGCATCGCGCAAAGCCTCTTCTGTTTTGTCGGCAGCAAAAACCAATGTTACCGGACGATGCGATTCTTTCACATTATAGGTACTGGCAATTAAACCGTGAATGTCGGAAGTTGCAATGTAAGTGAGCTTTTTATCGTTGCACCAATCAAGCGCAATGGGGTACCATTCCTGTTCGTTAAACACTTCAATACCGTGCAGCCAGCCTTTTTCTTTTAATTGGGTATGTACATCCCACCATTTGCAGCTATCAGGTTGTTGCGCCTTCCAGCCCGGATGGTTCCAGATAATATAAGCGCCTTGCTCACTGGCAGCTTTAAATGCATCCATATAATCGGGCACATCGAGTTTATTTACATCACTCAGAAACAATGCATTAAAATGTCCGGGAGGCATACTGCGGGTAATCTCTCCTCCCCTGATGAGCAGAATATTTTTGTCCTTTGCATACGGAGCTGCAATTTCGTACGATGAATTATCGTCGCCACCCAAAAACGATTTTGATGGATTATTTTCGATATGGTCGGTAATTGCAATGGCATCCAACCCATCTTCCCAGGCCTCATCCACCCTCACAGTTGGCCAAACCACACCGTCGGAAAAGATAGTATGCATATGGAAATCGCATTTCATGGTTTTATATCCCGGAATATCGGGAATATGAATAATCCGCCTTTTGCTTTCATTCATCAGTTCGGGCATTTGCTGGTTATTTTTGTCTTTTTCAAAAAGGTTAATTCCTGAAACCGTGCTAAAATATGCCTTGATTCTCGATTTTACCGTTAAAACTGCCAGCGTGTTTTTGTAACCCGGGTTAATAACGCTGCGCATTTTTACGTTATTCATATTGCCATTATTGGCCGAAACACCCAAAATAAAAATAAGTACAAGTAAAATAAACTGTTTCATGCTACTCAATTTATACATTTTTGACAGGCACAAAACTACCAGGTGAACTTGTAGCAGCTGTTACAATTACATTAATTGAGGATTAAAAAAAATTCTGATTATTAAGCAATTAATAAATCACGAATCAGAGGCTTGTTCTTACGTCATAAGTGCCCCCCGAATTAAAACCGCAACACCACCGAACCCACAAAATTAACACCCGGTGATACAATTCCAGAAGAATAACTGCGGTAGCGATTATCAGTAATATTTTCCACCCCAGCGGTGAAAGTAACTTTCTGGTTGAATGTGTAACTGCTTTTCAGGTTGAGTGTCCACCACGCAGGCGAATAAGGATTCCCGTTTTCATCGGGCAGATACAAATGTGGCTTGTCCTGTTCGTCGGGCGCCAGTTCGTCGAAATCAAGTTTGCCGCTGTAATCGGCATACAAATCAACAAAGAGTTTATTTTTCTCGTAAATGAGGTGCGAGCTGCCAAATGTTGGTGGAACATGGCGCACCGGGAAACCTTCAGCATCTTCGCCCTGTGTAAAAGTAATGTCGTGACGGGTACGCAGTTCGCGGGTTAAAAGGTATTCCACCGACAGGCTGGCGCCATAAATAGTTGCTGATTCTGCATTTACAAGCGCCTCAATTTTACTCAATGTGCCGTCGTACAACATCGAATCCTGACCGTTCAACGTAAAATCGCGGCGAACCATTGCATTTTTCAGGCGTGTGTAAAAACCTGTAAGCTCTATCCGTGCTTTCTGGTTGTAGTTACGCACAATATCCAGCTCGAAATTTCGGGCATATTCAGGTTCGAGTCCGGGATTGGGCACCACTACATTTCCTGGCTCCGAATCAAAAACACGCGCCACATCGTCGATGTTTGGCGAACGAAACCCGCTTGAAACATGCAGGTTTACCTGCCAGTTTTGCGTCGGGTGCCACACCATTCCAACATTGCCGTTCAACGCGCTGTTGCTCATATCGAACCCCGAAAACGGAAAATTGTAATACATGTTATCAAACAATCCTTCGAGGTGGGTATAAGTATAACGCGCACCAGCCTGAAAAATCAGTTTTTCGTTTAACAAGTATTTGTACGAAAAATAGCCGGCCACACTTTCATACACCGAACCGTCGGGGTAACGCGGTGCAATGGCAACTGTTTCATCGCCGGGCAATTCGCGTGCAATTCCTTCAGAATGAACAAGGTTGTAATAAAATTCTGTTCCGTAAAACAGTTCGTTTTTTTTGTCGAACTGTTTGTCGAAATCGGCATTAAACGAGAAAATATCAACCTTTTCGGTTCTCTCATTTCTTGTTGATTTGTTCAGTTTGCGGTCGTTCCGGCTTTCGATAAATTGCTGGTAACCGGCCAGCAGGTTCATTTTATCAAACAACCTGTTCTTTTTACTGTACTGCAACTGCCCCGAGAAAAGGCTCCAGATTTGCGGTCCGTAATACCATTCGGCATAAACAAGTTTATCGTTTTTGTATTCAATGAGCCTGTCGTAACGCGGAATATCGCCCACGTGCGAATGATGTGCGCTCAATATCAAATCCAGGTTTTCGTTGGGACGATAGCGCAGTTTTCCCAAAAAATTGAACTGATTGTAACCTGTGTATTTCTGTAATTCCGGGTTTGCATTGGTTCTCATTTCATCGGTTCCGGTAAAAGGTTTGTCTGAAACAAATTCAGGGCGAAGGTATTCATCCGCGCCGTGGCTTCCCATACGCAGATCGTCGAAATCGGTAAACGTGGCATTAACCACGGCAGCCCACTTTTTCGAACCGAAATTGTACGATACGTTGGCTGTTTTTTCAAAATTAGCGCTCGAAAAACGGGTGAAAAACTTTCCTGAATGTTCGTTGTCGGAGGTTGTTGTAAGTTTGGGTTTCAGTGTATTAAAACTCATTACACCACCCAGTGCATCGCTTCCATAAATCACCGAGCCCGGCCCGAAAATAATTTCGGCACTGCTTGTGCCGGCGACATCGAGCGAAATGATGTTGTGCAGATTGCCGCTCCGGTAAATGGCATTGTTAAGGCGGACACCGTCAATCACAATCAGCAACCGGTTGGCCGAAAAACCACGAATCATTGGGCTGCCGCCACCCATTTGGCTTTTCTGAATAAAAACACCACCATTCCGACCCACCAAATCGGCAGCAGTTTGTGGATTGTAGCGCAAAACATCTTCAGCCTGAATGGTTTTAATGGCATACGGCGTTTCTTCAGTCGATTGCTCCCAACGGTTGAGCGAAACCACAATTTCGTCTAGTTTCACAGGGTCTTCAACCAGCAAAACCATTTTCCCGTGCTGAATAATTTTCTGTTTTGTTGACTTGTAGGGTAAATAAGAAGTATGCTTAAACTGAATCTGTGATTTGTTGCCAAAACCATCGATTTTTACTTTTCCTTCGGTATTGGTCTGGGCCGAATTCTGTCCGTCAATAAGCACAACTCCCTCAACAGGTTGCCCCGTACGAGCGTCGATAACTTTAATAATTTGCGCATCGATTGTGGTTGCAGCCACGAGCAATAAAACAAAAACAATATATTTTTTCACGTGCAGAATTAAAATCAAAAGTTGTCGGGTTGTAACAAAAATTATGCCCCGAAACCCCGTAATATTTGTGTTTTCACGGTTGTTGGTTTTTCAGTTTTTATTTCAGTAAATTTGGAGTAATCAGTAAAAACAATTAAAGTAGTTAAAATGAACAACATGAGAAACGTAACCTTCGATAAAAATCTTGACAAGGAAAAAACCAAAGCCGAAACAAAAGCAATGCTGAAGGAAATCGGTGATTTGCAATACAAGATGTACGCCGAATCGAAACGCAGCATCCTCATTATTTTACAGGGGCTCGATGCCTCGGGCAAAGACGGGCTTACACGCGGTCTGCTCGATTATTGCAACCCGGTGGGTTTAATGGTGCAGAGTTTCAAAAAACCCACGCCGCTTGAGTACTCGCATGATTTTTTGTGGCGTGTTCACCCACATGTTCCGCCACGTGGTGTGATTCAGGTTTTTATCCGATCGCATTACGAGGATATTTTGGTTCCCACTGTCGAAAAAATTTTCCCGCCCGAAAAAATTGAAGAACGTTACGAGATTATCAACGGTTTCGAAAAACTGCTCGAACAAAGCGGAACGCGGGTTTTAAAATTCTTTTTAAATGTATCGAAAGATGCTCAGCTTGAAAGACTGAACGAACGACTGGAAAATCCCGAAAAATACTGGAAACACAACGATGGCGACTGGGATACCCGCTCAAAATACGATGAATACCAGAAAGTTTATGACACCATTTTTGAGCGTTGCAGCTATATTCCGTGGCACTTTGTTCCCGCCGACACCAACTGGCAAAAACTGCATTATGTGGCCAAAGTAGTGCATAAAACGCTGAAGGATTTTGATTTACAATGGCCGCCATTAAAATCGGAAAAGTTTACAGCTAAATAATCGCAAAAACTATTTACTATGTTGTACAAAGGAAGACGTCAGAGTTCGAACATTGAAGACCGCCGAGGTATGAGTGCCGGGCGAAAAGTGGGTGTTGGCGGGGGTATTGTCACCGTAATTATTGCACTTGTTGTGATGCTGCTGGGTGGCGACCCGCGCGAAGTGTTGCAAATGATGGAAACACAGCAGCCAGCCACCGAACAGGTTTCGGATTACCAGCCAAGCGCGCACGAACAGGAGTTGACCGAATTTGTGAGTGTTACCCTGGCCGATACAGAGGATGTGTGGCACAAGCTTTTTGAAAACTCGGGACTCACTTATCGCGAACCCACGCTGGTTTTGTTTAACAGCGCGGTTGAGTCAGCCTGTGGATTTGCACAATCTGCCACCGGTCCGTTTTACTGTCCCGGTGACGAAAAAGTGTATATCGACCTGAATTTTCTGGAAGAACTACAGCAAAAACTGGGTGCGCAGGGCGATTTTGCTGTTGCTTACATTGTGGCACACGAAGTTGGTCACCACGTACAAAAACAGCTTGGTGTACTCGACCAGGTACATGGTTTGCGCGGCCAGGTGAGCGAAGCCGCGTACAACGCTCAAACTGTAAAGCTTGAATTACAGGCTGATTTTTATGCTGGCATCTGGGCACACCATGCGCAAAAAATGAAAAATATTCTCGAAGCCGGCGATATTGAAGAAGCCATGAATGCCGCCCAGGCTGTGGGCGACGATCGCATTCAGATGCAGTCGCGAGGGTACGTGGTTCCCGATTCGTTTACCCACGGAACTTCGCAACAACGAATGAGCTGGTTCAGGAAAGGATTTTCCACCGGAAATGTAAACAATGGTGATACTTTTAATGAGGAAATTTAGATAAAAAAATGCCGGCAAATTCTGTTCAAGTCTTTGCCGGCATTTTGCTTCAGGCTGCATTACTTTCCGATTTCTTAATCCTGCTTAGCTCCGTCTGTTTGTTTTTAATGATTTCTTCCAAATCATTATCATCCTGTATCCCTATCCAGAATTTAGGTGAAGTCCCGAAATT
>JBFXFM010000076.1:0-16726 GCA_050179035.1 Draconibacterium sp. | reverse complement strand
GTCCCGATAACCATCTGGATTAACGTCTCCGAAGACTCTCAAAGTTCTCCGGATGTTTCAGAGAAACTCTCATAGTGTTATCTGATTTTCTATGAAAACAAGGCGTGGTTTACCGAATGCTTACAAAGATATATTTTTTTAAAATATTAGAATTAGTTTTAATTGCACCTATTTTTGAAGAGATTCTTTTTCGAAGGATTATTTTAAAGCAGTTAATGTTACAAAATTCAGCTATAAGTTCACTGCTATTTTCAAGTTTTTTATTTGCTATCGCTCATGCAGCTATTTTATCTTTTTTGTATTATTTCATAGCAAGCATGATACTTGGCTTTATATTTTATAAAACGAATTCTTTGTTAAAATGTATAGTTTTTCATAGTGTATTGAATATCACTGTAATAATACTTAAAACTTGATATTTATGCCTAAAATTTTAGTTGATGTTTGGCCCGCCCGAGGACATTTTAATGGCTCGTTGAAAATGATTTTACTGCTAAAAGATGCGGGGTTTGAAATAGTTTATTTGAATATGAGTTTATTAAAAGATGATTTGAAAAAAAATGGATTTCAAAATGTGACTACCTCACAATTTACTCGCCCATTTGAGTTTTTTAGGTGGCGTTTGAGTTTAAAATTATTCATTAACGCACTATTGGAGTTTAATAAAAATAAATATACAGAGAAAAAATCGCACGAATTTGAACAATTCAAACAGTTCATTCATCAGTTATCTCCTGATTTGGTTTTTTTAGACGACCAAAACATGTTAAAAGCCATAATCTATGAATTGTGCGGCATTCCGGTTATTTGCATAGATTCGATGCCCGATTCGTCCATGTATGAAGATATTCCGCCTTATACATCCTATTTTGTTCCTGATAATTCTTTTTTAAGTAATTGGTACTGTAAATTTCTGTGGGGTAAAAAAATCATTCAAAACAAACTGCGGTTAAAAATCATGCAAATCAATATGGTTGGTATGGATGATTATAGTACGATATCAAAATTAGCGCAACAGAATAAAGTTAATTTGGTTAAGCGGTTAGATTTTAAACGAGGTTGTGGCTTCGGAATTAAAAATACTCCTCATTTGATTGTGGCGCCGGCAGATTTTGATTTTCCTCATCATATAAAGAAAGAGGTTTATAATATTGGACCTTTGATAAATATTAAAAGAGAAGGAGAAATTGATAAACCACGCTACAATGTATTACTTAAAAGTCTTACTGTTTTTAAGAACTTAAAGAAAGGTTTTGTAGTTTTTTGTTCGTTAGGCACTATTACTTCGGCTTTTCAAAAATCTAAGAGAACTTTTTTACATCGAATGCTTAAAACTGCTGAGTTAAATTCATCTGATTTTTTTGTTTTATCAGCAGGTAAGGAATTTGATGTTAGCAAACTTTTCCCAATACCTGAAAATATGTTTGTTTTCGACTTTGTTCCGCAAGTTGATTTACTTCAACATTGTGATATCATGATTAATCACGGGGGAATGAATACGATTACCGAATGTATATTTTGCGAAGTGCCTATGCTTGTTTATCCCCTTTCTCCGTATTGGGACCAACCGGGTAATTCAGCAAGGGTTGTTTATCATGGTTTGGGATTAAATGGTAAAATCAATAAAGATTCCGCAAAAACGATATCAAATAAACTGAACCATATTAAATCAAATTACAGCTATTACAAAAAGAATGTTTTGGCAATGAAAGCAAAATTTGAAGAGAAAAACAACTCGTATGAGGTTGTTGAAATAATTGAAAATATTCTGAAAGAAGATAAACAAGTATGAAGGTAACAGACTATAAAAAAATTAAATCGACATTTATAAAAACAAATGCAAGACAACAAGCGGGCCTTGCATGTCTTGCTTCGGTAATTAAGGTTCATGGTGGAAATGCGGGATTAGACAAATTATTGAAAAACAGCGGGGCTTCTGTTAACAGCGTTTCCTTGCTTGGTTTGTGCAAAGCAGCCAGAACTGAGGGTTTTGAGGCAAATGGTTACAAAGCGGATATCGAATTTTTGAAGGAGCAGGAGAATCCGGTAATTCTGCATATAGAAAAAGATGCTGGGTATGATGATTTTGTTGTGGTTTATGGTTGGCAAAACAATAAATTCATTATTGGCGATCCTCATTGGGGAATTATTGAGTATCGAGAGGAAGAACTGGAGGCAGTTTGGAAATCAAAAGCTTTGATGTTACTTGAGCCTGGTAAATCTCCCAAGGAGAATGATGACAGAAAGGATATGAAAAAGAGATGGATACAAAGAATATATAAAAACCAGAAAAAGAGCTTGATTATAAACGGGTTTACTAGTGTATTATCAGCCATAGCTATTTTATTTCTTTTGTTAATTTTTTTTAAAACAGGAGGTCAATTCAGCACTGCTATTGAAATCAGGCAAAAAGTCATCATTACTGTTGCGGCGTTTTTAATCTTTTTATCATTCATTGCCATTATTTTAGTGAAGAATGGAATTGCTGCCTATGGAATCAAAAATCTGATTAACGAATTTAATAGTCAAATAGTTAACGGTATTTTTAGTAAATATCGGGACTCTGAAAGGCAATCGGCAGGAATTATAAATTCTTTGTCAAAAGTTGCTCTGGAATATAGTGAGGTGATAACAAAAATGGTATCAGGGATGCCTTTTTATGGAATCATATCAATTGCAGCATTGGGTTATATTTCTAAACATTCAATTTGGGCAGGGTTATCGCTTTTCACCACCTTTATTTTATTGACCTCGGTTATTTTGTTTTACCGTAAAAGAATATCACGGATAATTGTTATGAATTATAATGCAGAAATTCAAAGGACTGATAACCTGGTACATCATAACAATCTTTCAAAATATATTCAACTCACGAATAGTGAAAGTACATTTAAATCTGCGACCGGAAAAATTCTGAATTTTTCATCTGAAACCGGACAAAGGTTAAAACAGGGAGAAAACAGGTTAGTACTCTTGTTTGTAATTATTTCGTCAATAACAGTTTTGATAATATCAATATTTGCACTGACTGGAGTTATTAAAGTCGCAACAAATAGCTATAACTTTATTGGGTGGTTGGTTGTTTATCTGGCTGGGTCTAACTTACTTGCTGCCTTGGGTGCAAAATATCTGGTTCTAAATTCTTCATTCGATTTTATTTATATTTTTTTAGGCGAAGAATTGGCCGAATCTGAAGAAGAACTAATCGATTCATCGAATACGCAGGTTCAACAATTGTCAAGAATCAGGGCTAACAAGCTTTCTTTTGCTTATCCCGGAAAACTTCCTGTCTTTCAGGATTTAAGTTTTGTGGCTGAAAAAGGAAAAATAACGGTTATTTATGGTAACAGCGGAAGTGGTAAAAGTACATTGGCTTCATTATTGAACCGCCTTTTGCCATTGGATAAAAGTGATATAAGAATTGATGATGCAAACTGGCAATCGTTTAATGATTTTCAATGGAGAGAATATAGTTCAACTGTATTGCAACCGGTTCAATTGTTCAATTCAACTGTTATTGAAAATATCGGATGGGGTAACAAATCTCTTTCGCAAGAAAAAATAGTTACTTTTTGCGAGCACTCAGGATTTGATAGTTTTTTTACAAAACTTACCGATGGCTATGCCACATTTCCGAATAAACTTTCAGAGGGACAAAAATCAATGGTATCATTTGCTGCGGCTTTATATCGTAATCCTGAGGTTTTACTTTTGGATGAGCCATTTGCTAACATGGATGAAGAAATGAGGGTATTTTGCTGGCAACTGTTGCATCAATTAAAAGCTGAGATGGTGATATTGATACTTACAGGAAACAAAGAGTGGGCAAACATGGCGGATTCTTTAGTATCATTGAACTAAAGAAAATTTCTAATTTTTCAAGTTGAGTCAATTTGTAAATCAAATAACTATCTTTCCGCTTCAAAACAGAGCTATGCCAAAGTTTCCACATTATATGCAACCCGATGCAATGGACTGCGGACCAACCTGTCTGCGGATTGTGGCAAAACATTTCGGACGGCACTACAACCTGGAAACCTTGCGCAACCTCACGTGGAAAACCCGCGAAGGCGTTTCGCTGCTTACCATCAGCGATGCTGCCGAAAAAATCGGTTTTCGCACACAGGGAGTCCGCATCACCTCTGAAAATTTACACGAGATTTCGCTCCCGGCAATCATCCACTGGAACCAAAACCATTTTGTCGTACTTCACAAAATAAAAAAAAGGACGAAGTCTTTTTTCTCCTCACCCTCCGGGGGAGGCTGGGAGGGGGCTTCTTATTGTATTTCAGATCCCGCACACGGACTTGTGGAATACAGCCAGCAGGAGTTTCTGAAGTGCTGGGCATCAACTGCGCAGGAAGGAACACCCGCCGGAATTGCATTGCTGCTTGAACCAACCGCCGATTTTTACAAAGAGGAAGGCGAAGAAGTAAACAAAACAGGTTTCCGCTACCTTTTATCGTACCTGAAACCCTACCGAAAGCTGATTTCTCAACTTGTACTTGGTTTTCTCACAGGTAGTTTGCTCAGCCTTATTTTCCCGTTTCTTACCCAGGCCATTGTCGATGTGGGGATTGCCACCAACAACCTGAATTTTATTGTACTGGTGCTGGTGGCACAGCTGGTTCTTGCTGTTAGCCAAACTGCCGTGGGTTTTATCCGCAGCTGGATTATGCTGCATACAAGTACGCGGGTGAGTATTTCGCTGATTTCTGATTTTCTGATTAAACTGATGAAACTCCCCATCCGGTTTTTCGATACAAAAATGATTGGCGACCTGCGCCAACGCATCGACGATAATCAGCGCATTCAGTCGTTCCTCACCGGGAATCTCATCAGCATGTCGTTCGGCATTTTCATATTTATTATTTACAGTTTTGTGATGGCCTACTACGACTGGACCATCCTGCTTATTTTTTATGCTGGCAGCGCATTGTACATCGGGTGGATTTTACTTTTTCTTAAAAGACGAAAAGAACTCGATTACAAACGTTTCACTGTTTCTGCGGCCAATCAGAGCAATGTGTACCAGTTGATTACCGGGATGCAGGAAATTAAACTCAATAACTGCGAAAAACAGAAACGGTGGGAGTGGGAGCGCATTCAGGCCAAACTTTTTAAGGTAAGTGTAAAAGGACTGATGTTGCAACAAAACCAAATGGCTGGTTCAACGCTTATTAACCAGGCGAAAAATATCCTTATTTCATTTATTGCAGCCAAATCAGTAGTCGAAGGCGACATGACACTGGGTATGATGATGGCAATACAATATATAATAGGTCAGCTGAACAGTCCGATTAATGAATTTATCGGTTTTATTCAAGCCGGACAGGATGCCAAAATCAGCCTCGAAAGGTTGGGCGAAATTCATAACCGGGAGGAAGAAGAACAGGCTGGTATGGCAACACTCGACGAACTTCCGGTACGGAGAGATATTGCAGTCACCAATCTTACTTTTCAGTACGAAGGGCCAAAATCACCGCGTGTACTTAAAAATATAAGTCTTGTAATTCCTGAAAAGAAAATTACAGCCATTGTTGGCGCAAGTGGAAGCGGTAAAACCACATTGATAAAACTGTTGCTTGGTTTTTATCCTCCGGCGGAGGGAAAAATTGAAATCGACGGTATCAATATCAACCAGCTGAATATGGAAATGTGGCGGCAAAACTGTGGAACTGTGATGCAGGATGGATTTATTTTCTCTGATACTATTGCCAATAACATTGCCATCGGCACCGATTTGCCCGACCGGGCCAAATTGGCAAAAGCGGTTAACACTGCAAATATCGACGAGTATATCGAAAGTTTACCGTTGCGATACAATACAAAAATAGGGCAGGAGGGAGCAGGACTCAGCCAGGGTCAGAAGCAAAGAATACTGATTGCAAGGGCAATTTACAAGAATCCGGAGTTTTTGTTTTTCGATGAGGCAACCAACTCACTGGATGCCAACAACGAAAAGGTGATTCTTGAAAACCTGAACGAGTTTTTTGAAGGTAAAACAGTGGTAACGGTTGCCCACCGGCTGAGTACTGTAAAAAATGCCCATCAGATTGTGGTGTTGGACAAAGGCGAAGTGGTTGAAGTTGGTACGCACGAAGAACTGACGCGTAAAAAAGGTGCATATTATCAATTGGTGAAAAACCAGTTGGAATTGGGGAATTAGAGAGAGGCCCCATCCCTCCCGATAGCTATCGGGATTCCCCGAGGGGAAGGAGTAAGGGAAAGAACTTGAAAGAGTAAAATGAATTTTAAAAATAAAGATATCGAGAATTCCAAAGTTTCCCCCTTGGGGGAAAAGCCCGAAGGGAAAGGGAGCCTGATAGAATTACGTTCCGAAGAGGTGCAGGAAATCATGGGAACTCCGCCGGCTTGGATAGTCCGTTGGGGGATTACTATTATATTAATGGTAGTACTTGTTTTGCTTGCCGGAAGTTATTTTTATAAATACCCCGACCTGATTGATGCACGGGTTACTATTCTTTCCGAAAATCCGCCGGTGCAGGTGGTTGCCCGCTCGGATGGAAAACTGGTGAATATTTTTATTGCCGATAAACAAAAGGTTTCGGCAAACCAATTGCTTGGGATTATTGAAAATCCCGCGAATTTTGAAGACGTTTACCAGTTGGCTAGAGAACTTGATTCAGTTAAAGGATATTTTGATGAGCCACAATTGTTTAATAATCTGGCATTCGACAAGGAATACAGCCTCGGACAAAATCACTCCTATTACACATCCTGGATAAGCCAGTTGCGCGATTACCAGACATTTGTACGGTTCAATACCATAAGCCAACGCATCCACTCGCTCGAAAAACAGGTGGCAGATTACAGAAATTATATCGAAAAGCTGCGACAGCAAATTGCCGTGCTCAACAAAGATTACATTTTGGCAACGAACCAGTTTAAGCGCGACTCGACACTTCATGCACGAAAAGTAATGTCGGATGTCGATTTTGAAAAATCGGAAGCCGCCATGCTCAAGCAAAAATATAATTACGAAAATGCGATGACCAACCTGGCAAGTACGCAAATTACGGTCAACCAACTGGTTCAGCAAATTCAGGAACAAAGAGTAATGAACGGCGAAACCGAAAATAAACTGCTTGCCGTTTTAAAGGAGCGGTACGATAATCTTGTAAGTCAGCTAAAAGCCTGGGAGCAGTCGTTTGTATTAAAAACTCCGGTTGAAGGGATGGTTACGTTTAACAATTTCTGGAGTGTAAACCAGTTTGTGGGCAATGGGAATGTTGTTTTTACTGTGGTTCCGTTCAGCGAGCAAAAAATAATCGGTAAAGCTATGGTTCCGCTGGCAGGTGCCGGTAAAGTAGAAGTAGGTCAGCGGGTTAATATTAAACTCGATAATTACCCGTACATGGAATTTGGTCTGTTGGAAGGTAAAATCAGCAATATTTCGATGGTGCCGGTTGCCTCTGAAAAAGGTGGTTATTATACAGCTGAAATTGAGTTAACACAAAAATTGATTACCAATTATAAAAAAGAACTCCCATTTAATCAGGAAATGCAGGGAACTGCAGAAATCATAACCAAAGACCGCCGGTTAATCGAGCGGCTCATTGATCCACTCGTGTCAATTTTCAGAGAACGTTTCTGATTTTGTTTAAAATCATTTTAAATCAAACGAAATCAACTCATTTCAATCTTAATTTTTTGAAAAAAAAGTAAGATACTTATTGTATTTACGTTAGAATTTGTACTTTTGCGCACCGTTTTTAGGGGGATACTATGCTTTTCCCGCTATAAATGAGTTGTTTGTAAGGAATTTTGCATACTTTTGCAGTCCGATTTTGAAAGGATTATTAACTATATAAAAAAGAGGTATTTATGCCAACTATTCAACAGTTAGTTAGGAAAGGAAGACAAAGCAAAGCCGAAAAGAGTAAATCTCCGGCTTTAGATTCATGCCCGCAACGTCGCGGTGTATGTGTTCGCGTTTACACCACAACTCCGAAGAAACCAAACTCAGCAATGCGTAAAGTTGCCAGGGTAAGGTTAACCAACGGAAAAGAGGTGAATGCTTACATTCCGGGAGAAGGCCACAACCTGCAGGAGCACTCAATTGTGCTGGTACGCGGGGGCAGGGTAAAAGACCTTCCGGGGGTACGTTACCACCTTATCCGCGGTGCACTCGACACAGCCGGCGTTAATGGCCGTTTGCAACGTCGCTCGAAATACGGAGCAAAAAGACCAAAACCGGGTCAGGCAGCAGCAGCGCCCGCTAAAAAGAAGTAATTAATTAAGTAAAAACCTGTTATTTGCAGTGGTTTGGTTGAGTAAATCTGACTCTCTAATGTCTTCCGGAGTTCAGGCTGAAGACCGCCTAAGGGCAACCAATTTAGATAACACTAAAAAAAGTTTAAAATGAGAAAGTCGAAACCAAAGAAGAGACATCTGTTACCGGACCCAAAGTTCAACGATACCTTGGTAACCCGGTTTGTCAACGATTTAATGGTGGATGGTAAAAAATCAACAGCTTACACTGTTTTTTACGATTCATTGGAGATGGTGAGTAAAAAGGTGAAAGACACCGAAGTACAACCACTTGATGTTTGGAAAAAAGCACTCGAAAACATTACACCTAATGTGGAAGTAAAAAGCCGCAGGGTTGGTGGTGCAACATTCCAGGTGCCTATGGAAATCAGGCCCGAAAGAAAAGAATCAATCAGTATTAAAAACATGATTTTGTACGCCCGCAAACGTTCTGGCAAATCAATGGCCGATAAATTATCAGCCGAAATTGTAGCTGCTTATAACGAAGAAGGTGGTGCTTACAAAAAGAAAGAAGATACACACAGGATGGCTGATGCCAACCGTGCGTTCGCTCATTTCAGATTTTAGTTTAGCAGGTTTATTGGTTTAAAATTGGATTAGAAAATATTATTGAAATGGCTAAACAAGATTTGAATTATACCAGAAACATTGGTATCATGGCGCACATCGATGCAGGAAAGACCACTGTTTCAGAGCGTATATTGTATTACACAGGTTTAACGCACCGTATTGGCGAAGTTCACGACGGTGCAGCAACCATGGACTGGATGGAGCAGGAACAGGAACGTGGTATTACCATTACCTCGGCTGCAACCACCACCTTCTGGAAATATAAAGATGTTGACCACAAAATCAACATTATCGATACACCCGGTCACGTTGACTTTACCGTTGAAGTAGAACGTTCATTGCGTATTCTCGATGGTTCAGTTGCACTGTTTTGTGCAGTGGGCGGTGTTGAAGCACAGTCGGAAACCGTTTGGCGTCAGGCTGAAAAATACGGCGTTCCGCGTATTGCCTTTGTAAATAAAATGGACCGTTCAGGTGCCGACTTTTTTAAAGTTTATGGCGAAATCAAAGAAAAACTGGGTGCAAATCCGGTTCCGATTCAGATTCCGATTGGCGCTGAAGAAAAATTCGAAGGCGTAATCGACTTAATCGAGATGAAAGCTGTACGCTGGTACGAAGACGGCGAAAAAGGAACCAACTACCATTTGGAGGAAATTCCTGCTGAATTAGTTGAACTGGCTGAAGAATGGAGAGGTAAACTCATGGAATCGGTTGCCGAAGTTGACGATGAACTTTTAGAACGTTATTTCGAAGACCCGGATTCAATTACCAAAGAAGAAATGCTTACCGTTATCCGTAAAGCAACTATTGCTCGGGTTATTATTCCGATGATGTGCGGATCAGCATTCAAGAACAAAGGTGTTCAGCGTTTGCTCGATTCAGTTTGTGCATTTTTGCCAAACCCACTCGATAAAGGCGAAGTGGTAGGTATGAATCCCTGGACTGAAAAAGAGGAAAAACGCAGTGCTGATTCTACACAGCCGCTGGCTGCACTGGCATTTAAAATTGCAACCGACCCGTTTGTTGGTCGCTTGGCATATATCAGGGTTTACTCAGGTAGGCTTGAAGGTGGAATCACCGTTTTGAATACCCGTACCGGGAAAAAGGAAAGAATTTCGCGTCTTTACCAGATGCATTCGAATAAACAAAATCCCAAAGACGAAATCGAAGCAGGCGATATTTGTGCAGCTGTTGGTTTTAAAGACATCCGCACCGGAGATACGCTTTGCGATGTTTCGCATCCGATTGTGCTCGAAAGTATGGATTTCCCTCAGCCTGTAATTGGAATTGCCATCGAGCCGAAATCGCAAAAAGATATCGACAAACTGGCACAGGGATTATCAAAATTAGCTGAAGAAGACCCAACATTCCAGGTAAATACCGATCCTGACTCAGGTCAGACTGTTATCCGCGGAATGGGCGAACTTCACCTTGAAATTCTTGTTGACCGTTTACGTCGCGAATTTAAAGTTGAATGTAATCAGGGAGCTCCGCAGGTAGCATACAAGGAAGCAATCAGTAAGGTTGTTGAATTGCGTGAGGTGTTCAAAAAGCAATCTGGTGGACGTGGTAAATTTGCCGATATTATCGTAAAAATTGAACCGGCTGACGAAGGTGCTACAGGTTTGCAATTTATTGATGCTGTCAAAGGAGGAAGAATTCCAAAAGAATTTATTCCACCGGTACAGAAAGGTTTCGAAAGCGCATTGTTAAATGGGCCATTGGCAGGATTTCCTGTTGATAGTTTGAAAGTAACATTGCTCGATGGTTCGTTCCATGCAGTTGACTCCGACCAGTTGTCGTTCGAAATTTGTGCACGCCAGGCATTCAGAAGTGCTGCTTCAAAAGCATCGCCAAAGTTACTTGAGCCAATCATGAAACTCGAAATTGTAACGCCTGAAGAATATATGGGCGAAATTATTGGTGACCTTAACCGCCGTCGCGGTGAAGTTAGCGGTATGGAAACAAAAGGCGGTGCGAAAGTTATCAGCGCAAAAGTTCCGCTTTCAGAGCAATTTGGATATGTTACAGTATTGCGTACACTTTCATCGGGAAGGGCAACTTCATCGATGGAATTCAGCCACTACCAGGAAGTGCCAAAATTATTGGCCGAAAAGGTATTGGAAGGTTTTAAAGGAAGAACTGATTTATTATAAATAATTTATAACAATTTCTCATCATGAGTCAAAAGATCAGGATTAAGCTTAAATCGTACGACCATAATTTGGTTGACAAATCGGCTGAAAAGATCGTTAAAACGGTGAAAACCACTGGAGCAATTGTTAGCGGACCAATTCCGCTTCCAACACATCGCAGGGTATTTACAGTTTTACGTTCAACCTTCGTAAATAAAAAATCGAGGGAGCAATTTCAGTTGTCGTCATACAAACGATTGATCGACATTTACAGCTCAACCGCAAAAACAATCGACGCCTTAATGAAGCTGGAATTACCCAGTGGTGTTGAAGTAGAAATTAAAGTGTGATAATTTAAAGTAGTCAAAATGGCTGGTATTATTGGAAAAAAAATCGGAATGACATCCGTATTCAGTGTTGAGGGGAAAAACATCCCATGCACTGTTATCGAAGCCGGTCCCTGTGTAATCACACAGGTTAAGACCGTGGAAACCGACGGCTACAAAGCGCTGCAGCTTGCTTATGACGATAAAAAGGATAAGCATGCAACAAAAGCAGAGATTGGTCACTTCAAAAAAGCAGGAACCAATCCAAAACGCAAAGTCGTTGAGTTTAAAAACACCTACCAGGAAGAGTTCGTATTGGGACAGGAAATCAATGTTAACATTTTTCAGGAAAATGATTTTGTTGACGTTGACGGAGTTTCAAAAGGAAAGGGCTTCCAGGGAGTAGTAAAACGCCATAAATTCAGTGGTGTTAACGATGCAACACACGGGCAGCACAATAGGTTGCGCGCACCAGGTTCGGTGGGAGCATCATCTTGGCCATCACGTGTGTTTAAGGGAATGAGAATGGCTGGAAGAGATGGCGGAAAAACCGTTACCATCGAAAACCTGCTGATCGTAAAAATTATTCCGGAACAAAATTTAATTGTGGTAAAAGGTTCAGTACCTGGCGCCAAAGGTTCATATTTAATGCTGAGAAAACAATGGAATTAAGCGTATTAAATAAAGAAGGAAAAGAAACCGGAAGAAAAGTTACGTTAAACGAACAAATCTTTGGTATCGAGCCCAGCGATCACGCTATTTACCTCGATGTAAAACAATACCTGGCCAACCAACGTCAGGGCACGCACAAATCGAAAGAACGCGCCGAAGTATCAGGAAGTACCCGCAAAATTAAAAAGCAAAAAGGTACAGGTGGAGCACGAGCAGGCAGCATTAAATCGCCAACCATTCGTGGTGGAGGTCGTATCTTCGGTCCGCGTCCTCATACTTATGAGTTCAAACTGAACAAAAAAGTAAAACAACTTGCACGTATGTCAGCACTTTCATATAAGGCAGCTGAAAACAGCATTGTTGTTCTTGAGGATTTTAATATGGAAGCACCGAAAACAAAGGAAATGGTGGCAATTCAAAGTAATCTGAAAATTGCTGATAAAAAGTCACTTTTCGTTTTACCAGCCGAAAATAATAGCATATATTTGTCCTCCAGAAATTTAAAGGACGTTTCGGTTGTAATTGCTTCAGAATTAAATACTTATCAGATTCTCAACGCGAAAACAGTTGTTATTCTGGAAGGTTCGGTTCAGAAAATTGAAGAAGCGTTTAAACTTTAAGGCGATTATAAGATGGATATTATCATTAAACCATTGGTTACCGAAAAAATGACCCAGCAAACCGAACGCTATCAGCGTTATGGTTTTATGGTTGATCGCAGAGCAACAAAACCGCAAATTAAGGCAGCAGTGGAAAGCCTTTACAGCGTGAATGTTGAGTCTGTAAACACCCTGGTTCATGGTGGAAAAGTAAAGTCGAGATATACCAAGGGCGGTGTAATTACCGGAAAAACAAACTCGTATAAAAAAGCGATTGTTACCCTTGCCGACGGACAAAGTATTGACTTTTATAGTAATATTTAATATAAAATGGCAGTAAGAAAATTAAAACCAGTAACTCCGGGTCAGAGGCACAAAATTATCGGTGCTTTTGATACCATTACTGCAACTACGCCTGAAAAATCATTGTTAGAACCCGTGCGGAAAACTGGCGGTCGAAACAACCAGGGTCGCATGACAATGAGGTATATAGGTGGGGGACACAAACGCAAATACCGTATTATCGATTTTAAACGCGATAAAGACGGAGTTGCTGCTGTTGTCGATTCAATTCAGTACGACCCGAATCGTACCGCCCGTATTGCACTGTTGAAATACGAAGACGGCGAAAAACGCTACATTGTTGCACCTAACGGGTTGCAAGTTGGTCAAACAATCAATAGCGGTTCGGGTATCGATCCTGAAGTTGGAAACACGCTCCCTCTTGCCGAAATACCTCTTGGTACATTGGTTCACAACATTGAATTACACCCCGGTCAAGGTGGTGTAATGGCTCGTAGTGCAGGTGCTTATGCACAGCTGACCTCTCGTGATGGCAAATTCGCAATTTTGAAATTGCCTTCAGGCGAATCTCGTATGGTACTTACGTCCTGCAGGGCTACAGTAGGTACAGTTGGAAACACAGAACACAACCTCGAAAAATCGGGTAAAGCCGGTCGCTCAAGGTGGTTAGGAAGAAGGCCACGCGTACGTGGTGTAGTTATGAACCCGGTTGATCACCCGATGGGTGGTGGTGAAGGAAGGGCCTCTGGAGGTCATCCGAGATCACGTAAAGGTTTATTGGCCAAGGGTTATAAAACACGCACACCGAAAAAGGCTTCCAACAAGTATATTGTAGAACGTAGGAAAAAATAAAAAGAGGAATAAATTATGAGTCGTTCATTAAAAAAAGGTCCTTTTATCGATTTCAAACTGGAAAGAAAAGTTTTGACTTTAAACGATACCAACAAGAAATCGGTTGTGAAAACCTGGGCCAGAGCATCAGTAATTTCTCCTGATTTTGTTGGTCATACAATTGCTGTACACAACGGAAATAAATTCATTCCGGTTTATGTTACCGAAAATATGGTAGGACACAAACTGGGCGAATTTGCGCCAACGCGTACATTCAGGGGTCATGCTGGTAATAAAAAGAAATAGGCATAATTGCATTAATTGATTAAAAGAAAAAGACAATGGGTGCCAGGAAAAGACTAGCAGCTGACAAAAGAAAAGAAGAGAAAAAGCAACAATATTTTGCTGTTTTAAAAAACTGTCCAACATCTCCACGGAAAATGAGGCTTGTAGCTGATTTGGTTCGCGGAATGGAGGTTAACAAAGCGCTCGATGTGTTGAAATACTCATCGAAAGAAGCCTCAGGCAGGGTTGAAAAACTTCTTCTTTCGGCCGTTGCCAATTGGCAGGCTAAAAACGAAGGAGTTCGTTTGGAAGAAAATGAACTTGTTGTAAAAACGATAATGGTAGATTCAGGCAGAATTCTGAAAAGGTTGCGTCCGGCTCCACAGGGTCGCGCACACCGCATCAGAAAACGCTCGAACCATGTAACTATATTCGTTGACAGGAAAGAAAGTGTTGAAGAAAAAATTAATTCGTAATTCATGGGACAAAAAGTAAATCCGATTTCAAATCGCTTGGGTTTCATTAAAGGATGGGATTCAAACTGGTTCGGTGGTGACGATTACGGTGATAAACTGGTTGAAGACCAGAAAATCAGGGAATACCTTAATGCCCGTTTGGCAAAAGCAAGTATTTCAAAAATCGTAATCGAACGTACCTTGAAACTTATCACAATCACGGTACACACTTCGCGCCCCGGAATTATTATTGGTAAAGGAGGTCAGGAAGTTGACAAACTGAAAGAAGAACTCAAGAAAATTACCAGTAAAGAAGTACAAATCAACATTTTCGAGATCAAACGCCCGGAACTCGATGCTCAGATTGTAGCAATTAACATTGCACGTCAGATCGAGGGTAAAATTGCTTACCGCAGGGCTACCAAAATGGCCATCGCTTCAACCATGAGAATGGGAGCTGAAGGAATCAAAGTATTGGTTTCAGGCAGGCTCAATGGAGCAGAAATGGCTCGTTCTGAAATGTATAAAGATGGCCGTACCCCACTTCATACTTTGCGTGCCGATATCGACTACGCATTGGCTGAAGCATCAACAAAAACAGGACTTATCGGTGTGAAAGTCTGGATTTGTAAAGGTATGGTATATGGAGTCCGCGATCTTTCGCCCAATTTTGGACAGAAACCCGGAAGGGCAGACAAACCAAGCGTTGGTAACGACAGGCCAAACCGTGGCAGGAAACGTAAATAATGGTATAACACTCATAAAGAAACAGGATGTTACAGCCAAAAAAAGTAAAATTCAGAAGAGTACAAAAGGGCCGGATGAAAGGTAACGCGCAACGCGGTAACCAATTGGCATTCGGTTCGTTTGGAATTAAGGCGTTGGAAGAGGAGTGGATTACTGGTCGTCAGATTGAAGCGGCCAGGGTTGCAGTTACTCGTTTTATGCAACGTCAAGGACAAATTTGGATAAGGATTTTTCCAGATAAACCGATTACCAAAAAACCCGCCGAAGTTCGTATGGGTAAAGGTAAAGGTGCTCCAGAAGCATTTGTTGCTCCGGTTACACCCGGGCGTATAATCATCGAAGCAGAAGGCGTTCCGTTTGAAATGGCCAAAGAAGCTTTGCGTTTAGCCGCTCAGAAATTGCCGATTAAAACAAAGTTTATTGTAAGACGTGATTATGTTGAAGAACAAAAAGGTGAATAATGAAAATTTCTGAAATCAAAGAACTGACGATAAACGAAATCGTCGAAAAGTTACAGCTTGAAAAAGAAAATCTTGTTCGGCTTAAATTAAACCATGCAGTAAGTCCGCTTGACAACCCGATGAAAATTCAGGTGAGCAAAAAGAATATTGCCATGATGAAAACTGTTCTTCGCGAAAGAGAATTAAATGCAAATCAGAATTAATTCACGATGGAAGAGAATCAAGTGAGAAATCTCAGGAAAGAGAAAGTAGGCGTGGTGGTTAGCGACAAAATGGAAAAATCCATAATTGTTGCTGTTAAACGTAAAGTAAAACACCCGATTTATGGAAAATTTGTGAATAAAACCACAAAATTTCACGCCCACGATGAGAGCAATACCTGTAACGTTGGCGATACTGTGCGGATTATGGAAACACGCCCACTCAGCAAAACCAAATGTTGGAGATTAGTTGAAATTATTGAAAGAGCTAAGTAATCATGATACAACAAGAATCAAGATGTTCGGTAGCCGATAACAGCGGCGCAAAAGAGGTGCTTTGCATCAGGGTATTAGGCGGAACACGCAAACGTTACGCAACCCTTGGCGATACCATTATTGTAGCTGTTAAAAGTGCTATACCCGGAGCCGATGTTAAAAAAGGCGCCGTTTCGCGTGCCATTGTCGTTCGTACCTCAAAAGAAAACCGTCGCCCCGACGGATCTTATATCAGGTTCGACGATAACGCCGTTGTGCTCCTGAATGCTGCCAACGAAATGCGTGGAACACGTATTTTTGGACCGGTAGCTCGTGAATTGCGCGAAAAGAATATGAAAATTATTTCGCTCGCGCCAGAAGTACTGTAATAAAAAAAGCTCAAAATGCAGAAGAAGTTACACATAAAAAAAGGTGACACTGTGGTAGTAATCGCAGGAAACAACAAAGGCAAAAAAGGCCGTGTCCTCGAAGTTATCACCAGTACAGAAAGAGCACTCGTAGAAGGTGTGAATATGATGAAAAAAAGTACCAAACCCAATGCAAAAGCTCCGCAGGGTGGTATTGTCGAAAA
>JBFXFM010000075.1:0-17337 GCA_050179035.1 Draconibacterium sp. | reverse complement strand
ATACTGGGTGTTTCTGCTTTTGACAAAACTCCAATAAAAGAACTACTTACCGAAATACAAGTCAATCAAAATTTCAATGAACAATATGATTTATTTAATAATCAATTTTAACGCATCAGCAGTAATTTTGAATAATAATCATAGGTAGCTATCAGTCATTATTTTGAATAAATAATTATGTTATAATATTTTAAGTTAAAAAGAACAGACCGCTGTAAGTTGAATCCATCCCACAACGATCTGTCGATCCCTCTTATGAAATAATAATCAGATTTGCTACTTTATAAATTTCGCCGAAGTTCCATCACTCAATCTGATTATATACAATCCTTTACGAAGATTTTCCACATCAAATTTGACCAGATTGCCATTTGCTGTTTTTTCAATTAATTTTTGACCTGAGGTGTTATAAATTGCAACACTTGTATTGGCAATTCCTGTTTTTACATTTAATAAATTATCTTCTCCAACTGGGTTAGGGTAAACTTTTATTGAATTAGAATAATAATTGGTTTTAACATCAGTAACCAAATTATAATCAGATTCTTTAACAAGCAGAATACTGTCGAGATAAAGTGTTTCTTCTGAATTAGCCACCATAAACTGACATTTTTCAACTGTCGTTGGAAGAATTTTATCAAAAGTAACGTGTTGAATAAACCATGTTGGTGTGGAGTTAACGGTAATCAGCCATTCAGATCTTCCCCCTAAAGCTGTTGAATCAGGGCTGGCTCCATAACGGGTGTAACTATTTTCTGGTGTATCTTCAAAGTCAACAGTAAAATACCTGTCACCTGTTGCCCAGGCTTTAAACTTGAAGAGATAAGGTACATTTGGCTCAGCTTTAAATCCATTCTGGGTGAATTGATAACGCCAGATATCAGAAGTAACATGAGTAACTAGTTTAGCCGCCCCTTCTTCGGAAACTGCCATTTCACCTGCACCTGCATCAATCCATCCAGCAGTCCAAAAGGTTGATGCATCTTCTGAGAAGTCATAATTTTTAATAAGGTTGAGCATGTTCCAAAGGTCAGCGTTGTCAATAATCTGACCACTAATTGAAATTTCTGCCGAAGTTTCAGCCCAACTTCCATCAACAGCTTCAGCAGTAACGGTAACTGTACCATTTTTAACGGCTGTTAGCAGACCAGTTGAACTGATAGTTGCAATTCCGGTACCGTTTTTAACTGACCATTTTAATTTTTTATTCGATGCATTTTCAGGTTCAAAGTTCGGAATCAGTTGTAAAGTACCATTGTCAGTTGAAATACTCCCATTTGGTAAACTAATTCTTTCAATCAGAATAAGCCCATCTGCTCCCTCCAAAGTTATATGCCCGGCATCATCCATATTATTGTAATTTTCATCTTTTTCTCCGCTGTTAGACCAAACTGCTATACCCCGTTTTGGATCCCCAGGGTCTCTGTCGATGATGTTTACATCAAATCCAATTACTCCGGCAATGTTCACATCATTCCCAAACTGGTCTTTCAACATTGAAAATGGCACAAAAAATTCTGCTATATAATTTGGCACTATTACATTGTGGAAATACTGGAACCCAGATGGTTCAGTAATCAATTTATTGTCTGTTGATTTACTGAATATCGGGCCAAATCCGTAATGTCCTGTTGCTGAGCCGGCTCCAGATCCTACTCCATCTTCTAATATTGGATTTACATCAATGCTGAATCCGGGAAGATCATAATTCCAATCTTCTGATGAACCAGCGATATAGCCCGGATAAAATGCATCGTCATCGATTTTTATCAGAATATATAAACCGTCAAAATCCCATAATGCCTGCCATGTGCTTTCTCCAATATCAGGAGTATCTGATTGAAGTACTCTTTCGATTTTTAATTCGGGGGCTTTTGCCCATACTTCATCAACAATTCCGTCAATTTGAGGAGCAACCTCAGCCTTTTTAATAACAGCGGTTAGTGACTGTCCCATTACCATTGAACATAGTATGAGATTTAGAAATAAAGTAAAAACAATTTTCATAGTAATTAATTTTAAGTTTGAAATTTATGTTTATTGAAAAGTATTTGGCAAAAACAATATCTCCGGAGAATAAATCTCTGTTTCAATATTTTAATAATAAATGCTTGTATGAAACCGAAGCAGGCTAACTACTTCTCATTACAGATAGCAGTCCAGATTTTCATCGATCGCGAAAGATGATCCTTGGGGACTTCGGCTATTTCGTAGGTATGAAGAATTACCGGATCCGCATAGGCTGACCTATTCATAAAACGGATGAATTTCTGAACATCAAATGTTCCTTTGTCCAATGGTTTTATGTATTGTGGCCAAAATGGGCAATCCTGACAATAAATTGTATCAGAACCGCTTATTGTGACCCCCTTAATATATGGAAGCATTTCAGAAAAATCTTTATATAAATCATCTTTATTACCCCCCGCAATTTCATGACAGAGATGAAATGAAGTAAACAAGTTATCTTTGTTTACTTTTTGAATATAAGGAATTGATTTTCCTGCAGTTGGCATAAGTGTTCCGACATGTGGATAGATCACAACATCCAGCCCGTTTTCCTTAGCTAAGTCACACAAATCAGATAGCTTTTCTATTATTAATTTATCTGTGTTTTTTGATTCACCCTCTATTGGCCAGAAAATAGGCCACAGAGAGATTTTGTACTTAGCCAAAACCGGTAATACCTCAAGTAATAATGAATCTGTTTTTTCAAGTTGAATGGGAAAAAATACACCTAGTATCCTGAAATGCTTGTTCTTAAGAGACTGTACGTTATAAAATGATTCAACATAGGTTGAATAATTTTCCCAGAATCCTCTTAATAAAAAGCCTTCAAAATTCAAACTATCAGCGAGTAAAACCTGTTCGCTGTTATTTAGTTTTTCTAAACCAAATGTGTAAGTGTATAATTTAAGTTTGTTTTCTTTTTGTGAGAAGCTATAAAGGCTAGAAACAAAAAAAAGAATCAGAAAAACCAGTCGTTTCATTCAGTGCTTTGTTAAATTATGAAAGCAAAGAAAGTGCTTAATTAAAAAAACTAATAACCGGAAAAGCTTTTAAAATGGCCATTTTGGTTTCGGAATATACTGGGTGTTACCTTATAATTTGCCTTAAATAGCCGAATAAAATGAGACGGATTTTCGAATCCACAATTGTTCGCAATCTCTGATATTGTAAGACTGCTGTTCAAAAGTTGAAATCTTGCATTTTCAAGCCTGACTGATGAAATATATTTATGTGGAGATTCATGATATATTTTTTTAAAATCTTTTTTAAAGGCTGATAAACTCCGGTTCGATAATCGTGCCAGCTCTTCAACTGTGACTTTCTTATATAGATTTTCCAAAACGATATCCTCCAAACTATGATTATAGTTGTCATATATCTCCTGAAAGAAACAGTAAATATTTTCTTTAATTTCTGAGTGCAATAAAAGCAATAATAGTTCCTCCAGTTTATGACGAATCAGCGTTTCAACGAATTGCCCTTTATATTCAAAATATTCAAGAAAATTGTCTTTGAAATGGTTAATAAATCCTTCTGTTTTTAGGGTGATTATTGTATCTGAAGAAACATTCTTCCTTCTACTATCCCTTATTAATTCTTTATAACGCATCCAAAAATCTTTTAACAACGAATCGTCCAGAAATAAACTGATACTCGAATATTTCTCCTCTAACGATAAGCCTTCGCACATCATGTAACATCCTTTTGGCAAAATAATCATGTTCCCGGCAACGACTTCCATTGGTCCTTCTGTCAGATAAAAGACTTTTTTTCCTTCAGTGACAAAAATAATGGCATGTTGAGTGATATACATGAAACGTGGTACTCCAGGTTCACGTTGCTGATATTCAGCAAAAAAGATACTGCCGGTTTTTAGAAACCTGCTACCGTTCGAGTAATCAAGATCCTCAGGCAGCCGTTGGATAGTTAATGATTTTTCATTTTCTAATGCTTTAAACATAGCTTCTGTCAAATTATGATTTTCACAGGATTTATTGTTTAACTTTCGTTATTATCAATAAAAGCGTCGTCTCCCTATGAGGACGCTAAAATTAGATTTTATTCTCATTTATTACCAATTTCTAAAAGTATTTTCGATGCAAATGAATGGTTGTGTATCCTGTCAACACTGTCTTGGATGCCCTTGGCATGAATCCCCGATTTACTAGATGAAATGCTGCTTCATAAAACTGTGTAAGTATTGAGCTAATCATATCAGCCCTTAATCTCTTTCTGGTTCAAAAAAGCATAGGTTGATCTTCATTGCCATAACCAGCTTTTTAAAGTACCAGCAGAAGTTTATTTTTACTGTTTGTGGTATTAAACACAAAGAGACGCGATACATCGCGTCTCTTTGTCAGATTTTTTTTAAATTATTTTTTATCGTACACCTGTGTTTCAGCCATATCGCCAAACGATGAAGCGGAGCTCATTTCGCAAATAAAATTTCCGCCATCCAGTTTGTAAACTTCAGTAATCGAAAATTCTCCGCCATCCTGCATCGGAATTTTCGAAACAATTTTCAATGTCTTTTTTGCACTGTCCCAAACAGCTGTCGATTTTTTCTTCGAGTCCATCATACCGTCGTTCACACATTCTTTGCCGTCGAGTGTCAGTTTGTCTTTCGAGGTAAATTCCTGACCCTGAAATTCAGAATGTTTTTCAATCGTCATGTCGTTACTACTTTGGGTAATAATCATTTCTTTGGGAGCCATACTGAATTGGTCGCCCAATTTGCTTTTTGAACTGTTGAGTTTCCATGAGCCCGAAAAATCGGTTTGTGCCGAAGCTGCCATCATAATAATCATGGCCGAAATCAGAAAAAATGCTTTTTTCATAAGAGTGAATTTTAAATTGGATTAAAAATTTAACTTTTGACGTTCAGGTTGCTGAATCGTTTAATTGTCTGATAAATATAAAACTTTATCAGTTCACGAAATTGGTATTAACCAGAGGTTTTATGTTACAGACGATATTAATTTTTATTTTGGGGCTGGTACACATGAATGATTCCTATTTTTGATTGTTGATTTACGAAGAAATGGCGCGTTTTTCTAAATATAAACTAAACCCTGCTAGGCAGAAAGTAAAGCTGTTGCTTATTCTTTTACTGGTTATTGCTTTTCGGTCAAACGGGCAATTGTACATCAACGAGTTTATGGCTTCCAACACCTCAACCATAAAAGACCCTGATTTTAATAACGATGCCGACTGGATTGAAATTTACAATGCCGGCGATAAAGAAATCAACATTGATGGATATTCACTTACAGATAATTTTGATATTCCGGGAAAATGGGCAATTACCAATGTAACGATTGCCGCCAAAAGTTTTGCGGTTTTCTGGGCCGATGATTATAACACAGGAACACATACAAATTTCAAACTGGCCGCCGAAGGTGAGGAAATCGGGCTTTTTGCACCCGACCAGACTTTAGTCGATTCTGTTATTTTTGGCATTCAGAATCCGGATATTTCAACAGGTCGCAACCACGAAAATCCCGAACTGTGGGGGCGCTTCAGCGTGGCAACTCCGGGAAGCGCCAATACAACAGAATTTTTTAGTGATTTTGTTCTGAATGAACCTCGTTTCAGTTTACGTGGCGGGTTATTTACTTCACCTCAAACGGTTGAACTGACCAACGGTTTTGGCGGCGTTATCAGGTTTACCACCGACGGTTCTGAACCAACAATTCATTCGGCGTTGTATTTAAACCCGATTACTTTTGATACCACAACAATAATCAGGGCACGGATTTTTAAACCGGAACAACTGCCGGGACCTGTTGTTACCAACACTTATTTTGTTGGAAATGAAATAAGTTCGGCTGGATTGCCGGTGGTTTCGATTACCTCTAAACCTGCCAATTTCTGGGACCCGCAAAGAGGAATTTATGTGCAGGATTTTAAACCCGACTGGGAAATTCCGATTAACATTGAGTTGTTTGAAAACGATAATTCAGACAGGGCTGCTTTTAACGAAAAAGCAGGAATGAAAATCAATGGGTTGTATTCGTGGAAGTTACCACAAAAAATGCTGGGTGTTTATTTCAAAAAACAATACGGAAACGGCACACTCGATAATACATTGTTTTACGATTCGAAACGGACAGGTTTTAAAACCTTTGCGCTGCGTGCGTCGGGCAACGACTGGAGCAACACGTTAATGCGCGATATTCTGGCGCAAAATTCCACACAGTTGAACATGGACCTCGACATTTCGCATTTTCGCTGGTGCACGGTGTATTTTAACGGCAGGTATATGGGAATTCATAATTTCCGCGAGAAAATTGAAACCGATTACATTGAAAAACATTATGGTTTGGCTGAAGGTACATTCGATATGGTTGAAAACGAAGATTATCCTGAGTGCGGCGACCTTGTTGAATACAACGAACTCAAAGCATTGTTTTCAAAAGACCTTTCTGTACAGGCAAATTTTGATGCTGTTGCTGAAAAAATGGATGTTGAGAATTTTACTGACCTTGTAGTTGCAGAAGCTGCTTCCGGAAACTCATCAATCGACCATAATGTAATGGCCTGGAAACCAAAAAACACAGGTAAATGGCGCTGGATTCTGATGGACATCGACCGCGGTTATTTTACAGTTACAAGCCAAATGATTAGTTTTTATGTTGGTCAGACTTCCTGGCCTTTTGGCAGGTTAATGCTGAACCAGGATTATAAAAAGTATTTCGGTCAAAAACTGGCCGACCATCTTTACACAAGTTTTCAACCCGAAAGGATGAAGCAACTGATAGACGAACACAAAACAAAAATTGAAGCTGAAATTCCGGCACATGTGGAACGCTGGCTCGGAACAACTTCATCGTATGGAAATGCAATGCCCTCGGTGGATTATTGGTACAGCGAGGTTGACAAAATAAAAACCTATGTGGAACAGCGACCGAAGATACTGTTAAACGATTTGAAAAGTTACGGTTTTATCGGAACTGCCAATCTTTCGGTTTCAATTATTCCCGAAAATGCGGGAACATTGAAATTGAACGGACTGATTATCCCAAATCCCAATGTTCAGGGCCCTTATCTGAAGAATGTGGATGCAAATCTGGAAGCAGAAGCAAAAGCAGGGTTCAGGTTTCTGGGATGGAAAGCGCTTGAAAAAAAGATTCTGATTGCCAAAGAGTCGGAATGGAAATACCTCGACGATGGTTCGGACCAGGGAAAAACCTGGGCCGACACTACATTTAACGATTCGGGCTGGAAAACAGGGCAGGCAGAACTGGGTTATGGCGATGGCGACGAAAATACAAAAGTTGATTTCGGGCCGGATAAATACGACAAGTTCATTACCACCTATTTCAGACGTGAATTTACGCTGACAACTGATGAACTGAACGCAGCGGTTTTTACCCTCAGTTTGTTGAAAGACGACGGAGCAGTTGTTTATTTGAATGGAACAGAGGTTTTGCGGGCGAACATGCCATCGGGTGAGATAGGAAACAAAACGCTGGCTTCAGTTTTTGTTGGCGGTACTGACGAAACAAGTTTTACTACCCATCAAATCAATAAAGCAAGTCTTAAAACTGGTAAAAATGTAATTGCTGTCGAAATTCACCAGAACGAAGCGAGCAGTTCCGATATCAGTTTCGACCTCGAACTTTCGTGCAATCTTTTGGGTGGGACCAATTATCTTACAACAAACACAAATCTGCCATTTAATCTTTCTGACGACCAAATGTTTCAGGCAGTTTTTGAGTTGGTTAACGCGTGTGTTGTCCCACCCATAATCGCTGAAAATTTTACCCTGAATAAAGATTGCTCGCCATACATTGTAAACAGTGATGTAACTATCGAAAGCGGTGCCACGCTTACCATTGAACCCGGTGTGGAAATACATCTTTCGCCCGGGAACAACCTGTTTATTCATGGAAATATAGAAGCAAACGCTACAGCGACAGAACCGATAATTCTCAGGATTAATCCTCAATACAAGGGAAAAGGGTGGGGGGCGCTCAATTTCTGGAATACCAGCGATACTTCGAAACTTGTGAATGTTGTAATTGAAGACGCCACAATTGGCCCGGTTCCCAATCGAGTGGGGGCAATCAACGGCTATTACACCAATCTTATTCTCGACAGGCTGACGATTGAAAATACATTGCAAAATCCAATTTCGGCGAGGTATTCTGATGTAATGCTTGCCAATAGTTACATTCATTCGAACTACACCGGCGACCTGATTAATATTAAATATGGAAAGTCCCGGATTGAAAACTGCACTTTTGAGGGGAACGCCGAGTTTGATTCTGATGCCATTGATTACGACGGAATTGAAGGCGGAATTATCAGAAATACAAGACTATTGAATATAGTCGGAAACAATGCCGATGCCATTGATATTGGGGAGGAAGCCCTGAATGTAATCATCGACAGTGTTCAGGTTTACAATGTTTTTGATAAAGGAGTTTCAGTGGGGCAGCAGTCGTCAGTAGTGGTTACAAACAGCGAGTTTATCAATTGCAATGCGGGTTTTGGGATTAAAGATTCGAGTTGGGCGTTTATCGACCACTGCATTTTTTACGGTAACGGAATCCCGGTTCATTGTTACGAAAAAAATCCGGGACGTGCAGGTGGAAACGCAGTTGTAAGAAACAGTATTCTTTCAAATTCTGTCGGGTCATCCTTTGAATCCGATAATCAATCGACAGTTAGAATTTCGAATTCGATTTCGGACAACACGCAACTTCCTGAGGGTTTTTCAAATAAGTTTGGGAACCCGTTGTTTACCGATCCGGTACAGTTTGATTTCAGTTTACAGCAAGGTTCACCCGCCATTCTTGCCGGTTCTGATAACGGTAAACCCGTTGATATGGGCGCGAAATTACGCCGTGTTGCGCTTGAACCCGATGTGATGATTTGCCTGGTTTATATCGACCCACTGAACAACTCAAATCCCGAGTTTGTGGCTTTGTACAACCCGTCGGCAAAAACAATCGACCTATCAGGGTATTTATTTACCAGCGGAATTTCAGATACAATTCCAGCCGGAACAATACTTGAACCGGGCGATACTTTGTATGTTTCGTCTGCCCATTTGAACTGGGAAAGGAATATAAACCAAATGGTTTGGGAAGATGGGAAACTTTCGAATGAAGGCGAAGGTTTGGAATTGCGAAACAGTTTTGGAATGGTGGCCGATTTTATTAAATATTCACCCGAAGCAGGTTGGCCGGCGCAGGCTTTTAATGCTGATGTGGTAATGAACCTGAAATCTTCAAAACTCGACAACCATTTTGGCGAAAACTGGGAAGCGCTTTCGTTATGGCAGATAACTTCGGTAAAACAGGAAACAAAAGCTGATATTGTGGTTTATCCAAATCCGGCAACCGAACGGATTAATGTGTTAATATCAGGGCAACCCAACCAATCTGTGAAGCTGTTTTCATCTCTCGGGCTGTTGATTTATCAATCGAAAACCAATGCAACTGGTGGAGCATTTTTTGATGTATCAGCATTAAACGAAGGGATTTATTTGGTGAAGGCAGGCAGTAAAACTGCCAAAGTGATGGTTGTAAGAAGCAGATGAAGAATCAGGTAGAAAGGCCAGCTGTTTATACCGATTGAAGAAATATAACAGTCCAATCATCGCACGCCCGATTGGACTTAACAATTTTATTCATCGGCATTATACCTGGATGGTTTTGGGCCGAATAATAATTGCAAATGGTATTATTTGGGGAAATTGCCAGTTTAAAATAAGCCTTACAACTTTACTTTTTCAACAAAAACTGGAAAAACCTCTTTGGAAATAAAAAAATTCTTCGAACACCCTTTTAGCAATACCATCTTTTCTTTTTTGGAATATCGCGAAACATATTCGATGTTGATAATTTCGCTTCTGTTAATTCTTAAAAAATTGCCTGACTCGTCAAGTTTCTTGTCAAAAATGCCAATGTTGCCAGTAGAAATAATCTTTCTTTCGTTGACGAGATAGATGTTAGATTTCCGACCCTCGGCTTCAACCCATAAAATATCTTTAGTATCAATTATTTCGTTGAAGAGAACACCTTCAATGTTTATTTTCACTGTTTTTGAATTTGTTTTTAATAATTCAATTTCAGACTCAAGTAATGCAGCAAACGAATTTAGCTTAAAATCAACCATTGTTTCGTTTACCCGATTCACGGCTTCGGTCAGTTTAATTTTATTGATTGGCTTTTCAAGGTAATGTATAGCTTTATATTCAAATGCCTTAGCGTAATACTGTCTTTCCATATGTGCAGTTATAATGATAATTTGAAAACAATAACGCTTGTCATTCTTAAATTTTTCGAGAAGATCAAAACATGTTTTTCCTTCATTTTCAAACTGGATGTCAAGAAAAACCAAATCAGGCAAAATGTCTTTAATTAATTTTTCAGCTTCTGAAAGTTTAGTTGCCTTGCCTGCAATCGATACAGAAGGAGCTACTTCTTTCAGCAGTAATTCAATCGTACCGATATATTCGGTCATGTCTTCCACTATAATTGCTTTAATCTGAGGTACCATCATTTGAAAAGTTTTATTTTAATGAGTGTTCCGTTTTGGTTACTGGTTGTTTCTGTTTCAATTTTAAACCCTAACTGGTTTAAAAGTTCTATTCTTTTCATGGTCAGTTCTTTGCCTCTCGAAGTGTATCTCATAGGGGAGTTTTCAAGCATTCTGGAAGCTTTTTCAATACCTATTCCATTGTCAGCTATTTCAATAACAAGTCCTTCTGTAGCCTTTAATATGGATAGTTTTAACAGCCCTTTATTTTCTGATGGAAGAATGCCATGCCTTATTGCATTTTCAAGAAAAGGTTGAATCAACATCGGTGGTAAAAATTCGTTTTCAGGGTCGATTGTATTATCAATAGCTGTTTCAAAATCAAATCGTCCGGGATTAATTACCTGTTGAAATTCCACAAATTCGGTTAGTAATTTTAGTTCCATACTTAAGGGAACCTGACCACCTGACGATTTAGGACTTTTCAGCGTGCCGGTTCCGGCTGAAGCTTCAAGAAATCCACGAATCAGGTCGGCTAATTTTACCAGATAATCGTTTGCTTTTGAGATATTATTTTTAAGGATCATTGATTGCAAAGAAGCAAGGACATTAAAAATGAAATGAGGGTTCATTTGCGACTGAATTGCCTGCACCTGAAAAACCCTGGCTTCTTTACCGGCACGTTTCATTTCAATTATCGCTAACAATAGAAAAGTAATTCCGGCAAGTGAAATTAGGGCGAAGAGAGCCGGAAAAAACCAGGGTTGACGGTAAATTGCCATGCGCACCAAAATTTCAATTTCAGCAAGTGCCGGCACATCGATAGGATATCCTTTTATTTGAGCGCGAACCATAAGCCTTGTTTTCCCATCAGAGAGACCTGAGAGTACTGCATAATCTTCCTGTTGCCAGGCCGACCAGGTTGTGTCATTCTCCGATTTCCATGAATACTCTACCGGATTAGGCCGGTTGAAACAAATGGCATCGAAAGTGATGACAGTCGAATTCTGATTGCTGGGTAGCGTTATGATTTTAGCGGAAAAAGGTAATTTTTTGCCATTGTATTTGTCAAATCGCACTGTCAAAGTGTGTTTCCCTAATTTTAATTTTCCGGGGTCAAGTCTCATCAGTTCTGTGCTGGTGGTCATCCAAATATTCCCCTTCGAATCGGTAAATGCACCATCCTGACCAGGTTCGATGCCTGTGAACCCATTTTTCTCGTTAAAAAGATGCAGTACTACTTTATTCTCCTTGTAATATTGCTTCAGGTCCAAAAGATAGATGCCATAAGGTTGACTGGCTATCAGCCAGCTGCTGTCGATTGTGGTTACCATGTTAACTGGTTCGGTTAACTCGTTGCAGTTCAATTGAATTAAGGTATCTTTAATTGCATCATACCAAAATAATCCTCCCTCACTTCCAAACCAGGTTCGTCCGTTATAATCGTTGCACTGCGTTACAACACCGAAATTCATATTTCCCGGGTTGTAATTTTTAAGCGTATCAGTTTCCCAATCGTATCTGGCAAGGCCTGAGCCTCCGCCAAACCAGTAAAAACCTGATGTGTCCTTGCCAATTGTCAAAACATTGGTTCCAACATTCAGTCCGTAAGAATCGTCGATAATTCTTACTTTACTCAGGTGGGCATCCAGTGCCACCGCACAATGATGACCGCCTCCCCAAATAAGATCCTTTTCTATATCATAAAATGTGGTCAGGTACATCAGTTCAGATTTTTGTTCGAACCGGGTGCCATCGGTCATTAAAAAACCATATCCATTTGGGAAAAAGAGCCTGCCCCGTTTATCCATTGCAGGATGGAAATAGTAATATGCTGCCTCTTTGATAACGGAGTTGGGAAAATGCTTCAGCTTTTCATTTTCTTGTTTGTATAATCCATACAGGAAAGACGAATACCATAAATTTCCTTTCTTATCTTCAGTTACCGCCCATATTTGTGGAAGAAATTGGCGGTTGTAGGCAGTAAAAGCTTTGCCATAAAGTTGGAAAACACCTTCCTCTGAGCCTATCCAGTAATTATCATCACGGTCTTGAATAATCTGGCTGATCTGGAGTTTCTCAAAAGCATCATAATGAATGCTGTCGGGCGTTAAAAGAAAAGTACTGAGATTTTGTTGAACAGTAACATAAGGCAAAGTTTCTTTCAAATCAGTGTTCTCAACAAGTTTTCCATCCCTGACCTTTGCAATTAGCTTGATTTTTCCATCCTTATATTGGTTCAGATCGAAATTGTGCGTTTCCCAGTCAGAACTTGTTTTTGTCTGATAACCTTCAATAAAATAGGGGTTTTCAAAGCCAGGGAAAAAATGAATCAGATTTCTGTTTCGGTGAATGATTTCGCATTTATTATTTTTTAACCGGTACAATATTGTATCATTAGCCAATAACAAAACATCCTCATTTTCAATATATTTAAGGTCAAAATAAACGTTAGTTACTTTTTCAGTCAGATTAACCGGATATGACTTTATGCTGTCGCCCTCAATATAATGAATACTGATTTCAGATTCAGGGTAAACTATTTTTGCAAACCACAATCTTCCCTTATTATCGGTGGTGATGGACGGTGCCGAATCTGATTCAAACGCGAAGAAATGGGTATCATTTCCATCAATCCGAAGAATTCCGGTCTCTGTACTTGCCCAAATCCTGCCTTCACTATCTTCGCAAATGTTGTGAAAATAGTCGTTGATGATTTTGGGATATTTTGAAGTGGTATAACGCTCAAATTTAGTTCCATTGTAGCAATTCAGTCCATCTTTGGTTCCCACCCAAATATAGCCACGGCTATCCTGAAACATGCTGATTACCTGCATTTGAGAAAGACCATCGCGTAAAGTATATTGCCTGTATTGCGGCTGAGTGAATGATGTTTGCCCAATCATTTCAAGCCAAAAGAATAAAAATGGAACAATATGTTTAATCCGTTTAGTCATGAAAGTAAAATAGTGAATTTAAGCAGCGCAAATCATCATTATAATCGTGTCTAAATTAATCAGTTAAAAGTTATTCTTTCTTAACCTCTTTATTTTTACAACAAAGAAATCAAATGGTAATCAGTACATTTTTAAACCGGTTGTTTTCAACCCAATTTATTTTAACATAAATACTTAAATAAAATGGATTACCATTTTCATTTCATGTTAAAAAATAGCACGTTCATGTAAAAAAACAATGAGTTCGTTGCACCGATATTGTGAATTAAGTTTTTGGTTTTTAGGTTTAACTGCAACTTTGACAAAAGAAGAAGAACAACCTTAACCTGTAATTATGAAACGAACATGTTTGCAGAATAACACTTACACTGATGAACAAAATACATGTGAGTTACATCGGGTGAGAAAGTTTATAAAAGAGACGAAGCATAACCGCCAACTAATCAGCAACTTTAATATTTTGTACAGATGAAAACACTATTTATTAGCCTGACACTTTTTCTATGCTCACAATTCCTCTTTGCTCAGGTATCAAAAACAGTATATCTGGCCAATGCCGGTACTTTATCTGCTGAGCTAACGACAGAAGAATTAAATACGATAACCGATTTAACGATAACGGGGACAATTGATGCTACCGATTTTGTTATCATGCGGGATAGTATGCCATTACTGGCAGAGATAGATTTGAGTAGCGTTACGATTGCAGAATACACCGGAACAGAAGGAACTGCAGGAACAGGGAATATCACTTACCCGGTAAATGCTATCCCCGAAAGGGCATTTTGTTCAATAGACAATGTTGGAAAAAATAGTTTAATTTCAGTAGACCTACCAAAATCGATTAAAAAGATACAAAGTTATGCATTTCTCAATTGTTCAAAGATTTCATCTGTTTTAATTCCTTCCCAAGTAACGGCAATTGGCCGAAGTGCATTTAATCGTTGTACATCCATCAATGCAGTAACATTCGAAATAAATTCTTCTTTAGAGACTATAGATACGATGGCTTTTAGAGGAATTCCTACTTTAACCAAAATAGAAATACCTTCTACTGTTGTAACAATAAAATATGGTGCTTTTTATGATTGTAGCGGATTGGAAACAATAAATTTCGATTCATCTCCAAAGTTGTTAGCAATTGAAGATTATGCTTTTAGAGGATGTACAAACCTAATTTTAATAGATAATCTTCCTTTTTTGAAGCAAATTGGTAATTATGTGTTTTATAGGTGCTCAAAACTATCATTCTTCGATTCTCCTGTAATTGAAAGAGTTGGTAATTATGCCTTTTATGGATGTTCAGGTCTTAAAATATTTGGCAATACTCCTTTGCTAAATTATATTGGAGATCGTGCATTTCAAAATTGTTCGGAATTGGACTCACTATCGATCCCTTTGAGTACGAGTTATATTGGTTTTTATGCTTTTATTGGATCAAATATTTCAATCTCGGTAGATTCAGAAAACCAAATATATTCCAGTGAAGATGGGGTTTTGTTTAATAAAACAAAACAAGAGTTAATTTATTGTCCGAAATTAAAAGCTGGTAGTTATTATCTTCCATCCACAGTTGCATGGATTTCTAATGCAGCATTTTATACATGCACTGCCCTCGACTCAATTATATTGCCACTATCGTTGATAACAATTGATGATTGGGCATTTGAAGATTGCACCGGATTAACTGCAATAAAGATACCAGCATCGGTACAAAGAATTGGTAGTTATGCTTTTTCGGGATGCACGGGTTTAAGCAAAATCTCCACGAATGCTATTTTTCCAGTTAATTTAAGCAGTAGTACAAGTGTTTTTAATATTGTAAATAAAACTACATGCACTTTATATGTGCCTTTTGGAACAAAAGCTTCTTACCAAACTGCAAATCAATGGCAGGATTTCCTAAATATCTTTGAAATGCCAGGCTTTAGCCTTTCCGCAACAACTGCAACTCTTGAGGCAACTCAAGGTAGCTTCACCACTGTGAGGATTTCTTCAGATGTTACATGGACCGCCACGTCCGACCAATCATGGTTATCTGTTGACCCGGCTACAGGCTTTGGTAATGAACAAACCGTTACAATTATCGCAAGTGAAGCTAATCCGAATTCCACTTCCCGGGTAACAACTGTAACTGTTTCAGCTAATGGGGTTGAATCGCAGACAATTTCTGTAGTACAAGCTTATCCGTTTGAAATATTAATTACCAAGATATTCGATTTTGAATCTTCCATATCAGGAAAACTTCCGATAGCTTCCCTTTTAGAAACTGATGATTACATTTTCGGGAGCACTTCTCAGGGGGGGACACATGATTTGGGAACAATATTTAAAATTAAAAATGACGGAACAGGTTACACTAAACTTTTCGACTTCAAAGGTTCTGATACTGGGAAAAATCCGATAGGTCAATTGACATTAATAGGAGATGCTCTTTATGGAACAACTGTAGGCGATGATTATTTTGGTACGGCGAATGACACAATTGATTACGGAAACATTTTCAAAATTAATACTGATGGTTCAGGATTTATGAAATTGCACGAATTTGACGAAACAAATGGCAAAGATCCCAATGGTTCGTTAGTTCTTTATAATGGAAGCTTATATGGTATTACAAACGATGGGGGAAATGAAAGTCATGGAGTAATTTTTAAAATTAATCCTGATGGAACCGGATTTACCAAAGTTTCAGACAACTCTGACTTTGATACCGGAGAAAATCCATATAACGGAATCATTATTTCAAATGATGTAATATATGGAGTATCGACGGTTGATTTTGGAGGCGTTTTCAGCGTAAATACAGATGGAACCGGATTGAAGAAATTATTTGAGATGAACAAAGAATCGGGTGATTTCAGTTATTGTAAACCGCTGTTAGTTAATGATGAATTGTATATAACAACATCAGAAGGAGGAGAAAACGGAGTTGGAACAATTTTCAAAATTAGAACAGATGGAACAGGATTTAAAGTACTTTATAATTTCGAAGGTATAGATGAAGATGTGCAATCATCGGGTTTTAGGAATAATTCACTGATATACAATAATGGAATACTATATGGCACAGCATCTGGTAATGGTATAAATGATAATGGATATTTGTTTAAAATTAATTTAGACGGTACAGAATTTTTAAAATTATCTGATTTCTCCGGAGATTACGGCTCTTTACCATTTATGTGTGATTTGATTATTGATAAACATAAAACTATTTATGGAATGACATCATTGGGAGGGAAGTATAATGAAGGTATTATCTATAAATTTCCATTGAATGATATACCTGTTGCTAATTCTGGCACAGATCAAACCGTGTATGAAGGAGAAACTGTAATCTTGGATGGGTCATCTTCATCAGATCAGGATAATGACAAATTAAATTATTTATGGATCTACCCGGAAGGAATTACGATGAGTTCTGATACAGCCAAACGTCCAGTTTTTACAGCGCCGGATGTCTTAACCGATACTGATTTTGTTTTTTCATTAGTAGTAAATGATGGAATTGTTAATTCTGAACCCGACACTGTAAAAATAACAGTGCTAAATTCAAGTAACTGTCCGCAGCATTATCACCCGGTATGGGAAGGTACCCTGGGATTTGACCACATGAATATCAATGTGATAGGTGCCAGGTATGATGGTATGGATTTGGAATCAGGTGATGAAATAGGAGTATTCGACGGCGATATTTGTGTAGGTTATGGCAAGGTAACCGGCCCCATTGGTTTGCAGAATATTCTGAGCATAAAAGTATCACGCGACGACGGAACGGGCAATGGCTTCACCTCAGGCAATGAAGTGACATACAGAATTTGGGACTGTAGCGATTCATCAGAATACACAGTACAGGAAGTAACATGTTACGACATCG
>JBFXFM010000074.1:0-17575 GCA_050179035.1 Draconibacterium sp. | reverse complement strand
CTGCAATTGTATTTGGATGAGTTTTGCTACAAACTCAATCGCCGATATTTCGGAGAAAAATTATTCGACAGGCTAACTATTGCTGTCGCTGGAAATTACTGGTATAATAACGGATGAGCAATTTTCAGGTTATATAGAAACATGTGCTGCATGGTTTCTGAGAAATTTAATATTTGTATTTTCGAAATCATAAAATTTTAGAAACCATTATAAACCTGACCTATGAAGAAGTACATGATCGTTTTTGTTTTACTATTTTCTTTTTTAACTGGCTTTTCACAAAAAAGCAGCTGGCAGGGGCCATCAGTTGAGTTTTCTCACGGTAAACTGAAAATATCAAACAACCAGCGGTTCCTGGTTTTTGAAGATGGAACTCCATTTTTCTACCTTGGAGATACCGCATGGGAATTGTTTCACAGCTTAAACAAAGAAGAAACTGAAAAGTATCTTGAAAACCGCCGACAGAAGGGTTACACAGTAATTCAGGCTGTTGCTCTTGCCGAGCTTGATGGGTTGAACATTCCAAATAAAGAAGACGAACTGCCGCTAATAAATAACGACCCTGCAAAACCAAACGAAAAATACTTTGAACATGTGGATTGGGTAATTAAAAAAGCTGAAGAAAAAGGAATTTTTATTGGACTTTTGCCAACCTGGGGCGATAAGTGGAACAAAAAATGGGGCGTTGGGCCCGAAATTTTTACCCCCGAAAATGCCGGAACATACGGCGAGTTCCTTGGTAAACGCTATAAAAATAACCCAAACATTATTTGGATTCTGGGTGGCGATCGGCCGGTTGAAACCGATTTGCACAGGAAAATTATTGTTGCGATGGCTCAGGGTTTACGAAAAGGTGATGGCGGAAAACACCTGATTTCATTTCACCCGACCGGTGGCAGCGGGTCGGCCCAATATTTTCATAATGAGTCGTGGCTCGATTTTAATATGCGCCAGAACGGTCACAGCACAAGTTACACCGAACGATATAAAATGACACTTGCCGACTACAATCTGACACCAGCCAAACCTGTTTTCGATGGCGAACCCATTTATGAAGATCACCCCATCAATTTTAAACCCGACGAAAACGGTCATTCGGTTGCAACCGATGTTCGCCGGCCATTGTATTGGAATCTTTTTGGCGGAGCATTCGGGCATACCTACGGACATCATTCGGTATGGCAAATGTATTCTCCCGGGAAAATTCCGGTGAACCGTCCGTTAATGCCCTGGTACGAAGCCATTGACCAACCCGGCGCCGGACAAATGGTTTACGGACGCTTATTGATGGAGTCGCGCCCGTTTCTGACCCGTATTCCCGACAACTCAATTGTTGTAACTTCTGAAGTTGCCTCTTCAGTTCCAGGCGCCGGAGCATATTCGTTTGTGGCCACCCGCGACACAGAAGGCACTTATTTGATGGTTTATGTGCCGGTTGGAAGAAAATTTTCGGTAAAAACAAGTGTAATAAATGATAAAAAACTTGTGGCCTGGTGGTACAATCCCAGAACCGGTGAACCCGTTGAAACAGGAAAATTCGAAAACAGAGGTGAACTGACATTTATCTCACCCGACCCGGGTGAAAATACAGATTGGATTTTAGTGATTGATGCAGCTTCAGCAAAATACCCTGCACCCGGAAAAATTAAAAAGTAAACATTACTATGAAATGAGCATGATTTTACAAACACCCACATTGTATAAATAAATCTTCATGCGAATTCCATGTGGTTGCAAATGTAGATTGAATTAATTGGTTGATTACCAATCTTATAGAAACATGATTAGAAATTTACATACATGAAAAAGCTATTCAATTTTATTTTGATTTTAGTACTGATTTCTGCTTGCCAGCAAACGCAGAAACCAGTTGAACAGACACGGATTAAGATGTTAATTGATTCGGACGCCAATAACGAACTCGACGACCAGCACGCGCTGGCTTACGCCTTTCTTAATTCGGATGTTTTTGATGTTGTTGGCGTTACGGTAAACAACACCCGGAATGGCGATGGTATTCAGGGACAATATGATGAGGCGTTACGTGTAATTCAACTTTTAAATCTGGAAAATAAAATTCCTCTTTATAAAGGCGCCGATAAAAGTTATGCCGAAATTGTTCCCTTCATTGGTGACACGAATTTCGACGGAAAACCAGCCGTTGATTTTATCATTCATGAAGCCATGAAAATGACAAACGAAAAACTCGTGCTTGTTCCGGTAGGAAAGCTTACCAATATTGCCCTGGCCATTAAAAAGGAACCTGAAATCGTAAATAAAATAAGGGTGGTTTGGTTAGGTTCAAACTATCCCGGCCCGGGCGAATATAATCTCGATAATGATACAACATCGGTGAATCCGGTAATTGAATCCGGCGTTCCGTTCGAAATGGTAACTGTAAGGTATGGCGAAGCTTCAGGCACAGCAGCAGTAACAGTAACCCGTGAAGAAGTAAGCAAATTTTTAACAGGAAAGGGACCGAAAAGCGAAATTGCAGTTACTGGTCGCCACGGCGGAACTTTCAAATGTTTTGGTAACTATTCTGCAAATTTGTTTGAACATGCCCAAATGCATGGTAATCCGCCCTCTCGTGCACTTTTCGATATGGCAGCAGTTGCGATAATTAAAAACCCTGACTGGGCAGAAAAAACTGAAATTCCTGCTCCCAGACTTCAAGGTATTGATTGGATTGAAAGACCTGAAAATCAAAAGAAAATAATTATCTGGGAAAATTTTAAACGAGATAGTATTGTTGGCGATTTATTCAACCTCATTGAGAAATCGACACCCAGATAGGAGAATTACATAAAATACCCTGAATTGTATTGACGTCAGAAATGTAATTAACAACCCCTTATGAAATTACAATAGCGCTGAACTTATTAGAACACCATTCGTGTCATACAAAAACTCATAACGGTCAAGTTTTTTGTCTCTGATAATCATTTCGTAAAATTGGTCAGTGCCACGGTAAATTACAATTCCGTTCATAATTTCACCGAATTTGCTGCCTTCAGCTTTTAAAATCTCGGGTAATTCATCGGGCCAGAGGTTTTTCTTGTATTGAATCAGTTCCCCTGTTTTTAAAAATTGAGCAATATGTTCCACATCATCTAAATAAAAAATAGCTTCAAACTGGTCATCTTTGGGTTCCCACTCAATATTTTTTGCTTTCGGAAACGTTTGTTTCAGCCTTTTTTCCACTGCACCAGGTATATTTTTTGCGTGGCTTCTGAATATATTTGAAAACGGAAATTTCATCAGGTTTCTTGGCTTATTAAACTTATAAATCAGTAGTAAAAAATAACATCAACTTTTTTCGTTTCTGTTTTTGCTTCAAGTTTTTAGACGTTGAAAATGCAAAAAGTAACATTATTAATCGGGCCCAAACATTTTAAAATACAAATACACCACCCTCGACCGTGCTCTTTTCAAACGCATTTTTACAGCATCCTCACTGGTTGAAAGCGAAACAGCAATCTCTTTAATAGGCAGCGAATCCTGGTATTTCATCATTAACAATGCCTTTTCTTCAGGGTGAATTTTTTCAAAAACAAGCAACAGGTTTTCGTAACTGATTTCTGTAATATCGGCTCCTGTTTCGTCAATAATTTCAGGTAATTCATTTTCCTGGTTCCAGTTGGGGTAGTGTAACTGTTTCTTTTTTCTGAGATAATCTATTACTGTATTATAAGTTATGGAATATAACCATGAAGAAAAAGATGATTTTCCCTGGAAACTTTGAAGTTTTTCAAAAGCTTTGCTTAAAATGTCGTTGGCGAATTCTTCTGATTTTTGTTTATCTTTTAAAAAACTGTAACATTTATCTTTTACTTTCGGAAAATATCGATCGTAAAGTGTCCGGTATAACTCGTTTTTACCTTCTTTTACAATTTCTTCAACAATTAGTTCATCAGCTAAGTAATTCGACTTCAGCTTATTCATACGCTACAAGAATTCGACTTACGGAAAATTTCGGGAAAATTAAACATTTTTTTTGATCCGATGTGTTACTTCTTAATAACCCTCCGTCAAAATAGATGAATGAAAGTTGAAATTGCATTCAAACAAATAAATATTAACAAAAAAAGTGATTAGAATTATGAAAAAGATTTTTTATGTAATGTCGATTGTTGCTGCAGCTCTTATCTTTACAAGTTGCGCAAAAGCACCACAAGCAGAAATTGATGCAGCTAAAGCTGCTCTTGAACAGGCAAAAGCTGCTCAGGCTGACAAGTATGTAGAAGCTGATTTTCTTGCAGTTCAGGATTCATTAAACGCTGTAATGGTTGAAATCGAAGCTCAGAGCTCAAAACTTTTCAAAAGCTACGGTAAAGCAAAAGAAAAATTAGTTGTTATTACAACTAACGCTACTGAATTGGTTGCCAAAACAGAAGTAAGAAAAGAAGAAATCAAAACTGAAGTTGCTACTGCTCAAACAGCTGTTGCCGCTTTATTGGAAGAAAACAACGCTTTAGTTGCAAAAGCTCCAAAAGGCAAAGAAGGTAAAGAAGCTATCGAAGCAATCAAAGTTGACCTGGCCGGTATCACTACTTCAGTAGGTGAAGTTGATGGTTTACTCGCAGCTGGCGACATCCTTGGTGCTCAGACAAAAATCAACGCTGCACAGCAGAAAGCTACTGAAATCAACACTGAGTTGAAAGCAGTTTTAGACAAAGCAAAAATTAAATACTAGTAATAGTAGTTCGGAATAAGAAACGCCGGGGCGAAACACCCCGGCTTTTTTAATGCTTTTTATGAAGGTCAGAAAATTAATCTCGTTTTTTGTTTATCTGTTTTTTGCTGCACTGGTTATTTTTATCGGTTACTCGGTGTATGTTTATGTAACTAATAAACCACCGGTTGAAGAAATTTCGCGTGCACGTGAATCATTGGCCACCGCCAAAACCAAAAAAGCAGGGCGTTATGCCAGCGAAACTTTGCGCGAAGCCGAGCGGCTTTACAAATGGTCGATGAAAGAGTGGGAAACTCAAAACAGTAAATTCTTTATTTTCAGAGATTATGCATTAACCCGTGACCTGGCGATAAAATCGATAAATAAATCGACAAATGCCGGAAATGAAGCAAAATCGGTTAAAGATAAACTTCAGAACAGGGTTGAATCGGAGCTGGCCACACTGAAAAAGCAAATTGCTAAATTCGAAAAATATTACGAGCATCTTGCTTTGGGGCAATCAATCCTGCGGTCGTATCACCGGGGGAAAACACGGTTTCTTGAAGCACAGATTGAGTTCGACAAAAATGATTTACAGGAAGCAGCCAAACTGACTAAAAAAGCATCGGAAGGTATTACAACTGCTGAAAAGGCTGCACATATTAAGTTGGTTGAGTTTTATAAAAATTATCCATCATGGGAGAAAAACACAAAACTCGCCTATAGTCTTTCCAAAAAAGGTCAGACTGTAATTCTTGTCGATAAGTTACAATCGACATGTTACATTCTTAAAGGCGGGAAAGAGTTTAAATCGTTTCCAGCCGAATTTGGGAAAAGCTGGATGGGTGATAAAATGTATGCCGGAGATAAAGCTACTCCGGAAGGCGTTTATAAGGTAACCGACAAAAAGAACCGGTCGCGAACCAAATATTACAAGGCATTGCTCATTAACTACCCTAATGGTGAAGACCAGAAAAGATATGACAGGATGGTGAAATCGGGCGAAATCCCGAGAAGAACCGGTATTGGCGGATTAATCGAAATTCATGGCGATGGTGGTAAAGGTGTTCACTGGACCGACGGTTGTGTTGCACTCGAAAACAAGGAAATGGATGTTGTTTTCAGCAATTGCAGTGTTAATACACCCGTTATTATTGTTGGTTCAAGACAACCACTTGAAGATTACTTAAATTAAAAAATGGAAAAAGTAAAAACAATTTTAATCTGGCTTCTGTTTGTTGTTGCTATTCTGGCAACGATTGTGGCATTTGCATATATTAATATCAGTGTCATTCCCGAAATTCAGTTTGGAAAGTACCAGACAGAATTAAGCAAAATAACAAACACCGACACCACTGCTGTAAACAGGGATGCTGAGATAAAATCGCTCAATAAAAAACTGGATCAGCTGAACAAAAGAACACAGCGTTTAACGCCCGGCAATGCATTTCTGATTATTAACACCACCAACAACACCTTTGAATTATACAAAAACAACCAGATCATCAGGCAGGGCCGATGCTCAACAGGTAGTTTTATTCACCTTGAGGTTGACAGTACAAAATCTTTTACTTTCGAAACTCCAAAAGGGGTGATGACTGTACAAAACAAGGTGACAAATCCGGTTTGGACAAAACCCGACTGGGCTTTCATTGAGGAAGGATTACCGGTTCCGCCTCCCGGACATTCATCACGACGCGAACCAAATGTTTTGGGCGATTATGCTTTAAAACTTGGCGATGGATATATGATTCACGGAACACTTTACCAGCGTCTTATTGGTTCTCCTGTTACCCACGGATGTGTGCGCATGCTTGACGATGACCTTGAAGCAGTGTACAAAACATTGCCAGTTGGCTCAAAAGTATTCATCTATTAAAACCGAATTACAATGAAAGAGATACTAAAAAAATACAAGTTCGGTTTTATTGCTTTTATTACAATACTTGTAATTCTTATCGCATTTACTGTTTTCAGGTACGTAAAATCCATGGAAGCGGTGAATACTGCCGTTAATGAAAAACTATTGTCAATTCCTGAAGCCGAAATCAACGATGCCGGTTGGAATATTCCTGAAATTCAGGAGAAAAAGAAGGAAGTTCACTGGCTCGAAAGACATCTTACGCTTGCAAAATCAGACTCGCTTAACCTGGGGATTAACCTTACCGACAGCATTGTGCAGGTGCAACTGAAAGGAACAGTGCTTTTTCAGGCTAAAATTCAAAAACAAAACCCTGCTCATTTTTTCGATGAGCTGAACTATGGAACCTACCTCGATTTTACGAAGATTGCAAAAATTACATCGGAACAGGCATCAGTACCAAAAAGACCTTTAAAAAAGATTCAGGCGCCAAAAAATGAGGAAGAAGCTGCAAAAATAAAACACGACACGATTGCAGACCCGCTTTTGGTTTGGAAATTCAAACTCGATAACCAGATTGAAGTTGTAATCACCGGTATTGGGTTGAACAAAGATTCGGTGGTTGACCTCCGGTTTAAAGAAAACATGCTAAAGTATAATACAGAGAAAATCAAACAAAAATTGATTTCTGAAAATTATATACCTACTTTGTACATTTGGCTGAACGATAAAGATGCCAAAGCCATTTACCGTGCAATTCCTGAAAGAGGAAAAGTGGTTTTCAGAAACTGATTTGTAAAAAACATAAATTGAAGCCGTAGATTTTATCACGGCTTTTTTTATGCATTGTTGGTTCTAACGCTCCAACAATTTGTATCGACTGCATTGTTTTCCACACAGTTTATTTTTTAGCTTTGCGTGTATAAAACCATAAAACCTGAGAATATGAAATTACTTTTCGCTTTATTACTGACCGTGTTATCGGTTTTTACAATTAATGCGCAGGATGCCCGCCCCGGGCCACAGCCTGCTCCCGAAACCGGTGAAAAATTTAAGCTGGGAATGGCTGGCTATACATTTGTAAAATTCGACCTCGACAAAACGCTTGAAACCCTTAAAAAAACAGATGTACATTATCTCTGCATCAAGGATTTTCATTTGCCGTTTGCGAGCACTGATGAAGAGATTGCTGCATTTCATGCAAAATTAAAAGCTGCCGATGTTAAGGGCTATGCGGTTGGCCCGATTTATATGAAGAGTGAAGCTGAAATTGACCGCGCTTTTGATTACGCCAAACGCGTTGGTGTAAAACTCATTGTTGGTGTTCCAAACTATGAACTTTTACCCTACGTTGACAAAAAAGTGAAAGAGTATGGTTTTAATTATGCCATTCACCTGCACGGGCCTGACATTGCCACTTATCCCGATGCTGATGATGTTTGGAAACACGTAAAAGATTTGGACCCGCGCATTGGCATGTGCCTCGATATTGGCCACGATACACGCAACGGAAAAGACCCTGTGGCCGACCTGAAAAAATACCAAAGCCGCGTTTTCGATATGCACATTAAGGATGTAACCGCTGCAACAAAACAAGGATATACAGTTGAAATGGGGCGTGGAATTATTGATATTCCGGCATTGGTTAATATGCTTCGCGAAGTGGGTTATACCGGTGTTTGTAGCCTTGAATACGAAAAAGACATGAGCGACCCGTTTATGGGTATTGCCGAATCAATCGGTTATTTTAGAGCCGTGGTTGAAACAACAAAAAAATAAGCTGTTTTTACCATATGCGAAAAAGCTGAATCAGAACAGGTTCAGCTTTTTTGTTTGGTTATTATTCATTTGTCGGGTTAGATACTTCAACCAAATTCAAACTTGAATGTTCTACTACAAACAATAACTTAAAAATATGTACACAGGTTTATTGCATACACATAATATGTTTCGCTGGCTGGTGCTGATTGCGCTGGTTATCACACTCATTTTTGCGTTGGCTGGCTGGGTTGGTAAGAAAAGCTGGAAAAAACGTGATAACATTTCAGGATTGGTGCTGACCATTTTTATGGACATTCAATTTTTGGTTGGATTGATTTTGTATTTTTTTGCAAGCCCGATTACCAAAGCTGCTTTTGCTGATTTTGGGGCAGCCATGAAAAATGCTGATTTGCGTTTTTATGCAGTCGAACACATCTTAATGATGTTAATTGCGCTTGTGCTTGTACACATTGGCCGAATGAAAATTAAACGTATTAATGCCGACTGGAAAAAACACCGTGCTGCAGTAATTTGGTATGGAATTTCGTTGTTGCTGATTCTGGCTGCAATTCCCTGGGAACGAGCACTGATGTAATTTACAGACAAATTGAATCAGACACTTGAATCTACAAGAAGGGATTCCTGATGGTTAACTCATAAATTTTTTGATTATGCTTTAAGTCCTCGGAATACAATATCCTGCAATCTGAGTCAATTGCAGCAGCAATTATCAATGAATCGTAAAACGAGAATCTCCAACGTTCCATTATTTCTATTGCATTGAAATACAAGCTTTCGGATGGAAAAACCTCGCACAACGGATAAAGTATTTTAGACAAATATATTTTCCCATCATCCGGCGTTAAGGGTACCTCGAATTTTTTTAAGGCAACATTTAAAAACTCCTGAACAACCTGAAAACTGATGCAGCCTTCTCCTTTATGTGCGAGCTTGATTAAACCCTGCGCTTTCTGTGATTTTTCGACATCACGCTTATCGAAAGCATAAACAATTATGTTGGTGTCGATAAAGAATTTATCTTTCATTCATCTCCTCCCTGCTGAATTTTTTACCGGCCCGTGCATACTGAACAGATTCCATAACCATATCAATTTCCTTATCATCTTTCCCTCTTTCAGCATACTGTTTCAGCCATTTCCTGAAAACCGTATTCAGATTTGTTTTTTCCAAATGTGCTTTCTCCCTTGCCTTTTTAATCAAATCATTATCAGCACTAAAAGTTATATTTGCATTCATCGTGTACACTAATTTCGTGTAAAACTAAATTAATATGCTTATAAAAACAAATGATGATGTAATCATTCTGAAAATTTTCAGCCGGATCTGACTAAATAATTCCGGACTATTTCTTCAGTAACTTATCGGCTGCCAGCACCAAAAATAAAAAATGCTCGGCGCCGCCACCCATCACATATTCAGTTTGTTGCCAGAAATAAGGCCATTCTTTCAACTCCGGAAAATCGGGGCGGATTATGCCTGTGCCCGAAACCACGCCTCCTGGAATGTACGACCAGTCGGCACGGTTTACACCGTAAGCAACAGTTACCGAACGCGAACCCACACCCGACGCAAACGACGAAGTATTTTCGCCCGGATGATTGCCGAGCATAAAGTTCAGTGCATTGTACATCAACGAAGTACCAAAAATCTCAGGCAACCTTGTGTGCAGAAAATATTGCTGCATCCCGAGGCGCTGAATTCCCCAGCCATCACCCCAAATGGCAATGTTGTATGGCACGCCAAACGGGTTTTCCTTTTGCCGGTTGCCAAGTTGTGCCGAAAGTTTTTTGAAAGCCTCGGTTACATCAGTTTTAAATCCTTCATCGTCAATCATTTTAAAAACAGCAGCAACTGATGCACCAGTTTGCCCAATGCTGCGAACAACCATATCTTTCATTTCAACGATATCCTGTTTGTATTTTGCGTCTTTGGTAGTGAGCAGCAATTCGCAGGCTGCGTTAATTTTTGCCGACTGGTTGCGACCAGGTTCGCGCGGAATAGCGTACAATTCGGTGGCTGCTTTCAGGCAGCGCCCTGCAAGCTCGTCGTTGTACCCTTTTAAAACCCTCGCGGCAGCGGCTAATCCCTGGATTGCTGAATATTCGTGTCCGGCATTTTCTTCGGTAAAAACCCAGCGGTCGTCTGTTTTTCCCGATTCGCTACCGCTTTTTTCATTTGCTTTTAACTCAGGATTATATTTTAACCCGTCGGTCATTGCTGTTGCATCGCCCAATAAAACATACTGTCGCAGGCTGTTGCAAATAATTCCCCTGTACAAACGGCCAAGGTTTTCGTATCCACCCAAAATCGTAAGCACGCCATGTTCAACCTGTTGTAAAATATCGGGTTTTCCATCGGGCAAATGAATTTCAACAAGATGATTTTCCTGGTCAACCGTAGTTTGATCCAATTGCACATCAAATTCTTCGTAAGCAAGTGCCAGTGTCCACACCGAACCGGCCTGCGATTCAACCCGCAAATCATAATCGCCGGCATCGTGCCAGCCACCAACATTCAGCCCGGGAACCTGTTCGTAAGGTTTGAATTTTGTGAGTGTCGATGGTCCCTGAAGATAACCATCGAAATGATTGGTGTCAACCGGAGCCATCAACGCATCGTCCATGTGACAGAGGTCGTGCCAAACCCTGTATCCTTCGTTTACACGCATGTGACACATTTGCACCGGCAGAAAATACTCCAGCGTGGGTTGCCAAACATGACGCTCGTACACATCGGTATCAATTTTAAAAGGCTCGGTTTTATAATCGCCGTAAACTACCTGGTAAATTCCGTTTTTTTTGATTTCTGAAAAATCGAACTGGTAATAATTAAAACGGAGGTATTTACCCCATTTTGAAGGCGCAGCTTTTTTCACAGTTTCTGAACCGCCGTTTTCATTCATCCTGACTAGTAAAACTTCTCCGATTTGCGTTTCCGATTTATCAAGTTCAACAGTTGCAATTTTCTGTTGGTTAGGATGATAACCCACCTGGCTCAGATGAACCACTGGTTTATGTTTAAAACCAACAGCAACATACGGTTCAACAAACCATTCCACTGCATTTTTGGTGGCTCCTTTCTGCACTTCCGAGCGTACCACAAACCAGCCGTTGTTGTGGTAAAATCTGCCGTCGGTTAATTGGAGGTCGCCTTTCAAACTTGTAATTTTCATGGTTTGGGCTGGAACATCGGGTGCAATTGTAAGTTTTTTTCCAGTTGCCATCGGGAATGCCTGCCAATTGCCATCGGCATCTTTTTGCATCGGACCGTTGGCTTGTGGTGCAAAAATCCCTGATTTGTCGTCCATGTACCACGACTTCCCAAAAAGCAAACCCGGGAAAAGTTCGAGGTTGAAGCCCACTTTTCCGATCCATTCATCGGGAATTGGTTTTTCCAAATCCACGATTATTCTGAAGTTTTTCCCTTCGCCAATTACGCGTACATCGTAACTAAAATTCAGATCGGGGTAAAAAACCGGATTAAATCCTTTGCGGTTGCGGCTTTCGTCGGGATAGGTACATTTTATACTGATTTCGTTCCTGTCGGGAAAAACCTGTCGTTTGCCGGTAGCCGGAATTGGTTGCCATTGACCGGGTGTTGGTTCAAGCCGCAAATCGCCGTTGGTTGCTACGCGGGTTCCGTTTTGAATTATGCCAATTGCACCCTGGTGACCTTCGGGATAAATGTCGTAAAACACCATCACGTTCAGCCCGGGCATTTCGAAATACTCGTCGCTGTTTATTTTTAATGATTGTGCAGTTACAGAAAAAAAGGTAACAACTGCAATAGCCAGAAATGATAGTTTTTTCATGGTTTAATAAGGTTTTGGTTAAAAAATACAAATATAGCATCATCGGAATGATAAATGATTCTGACAGAAAAAAACCACACAGAAAATTCAGCATGGTTTTTTGTTTATCACAATTTAATTTGTCAGTTTTTTCCAACCGAATAAATATCGTCAATCAAATGCTGATATTTGGCTGCAACAATACTGCGCCTGAGTTTCAGCGTTGGCGAAAGTTCGCCGGTTGCCGGTGTCCATTCTTCGCATACCAGCCTGATGCGGCTAATCTGTTCGTGCGAACCCAGTGTTTTGTTTACCAGATTAACTTCTTTCTGTATCTGGTCAATCACTTCGGGCAGTTGAATCAGTTCAATGTTGTTCTCGTAATGAATTTTATGCTCAGCGCACCAATCGTGCAGCAACGGAAAGTTAGGTGAAATAAGGGCGCTGGCAAATTTTTCGTTGGCCCCGATTACCATTACCTGTTCGATTAAATCGGATGCTTTCAGTTTGTTTTCAATCATTTGCGGGGCAATATACTTTCCGCCTGATAGTTTAAAAATTTCCTTTTTGCGGTCGGTTATTTTCAGGTATTTTCCATCTTCAAACACCCCGATATCGCCGGTGTGAAACCAGCCATCGCTGTCGATTACTTCTGCTGTGAGGTCGGGCGCTTTGTAATAGCCTTTCATTACGCCGGGACCTTTGCAAAGAATTTCGCCGTCTTCGGCAATTTTCACTTCGTAGCCTTCGAGAACCGGGCCTACAGTTCCAATTTTCAACTCTCCTTTTGCCGGATTGTTTACCGCAATTACAGGCGAAGTTTCGGTGAGCCCGTACCCTTCGAGGTTCAGCATCTTTGCCATTCCCAAAACACGCGCTATTCTTGGCTGTAATGCAGCACCGCCCGAAACCACATAAACGATGTTCCCGCCCAATGCAGCACGCCATTTCGAGTAAATCAGCTTGTCGGCAATTTTTATTTTCAGGCTGAGGAGCGGACCATATTTTTTGTTGTACTCAAAATGTTTTGTAAGATCGAGTGCCCAGAAATAGAGCGATTTTTTGATGCCCTTCAGTTCTTTTCCCTTAGTAACAAACCCATCGTGCACCTTTTCGAGCAAACGTGGAACCGAGTTAAACATGTGAGGTTTTATCTCTTTAATGGCAGCCACAATCTGATTGAGATTACCCACGTAATAAACCCCCATCCCTTTGTACTGAAAATGGTAATTCACACTGCGTTCGTACACATGGCAAAGCGGCAAAAAACTGATAACACGATGGTCTTTTCCGAGGTGATGCATCTTTGAGTGTGCCACAAAATTGGAAACAAGGTTGTTTTGCGTGAGCATCACCCCTTTGGGTACGCCGGTGGTGCCCGATGTATAAATTAAAGTGGCAAGATCATCTGGCTGAATTGAATTCTTGATTCTTTCAAGTTCGTCCTCAAGTTCTGCCTTTTTTGATGATCCAAGCGCAAGAATTTCCTCGTAATTTTTTGCGCCTTTTATATTCTCAAAACCATAAACACCCTTCATTTCCGGGAGTTTATCAGCAATAGGATTAATTTTTTCGAAAAGTTTCTGGTCGCCAACAATTACCATTTTAACTTCGGCATGTTGCAAAATATACCTGTACTCATCTTCGCCAATGGTCGGATAAATTGGCACATGCACAACACCAGTCATGGCCATGCCCATATCGGCAAAGTTCCACTCGGGGCGATTGGTGGTAACTGTGGCAATTTTATCGCCTTTTTTGAGGCCAAGCGCCATAATGCCCATGGCAAACTGCTGCGATTTTTCAACATATTCTTCGGTTGAAAACGTGTACCATGCACCATCTTTTTTACCACCCAGCGCGTCTTTCCGTGGAAATTCCTGGTTGTACCTGTCGAGAATATCAAATGTACGGGTAACTGTTATTGCCATCGTTTTATTGGTTAAATTAAAAAGTCGGCTAAAATTAAACAAACAGGAATTACGCTATTCTTATTGCACTGATGAAATGGTTATGTTCATGAAAAAAAAGTGAATTTCTGTCGATTATCTGTTCTGATAATTCCAAAAATCCATGAGCGTGTTGTCTCAGCTAATGTCAGAGTCAATTTAAAATGTGAAGGGCAATCAAACACATAAAATGATGCAAAACAATTGGCTAAAACCGGTTTATGAATTGAATTTTATAATCATTTAGCTCAAGCTGGAGGCAATTGATCTGGAGGCAATTCTAAATCCGGGTGCAATTGATGGATGAGTCAAATAATTCTGAAAATGATTATATTGCAGGCAATAAATCAATTGGAATGGCCTTCAGGACTTTCAATAAAGTAACAATGTTTAAATTGGATGAAGGTTATTCATAAGATGATAAAAAACAAACGGCTCAATTTTTAATGTGGCTGAAGCCCGGTTGTCATTATATAATGAGTGCGTCCTATAAATCGGACGGAAATAACAAACTAAAACTAAACCAACATGAAAAATCTGAAACTTTTTACCGTTATTTTGTTGACTATTATTGCCTTGCAGACAAATTCACAGGCATACAAAAACTTTAAAGTAGCCGTGTACTGCCGCGCTTACGAAGTGGAAAAAATGGCTGACCCGAAATGGCTCACTTCTGTTTGGGACACACTTTCGCGCCAGTTGCATGTCGACAGAATTTATCTCGAAACCCATCGTGATTTGCTGATTGTGCCCGATGCAACGCTCGAAGCTGCTAAAAAATTCTTTCAGTCAAAAGGTGTTGAGGTGGCTGGCGGAATCACCTACACCATCGACGAAAGCAACAATTTCCAGACTTTTTGCTACACTAATCCCGAAAACCGGCAGAAAGTAAAGGAGATTGCAGAACACACGGCCAAACATTTTGATTTCTTTATTCTCGACGATTTCTTTTTCACCAGTTGCAAATGCGATTTGTGTGTGGCTGCAAAAGGCGAAAAAAGCTGGACCGATTTCCGCCTCGACCTGATGAAAAATGCCGCCAGCGATTTGGTGATTAATCCCGCCAAAAAGGTGAATCCGAAAGTGCAGGTGATTATCAAATATCCCAATTGGTACGAACATTTCCAGGGACTTGGGTTTAACCTCGAAGCCGGGCCTGTTCAGTTTGATGGTGTGTACACCGGAACCGAAACCCGCGACAGAAGCAGTAATCAGCACCTGCAGCAGTATCTCGGGTATGCCATTTTCAGGTATTTCGAAAACCTGAAACCCGGCAAAAATTTTGGCGGTTGGGTGGACACAGGCGGCGGCAATCCGCTTGACCGGTACGCCGAGCAACTCTGGATTACGATGTTTGCCAAAGCGCCCGAAATCACGCTGTTTGATATCCGCCAGATGAACAGCAATTACAGCCCTAATTACCAGACTTCATGGAAAGGAACGGGTACCAGTTTCGATTTTGATGAGATGAAAAAGCCACGGAAACAGGCTGATGGAAGTGAGTTTATCCCGCGCAAATTTTCGGGAGTGGCCGGTTATTCGCTGTCGGTGGTTGACAAAGTTCTGGGTGGACTTGGCAATCCGGTGGGCGTAAAATGCTACAAACCTTTTCATTCCGTGGGCGAGGATTTTCTGCAAACTTATTTCGGAATGATTGGAATTCCGGTGGATATCGTACCCGTTTTTCCTGAAAATGAGCAGGTGGTCGTTCTTACCGAAACCGCCAGTTTCGACAAGGATATTGTTACAAAAATCAAAAAACAACTGCAAACCGGAAAGAGTGTGGTGGTAACATCAGGTTTTTACAAAGCTATGCAGGGCAGGGGAATTGAAAATATTGCCGAACTGAAAGTGACCGACAGAAAAGCCAGCGTAAAGGAATTTGCAGCCGGCTGGGGACCAACAACAAAAATCGAAAAGGAAATCATCATTCCGCAGGTTACTTATCTCACCAACGATTCGTGGGAATTGATTTCTGCACGCGACGACACCAACGGCTGGCCCATTTTACATGCCGCCGATTATTCAAAAGGGAAGTTTTATGTGCTTACCATCCCCGATAATTTTATCGACCTCTATATTTTGCCAGAAAATGTGCTCAACCGCATCCGCGAAACAGTGGCCGGCAATTTGTCTGTAACCCTTGAAGGGCCTGGCGAAGTAAGCCTTTTTGCATACGACAACAAATCGTTTGTGGTGGAGTCGTTTCTCGACAGGGAAGTTACCGTAAAAGTGCTTTTGGGACTGGATGTAAAACAGGTGAAAAACCTTGAAACCGGCGAAACAAAACCAACCGTTGCACGCCCGGCCATGTCTTTCCGCAACCGGAAATTCGGGAAAGACGCCGCTGTTGTAGAAATTACAATCAAACCACATTCGTTTCAGGCGTTTGGGTTTTGACAGGAGTAAATAGGATAATAAATATTTGATATCTTTATCAGAAAGGAAAATAAAGGTGAATAGCGTTTATACAAACTTGTTTTATTAAGTATGCTAACTGGCAGTAGTTCAGTATTTAAAAATGAGTGACGGGTATACAAACGTTGAGTGTAATTATGAAATCCGCAAAAGACAATGCTTATAATTAATAGGAATTAAATAAAAAAACTTTAAACACTAATAAAATGAATGAACAGTGGCAAAAACTTTCTAAGAAGGAATTAATTGAGTTATACGAAAGTAAGGCAAAATTATTAAGCAATGAGGCAAGTGAAATTCCCTTATTATCCTTATGTGCAGCATTTACCCTAGTAGGGTCAAGTTTTCCAAATTTAAATGATAAGTTAAATTTACGATTCATAAACTCGCTAGCCAATTCGATTTATCATCACCATGAGAATTCATTCTTGATACAAACTGCAATTAAAGGAAGAACTGAAGTAAATAAAACGACAGTTATTAATACGTTAGGAATGCTAGGTATTAAAGAAATGGATAAAAATATTACGCAAGTATTGCAGTTGCAGGATTGTTTTATCATTTTATTTCTAATTTATTTAAAGGATAATAATTGTGACTTGGAAGAACTACTCTCCTTTTTGGGTCTAATTATCCGTCATAATAATCAAACCGAATCGCAAAATTTGTCTGTGACAAATGTTAAAAATAAGAAATTCAATAATCTCACTGAGTATTATCAATTCTTGTGTGATAAGTTAAATGAAAATGGATTTAAATATCCGAATATAATGAGCGGAGAATTAGGTCCATGGGAGGTTAAACAATACTTTATGTCATCCTTAACAACAAATCATGCTCATCAATATCAAGCGTTTAAATTTTTAAAGGAAAATGGGTATTTTAATTTAGGTATTTGCCCAAATTGCGGTAATCAGTTAAATGAAATAAAATACACTTATACGAGTGGATTTAATTCAAACATTAATTATCCAATATCACTAGTGTCCACTAAAAATTAAAGCATAATTGAACATGTCCATTTTCGGTGATATCATCAGCTTGTTGTACTCTTTCGAAAAGTTCCCAGAGGGGAGTTTTGTCGAAAAGCGACATGCTGA
>JBFXFM010000073.1:0-17890 GCA_050179035.1 Draconibacterium sp. | reverse complement strand
TTTGGTGGTGGCTACAATGGAAATTGAAGAAATAAATAGCAACCGCGACCTGTTTCTTGCTGCCGTTTCGTCGAATGTGGAAGCTGAATTGAAAAAAATCGGGTTGAAACTCAACAACGTAAATGTAACCGACATCAACGATGAATCGGGATATATCGAAGCATTAGGAAAAGAAGCTGCCGCAAAAGCTATCAACGACGCTAAAAAGAGCGTGGCCGAAAAGAACCGCGATGGTGAAATTGGTCAGGCTATGGCACATCGAGAACAGCGTGTTCAGGTGGCCAGCGCCGATGCGACTGCAGTTGAAGGTGAAAACGTGGCCAAGGTAACCATCGCCAACTCCGATGCCGACCGTCGCGAACGTGAAGCGGAAGCCAACCGCCGTGCTGTGGCTGCCGAAAAAGTTACCGATGCCCGTGCGCTTGAAGAAGCTTACGCAGCGGAGAAACTTGCTGAACAGGTGCGTGCACAGCGCGACAAAGCAACGCAAACTGCCAATATTGTGGTACCTGCCGAAATCGACAAACAAAAAGTGGAAATCGATGCTGAAGCAATTGCCGAACAAACACGCAGAATTGCAAAAGGTGAAGCCGATGCTATTTTTATGAAAATGGCCGCCGAAGGAAAAGGTATTTTCGAAATCCTTAGCAAACAAGCCGAAGGGTTCGACCATTTGGTAAAAGCTGCTGGCAACGACCCACAAAAGGCCGTGATGATGATGATTGCCGACAAATTGCCTGAATTGGTGAAAACCCAGGTGGAAGCCATCAAAAACATCAAAATCGACAAAGTTACTGTTTGGGAAACCGGTAACGGAAAAGATGGCAAAACTTCAACAGCCAATTTTTTGCAGGGGATGCTTGGTTCAATTCCGCCACTCGATGACGTTTTTAAATCGGCTGGTCTTGAATTACCCAACTACCTGAAAGGAACAAACATTGCAGAGCAAAAATCAAGCGAAAAAGAAGCAAAAGATAAATAGTCGTTTTGAATCGGGAATCAACGTTTTGAATTGCGTTGATTCGCTTTTAATCCTGTACAATAATTTAATTTACCGGCTTTCTCCTGCAGAAGGCCGGTTTTTTTGTATTGAAGTTTGATTTTTTCGCCGTAATTTGAGACCCATAAATCAGACAAATAGCAAAACTAAAATCTATGGAATTTTTCAGCGCACGAAATGTAAACAAGGTTTTTGCCGATACGCATGCACTTACCGACGTCAGCATTTCAGTTAACAAGCAAAGCATCTTCGGATTGCTTGGCCCGAACGGAGCGGGTAAAACCACACTCATCCGCATCATCAATCAAATTACTGCCCCCGACAGCGGTGAGGTTTTCCTCGAAGGGAAACCAATGACCCGGGCTGATATCAGTCATATCGGGTATTTACCTGAAGAACGGGGATTGTACAAAAAAATGAAAATCAGCGAACAGGCAATTTACCTCGCCCAGTTAAAAGGAATGAGCAGGAACGACGCTGCGAAAAACCTGAAATTGTGGTTCGAGAAATTTGACATTATGAGTTGGTGGAACAAAAACATCGAAGAACTTTCGAAAGGGATGCAGCAAAAAGTACAGTTTATCACCACCGTGGTACACAAACCCAAACTGCTGATTTTCGATGAGCCTTTCAGCGGTTTCGACCCGATTAATGCCAACCTGCTAAAACAGGAAATCCTGAATTTACGCGATGAAGGTGCTACCATTATTTTTTCAACCCATAATATGGGTTCGGTAGAGGAATTGTGCGACCATATTGCATTGATTAACAAATCGCACAAAATTGTGGAAGGGCAGGTCGATGAAATCAGGGAGCGCTACAAATCAAATATATTTGAGGTGAAATACCGTGGCGATTTCGACAAGGTTAGCAGGGCGCTCAGCGGACAAATTAAAGTACTGGAACATGTTGAGGATAAACGCGGCAACCAGATTACAGTGGAACATTACAACGGGAAATCGAATAACGACCTGATTCAGGCGCTGATTCCGGTGGCCGAGATTCTATCGTTCGAGGAAAAAATTCCGAGCATGAACGATGTATTTATAAAAGCTGTTGAAGATTCAAATCAAAATCAGAAAAAATGAATAAAACATTACTCATATTAAAACAGGAATACCTGAAAAGGGTAAAAAAGAAATCGTTTATCATACTTACGTTGCTTGTGCCATTTCTGATGGCCGGCATGTTTGCGCTCATCATTTTTCTATCCGTCAACAACGACAAAGAAGAACGGAACATCGCCGTTTACGATGAGTCGGGACTTTTCCTTGGCGAGTTCGGAAACGAGGGTTACACAAAATATACCTTCATTCAAAAAGAGCAGTACACCAAATTAAGCAGCGGCTTAAAAGAAACTGAGTTTTACGGCGTGCTTTATATTCCGGGCGATATTTACACAAACAATTCGGCACAACTGATTTCTGAAAAACAGATACCGTTTGAAGTGAACGAGCAGATTGAACGCAAATTGAGCCGGTTTATCGAAAACGACAAAAAAAATAAAATCATAGCTGAATCGGGCATCCCCGATTTGGGAGAGCGGCTGGATGGCACAAAAACAAGCATTTCGCTGAAAACGTTGAAAATTTCGGAAAGCGGCGAGAAAAAATCGAGCTCTTCGGCCATGGCTTTTGGCGCCAGTTATGCCATGGGTTTCATTATCTACTTTTTTGTTTTTATGTACGGTGCGATGGTAATGCGCGGTGTGATGGAAGAAAAAAAGAGCCGCATTATCGAAGTAATCATTTCGTCGGTAAAACCTTTTGAACTGATGGCGGGAAAAATTATAGGAACAGCGCTGGTAGGCCTAACACAAGTGGCTATTTGGGTTGTTCTTGGAATAGCAGTTATGTTTGGGGTGCAAAGTTTTTTCAGCCCCGAAACAGCGCAGCAAATGGGACAAAGCATTATGGAAGGCCAGCAAAATATGAACCCCGCCGCCATGCAGACAGTTGAACCTAATAAAGCATTGGAAATTCTGGATATGATTGGCAACCTCAATCTGCCATTCATTTTGTTTTCGTTTGTATTTTATTTCCTGTTCGGGTATTTGCTGTACAGCTCATTAATGGGTGCCGTGGGCGCTGCTGTTGATAATGACGAAGATTCGCAACAAATGGTTTTTCCGGTTACTTTTCCGCTCATTTTATCAATTATGGTGCTGTTTCCCATCGCCCGAAATCCTGAAGGGCCTGTAGCCTTCTGGTTTTCTATCATTCCGTTTACTTCGCCGGTAGCCATGCTGGCGCGTGTTCCATACGGCGTTCCTGTGTGGGAATTGCTGCTTTCAATGTTCCTGCTTGTGCTGACAACCATTGGAGCAATAGCAGCTGCAGCTAAGATTTACAGAATCGGGCTGCTGATGTATGGCAAAAAAGTAAATATAAAAGAGCTTATTAAATGGCTTCGGTATAAAAATTAATAATAGTCAGGTATAAGACCTAAATAGTGTGTTGCCTTGGAAATGCTTTGTATTGTTATTGGCTTTCATAACCATAGGTAAGTGACTTGCAGAAGATAGAACTGAAATGAGCCACTGACTGAAAGGCTCCCGGGAATTCGGTATTTATATTTACACGGTCAACGACCTGAAGCAGAATAAGCAAATGCGAACCTCTGCCTGAAAGGCAGCATCTTCATAACCACAGGTCGTTGACCTGTGGTAAAAGAACAGTAATGAAACCCCTGCCTGAAAGGCAGGACAAAGACATCAGAAAATGAGCTACACAAGATTTTTATATCATATTGTATTCAGAACCAAGAGTAGCAAAAATACTATCGTGGAACAGCATGAAAAAGAATTGTATGCATACATCCTGGGCATTATCAGCAACAAGAAAAGCAAGTTATATCGAATCGGAGGAATACCAAATCACATTCATTTATTAGTCGATATTCATCCAACCTTCGCAGTCTCCGATTTTATGAAAGAACTAAAAGAGTATTCAAGTAAATGGTTATCAACCAATCCAAATTTCCCGGATTTTGAAGGATGGGCAGTAAGTTTTGCAGCCTTTTCGTATAATTTCAGAGAAAAGCAAACGATTATCGACTATATTATAAACCAGAAAAAGCATCACAAGAAGATAAGTTTTGAAGATGAATATCGCCAGTTTTTAATTGAAAATGGCCTTGAAATTGATGAACGGTATTTTCTGAAAGATTGATTTTGTTCTGCCTTTCAGGCAGATGTTTCAGAGGTGTTCAGTTTCCTTAGGTCGCTGACCCAAGGTTATGAAAATCGAACACCTTCGGCGTTAGATCATTTTACAGATATTCAGAAAAATTAAATACCTGGAGAACTTTTTTTACAAATACTTGTTAAGTTTGCAGAAAGAATAAAAAATGAAAAGAACAATGAAATACAATAGGATGTGTTGCTGCACTCAAAAGAGGCAGGAAAGTATTTTTCATTGATTCAACTGAATAAAATTCAACAACGAGATATGAAATGAGGCTTTTCTGGAAACAGGGAAGCCTTTTTGTTTTAACCGATTTTAAAATTATTATGAAAGCACAAAACATTTTGGAGACCATTGGCAACACGCCGCATGTAAAGGTAAACAGGCTATTCCCTGCCAATTACGAGGTTTGGATAAAAGTGGAAAAAACAAATCCCGGTGGGAGCATCAAAGACCGCATTGCGCTGGCAATGGTCGAAGATGCCGAGAAAAAGGGGATTCTGAAAAATGGTTCGGTAATTATTGAACCTACATCAGGAAACACAGGAATCGGATTGGCACTTGTAGCCGCAGTTAAAGGATACAGGCTTATTTTAACTATGCCTGAATCGATGAGTATCGAACGCCGCAAAGTATTAACTGCTTTGGGTGCCGAACTCGAACTCACACCCCGCGAAAAAGGGATGAAAGGTGCCATTGCCAAAGCTGAGGAATTATCTGCCGAAATTCCTGGTTCATGGATTCCGCTTCAGTTCGATAATCCGGCAAACATTGAGGTACACAGGAATTTTACTGCTCAGGAGATTTTAGCCGATTTTCCGGATGGAATTGACTACCTGATTACAGGCGTAGGAACAGGCGGTCATATTTCTGGCGTTGCCGAAGTTTTGAAACAGAAATTCCCGAAATTGAAAGTTTTTGCTGTTGAACCCGAGGCAAGCCCTGTTATTAGCGGCGGAGCGCCCGGTCCTCACCCAATTCAGGGAATTGGTGCAGGTTTTATCCCAAAAAACCTGAATACTGATTTACTCGACGGAACAATCCAAATCAGCAGGGATGAAGCTTTTGATTTTGCTCAGAAAGCTGCAAAACTCGAAGGTTTGTTTGTGGGAATTTCGTCAGGCGCTTCGCTGGCAGCAGTGGCTAAAAAAATCCCTGAATTGCCGGCTGGCTCGCGTATTCTTACTTTTTCGTACGACCACGGAGAGCGTTATTTGTCGGTTGATGGGTTATTTTAATCCGATTTACAACTTTTAACTCAACACGGTTCAACATAAATGCGTTTTATCTGTTTGTTAAACCGAAAACAAAATTTGAATACCATGGCAAAAATTACATTAAAAGGAAATGCAGTAAACACAGTTGGCGAATTGCCAAAAGTTGGCGAATCTGCTAAAAATTTCTCGCTTGTAAAAGGCGATTTATCAAAAGTTAGTCTTGCTGATTTTCAGGGGACTCGACTTGTATTAAATATCTTTCCAAGTCTCGATACTGGTACATGTGCAGCATCGGTACGCAATTTTAACAAACTGGCGGCGGGGCTCGATAACACCAAAGTTTTGTGTATATCGCGCGATTTGCCTTTTGCACAAAATCGTTTTTGTGGGGCCGAAGGAATAGAAAATGTGGTGACACTTTCTGATTTTGCCACAGGCCAGTTTGGCAAAGATTACGGTCTCGAAATCGCTGACGGACCGTTACAGGGGCTGCACTCGCGCTCGGTGGTCGTAGTTGACGAACATGGGAAAGTGGTTTATACACAGCAGGTTCCTGAAATTGTTGACGAACCCGATTACGACAAAGCGCTGGCCGCTTTATAAAAATAAGGGAAACTCTTTTAAAAAGGATTTTATCTGAAACCGGATAAAATCCTTTTTGTTTTTGAACCCATCGTATTCAGCCTGAAACAAACTTTTACCTGAACGAATTGTTTTAATGCATATGGTTAAATTTTTAAATATGAATAAAATGATGATATTTTTAGTTGGATTGTTTTTGGGTGTGGCGCTTACCATTACCGCTGTTTTTGTTGTGGTTCCGGGTAAAATGTTTATTGTAAAAGAGAGTAAATACGGAATGGAACAAACAGTTTCGGAACTCGAAAAAACCGCAGGCGATATGAAGTGGGGCGTTCCGCACAAATATGATTTACAGGCAACTTTAAAAGGAAAAGGTTTTGATGTTAACCCGGTTACTGTGATGTCGCTTTGCAAGCCAGATTTGGCCAACGTTATTCTGGGCAGCCACGACGAACAACTTGTTTCTGCTTTAATGCCCTGTAGGGTTGCGGTTTACGAAAACAACGGGAAAACATATGTTTCGATGCTGAATGCAAAACTTTTTTCCCCGTTATTGGGAAAAAAGTCGAAATCGGTAATGGCAGAAGCCAGCAATGGAAGTGAGACAATTGTTTCTGTAGTTACAGTAAATTAAAAATTACCTTTGTCAAAAATTTTAAACTGACATCAAAATGAAAAAATTAATTTTTCCTGCACTTGTATTTATTTTTGTGGCTTGCAACTCAGGTAACAAACCAATACAGACCGAACAACCCACGGCAACCAATGTGGTATTGACAGAGGCAAAAATTCATGTGAGCGGTATGCATTGCGAGAATTGCGTTGCTTCTGTAACAAAAGGTATTAATGAATTGGAAGGAATTGATTCGGTGTCGGTTACGCTTGCTGATTCAATTGCCGTTGTTTCGTTTGACCCTGCCAAAGTTGATATTGAAAAAATTACAAAGGCAATTGAAGGCCGCGGTTATACAGTTAAACCCTGAAATTCGGGTTTTACCTATAAAAATACTTTTTTGGCAAAATTTTTGCTGTCTGAATTCTTCGATTTTTATAAATTGTGACAATTTTTCAGGAAACAATTAAATACAGGAAACATGAAGAATAAAGAAAACGGCGATGATTTTGTTGTTAAAGAGCGGGGGCCAATCTGGAGTGTTAAGGTAGGTGTTTACAGCTACCTGACCGATGGTTCACGAATCAGGAATATTCAGGCCAAACGCTGGAAAGTTAAGGAAATTCTGAATTAGTAATAAAATAAAGGCGGGTTGAAAATCAACCCGCCTTTATTTTTATTTTATTTCAATCCCAGTTTTTGTTTAACCAGCCCCGGAATTTCACCAGGTTCTTTGGCAACCGGCACACCGGCTTCAGCAAATGCTTTTATTTTTTCTTCGGCAGTTCCCGCACCGCTCGAAATAATGGCGCCTGCATGTCCCATTCGTTTTCCGGGAGGAGCCGACTGGCCTGCAATAAATGCCACGACCGGCTTTTTCATTTTTTCTTTGATGAATTTTGCCGCCTGCTCTTCAGCGTCACCGCCAATTTCGCCAATCAAAACAACGGCAGTTGTGGCTGGGTCGTTTTCAAACATTTCAAGTAAATCCCTGAAATACAATCCCGATACCGGGTCGCCGCCAATACCCACGCAAGTGGTTTGTCCCAAACCGGCTTCAGTAAGCATGTTTACCACTTCGTAGGTAAGTGTGCCCGAACGTGAAATAAACCCGATATTTCCCGGAGTGAAAATGCCGCCCGGAAGAATACCAATTAAACATTCGCCGGGAGTGATTAACCCCGGACAATTGGCGCCTATTAGTTTGGTTCCGTTCTTTTTCAAAACAGGTGTAACTTTTATCATATCCTGTACCGGAACGCCTTCTGTAATACAAATTACAAGTTCAACACCGGCGTAACTGGCTTCAAGAATAGCGTCGCCCGCAAACGGTGCCGGTACAAAAATCACCGATGTGTTCGCCCCGGTTGCTGTTACAGCTTCTTCCATCGTGTTGAAAACAGGAATTCCGCCCACATCACTACCGCCTTTACCAGGCGAAATACCACCAACAATGTTGGTTCCGTAATCTTTCATTTTCGAAGTGTGGAAAGCGCCGTCGCGTCCGGTTATTCCCTGAACAATAACTTTTGTGTCTTTATTGATTAGTATGCTCATTTTTCTTTCTTTAGACTTTAAACTTTTTTCTTACTCAGTTCAATGGCTTTTTTAGCTGCTTCGCTCATTGTTGAAACGGTTGGCAACCCAAATTCTTTGATAATCGCCAGACCTTCTTTTGCGTTGGTTCCCGATAAACGGATTACAATCGGAATGTCAGTTTTAATGGTTGTCAGTGCTGCAACAAGTCCGCGGGCCACATCATCACAACGGGTGATACCACCAAAAATGTTAATCATCACAGCTTTTACATTGGTGTCGCTGAGCAGAATATTCATGGCATCAACCACTTTTTGCGGGTTCGACGAACCACCAATATCCAAAAAGTTGGCCGGGTCGCCACCATAAAGTTTAATCATATCCATGGTTGCCATTGCCAAACCGGCGCCATTAACCATACAACCGATGTTCCCATCAAGTTTGATGTACGAAAGTCCTTTTTCGTTGGCATCAATCTCTTTCTGTTCGTCAGGAGTTACTTCGCGCATAGCCAAAACTTCAGACTGACGGAACAACGCATTATCATCGAAATTCATTTTTCCGTCGATAGCCAATACTCTTTTGTCAGGAGTTAAAACCAACGGATTGATTTCAGCAAGCGAGGCATCAGTTTCGATATACAATTTGTACAATTTGGCAAGAATTGAAGCAGCCTGGCGAATCTGGGCCGGGTCGTTCATCAGTTGCAGTGCGATTTTACGTGCCTGCCAGTCCATTAAACCCATGGTTGGGTCAATGCTCATTTTAATGATTTTTTCCGGATTGGTTTTGGCTACTTCTTCGATTTCAACGCCACCTTCGGCGCTTGCCATTAATGTCACCGATTTTGAGTTACGGTCGTTAATCAAACCAACGTAAAACTCTTTTTCAATGTCAACAGCTTCAGCCACCAACACTTTTTCAACGGTCAGGCCTTTAATGTTCATTCCCAGAATCTGACCAGCTTTTTCAATGGCTTCTTCTTTTGAGCGTGCAAGTTTTACACCGCCGGCTTTCCCACGTCCGCCAACATGTACCTGTGCTTTTACAACGCGCAGTTTGTCGTCGTTCGGTACTTTTTCTTTCACTTCTTCAACCGAATGACATACAACGCCATCCGGAACAGGAATCCCGTACTTCCTGAATAAATTTCGGGCTTGATATTCGTGTATCTTCATTGTAATAATTAAAAATTTTTTTTGGTTTTTTCCTGATTTTACTGCTGTATAAACCAGTAGAACAAACTGATTGTGTACTGGTTCAAAGAAGTTATTATTGGTTTAAAAACTATCGTCAAAAATAAAATTATTAAAACATATAGAGTTGTCAATATGTTCTTTTTTTTATGATATTTAGCACCTTCCGAAGTAAAAAAATTAAAACCTCAGTAAATGATATTGGTGTTTTGACGCGCCTTTGAAGATGGGGTTTATTTTTCAATTAGATTTGCAATTCAATTCAGAAACTATGAAAGATACAATTCGCAGGGTGATTGAACAGGAAGCACAGGCTGTATTAAACATCCCGGTGGGAGACAGTTTTGAAAAAGCCATCGAACTGATTTTTGAGCGTGTTCATCAGAAAAAGGGAAAGCTTGTGGCGAGTGGAATGGGGAAAGCCGGACAAATCGCAGCCAATATTGCTACCACTTTTAGTTCTACTGGTACGCCTGCCGTTTTTTTACATCCAAGTGACTCGCAACATGGTGATTTGGGGGTTGTTCAGCAAAACGACATTCTTCTTTGTATCTCAAACTCGGGAAAAACCCGCGAAATTATTGAGCTTGTGGCTTTAGCCAATCGCTTGCATCCGGGCTTGCCATTGATTTTGATTTCAAGTAACCCCAATGGCGATTTGGTTGATAAAGCCGACGCATTTATTTACACAGGAAATCCTAAGGAGGTTTGTCCGCTAGGGCTTACACCAACCACTTCAACCACGATTATGACAGTAATTGGCGATGCGCTTGTGGTTTCGATGATGAACCGGATTGGTTTTTCTGCCGAAGATTATGCCAAACGCCATCACGGCGGATATCTGGGTGATAAATCAAGAGAGAAGGCGAAAGCCTCACCCCAGCCCTCTCCTAAGGAGAGGGAGTAAGAACTTCGTAATCCATTTATTTATTTTTGAACGAACAATAATTTCATTAATACTTTTGAAAGTCCCCTCTTTTGGAGGGGATTTAGGGGAGGCTTAACATGAGAATCACAAAAGAAAATACAATCGGTTTGATTATCGATATTCAGGAAAGGCTTGTACCAGCAATGTATGAAAAGGAAACATTGATTAAAAACTGTTCAACCCTGATTGAAGGATTACTCGCTTTAAATGTACCGCTTATGGTAACCCAGCAATATACAAAAGGGTTGGGTGAAACCGTGGAAGAGATAAAAGCAGTAATTCCTGATTTCGCCTTCATTGAAAAACGCGATTTTAGCTGTTGCGATGAACCTGCGGTGCTGGAAAAACTGGAAAGCCTGAATGCAAAAAATATAATTATCGGTGGAATTGAATCGCATGTTTGTGTGCTGCAAACTGCCGTCGATTTGAAAGCTGCTGGTTACAATCCTGTGGTGGTGATGGATTGTGTGTCGTCGCGTGTGGCACAAAGCATTGAGCTGGCGAAAGAGCGGTTCAGGTACGAGGGAATTCTGATGACTTCATGCGAATCAATATTGTTTGAACTCACCCGCTCGTCGGCAGCACCGGAGTTTAAAGCCATTTCGAAGCTGGTAAAATAGCGGTCTGTTACGATAATAAAATCGTACTTAAATGTGTCGATTGGATTCGACGTATCGGGCAGAAAAATGTCGATTGTAATCGATATAAGATTTGTGCTTTTGAGATTTTGTGGCGTTTTCTGCATCTTTTACATTTCGAGGTTCAGTCAAAAATTAAGTTTGAAAGCTGTGCAACAGAAATATGTAACAACCTGATTTTCTTTTCATAATAATTTCTGAAATTTAGCTGTCTTAAAAATTATCGTTTCATGTACAGCAATCTTACCATTTACTATTTTACAGGCACCGGCAACGCGCTGGCAGCAGCCAACTGGATTGCCGGCGAAGCCGAAATCCGGGGCGTTGAAACTTCGGTTATTCAGATTACACCTTCGCATAAAGAAATTGATTTTTCTGGTGGCCCCGATTCGATGGTTGGGTTTTGTTACCCAACGCATGGGTTTAACGCCCCACCAGTGGTTATCAATTTTTTGTTCAGGTTTCCCAATGGAAATAACCCCGTTTTTTTGCTGAACACACGGGCAGGCATGAAAATCTCGAAAGTTTTTACCCCGGGGTTAAGTGGGCTTGCACAACTTTTTCCGGCAATGATTCTGTTGTTGAAAGGATACAAAATCAGGGGACTTCAGCCCATGGACCTGCCTTCGAACTGGATTTCAATTCATCCCGGATTGCGGCAAAAAGTGGTTGATTCAATTTTTCATCGCTGTGAGAGAATATCAAAACACTTTGCAGCGAAAATTCTGGATGGGAAAAGTGCGTTTAAAGGACTGCTTTCGTTGCCCTTCGATTTGCTGATTAGCCCGATTTCGGTTGCCTATATTTTACTAGGCAGGTTTGCATTGGCCAAAACTTTTATTGCCGATAGCCGTTGCAACAACTGTTTGCTTTGCGAAAAAGAGTGCCCGGTGAAAGCCATCGTAATTAAAAACGAACGTCCGTTTTGGACTCACAAATGCGAAAGCTGTATGCACTGCATGAACCACTGTCCGCAACGCGCCATTCAAACACCGCACCTTTTTGTGGCAATTGTGTGGTGGCTGGTGTTTCTTGTACTTCCGCTTTTTATTCTGAAAGAATTACTCCAGATAACACCCGGGTCGGAACAGTATTACAACCTGATTTTTGATGTGGTGATGATTGTGACTGGTTTTCCTGTTATCTTTTTCAGTTACCGTATTTTGCACTTTTTATTGAAGTTCAGGTTTTTCAGCGCATTAACGAGCTATACATCGCTTACACGGTTTAAATTCTGGCGCAGGTATTTTGCCCCGAAAATGTATCTCAGGAATAAACGCGCTTAATTGAGAATTTTACTGTGTATTTTTTTAAGAAATCGAAATTTGTTGATTGTAACCGCCAAATTTTGATATATATGTCTTTTATGTTCGCCAAAATCTGATTTTTTATCTTCAGGAAGTGTTTTGATCGGCATTTTTCATTGAATTTGAAATGCAGGGGATTGTAAAGATTTCACCTCAAAATGGTTATTTTAGCCGCAAAACAAAGTGAATGATTGAGATTTGTGCCATCGCATCGGGGAGCAACGGAAACTGCTATTATATCGGCAACCAAAATGAAGCTGTTTTGGTTGATGCCGGAATTTCGTTTAAACAAATTGTACAGCGGATGGGCGAACGCAATCTGAACCCTGCAAAAATCAAAGCATTATTTATTACACACGAACACAGCGACCACATCAGCGGGGCGCGGGTTTTGGGCAAACGGCTTCGGGTACCGGTTTATTTGACCGCAAAAACATGGTACGGCGCCTATAAAAACCAACGGCCCGATTTTCCATCATTTTTTCAACCAGGCGATGTTGTTGAGGCAGGAGGCTTTTCAGTACACTCGTTTCTGAAAAATCACGATGCTTCTGAACCCTGTTCTTTTCGGGTTCAGTATGGAGAAAAAAGTGTGGGTGTTTTTACCGACATTGGCGAACCGTGTGAAAATGTAAGAAATCATGTAGAGCAATGTCATGCCTTATTTCTTGAAACCAATTACGATGAAAAAATGTTGTGGGAGGGCGGTTATCCTTATTTTTTGAAGAAACGGGTGGCATCGGAAGTGGGTCATCTTTCAAACGACCAGGCTTTTAAATTGCTTAAGAACCATGCCGGAGGTGAACTAAAATATGTTTTACTCAGTCATATTTCCAAAGAAAATAATACTCCTGCAACCGCGCTATCAGTAATGAAAACGCTTTCGCAGGAGTATCAGATTGAGCTTACTTCAAGGTTTGAAGCAAGCCAGGTATTTCAACTTTAATCAGATTTTTTTATCTCCGTTTTCCCCGGTTTAGTTTTTTCCGTTTGCTTTTTGCTTTGGTGATAATTCGCAGCACGATAAAAGCAATCAACAGGACTACAACAATAATAATCATCGCGGTCATTCCGCTGAAAAGGCTGTCGCCCTTGGCGCGGCTCCACATTTCGAGTACTTCGTCATTTTTGTCGAGGTAATCGTTGATAACGGCACAACGGGCAACCACGGTGCTGTCGGGGTATTGAATGGGGTTGATTTTCAAACTGTCGTGACCCGGGCCAAAAAAGTAGCTGGCATTTACAGTTTCTGTGAGTGTTGAGTCAATCAGCGTCTCCAATATTTCAGGTGTGGCCACGGCGCTTGAGTAACCGCTCACATCCATATTGCGAAGAGCAATTTCGGGCTGGCACAGGTAATTCATAAAATAACTGGCTGCCTTTGTGTTTTTGGCGTATTTGGGTATCACCCAGCAGTCGAACCAAACATTACTGCCTTCCTGCGGAACCACATATTCGAGCGAAACTCCAACTTCTGCAGCTTCTTCAATCGCCCAAACAGCGTCGCCACCCCAGGCATAACAAAACCAGATTTCGCCTTTGGTCATCATCTCCTTACCAAAATCGGCTTCCCATCCGGCAAGATTTGGTTTCAGCGCTTTCAGCTGCTTTTCAACCATCGAAAAATCATCAGCCGTGTGGTCGTTGGTCACGCTGTACACCGAACGTTTGCCAGCGGTAATTTCATTGCGGTACCCATAAACAGCGGCCATGTTGTACGCATCCCAGTAGCTATCTTTCATCAGCATTTTGCCTTTGTTTTTCGGGTCCCACATGCAACCCCACGAACTGGCTTCTTCAGCCGAAATATGTTTTGTGTTGTAAAGTATTCCCGAAGTTCCCCACATGTAAGGCACCGCATAATCGGCTGCATTCATGCCTTTTGCGCTGAAATCGTTGAGCCTGTCCATAATAAAAGGCGACAGGTTATTCAGGTAATCGGGTGTTGTTCCAAAATCGCGGCTCACGGGAAGCAACAGATTTTGATGTATCATCCGTTGCATAATGGCTTGAGTGGGGCACGCCAAGTCGAAATCTTCCTGACCCAAAGCGATTTTTGTGTACATCACCTCAGTCATATCAAAAATCTGGTACACAATTTTGATGTCTTCACCGGTTTGCTCTTTGTACCACTGCGGAAATTCGTTCAGCAAATCCTCATCGATATAATCGGCCCAGTTATAAATTTTCAGTACTTTCTGACGGTCATCGTCAGCAGCAAAAATTGCTTTCGGGAAAATGGTTGCCGATAAAAACAGGGCAAGCAGCATCGAAAGCTGCAACAGGTTTTTCAGGTTGATTTTCTTCATTTTACAATCTTTTTTTAGCGGTACGCTGATTTATTACCAACAGCAGCACCAGCACGGTGATAAATATGATGGCTGACAACGGACGCAATTCGGGAGTCAGTCCTCCCTTTCTTGCGTCGGCATAAATATAAGTCGAAAGTGTTTCCAATCCTTCATTACCGATGGTAAAAAGTGTTACCACAAAATCGTCGATTGAAAGCGTGAAAGCAAGAATAAAACCACTAATCATTCCGGGTTTCAGTTCAGGCAAAAGGATTTTTCGCAAAGCATAAAATGGTGTGGCACCCAAATCGAGTGCTGCTTCGTACAGGTTTTCATTCATCCGTTGTAAACGCGGATATACGCTTAAAACCACATAGGGTGTGCAAAATGTGATGTGTGCGAGTATTACCGTGGTGTAACCCTGCGTAATTCCAAGGCTCACAAACAACAGAAAAAGCGAAATCGCTATAATAATATCAGGATTTAGAATTGGAATATTATTTACCAGCTGAACTGCACTGCGGGTGCGGGGTTTCAGGTTATAAATTCCGATGGCGGCTACGGTTCCCAAAATCATTGAAACAAAAGCTGCAATCAGCCCGATAATCAACGTGTTCCACAAAGCGCTTGTAAGCGAATGGTGCACGCCTCCTTGAAAAAGTGATGTATAAAGTTTAAACGAAAAACCTGTCCAGTTGCCCAAAACCTTTGCTTCAGTAAACGAAAAAACAATAATTATCAGAATGGGCGAATACAACATGAAGAGCAATAATGCGATGTAAATTTTGGGAAGGATTTTCTTCATATCAGTCCTCCTTCTCCGGCAGCGCTTGCACTTCCTTTTGTATTCAACATCGATGTTAACCCGATGAGCAGCAGCATAATGAGCGACAGCGCCGCACCATAATTCCACATGCCGTTGTAAATATTTTCCTGCAGGGTAGTACCAAAAAGTTTGATGTTGTTGATTGTGAGTAATTCGGCAATGGCAAAAGTTGAAATCACCGGCATAAAAACCATCATAATTCCGCTCGAAATACCGGGAATTGAAAGCGGTAAAACAGTTTTGAAAAAAACCTGCCGCGGGTTGGCGCCCAAATCCTGCGCGGCTTCAATCAGGCTGTAGTCGGTTTTTTGCAGAATATTATAAATCGGGTAAATCATAAAAGGCAGAAAGTTGTACACCATGCCAAAATAGAGCGAACCTTGTCCAAGTGGAATTTTCAGAAAGTCGAAAAGTGCAACTGTTGCCAAAGTTCGAATCAGAAAATTAACCCACATGGGTAAAATAAAAAGCAGCACAAGCAGTTTGGCGCGTTTCATTTCCATTCTGCTTAGAATGTAGGCGGCCGGGTAACCCAGCAAAAGGCAAATGAAAGTGGTAATCATGGCCACGCCCACCGAAAACACAAAAGTGTGCATCGCTTCGGGTTGCTGCCAGAATTTGCTGAAATTGCTGAGGGTAAATCCACCAGAATGATTGGTAAAAGCGTAGTAAAAAATGAGTAAAAGCGGGGTGAGTACAAAAAAGCCCAGAAACAAAATGTAGGGAATCGACCAGTTTCTTCTTTTTCCGGCAAACGCCAAAAATTGTTTTTTCACCCCTGCGTTTATTATGGTTTTACAATCCTGATGGCTTCAGGCGGAATGGTAATTCCCACACGGTCGCCGTCATCCCACACATCGTTGGTATCGACAAAAATATTCTCGTCTTCGTCGGTTAGTACGGTAAGGTGGTAATGGTTGCCTTTGTACAGAATAAAACTCACATCGCCACTTAACATGCCGTCTTCTTCGTTGTCCTGCAAAATCACACCGTTGAAATCAATCTCAACGTTGACTTCCGAACCTGCAGCAAAGTCTGTGTTTTCAATACATTCAAAAGAAGCTCCCAGAAAACGCACATGGTTTTTATCCACCATTGTACCTTCGAAAGTATTGTACAACCGCTCTTTTTTCATTACATGAATATCGAACGGTTTTATGCGCAAACCCACAGTATCGCCCACATCGAATTGATGATAATCCTGGATGATAAATTCGAAACCTTCGGGTGTGGTTATCATCATTTCGTAATGTACGCCCTTAAAAATGGAGGAAGTTACCTTCCCTGAAAACTGTGCGGCATCTGATTGCTCAAAAATATAAATGTCCTCGGGCCTGATAACCACGTCAACCGGTTCATTGGCCGCAAAACCTTTGTCAACGCACTCAAAACGGTGACCAGCAAATTCAACCAGCGAATCCTGAATCATCACTCCGTTCAGGATGTTACTTTCGCCAATAAAATCGGCCACAAAAGCATTTTTTGGTTCGTTATAAATTTCGGTGGGCGTGCCAATTTGCTGAATCCGGCCTTCGCTCATAACCACTATCGTGTCGCTCAGCGTCAATGCTTCTTCCTGGTCGTGTGTAACATAAATAAAGGTAATTCCCAGCGTTTTGTGCATCGCTTTTATTTCCATTTGCATGTCCTTGCGCATTTTCAGGTCGAGTGCGGCCAGCGGCTCATCAAGCAGCAAAACTTCGGGTTCGTTTACAATGGCGCGGGCAATGGCAACGCGTTGTTGCTGTCCGCCCGAAAGCGAATCCACATCGCGCTCTTCGTAATCTGTCATTCCCACCATCTTTAATACTTTCATTACTTTCTCCTCAATTACTTCCTTTGGAAGTTTTTTCAGATTGAGGCCAAAGGCAATGTTGTTATAAACGTTGAGATGCGGAAAGAGGGCATATTTTTGGAATACAGTATTTACCGGTCGGCGGTGCGGTGGAACCTCAGTCATGTAGTTGCCAGAGATTACGATTTTGCCTTCGTCGGATCTTAAAAAGCCGGCTATAATGCGGAGCAGCGTTGTTTTTCCGCAACCCGATGGTCCCAGAAAAGTAACAAATTCACCCTTTTTCACTGTCAAATCAACATTGTCGAGTATCAGTTTGTCGCCAAACGATTTCGATACTTTTCCGATGTTGATGATTGTGTCTGTTTTTTGCATTATAAGCTTAAATAAATAAGATGTTTACCTTTCAAAATAGAACCATTAAATCTATTCTATTATGCGTTTTTTATTTCTAAAATTTCCACGAAAGTATCAAGATTGCCAATTTTAACAATATCACCAACTGTTTTATTTTTTAAAGATACTCCCACAATCGTCTTTATATTTAATTTTTGAATACCATTAATAACTTCTGTCTTTTTAAGATCATAATCAACTATATGAAACCTAAATATTGCTCCATTATTTAAATATTTGACTTTTACTATACTTGTAAATTCCGGTGAATGTGAACACCCTATTCCGATTGAAAGTGAGCAGTCAATTCCGGTTTAAATTGAGCAATGGCATTTTCATCAAAAACAAAGAACCCTTTCAGACTATTTTTTGGTTATTTC
>JBFXFM010000072.1:0-18621 GCA_050179035.1 Draconibacterium sp. | reverse complement strand
ATACCCTTAATTTTAGGTTTGATTTTAAAGGTATGAATTCAAATCGTGGACATGCTATTTTAAACACATCTTGCATAATATCAAGTTATTAATACAACAAATAATAAAATTAAGTGGACACTAGTGAAATTGCACCCATAGTTTAACGATTATGGGTGTTTTTATTGCTTGTTGTATCATCATCTTGTGGTTTTTGCATCTGAGTTTCATTCTTTTTCTGGTTGATGTAAAACCTGATAATCTTTGGTTATATCTTCATATTATTCTGCAAACCTATTTATACACAGGACTATTTATCACCGGTCACGATGCAATGCATGGAGCTGTGGCCAAAAACAGAAAAATGAACAATTTTATTGGTTATCTGGTAACTACCCTGTTTGCTTTTTTGTCGTTTAAAGTTTTAGCGAAAAAACATTATTTGCATCATCGTTTCCCGGCTACTGCTGACGACCCTGATTTTTATACAAAGAGTAATAATTTTGTTTTGTGGTGGTTCAGTTTTATGAAAAACTACACTACCTGGTGGCAAATTGGTTTAATGGCTGTAACTTTCAATATTTTACTGATTTGGTTTACAGAAGCCCGGCTGCTGATTTTCTGGGTGCTACCAGCCATTTTATCAACGCTGCAACTTTTCTTTTTTGGCACTTACTTACCACACAAACAGCCATTCAGCCCCGAAATGCAACCCCACAATTCACGTTCACAAAACAAAAACCATTTTTGGGCGATGCTTTCATGCTATTTTTTCGGCTACCACTGGGAACACCACAATTCACCCTTAACACCGTGGTGGAGGCTATACCAGATAAAAAACTGAGTCATTCAATTTTATCTAATTGTGACATTTGTCTTATTACATTGTAATTTTCAGTTGTATTTTCCAGCTTTCAAAAACCAACTAAAACGAATAAAAAATTTTAATCATAAAATAATAAGCGAATGAAAAATGTTATTTTGTTACTATTGGCCTTTTTGGCAGCCACAACTATTCAGGCGCAGAAAAGGGGAGAGAAAAACGACGAAAAGAAAGAAGAAGAGAAGGCGTTTATCAACAGTGGTTTGGTAAGCAGTTTAAAATTCAGAAATATCGGGCCGGCATGGGCCAGCGGACGAATTGCGGACTTTGCAGTAAATCCGCAAAACAACAAAGAGTATTATGTAGCTGTGGCCAGCGGTCATGTTTGGAAAACCGAAAACAATGGAACCACCTGGTCTCCTGTTTTCGATAACTACGGCGCTTATTCGATTTCCGATGTTGAATGCGACCCGAATAATTATAATGTAGTTTGGGTTGGCACAGGCGAAAACAACCACCAGCGAGCGCTCGGTTATGGCGATGGTATTTACAAATCGGTTGATGGTGGAAAGTCATTCAAAAACATGGGATTGAAAGAAAGCCGTCAGATTGGTGGGATTGTTATCGACCCACGGAATTCGAATATTGTTTTTGTAGCAGCAGAAGGTTCGGCATGGGGACCTGGCACCGAACGCGGTCTGTACAAAACCACTGATGGCGGCGAAACCTGGAAAAAAGTACTCGAAATCAGTGAAAACACTGGGGTGAACAATGTAAAAATTGACCCGTCGAATCCTGATATTATGTATGCCACTTCAGAACAGCGCAGGCGCCACTGGTTTGGCAAAATTGGCGGCGGACCTGAATCCGCTGTATATAAATCGGTTAATGGCGGTGAAACCTGGAACAAAATTGTAAAAGGATTACCATCGGTTGATATAGGTGGAATGGGAATCGATATTTCGCCGGTTGACCCGAATGTTGTTTACCTGATTGTGGAAGCTGCCGAAGGAAAAGGCGGATTTTTCCGTTCAATAAATAAAGGCGAAAGCTGGGATAAAATGAGCGACTACACCTCAAGCGGTCAGTATTACAACGAAATTTACTGCGACCCGAAAAACGTGGATAAAGTATATTCGGCTGAAACGGTTTCCCGTTTTACCAAAGATGCCGGCAAAACCTGGACTACCATCAGCACCGACGGAAGGCATGTTGACGACCATGCAATCTGGATTGACCCACAAGATACTGAACATTACATGATTGGCGGCGACGGCGGAATCTATGAAACATGGGATAGCGGCGCAACTTTCGACTTCAAGGAAAACTTACCAATTACCCAATTTTACAGGGTGAATGTGGATAATGCTCTTCCGTTTTACAATGTATATGGCGGAACACAGGATAACAACAGTATGGTAGGCCCATCGAGAAACCTCACTCGCGACGGTGTTTTAAACGATGAATGGCTGGTTACTCTTGGCGGCGATGGTTTCTGGATTGCTGCTGACCCCAACGACCCAAACATTATTTACACCGAATACCAATACGGAAATGTTTCCAGGTTCGACAAAAAAAGTGGCGAAGGCATCAGCATTAAACCGCGCGAACGCAAAGGAGAATTAACCTATAAATGGAACTGGAATACCCCGATGTTTATCAGTTCGCATAAACCTACACGACTGTACATTGCAGCCAACAAAGTTTTCCGCAGTGAAGACCGCGGAAACTCGTGGCAGGTTATCAGCGACGACCTGACAACACAAACCGACCGCAACAGTTTTCAGGTAATGGGTAAATACTGGCCGGCAGAAGCTGTTGCAAAAGATATTTCAACCTCGCAATGGGGAACAATTGTTGCGCTTGACGAATCGAAACTGAAAGAAGGTTTGTTGTATGCCGGAACTGATGATGGTGTGATTTCGGTTACCGAAAACGGAGGTCAGTCGTGGGCACAGATAAAATCGTTCGCCGGAGTGCCGCAATACACTTATGTGAGCGATTTGTGCGCTGACCGTTTTGATGAAAATGTGGCATACGCAGCATTCAATGGGATTCAAAGCGACGATTTCAAACCTTACATTTTTAAAAGCACCGACAAAGGCAAAACATGGACTTCAATTTCCGGCAATCTGCCCGAAAACGGAACAGTTCATACCATTGTGCAGGACAATATCCGTAAGGAACTTTTATTTGTGGGAACTGAATTCGGTATTTATTTTACCATCGACAACGGAAAAAACTGGGTACAGTTAAAATCGGGCCTTCCTACAATTGCGGTTTATGATATTGCAATACAGGAGCGCGAAAGTGATTTGGTACTTGCCACTTTTGGTCGTGGGTTCTATATTCTCGATGATTACAGTCCGTTGCGCGAAATTGCGGAGGAACTGAAAGAGAAAGAAGCACAAATTTTCCCGATAAAAGATGCGTTGATGTTTGTGCAAACCAGCAACAAAGACAACCAGGGCAGCACCTACTACAAAGCTCCCAACCCCGATTTTGGCGCTACCATTACTTATTACCTGAAAGAGGCCCCGAAAACAAAAAAAGAGATACGAAAAGAAAAGGAAAAGGAACTGTTTAAGGAAGGCCAGCCTATCCCCCAGCCTACCTGGCGCGAGCTTGAACTGGAAGAAAAAGAGGAAAAACCTCACCTGATTTTTACCATTTACGACAGCGAAAATAACGTGGTACGACAGATTACCCAATCGCCATCAAAAGGAATAAACCGCCTGAATTGGGATATGCGTTATGCAATGCCAACAACCACCAATGTTTCGGGCAGTTTCAGCCCGGTTGAAAGTGGCGGACGCGGTGGTCGTCGCGGTGGCGGAGGTGGCGGTATTCTGGTAATGCCCGGAAAATATAAAATCGACATGCAGCTTTGGCAGGATGGCGAATTGAAAAAATTAGCCGAACCGGTTGAATTTACCTGCCGTAAGCTCGATAACACAACACTTCCGGCTGCCAATTACAACGAAAATGTACAGTTTGCCCGTCAGGTAAACAAACTGGCTATTGCCATGCAGGGAAGCAACCGTTTGCTTGGCGAGCTGACCACAAAAGTTGAAAACATGAAACAGGCTATTTATACCACACCGGGCGCAAGTCAGGATTTGATGAATAAAGCCCGTGCGTTAAGTATTGAAATTGAGGCTCTCTATTTTAAATTAAATGGCGTTGCAGCCAAAGCCAGCGGGGAAGAAACACCACCGGCACAGGTTCCGCTGAACGACCGTTTGGGCGATATTACCTATGCACACATGGGTTCAACCAGCGGAATTACAGGCACTGAAAAAATGAATTACGAAATCCTGAAAGAAGAATTTCCACCCGTGCTTGATACTTTAAAGCGCATTGTGGAAACTGATATTCCGGCTTTGGAAGCCGAACTCAACAAAATCGGCGCCCCGTGGACTCCCGGAAGATTGCCGGTTTGGAAAGAATAAATCTGGCCTTTGGCTACTGGCAACTGGCTGCTATTTCAGCTGGTGACTTCAGGTTCACCTGCTGAATAAAACAAAGGATGCCATCCGTTTAATTTGATTAAATGCGGATGGCATCTTTTTTAGCGCAGAAATATATGGAGCAAATAGCTTTTCCCTACAACCATTTACGCCTCTTCAGGTAAAGAATAATGCCAATAAAAACAACCACCATTACGCCAAGTACAATGAAGTAACCATATTTGTAAGTAAGCTCTGGCATATAATGAAAATTCATTCCGTAAACTCCCGAAATAAAAGAAAGCGGGATAAAAATGGAAGTCATAATGGTGAGCACCTTCATTACTTCGTTCATTTTGTTTGATACGCTGTTGATGTACAAATCGAGTAAACTCGAAGTCATATCACGATAAATTTCAACTGTTTCAATTACTTTGATGGTATGGTCGTACAAGTCGCGGGTAAAAACTTTGTTATCGTGACTAAAAAGCGGCTCGTCGAGTTTTTCAAAAGCGGCCACCATTTCGCGCAGTGGGTACACTGTGCGGCGCAGTCCGAGTGTTTCGCGGCGAATATTGTGCAGTTTCGTCAGCGAGTTTTTATCCGGGTTTTCTAACAATTCTGTTTCAAGGTCTTCCAGTTTTTCGCCAAAGTTTTCGAGTATCACAAAATAGTTGTCCACAACCATGTCGAGTAAAGCGTACATGAGGTAATCGGCCCCTCGTTTACGCACAAATCCGATTCCTTCGCGAATGCGTTTGCGTACACCATCAAAAACATCGCCCGATCTTTCCTGAAAGGTGATGAGTATATTTTCTTTTAGTAAAAAACTGACTTGTTCGTACTCAAAATATTCTCCTTCAGCATTATAAGTAATATCCTTAATTACAGAATGTACATATTTCGGATATTCTTCGAGTTTTGGACGCTGGTTTACGTTTACAATGTCCTCCATTGTAAGTTTATGAATATCAAGCACTGTACACAACCCTTCAATCGATTTTTCTTCGTGCAGTCCGTCGATGTTAATCCAAACTACACCAGAGGTGTTTTTGATTAACTGTATGACCTCATCAATTGATTTCGGGCGGAATTCTTGAAAAAAGGTCTCGGAATAGTTAAAAACAGAGATATCAACCTGTTCCATTTTTTGTTCGCCGGTAAACACCAGCGACCCGGGTGGAAGTCCCAGCTTCGATTTACGTTTTTGCTTTTTTTGGCGCATGTGGCTGTTGTTTAATCAATCCGATGATAGTTGAGCACAAAACTCCGGGTGGCATTACCAACTGTTGCCTTTATATAACCGGAAGAAATGACTTTGTAGCGGATGTACTCTGGGAAATCGTGCCCCGGATTTACAAAGGTGTAAATGCTGTCGGTTCCCGAAAGCACAAAACTTACAGGTTTTTCGTCGTTCTGGTTTTTCACCGAAACTGTATAAGTCATTTTGCTTTCATACATGGCAATTTCAATGTATTCTGAAATCACCTTTTCGCCATTTTTTATTTCGTACGAAAAACCTTTCAGTTGCTGGTCGCCGGTTTTATCCCAATGTTCATAAATACCAAGAGTCGTGTCGCACCAGGTACCCGCAAAGACTTCGGGAAATGGCTGAGCAAAACCCCAGACTGGCAAAAAAATTCCAATAATCAGAAATACTTTTTTCATTTTTTATCCACAAATTTCCACCATTCTCTATTAATCTCCATCAATCTCAATTATTCTCCACCAATCTCTTTCCTTATTTTTCCTTTCTGAAATTTGTTTCATACATCGCAATCCACTGGTCGGGAGTTACTTTCGAAGCCAGCTGACCAATCAATTCGAATGGGATATCGGATGTTTTTTTAAACCTGATGCAGCTTTTGCCCATATCGAGCCGGGTTTTTGAGTACTTCGGATATTCAGCAATAAACCAGCTATTTAATTCCTCATTGGCATAAACTGCCATGTGGTAAACTGCAATAAAATTCTTTTGCGAGGCAATATTCATAAAAGGCAGCGGCAATTCGGGAGTACAATGATAACCTGCCGGATACAAGGTTTTTGGAACTACATAACCAATCATTCCGTAACTCATTTCTTCATGAAAACCATCCGGCAGGTTTGTTTTAATAACGTCGCGCAGTTTCGAGATAGCCTCATTTCTGTCTTCGGGCAACTGGCTGATGTAGTCATCAACGGTTTGTGCTTCGCTTCTCATTGCTCAATTTGCATAATTAACAACATAACAAGTTCATATTCAAAAAGGTTTGATACTTAACTGATATACCCTTGCGAAACAGCTGTTTTAATCAGAATTGCCGTGTTCCGGGCATTAAATTTAAGCAGCAGATTTTTGCGGTGCGTATCAACCGTGAGCGGACTGATAAACAGTTTTTCGCCAATTTCATGATTGGTAAGCCCGTCGGCAATCAATTTCAGAATTTCACTTTCGCGCCGGGTAATCATGGGCAAGTCGCTGTTGTTTACCGAAATGCCTTTGATAAGTTCTTTCACCCCTCTTCCGAGGTAAAGTTGCCCGGTATTAAGCACCTGCAGCACTCCGTTCACAATATCTTCAGTATCCGAAGTTTTCAGAATAAAACCATCAGCGCCGGCATCGAGCATTTGCTCAACAATATGCCGTTGTACAAGCGTGGTTACTGCAACAATTTTAATCACCGGAAAGCGAGTTTTCGCAGTTTTGCAAAATTCAACACCAGTGATGTCGGGCAAATGAATGTCGAGAATAATAAGGTCGAATGAGTTTCCATTCAGAAAAGCAAGTCCTTTGTTTCCGGTAGCAGCTGCCACGCAGTTTATATTTAATAACGGGTCGCTGAAAAGCCGCGAGAGGCTTTCGCTTACAATCGGGTGGTCTTCAACAATCAGTATTTGTTTTGGCATTGGCAACAGACTTAAAAATCAGTTGACGCCTAAGTTATTAAAAATTCCAATGTGCACTCGGTGCCCTTTCCAGGTTCACTGGCAATTTCGAAATGCCCGTTAAAAGCGGTAATTCTGTCGTTTATATTTTTAAGCCCTTTTCCTGCTGCTTGCCCGGTCGCCATATTTGTGTTGAAACCTGTTCCATTGTCAATCACTTGTAAACTCACCCTGTTTTTTTCAGTAAAAAGCTGCACTTCAATCAGTTTTGCATTGGCATGTTTCAGGGCATTATTTACCAGTTCCTGAGTAATCCGGTACACAGTAATTTCGAGTTCTTTTTCGAACCTGAGGTTTTCGCCAAACGAATTAAAACGAATTACTGGAAGTCCTTCAGGTTCCACTTGCCTTACAAAATCGGCTAAGGCAGTCTGCAAACCGTAATGCATCAGTGTTTCGGGCATCAGGTTGTGGGCAACGCGGCGCATTTCGGCAATCGAAGTATCAAGCAGGTTAAGTGCATGATTAAAATGAGCCAGATTTTCGCTGGTGATTATTGAATTTTCTTTCATCGAAGATAGTTTTAGTTTAACACCTGTAAGCAATCCACCCAGTCCGTCGTGCAGGTCGCCGGCGAGTCGGGTTCGTTCGATTTCTTCACCGGCCAGCAGCGATCGGGTGGCAATCAGTTGTTTTTCTTTTTCGAGCTGAATGATTTTCTGTTCCTGCAATTGTTTTCGTTTTTCAGCCAGATTTTGTTTGTACCGATTTCGTTTTACGATATACAATACCATCAAACCGGTAAACAGTAATACCAAAAATAAACCGAAAATCAGCCAGCGCTGCCGGGCCAGTTTTAGTTGTTGTATCTCTTTTGCCGATTCAAGTTTTGAAATTACAAATTCGCGCTTTTCGGCATCGAACCTGGCTTTCAGGAAATTAGACTGGCGCTGGTCGTCATCAGAAAAAATTGCATATACAACATCCACATAATTGTTAAGGAATTCATACGCTTTTTTGTAATTGCCCCGGGTTTCCTCCAAAGTGTACAATACGTCGTACACATTCCGTTCGAGTATTTTTGATTGAATGCTTTGTGCAATTTCCAGCGCTTCGAACAACCGTTCTTCCGATTGTTTCAGATTCCCGGAATACAAACTCATCAAACCCATTTTATACAAAGCATCGCCAATATCCATGCGGTTACCGGTTTGCAGCGCCATTTCATACGATTTGGTGTACATTTCTTCAGCCTTTCCGTAGTCATCCATCCGGCTCCAGGCAAAACCCAAATCGTACCAGGCCACATGTTCCAACTGTTTGTTCCCGGTTTTTTGCGACAATTCAAGCGCCTGTTTGTACATTTTAATGGCTTCGGCATAATTATCTTCGTTACTCAGATTGGTTGCCATGCCTGTTATAGCCTTAATTATCGCTACAGTATCGTTGGTTTGTTTCGAAAGGTTGAATGCTTTTTCGTTAATTTCCTTCCGTTTTTCGGGTTGAAGAATTTTGTCGTACAAATCGCCGAGACTTGAATAAATACCAATTAATCCCGGAATATTATTGCCGATAAAATACAGCTGTTCCGCTTCGAGGTATTTCGTTAAAGCCATACCAAAATCGCCGTTTTGCTGGCAAAGCATTCCAAAATTCGTCAGTGCTTTTGCTTTAACCATATTTCCTTTTTCTACAGGCAATCGTGCTGCAAGTTCAACCGATTTTTCAAGCATTTCGAAAGCTTTGCCAAACCTTCCCATTTTCCCGTAAACAACACCTGATACCCGCAAAGCTTCACACCTCAGCACCGAATCTGATGTGGTTGCAGCAACATTTTCAAGTTCGATACAGAATTGCAGAGACGTTATTGTATCCTGCGGATTAATTGTGTCAGCAATTGCCGACATGCTTTCCATGGTTAAAATTGACTTTTGAGCCATGGCCTGATTGACCGTAAAAACAAGCATAATCAATAACAAAAGTTTTCCTGAAACTTTATTTGAAATCTGGTTTTGCTTCATATTATGTTTTTTTTGATTCACAAATCTATTGAATACCCCCGAATAAAAAATCCCCTTTTTCGGGGAGTTACAACTTGCTCTTAACCAATAATTTTACTTCAACATTTTTTTTAACACTCAATTAATTGTTGTAAATTTTGCTGAACTTTATTACGAGATTTAATACAAAAACCAAAATCAAAAATCAATGAAAACACTTGCTATTATTCTGATGGTAGTTCTCAGTTTTGGAGTTACCAACCTGTGCGCCCAGGTTGATGTGGAGGGCAAATTAAAAAATGAATCAAATAACCGTGCTAACCGAAAAGTGGATCAGGGAATTGATAAAGCATTCGACTCGGTGGAAGACGGAGTAAAAAATCTGTTCAAAAAGAAAAAACCAGGAGACAATCAAAAACAGCAAGAGGGGCAGGAACAAGAAGCTGTTGAAGAAACAACTGCAGCACAGCAATCAAACGGAACTCCTGCTTTTCAATCGTATTCAAAATTCGATTTTGTTCCGGGTGAGAAAGTAATTTTCTTTGACGATTTTACTGACGGGAATATTGGTGATTTTCCAGTTCAATGGAATACCACGGGTTCGGGAGAAGTGGTTACAAACAACCTTTTTGAGGGCAGGTGGTTCAATATCACCAATGGAGACGGAGCCACAGTTTTAGACCAACCTATCACCCTGCCGGAAAATTACACCATCGAGTTTGATGTTGTTCCGCAAAAAGATCAGGATAACGGGAATAATGTCGCATGGTCTTTTAATGTGCTGAGCACCACTAAACCCAAAGATATCAACTATGGGTTAGCCCGCCCGGGAGATGCTGCAATCCGGTTCGATTTTGCATATAATACGTACTATCATTCATATTACCGTGATGGGTCTCCCGAACTTAGTGGGAATACAGATAAAGTGAGGTTGTTAGCCGATAAAAAATACAAAATATCCGTTTGGGTGCAAAAAGAACGCATTCGACTTTATGTTGACCAAACCAAAGTTTTTGACCTCCCCAAAGCCATGTCTAAAAACTACAAATACAATATGGTTCGATTTGACAGGGGAACAGCCATGTTTACCAATTTCAGAATAGCAACCGGGCTTCCCGATGTGCGCAATAAACTGATTACAGAAGGAAAACTGGTTACCTATGGAATTTATTTCGATGTAAATAAAGATGTGGTGAAACCCGAATCGTACGGAACATTAAAAGAGATTGCAACCATTTTGAACGAAGTTCCTGAGGTACAGGTAAAAATCATCGGCCACACCGATGCCGACGGGCAGGATGCTGCCAACCTCGACCTCTCGAAACGCCGTGCGGCTTCAGTAAAAGCTGAATTAGCCAAAAACTTCGGGGTGAATGCCGACAGGCTCGAAACCGATGGTTTGGGTGAAAGCCAGCCGGTTGCACCTAACGACACACCTGTTAACAAAGCACTGAACCGCAGAGTGGAATTCGTAAAACTTTGATTCACATGATTCGGACAGGCGAATTACAAAGCCTGTCCTTATTTTCTATTCTGGATTATTCATTTTAATTACAACCAAAATGAAATCATTAAACCTGACCATTACTTTAATCGTGATGTTGACTTTTACCTTTTCAAACTATGCCTCAACATTCAACTCACTAAATAGCAACCAATCGAAAATCAAAGTTACAACCAACAGAATAACCAAAATAAAAGAGACCCAGGCTGAATGTACTTATAAAGTGGAAGGAACAGCTACCGAAAAAGGAGTTTGCATATCCGACACACCATCGCCAACCATAAATCACAAAAAAGTTACGGCTCCTGCTAACGCCGGGAATCCCGTAACTTCTTCTTTAAATGGGCTGAAAGAAGCAACAAAATATTATGTAAGAGCTTACGCTAAAAGTGGGTCGGAAGTGATTTATGGCAACGAACTGAATTTTACAACACTACCAAAAGGTGGCGATTCGAAGCCTTCAACCGGTCCGAAAAAAGAAACAAAACCTGAAACACCTAAAAAATAACTTTAACAAAAGACAACATGAAATCAACAGTTCTACTTATTGTTTCGGTGCTTTTGGTTAATCTGATTCACGCACAATCGCTCACATCAGGTTTTCTGAACAAAATACCGGCATTGCCAAAAGAATCGTGTAATATTTCAAAAACAGATGTTGAAGCTTTTCAGCAACAGGTTAGTGCGCTTGATACTGAAATTAAAAACCAAATCAGAGTATTGCGGCAGCTGGAAAATGCCCAGGAAAAAAACGCTGAAAAACAGGCTAAACAAAATGCCATGCAGCAAATGAGCGAGCAATACGGGCTTTCGCAGGAAGAGATGAATAAAATGAAAAACGGTAAAATGTCGGAAGCCGATAAAAAAGCGCTGGCCAACAAAATGATGCAACAACAAACCAACATGTCGATGGGAGAAGTGCAAAACATTGGAAAAATGAGCGAAGCCGGCAAAAAAGCTTACATGGAAGCTTATGGTACCGAAGCAATGGCTACTGCTTCACAACCCACCGCCAATCAAAAAAAGGAAAGCGAAAAAGCCAAAAATTCTTATGAGTTGATGCAGGAGCAACAATCAGTAATGGCAAAAGTAAACGCAGCCAGCCAGAAAATCGGAAACCAATACGCAGCAATTGAAACCGACCCAAAACGAATTGAAATGCTTGACAACATTGAAAAAATGCAAGACAAATTTACATCGATGATTGGCGCAAACGGTGGCCAGGGTGAAACCATGGACTCGCTTGCTGTTAAAATTCAAAACGAAAAAATTAAATACTGCAATTTGTTTACTCCACCATACCGCGATGCAGTGAATCAGCATTTAACAATTTTGAAAAATTCTTTTCCCGACCAGTTTCGGTTGGGCGAAATTACTGCCCAACTGGCCAAAGCACAAACGGGTATTGAAATACCTGCCGAATGTGCTGAAATTGGCGGACTTGAATCAATCAGGGGATACCTTGATAAACTTGAAAACGCTTACCGGTACAAACTGTATTATCCGGAATAAAGTGGTTCATAAAATCAATAAAATAATGAGAAGTATTTGGTGTAGTTTTTTAATTCACTCACCTCAAGCCACCTCACGGTGCTTTCTGCCCTCACTTTAAAAAGAGAGGGCAGAGCTCTCACGATGTAAATCGGGAGTGCTCGGGGTGAGTGAAGAAATGAAAATTTGATATCTATTTTTCATATTACCTGGAATTATTTACAACCTGTTAAATTCCTGACCATGAAATACTTACTGTTGATATTAACGCTTTTTTCCTGGAGCGTTTCCGGCGCCCAAAACACGCAGTCGCCCGAGCAAATAAGGCACGAAATGGCCAGAATTCGTCAGACCACCAATTGGGACGACCCAGCTGCTGCCAAAAAAGCCAACGAACAAATAAAAGAACTGGCAAAAAAACTGATGTCGGGGAACAGTGCGATGGGAGGTGGTTCAGGTCAGCAACAGCAACAAGGTGGTGACCCCGGCTCAAAAGACGGACAAAAAATGGGCGAAATAAACCAGGCAATGGCCGACCATAAAATGGATGTGTACAGCCAGATTTGGAAAGCTGCCGCCGGTGGTAAAGGTGCCGATATTTTATTGGCCGAACCTTTGCGCGAGGAGATAAAACAGGAATTTCAGGAAGAAGAAGCAGGTGCCGGGGGAAGCGAACTCGCACAGGAAGAAACAACCATGTTATACCTCGATATGTCGTCGAAAACAATCAACCTGGTTATCGACCAGATGGAAAATTTTAAATCCATCAAAACGCTCATCATTGCAGGCGGAAATAATGGCGCACGCGTAAATCTCAACGATTTGTTCAGCAAGGCAAAAAAATATCCGCTCGAAGTTTTATATGTTATCAATTTCAGGCAATTCGTAAAATCAATTCCCGAGAGCATCATAAATTTCAAAAAACTTACCGAGTTGGGGCTTTTTAACAACAGCATCGAAAAATTACCGGTTGCCGCCGGTTCGTTAAATTCTCTGAAAAATCTTTATGTCGATATTAATCCCATTTCAACCTTAACACCAGTCGTAAATACACTTACCAACCTTGATACACTGGGGATTGCTAAAACCAACATCGGCGAAGCCGAACTGGTTAAAATAAAAAATTCGTTACCAAACTGCATAATTCTGGAAGAATGAAGAAATACATATTCATACTGATTTTTATCTCCGGCGTTTTTGCCGGTAATACAAATGCTGCAAGGGTTAAATTCTTTGTTGTTACACAGTCAAAAAGCGAATTGGTTGATGCAATAACAATTTGTGAAGTTTTTGAAACAGCACTGTTTAACGATTTAAGAGCAGCATTTCCGTGTGTTGATTATCTCAATCAGGGGGCGCTTCATGCAATACTCGACTGGGAAAGGAGGAGAGCATTGCTTGGCTCGGGTGATGACAGTGTACTCCAGAATCTGGCCGGAGCAGTTGGTAGCGACTACCTGATTAAATTTACTGCCGATGTTATTGGCAGTCAGATGTACCTGTCGGTATTTTGTATGGACATGAGAAAAGCTGAAACCTTAGCGCGAACCGAAGTTTCCGGAACAATTGGCCAGGCTGATAGCAATGCGAAAAAAATTTCAAAAGAGCTTATTAAACAACTCAAAGAGTATGAAATATGTCCGTATTCAGGGCCGCTTACCATCGATGTTAAAAGCGAACTCGATGATTCAAAAACCGATAATGCCAATTGCCCTTGCGGCGGCGATGTTGCAACAATTACCACAACCCGGAAAACAAACGCAACAATGAAATGGGAATTGACCAAGGTTGGTAAAAACTCCTGTTCGGGTACTGCGAAATACGATTTAAATGAGAAAATGACAATTGAGTCAATTTACCCATGTATTAAATGCAAAAATGGCGACCAGGGTTTTACAAAAATCACCGAAACAAACGAATCGGAGGCAAAAGTGGAAGGCCTCTCTGACGAAAGTTATTCTGAAGGCCAACAAGTGTCCGACGCGCGAATTATGCTCTATTTTCTCGAAGACGGAACTTATAATGTGCTTGTAAAGGCGACATCAAAAAAAGGAGTTTTGAAGGTTACCACCGAAAAAAAATATGAAGGCGCCTGCGAAAGTGAAAGCGAACCCAAAGACACAAAAAATAAAAGCATCGACATCCCTTTTGTTGAAGTTTTCGGGCCATACAAAGGTACTGCACAGGATAAGGTTTTAAGTCAGAAAGAAACAAAAGATGTTTCGAATGGAGCTGAAAAAGTAACAATAACCATCGATTTTACGCTGACTCAGAAATTTTAAACCGGAATAACAAAAACATGATAAAATGAAAACGATTCTGTACGTCACATTTATTCTGTTAACCACCTTGTTTACTGAACTGAGGGCACAGAACGCCAATCCGGATGCACTGTTGAATGGTTTAAAAAAGGAATACTACCCAAGCGGTAAGCTTTGCAAGGAATATACTGTTGAAAACGGTGTTCCAAATGGCATTGTTAAATCGTACAACGAAGCCGGATTTCTTATTTCAGAACAAAAGTTTGTGAATGGAATTCCTGACGGGGTTCTGAGAACTTTTTACGAAAGTGGTAAAATTCAATATGAGAATAATTTTAAAGATGGCATACCACAAGGCATTTCAAAAGAATACTACGAAAACGGAACCTTAAAAATAAATAGCCATCTTACCGGAGAACCCCGGGCTTACTCAGGTTTTACGAATATTTATTTCGAAAATGGTACCCTTAAATCAGAAAGTAAATTTTCTGAAGGAAAACTAATGTCTTCAACTACTTACGATAAGGAAGGACGCATTACTTCCGAACAAAAAGATGGACAGGTAATCTCATATTGGTATGAGAATAACGGCAAAAGACATATCTCGATAAACGGTGTTCCACAAGATTAAAATGCAAAACCTGAAAAAAACTAAATAATGAAAACTATACTTTCGATACTGATTTTCACCACGCTCCTTGTCATATCGCTTTATGCTCAGCCGGAAAAAATACCATATTTGGGCGATAAACCCGGTACTTTCGAAATCCTGAGCCGCACCAACTATTCGATAAACCAGAAATTTACACCCGCCGAAATGACAGCCAACATGGAACGAATTAAAGAATTGGTTTCCATTGTCAGGCAAAATCCGGTGCTTGCCGACATTAAAGGTTTTATGGGAAGAGCAAGAATTTACGACATTTCAAGCACACAGAAATGTCGCTTCGGGGTTGCAGCAAGGGTAAGTTTTGAGTTCAGCGATTATTCGTACTCCAAAGGAAAGATTATTTACAACACCATCGAGCCGCCCGAATGGTCTGTTTTACTCAATAAAATCTCAGGTTTCTGGAATGTTTTCAATACGGAAAAGTGCATGTTTACCACACCTTTCAACAAGAAAACCATTGCTCCCGGAGTTGATGTGTACGACAACTTTACCTTTGTAATTTACGACACTGCACGTCCGCCTTACTGGGTGCCTGTTACCGTTGAGGAAGCTTTTGCCATAGCCAGGGAAGAAGCAAAAAAGGAGAAAGACGAAATCGCGGCCAAATATTTAAATGAATTCATGGAAAAAGAATGGGCCGCCATTTCGCCATCCAACCTGAAAAACCAGGCCTACTTTGGAGGTGGTATTTCACGTGTGAGCGATTCATCTGGTTTTGGAGACCAGAAAAACCTTTTCCCCCCAATTGTGAAAGTAAATCCAGAATACTGGAATAAAAACCTGCCCAAATCGGCCATTCAGTTTATCGTACTCACCATGTCGATGGATAAAAAATATATGCAGAGCGAATACGAAAGCTGCGTGAAACACCAGTACTACGGCGAAACCTGCAACCTGCGCAGATTCTTTGTTTCGTATGACGAAGAAGACATTAAAAAACTTACACAGTTAATCGGTAAATAAAATTCGGTCATGAAAGTCTGCCCGTTTTTAATCTTTTTGGTTTTGTTTTGCTTCAACAGAAATTCGTTTGCCCAGCATTCAGACGAACGGCAGTTGTGGATAATAACTGCACGAATCTCCCATCAATCTACCTATCGCAGGGATACGGTAAGCAGTTTTATGGCCGGTTCGAAAAAATGGGAAAAAGAAATTCATCAATCATCCAAAGAAACGTCAAGCGGAACAATAACCGCTGTGGTTGAAAATCAAGCTGAAAATCCAGCCACTGGTTTTCTTTATCATTCCGATGCCGGAGATCCTGTGAGTTTAACGGTAACCGGAAATGGGTCAAACTCACAATCGTCAAACGGTAAAGAAACAATTGACGGGATACTTATTTCGGCCGATATCAGGACGGATAATGTTTCAGGTACTGCCTATCCGGGAGCTTCTTTGTATTTTGAGTTTACTGAAGAATCCAAATCATTTGATGTCGGTATAAGTATCAAAGCTATTGGCTCATACTCAGGACAGATGTATAGTGGTGGTCAAGGTTATGGCGAGTGGAAGGATTACGGAGGAGATTATGACGACTATGGATTAAATTGCAGTGGCAGTGGCGATGCTTTGACTGATAAAAACTGCAAAATAACCAAAACCGGCAAAGGCTTTCAGGGCAGCTGGAAAGAGAGTGAAAGCAAGAAACGGCACACGGCCAGCGGGCCGGAATACAGAACAAGCGAAACCAGCATTGAAATAACTGTTGAACCATACAAAGAATCAGAAAAACCGGAAGTAACGCTGGTGGGTTGTTCAGAACTTGGAGTTGGCGGGCAGGCAATGATTGTAGCTACTGCCAAACCTGTTGGCGGAACTTTCAGGTTTTGGGCCGAACCCTCTTCGATGATGACTGTGGAAAACGATGGCTCATCGGCAAACCTTACCGGAGTGTCTCCCGACCGGGGAACTCTTTTTGTTGAATACACCACTCCCGATGGAAAAACGGCGCAAACTTCGCAAACCGCCACCTGCGTAAAAATTGAATCATATAATAGCAGTCAACCCATTCCGCAAATTGCTTTGTATGATATCGATGGTAAAAAACTGCCGGGCATAAAAACAATTCCGGTAAATGCACAACCCGCCAATGCAACCGAGTTGGTGAAGTTTATACCCGCCGACCCGGGTGTAATATCGGCGTTAGGAGTTGGCAGTGAAGTTACATTGCAGGGAATTCGAATAGGGACAACCACCCTTCAGGCAAAAACAAATTGTGGTGAAGATACAGGTCCGGCAGTAGAAGTTGAAGTGGTAAACTGCGACGACGAAACGATTGCCACGCTCGAAAGAATGAAGAAAGCTGCCATGGAAAACCTGGTGGATGCTACCAAAAAATTACAGAAAGAAGCCGGCTCACCCGAATTTGAGAAAGCCAGGGATGAGTTGGTGAGTTCAACAGTTGAGCTGCTTGCAAAAGCCGGACTTACCATTATTGCAAACGGAAAAACTTCAGGCGCAGTAAAAGTTGCCGCCGAAATAGCTGACAAGGGCAGTGCGTTGTCGGAAATTATTGCCAGCAGCAATCCTGAAGAATTAAAGAATAACATTGGCAAAACCGCTTCAGGAGAGTCGTTTGAAAAGATTGTAAAAAACCAGTTTGGGGAAGTAGTTGAAGGACTTTGGGGAAAATCGTTAAGCGCGGCAATCGGTGTAGCCGAAGTACAACAGGCTGCCCAAAAATTTGGCGATAATATTGGCGAGATTCTAAAGCACGAGGACATTATGGAAGGACTGGCTGATAATTATGAACAAGCGATGAGGAATTTTGATCGCATCACCAAACGCCTGAATGTGTGTAATGAAGGGACTGAACAACCCCAGGCTAAAGAACAACCCAAATCAGATCCGACTCCAAAACCATCTGATCCGAAACAACCAAAAGAACCGACTCCAAAACCCAAACCAACACCCGGAGAGCAACCGAAACCCACTGAACCGCCAACCGAAGAGCCAACAGTTGACGATGAAGTTATTGGCGACCCGGAACCCCCAATCGTCCCGCCAAAACAGGTTGGTCTGCCCTATGAACCAGCCGATTGCGGATGTGACAAATCAAAAGATTTAACTATAAAATCAGCCGATTTTTCTATAATGGGTGTGGGAATGAAAAATCTTGGCGGGTGTGTTGAGGATTTCAAAACCACATCGCTCACCGATTACCAAAACGCGCTGGAAGAGTTGTCATCGCTTACCGACTCACTTTCAACTAAATTAAAAGTGGATGCAACAGCATTTTTAGTAAAGGCAAAAGAATCGAAACCACGACTCGACGAAATAATTACCCGTGTAAAATCGTATGATAAAGCCGGTGCTGAATTCCTGAAAACGATGGAAAAGTGCCCCGAATCATTAACCACAGGAATGGAAATTCTTCAGTCGGTCGAAAAAATTACAATCGACTCGATAAAAACCAATTATTGAATTCGACCTGAAAGAAAATCAATAAAAAAAAATGCTCATCCGTAATAATGCCACAAGATAAATAAAAAGCTATATTGGGGAAAAAAGAATGACATGAATATCGTCAAATTTATAGAGGATTTTCCTGATGAAAATAGCTGTAGAGAGCATTTT
>JBFXFM010000071.1:0-18839 GCA_050179035.1 Draconibacterium sp. | reverse complement strand
CGCCCGTGCGTTTGGGCAGCCAAATGTGCCTGAATGTGCGGTGGGTTTCCTTTTTCTTTGTCTTTATGCAGCAAAAATTTCTTTGTCATTCTGTCGTCTGTTTTGTCTTTTTACAATGAACGCTAACTATGTAATAGCACGAAGTTATTATACTTTTTTATCATTTTTCTCATCGGTATTTAAATTTAACCTGTCCAGCGGGCTTTGAATCCGGTTGATGGCTTTGTTGGTAATGTGCGTGTAAATCATGGTGGTTTTAATGCTCGAATGTCCTAATAACTCCTGAATATAGCGAATATCGGTTCCTGCTTCAATCAGGTGTGTGGCAAACGAGTGTCGCAGGTTGTGCACGCTACCTTTTTTTGAAAGTCCGCTTTTTTCAAGCGCTGTCGCCATTACTTTTTGTACGCTCCCTTTACTGTAGTGCGCCCCGGCAAACTGTCCGCCAAATACGTAATCATTTCCTGGGTGCAGTGCCCGGTAGTTTTCAAGCAGTACCAAAATCGAATAAGGCAACATCACCATCCGGTCTTTTTTCCCTTTCCCGTTTTTTACGTGTATTTTTTGTTCAGCCATTAAAATATCACCCCATTTCAATGTAACAACTTCGCCTACACGCAAACCAGCGCCATAGGCAATCAACAGCGCCAGTTTATGTTTTGGATTGTCGATGTTGGTGAATATGGCAGCACATTCCTCAGGTGTAAATACCACCCTCAGCTTTTTTTCGTTTTTGGGCCGTGGCAACTTTAAATCAATGTTCAGGTTGTTTTCAACATGCCGGTAATAATAATTCAATGCGTTCACCAGCGTATGCCCTGTTGTTGCCGAAAGTCCCTTTTCCATTAATCCGCCTAAGTATTTTACAATCTGCTTCTTATCTAAAGTGGCCGGATTGCTGAAATTGTTATCGCGTATAAACCGGTAAAATGCATTTCCGTAACCTTTTATGGTCGAGTCGCTCAGGTTGTTGGCCAGCATGGTATCCATCATGGCAATCAAATAAGTGCGTGCCTCGGCGGGTATTTTCTCCAACACCTGGTTTTTGGCTTTTTGCAGCAAAAACCGTTTTTGGTTGGGCATGTTCTCTTTTTTGAGATACCCCACCGCGAGCATGTTCTTAAAAATAACTTTTTCGGGTTCGTAATGAACTGTTAAAGCCTTATAAACATCGGGAGCTGCCGGTAACAGGTAGCACCCGTGCGGCACACTGTACCGCGACATTGCAAAACGTTTTATTTTTTCGCGTAACAGATACACCGGAGGCATAAAAACCTGCATCCAGCGGTTATCGTCGGCATGAGGTTTTACAATTATTACGGCACCCTCGTTAAACGGTTTTTCCTTTTCAATAAAGTCGGTCGGAAAAAAACCGGGAACCTGCAGAATTTCTTCCGCCTTTTCCTTCACCACCGGCATCCGCATGGCCATGTACACCTTTTGCGTTTTATTCCAGTAAATTCCTTTTACAGCCAACAACTCTTTGCTTACTGCAAAATGATAGTTTAAACTGAAGACCCAGTATTTGCCAGTGTTTTCGTGCAGTTGCAAACGCAGCTTTTGAGCAAGCGGTATTTCCGCTTTATGTTCCTGAGTGACCATTTTAACGGGTTTTTCAGGAAATTTCGTTACCTCTTCACCGGGTTTTTTATTTTCCGGTACTGAAGTAACTATGGGTGGAAGGTCACGGCTTTCAGGGCCGGCCACCGGTGCTGTTTTTGCAGTTTCAGGTTTTGGATTTTCAATATTTATCTGTTCAAAATTCTTTTGTAACAGTTGGTAATTAGCGGCGTTGTAACCCATGTACCAGCAGCGCAGTGTTGAACTGTAAACCGCCCCAATCGATTTCAGTTTTTGGTTTGCTGCGGCTGAGTATGGCAAAAAAATGCCGATTTGGTCCGCCCCCCTGTGCTTTATTTTTTTCAAGGTTAAAACCATGGGATGTTCTGGATTTCTGCTGTTAATTACTGTGCACTACTTCGGGTTTTACTTATTTCTAAAATTCTGAATTTTACTTTGATAAGGTGTTGCCAAGATAGTAAATCCTGTAACACAAAACATAATGATTCTTTATTTTTTATTCAGAATAGAAACATTCAATTACAGATGCGGTATGAAGAATTATTTTTCAGACTGATTGGGTAGTTGATGCATTTTTGAGCGGGTTGCTGCTTCTAATAGCCTGATGATCAGAGTTAAGGGCAATTTGAATGAAGCTGCGCAACTACGGGGGCAAACTCGCTACAAGCGAGACGGATAATTCAAAGTGAATCAATATCAAAAATAAGTGTTATTTGATTTCTGGTTATCATACAATGCATGGCCTCATTGTTATTGTACGTAACAGAAAGTGTATGTCAGCCAATGGCAATATCAATATCAATGTCTGATTATCAGGTAAGTCGGTCTGTTTAAAAAGAGTTAAGGTTATTGTAAATATTTTTTTCCCAACAGTAAAGTTGAGGAAATTGCATCTTAAAATTTTGATTATTTAAAATCCATTTTCCAGTGTTCGGCAATGGCTTTCAGTTCCTTTTTGGTGAGGTAGGTAACAGCGCCATGTTTTGGGCTTTTAAAATTAGTTGCTTTCATTACGCCCTCATTGAAATGCCCCAGATTCCTGTAGCTTACAAAATCTTCTGTTTCGCTGAAACCCATGTTGCTGGGCCTGGCGCCATACACATCGTACATCAGCACCCAGGTATTGGTTCCTAATCGCCTGAACAGGTTGGGCGCCTCGGTCGCAACTTTTTCGGGGTCGATGCGAGTAGTATCGGTTTTGTACCCTTCGTTAATTCTGTCGGAAACCGAATGCAATATCTTAGCGCCTGAAACATAAAAAAGCTGATATTGATTGTCAACTTTGGTAATGTCGCCGTCGAGTCCTCCAATTTCTGTTATTCTTTTAGGCAAAGTTTCCAGTTTTGTAAAATTATCGTCGGTGTATGAATAGTACATATGGCACTCTTTGTTGTTGTATCGAATGGTAAAATAAACCATCATTTTACCAACCGCCGGGTCGAAAACTGTTTCGGGCGCCCAGGAGCAATCGATGTCGCCAAGTTCGGGAAACGCTTTATCGACGCGGAAATCGGAATGTGTCCAATGGATGAGGTCATACGATTTCATCAGTACCAAAGCGCGGTTGTTGCCCCATCCATATTTTTCAGCAGGGCGTTCAAACTCAGTATCGCGGAATCCAGCCCGCTTGCCAAAAATGTGCAGGTCGGTCATTGCCAGATAAAAAGCGCCATCGGGACCACGGGTAATGTGAGGGTCGCGTACTCCTTTTTGTTCGGCTAACTGAGAACCAATAAATACAGGATTACCACCATTCACATCGGTAAATGTATAACCATCGCTGCTTACAGCCATATAAGCCGATTGGTTTTGGTCTTTGAAATAAACCAACAAGTAACCGGCTAAATCTTTTTCATTAAACTTCTGATTATTTTTCGGCTTTTCTAATTGTGCCACTATTTCGATACCTGTTGGGGCGGTTGTTACCTGGGTATTCTGAGGATATACATGATTTACCAGAAGCAGTCCTGACAAAACCAGCGTGATGTGATAAAATCTATTCTTCATTTGTAGTTGTATTTTTGCATTGCTAAATTATAATACTCTGTTAAGTTTTAGCAGTAATCGTGCTGTAATTTAATGTTCTGTGATACTTTCTGATTTTGGATATTATTGATTTATCAGTGATAAGGTGGCGCCAACAAGTACAAAGTGGGGGAAAGTTATTTATGATTTCACTCTGCCTGGTGCTTTCTATGATTATACCCGCAAAAAATCGCTGCAAATTTAACAGCCATAAATTGATGTCCTCTGGTAATCTGCCTGATATTTATAAAGACCTGATAAGTACAATTTTTTCGTTTCCTTTTTTTACAATCTCATTAAAGTAATATTTGATTTTGCTGTATTCAACGGGCTGGTACACCGGGCTTTTGAAAATATAGTCGAATGTGACTTTGATGATTTGTTCCGATTTTACAATTGAGTAATTCAACTCAAACTGTTGGTTGTTTATTTTTGAGTCGGCAGGCAAAAATTCGACCTGAAACCCGTCAGGAATTTTTATAGCGGAAGTAAAACTTCTTTTTCGTGGAAAAATCATATCAATGGGGTAGGTACGTTCTTTCTGCTTCAGCGGATTATCGCTTATTACTTCGTTAATAAAAGGGGAAAACAACAATTTGTTGTTTAACGTTTCGGGTCCACTTGATAATTTATAGCTGATCTGGTATGGTTTTTCAATCTCATACTGGTTTTGTACCACAACCGAAGTATCGATAAGTGAATAAAACTCTGAATTAAAATTTGCCTTTATTTTCTGAATATCATCAGCATAGGTGTCGCGGTAATATAATGCTTCGTATTCATTGGTGGCCACTGAAACAGTTGAAATCTGCAGTTCATCCGAAATTTTTTCGATCTCAATATTGGTTCTGATTTCAGAAGGCCGGAAACTTTCAAGTGCTATCCATTGAACCGATTCATTGTTAATTAATAAACCCTTGTTGTTAATACATTGAGTTGGAATCCGGTTATTCAAACAATTGGGGTCGGTAACATCCGACAGAATATCAACTCCATCGACTTTTGCCTGAATAAGCACATAATTAAAAAAGTTGATGTATGGGTATTTATCGTAAATTTTACCATTGTCGCGCGTACTTATAATTACAGGATAAGCCTTAATTCCGGCAGAATTTAACAACCCAAGGGCAAATAAATTCAGATCGGCACTGTTCCCCTGTTTTTCGTCGAGTAGTTTGTTGGGCGATTTTGATGCATACTTGCCGTAACTATTGTTCCAGCTGAAATTTTTCTTCATGTAATCGATAATAAAGTTGAATTTTTCTTTTTCGGTATTCAACTGCGATACGGATGCCTCAATTGTTTTCGGTGCTAATTTTTCAGTTTTTCGAATGTATTTGCCAAAGTCTTCGTGTTTTGTTAAATCGTTAATCAGTTCTTTCCAGGTGGTGATTATCGGAACAGTTCTTCCATCGGGATAGGTTATTTTCGATAGTTGAAAATCAATCTTCATAATATAGTCGTTTACAGTGGTGATGAATTCTTCGCCGTTAAAAGCAGGAATGTCCTTCTTTACAAATTTGTGTACCATTTCCTGAAAATTGATTAACCCGAATTGTTGTGAAAGTCCCTTGTCAACGTATGAATCCTGGATATCGAGCCTGTCGGTTCCCTGTAAAAGCCACGAATATTCATAAAAGGGAATCATTTTAACTTCGTATTCACTATAAATTACCGGTATCTTCCACTGAAACTCCCAGTCTCTCAGGTTAAATTTATATTGCGAGTTTATTTTGTACTTGTATTCAATGATTGAGCCTGCCTTAACATTAGGGATGGCAAATTTTTTAACTGTCCAGTAGTTGTTTAATTTTTCGTCAAATGCATTAGAAACATCAAAGGTTGTTTTATTCAGCAGACCATTTTCGAAATTATAAGATGATGCTTCAACGTCAAATACCTGTTCGTAAATTCCCCCTTCATGATAGAAAAGGATTTCTACTTCAGCCCACTTGATTCCGGCTTCGTTCAGTATTTTAATACGGGTAGTTCTTTCAAAAGCCACATCGTATGAATCCTCGGTTCTGACAAAATACGATTTTCCATAATCAAACATCACCACTGCTTCGGCATCCAATTCTTTTTGGTATTGAGTTAGTTCAATGTCATCGCGTCCCACTTTTCCATATTCTTTTGAAAAGTTTTGACTATAAACTACCTGACTGGCAAAAATCAGTAAGGAAAGTAATGTTGTTTTTAAGTTCATATCAGATTGATTTTATGAGAAGTAATTGTATGTTTTTGTCTTTTTGGCTAACCTGTTTGTAAAACGAATAAAAATCGTTGTATCTGTTTAACGGGTAATTTCCGGCATTTAATATAAACGATTTAATCACAAAAATTTTTGCTGGTTCTTGCATAAACTTAACCGAATATTCACCGAATTCGGTCTTTACTGAAAAGTCATCTGCTTTCTCATAGGGTTTATATCCGGCAGGGATATCATAAATCAGCGTATCGGTTTTACATACAGGAAAATCGATTTGCAAGGGCAAATTACGTTCAGCGGGTTTTGTAAACTGAGGTAGTGAAAAAGGAATAACAACGATAACAAGGTCGTTCCCAAACTGTTTGTAAATATTCCGGGCCGATGCGTTAAAGGTGAATTCAATAAAAGCTGAATCCCTGTCAATCTCAGCAAAAGTGTATTCATTTAATTCGAACCCATTTTCCATAAAGTTATTCCGCAGGTACCTCGATTTCTCCGATTTATTCAAATCACTATTCAGCATGGCAAATTTCTCATACATATTTCCTGAAAATTTACATCCGAAATTGGCAGTAACTTCCTGAAAATCATATTTAAATGTGATTGTCCGTTCTTCTTTTGAATTTGCTGAAGTCATTTCAGGTGTTGTTAAAAAACGACTGTTGTTGTGGTCAATTACAAAAACATCCCTGTTTTGTGTAAAGGTTCCGAGATAATTAAATGCTGTTTCACTTGTGCAATCGAGCCAGATATCTTCATTATCGAGTGGAACGTAAAGTATGATGTGGTTAAATTGCTGCGACGGAAAATCTTTGTTGATTTTAAGAACAGGATTGCCGGCATTGACTTTTGTATAGTATGATTTTATTCCTGCATAATCAAGAATTGCTTTCATGTAATTGGTCAGTGCCTTACAATCGCCATATTTATTTTGCGAAACATACGAAGCAGGATGTGGTTTTAAACCGCCAGTCTCAATAGAAATGTTAATATACCTTGTTTGATCCTGCAAATAGTGATAGAGTTTTCTGATTTTCTCTTTCTCGCCGGTGGTATTTTGGATTATTGAACTGATTCTGATTTTCTCAGTTTCAGGAAGATCGTTTAATCCCGATAACAGTTCAAATTGCCAGTTTCCGAATGACACCCATGAATCAAGTGACCCGGCGTTATCGAATCTGAAGTATTTTGGAATAACAACCACTTCAGGTAAAAAAACAGAGCTGGGTGGCGCATAAATTTCTGGTTTAACAATATTGGAATAATGTGTACTCCACCTGTATATGATTTTGTTATCAATCGAATCGATTTCAGGTTCTGTTGTATTATTCAATGTATAAGCAAGTTGGTAATCAACAGGTGTGGTAATTGCGAGTTCTGCGGTTTTAGTGGGTATTTTTTCGCTGATAACCGGCACCCAATGATCGATGAACAGAAATTCGGTTTGTTGCAACTGAAATGAATAGGTTAATGTATAAGGATAAATATTGTGTTTTAGCGTAAACTCTTTAACCATATTGTCTTCATAAAATGAAAAATCGGCCATGACACTTTTCTCTGTTAAATCATTTTTAGTCAGGCGCTTTACAATTTTGTTATTGTTGTCGGTGATAAAAGCTTCAATGTTTCTCACTTTTATCAGTTTTGAATAAGGAATGCCAACTTTTGTAAATTCTTCACCAGCCCTGGTGTTTATTTTTATCTCGAATAAATACTCCTTGGTTAGTTTATCGTTTGTAACCTCAATTCTTGTTTTTTGAGTGATAAGTTCAGCATCATAATTCTGGCCTGAAATGTTGAAATGCACTGACAGAAATAAAAAAATCAAAAGATGTATGGGAAAAGATTTTGATATAAAACAGGTGGGTGAAATGCGTTGTTTTTTTAAGGGGAAACACATTTTAAGACAACCAGAATCCAGAGTTCGGTTGAAACATGTATGAAATGATATCTGAGGTCTGCTGTTCAAGCCAGGTTAATTTTTAGTCGAAGATAAAAAAAAGGTTGAATTGTGATAGTTTACACCAGAAAAATTAGGATAATGCAACTGGATAAATTTTATCATGGATTGATAGAGCATCAGAAGGCCTGTGTTTCAAACAGCAGGGCGGGCGTATTCGGGCGTGGCATGTCCCCGGGTTGATCCCGCCTCAGGCGAGACAGGGTTATTCCAACTTCCAGCTTCCAGCTTCCAACTTCCAGCATCAGCTTCTCGTTTCCCGTTCCGAGAGTATTGTGTAGGTTTTTCCTTCGCGGGCAATTTCTGTGTTTTCGAAAATTTCGCGGGCTTCTTTTTCAAATGGAGTGAGGTTGTGGTAACGGGCCGAAAAATGACCAATCAGCAGCTTTTTTGCCTTGGTCAGCTTTGCCATTTCAGCAGCGTCGGCGGTGGTTGAGTGCAGCGTTTTTGCGGCGAACTCGCGCATGTCGTTCAAAAATGTGGCTTCATGATACAGAATATCAACCTGCTGCACTACTTCGGCAATGGGCGGATGAAATGCTGTGTCGGTGCAAAATGCATACGACCGGGGGTGAAACGGTGGCCATGTCAGCCGTTCGTTTGGAATTACTTCACCATCTTGCGTGACAAAGTCAGCACCAGCTTTTATTTCCCTGACTTTTGCCACTGGAATTTTGTACACCTCAATCATGTCGCGGCGGATATTGGCTTCTCGCGGCAATTCACGAATCAGAAATCCGCAGGTTGAAATGCTGTGTTTTACGGGGAAGGAGAGTACTTCCACTTTTTTATCGGCAAAAATCTGTCGTGGTTTTTTAAAATCAAGCGGATGAAAAACGGGGTTCACTGTCATTTCGCCCTTAATAAAATCGAGCTGAGGCTGAATGAGGTTCTTGATTTCGGACGGTGCATAAATGTGGAGGTCGGTTTTAATTCCCAGCAGGTTCATGGTCGATATCAGCCCGATGAGGCCGTAATAGTGGTCGCCGTGAAGATGTGAAATAAAGATGTGTTTTATTTTGCTGAACCCGATTTTGTTGCGGCGGAGTTGTATTTGAGTTCCTTCGCCGCAATCGAGCAAAAAAAACCGCCCAAGCAGGTTTACTACCTGGGCGGTTGGATATCTGTCTGATGTGGGTAATGCTGAATTGCTTCCGAGTATGGTTATTTCAAAGGGCATCTGGTTTCAGATTTTCCTTTTTTTCCAGCAAATTCTTTGCTTCTTCCACCGTATTTGTGATGAGCAAAATGGTGTCGAGCATCGAAATTTTAACCAGGTTATCCACGTCGGGCTGCAACCCACAAAGAATAAACGTTCCAATGGAATCTTCGCACAGCCGGTTGGCAACAAGTACCGAGCGTAACCCCGAAGAGTCGCAGTAATTACAACTGCTTAAATCGAGAATGATATTCTTTTCGCCCTTGTTGTTCACCATTACCAGCTCCGATTTTAAACCAGGAGCGTTGTTGGTGTCAAGTCTGTCGGAATTTACCTTAATCAAGGTATGATTTCCATTCTTTGTAATCTCGAATGCCATGCCTCAATTTACGAAATTCTGCTAAAATGCAAACTTTTACTACTTATCTTTTTTCTCATTCTCTTCCATTTGGGTTTTCAATGCAGCCAACTCGCTGATGTCACCCAAAGTGGTTTTTTCGATATTGAGTGTAGTTTCGGCAGCAGGAGCGGCTTTTTTACCTGGTCGGGCCTGTGCTTTACGTTTGGCATTTTCTTCCGAACGTTTTTCATCTTCGGCAATACGAGAGTGCGATACGATGATACGTTTGGCTGATTTGTTAAATTCGATGACTTTGAAGTCGAGTTTTTCGTCTTGTTTTACCGATGTACCGTCTTCTTTTACAAGATGACGTGGTGTTGCAAAACCTTCAACTCCGTATGGAAGTGCAATTACTGCGCCTTTGTCCATCAGTTCAACCACTGTTCCTTCGTGAATTGAGTCGGTGGTGAAAATGGTTTCAAAAACATCCCATGGATTTTCTTCGAGCTGTTTGTGGCCGAGGCTCAAACGACGGTTTTCCTTGTCGATATCAAGAACAACAACCTGTATTTCGTCGCCAATTGCAGTGAATTCCGACGGATGTTTGATTTTTTTCGTCCAGCTCAAATCCGAGATGTGGATTAAACCGTCAACACCTTCGGTAATTTCAACAAACACACCAAAGTTGGTGAAGTTACGCACGGTAGCTTTGTGTTTGCTTCCAACACCGTAAAGTGTATCTATGTTTTCCCATGGGTCTGATTTGAGTTGTTTGATGCCCAGTGACATTTTGCGTTCGTCGCGATCTAAAGTAAGAATTGAAGCTTCCACTTCGTCGCCTACTCTCAGGAAGTCCTGAGCGCTGCGCAGGTGCTGGCTCCAGCTCATTTCAGAAACGTGAATCAAACCTTCAACGCCGGTGGCAATTTCAACAAAAGCACCGTAGTCGGCAATCACAACAACTTTACCTTTTACTTTATCGCCTACTTTCAGTTTTTCGTCGAGGTTATCCCACGGATGTGGAGTTAACTGTTTCAAACCAAGAGCAATGCGTTTTTTGTCATCATCGAAATCGAGGATAACCACGTTAAGTTTCTGGTCGAGTTCCACAATTTCGCTTGGGTGCGAAATACGTCCCCACGAAAGGTCGGTGATGTGGATAAGGCCGTCAACACCGCCGAGGTCCATAAATACCCCATACGAAGTGATGTTTTTAACAGTTCCTTCCAGAACCTGACCTTTTTCGAGTTTACCGATGATGTCTTTTTTCTGTTGTTCGAGTTCTGCTTCGATGAGTGCTTTGTGCGATACAACCACGTTGCGGTATTCGTTGTTGATTTTCACAACTTTGAATTCCATGGTTTTACCAACAAATACATCGTAGTCGCGGATTGGTTTCACATCGATTTGCGATCCCGGGAGGAATGCTTCGATACCAAACACATCCACAATCATACCGCCTTTGGTGCGGCATTTAATGTATCCCTTAATGATTTCGTCGCTTTCAAGCGCCTCGTTTACGCGATCCCATGAGCGGGTTGAGCGTGCCTGTTTGTGCGACAGGATCATCTGTCCTTTTTTGTCTTCAAGGCTTTCGATGTAAACATCGATTTTGTCGCCAATTTTTAAATCGGGATTGTAACGGAATTCGTTGATGTTAACGATACCGTCTGATTTGTAACCGATATCCACAACCACTTCGCGTTTGTTCAGCGAAATTACGGTGCCTTGCAGCACTTCTTTTTCCGAAACTGTGTTCAGCGTGTTGTTGTACATGTCGGCCAGTTTGTCTCTCTCTTTTACAGAGTACGCATCGAGACCCACTTCAAGGCTGGCCCAGTCAAATTCTTCGGGTTCAGCAGTTGGTTCACTGGTTTTAGTCTGAGGTTTTAAATCCATTTCAGCCAATACCTCAACTTCTTCTTTGGTGGCAATTTCTTCAGTGGCAACAGCAGCTGCCTCTTCAGTTGTTTCGGCTACTGTTTCAGCAACCTGATTTTCTTCCTGAGCCGGAGTTTCTGTTACCTCCATTTCAAGATTTTCATTCTTTTCTTCAGTCATGTAATTTCAATAAAATTAATGAGTTAGACATTATAATTGTTAAAAAACGCGCGCAAAAGTATAACTTAATTCATTTAATTCAAAAGGTTTGGCCATTTATTTGAGTTGAACCGGGTTTAATTAACTTTTTAAATTGAATGAGCAGCTTGTTTGCTTTGCAGGTTTTTTACTTTTGTTACTTTTGAATATTGAAATTGCCTAAAAACGAAATCAATTGAGAGCAGAACGGATTTTAACATTTTCAATATTAAAATATTAACAAAATGAAAGGAATTATTCTCGCCGGTGGTTCGGGTACCAGGCTTTACCCGATAACCCGTTCAATATCAAAACAAATTTTACCTGTGTACGACAAACCGATGATCTACTACCCGCTTTCGGTGCTGATGTTAGCCGGAATAAGGGAAATACTCATTATTTCGACACCAACCGACATTGGTTTATACCAAAACCTGCTGGGCGACGGTTCTCAATTGGGTTTAAAGTTGGCTTACAAAATTCAGCCTTCGCCCGACGGACTTGCACAGGCGTTTATTTTGGGTGAGGAATTTATTGGCAACGACAATGCATGCCTCATTCTTGGCGATAATATTTTCTATGGGTACAATTTCAGAAGTATTCTGGAAGAAGCTGCCGCGCTGGAAGACGGTTCAATTGTTTTCGGGTATTACGTTAACGACCCTGAAAGATATGGCGTTGTGGAATTCGACCCAACAGGAAAAGTAATCAGCATCGAAGAGAAACCTGAAAAACCCAAATCGAATTATGCGGTTACAGGGCTCTATTTTTACTCGAATGATGTTGTTGAAAAGGCCAAAAACCTGAAACCATCGAAACGGGGCGAACTTGAAATTACCGACCTGAACAGGCTTTATCTCGAAGAAAACAGGTTAAACGTTAAACTGCTTGGTCGTGGCTTTGCCTGGCTCGACACCGGCACACACGACAGTTTGCTGCAGGCATCGAATTTTATTGCCACCATCGAGCAACGCCAGGGGCTGAAAGTTTCGTGTATTGAAGAAATTGCATACAAAAAGGGTTTTATCGACAAGGAACAGTTGCTCGAATTGGCCAAACCGCTAAGTAAAAATCAATATGGTCAGTACCTGATTCATCTGGCCGAAAAACAAATATTTTCATTTTAAATTAAAACGATGAAGATTACAGAAACCCCAATTGAGGGATTATTTGTTATTGAACCCGGTGTTTTTGAAGACGAACGTGGATATTTCTTCGAATCGTACCGCCAGAACAGATACACTGATGCAGGTATTTATGCCGAATTTATTCAGGACAATGAATCAAAATCGATCAGAGGTGTGGTTCGTGGCTTACATTATCAGCTCCATCCATACGGACAAGCCAAACTTGTGCGGGTGGTGCAGGGTGCGGTTTACGATGTGGCCGTCGATTTGCGGCAGGGTTCTCCTTCCTTTGGTCAGTGGTTTGGCCTCGAACTCAACGAAAAATCAAAAAATCAACTTTTTATTCCCCGCGGATTTGCACATGGTTTCTCGGTTTTAAGCGAAACAGCCATTTTTTCGTATAAATGCGATAACGGTTACAACAAAGAATCGGAAAGGGGAATTAATCCTTTCGACCCGAAGTTGGGAATCGATTGGCAGTTGGCTGAGAATGAATACATAGTTTCTGAAAAAGATAAAAATGCACCATTTTTTGATGCGGCCGAAATGAATTTTATTTATTACAAACGATGAAGATTCTGGTTACAGGAGCATACGGACAATTGGGGAGCGAAATTAAGGAACTGGCAGGAAACTATCCCGGCTGGCAGTTTTTGTTTACCGATGCCGACACGCTCGATATTACAAACGAACCGGCGGTTGAAGCTTTTTTTGCTGAAAATCAGCCGGCTGTGGTTATTAACTGTGCCGCTTACACCGCAGTTGATAAAGCCGAAACCGATTGGGAAACTGCCTGGAAAGTAAATACGCTGGCGCCGAAACTGCTGGCCGTACATGCAAAAAAGTCAGGGGCAAAACTGATTCAGGTTTCCACCGATTATGTTTTCGACGGGTGTGGTCACAAACCTTACACTGAAACCGATGACGTAAAACCTGTGAGTGTTTACGGGCAAACCAAACTTGAAGGCGAAACTCATGCACTTGCATCGAATCCGGCAACTGTGGTTGTCCGAACTTCGTGGTTGTATTCAGCTTTCGGAAATAATTTTGTAAAAACCATGCTTCGGGTCGGTCGCGAACGCGGCGAACTCAATGTGGTTTTCGACCAGGTGGGTACGCCAACTTATGCCGCCGACCTTGCAGAGGCCATTCTTTCAATTATCGAAAAAGCAGAAAATCAACCGGATAGTTTTGTACCAGGCATTTACCATTTTTCAAACGAAGGGGTTGCCAGCTGGTACGATTTTGCAAAAGCCATTTTTGAATTGGCAAATGAAAATGTAAAAGTAAACCCGGTGCGTTCCGACCAGTTTCCAACACCCGCCAAACGACCCGCTTTTAGTGTACTCGACAAAGCGAAAATTAAAACAAACTTTGAAATTGAAATACCGTATTGGAAAGACAGTTTAAAGATTTGTCTTGAAAAATTGAAATGAAATATTTTGATTGATGAATTTGGTGAAATTAGCACTTGTAAAATCATGCTGACAAAAGCAAAACTAAGGAAAGAGATCGAGCATTTCCCGGAGGAGTTTTCAATTGATGAATTGGTTGAAAGACTTATTTTAATTGAAAAAGTGGAAACCGGAATAAAGCAATCGGAAGCAGGTGATATTGTCTCGGAAAGTGAATTGGAGTATGCGGTAAAAAAATGGTTCAAATAAATTGGACCAGACAATCAAAGACTGATTTAAAAGAGATTGCCGATTACATTTCTTTTGGTTCAGTTAAATACGCTCAATTTCAGGTTGACAGAATAGTTGCCGCTACCAGAATTCTGAAGTCGTATTCTAAAATAGGCAGGGTAGTTAATGAAATTGGGCAACAAAGTATAAGAGAAATTATATCAGGTAATTACAGAATAATTTATAAAATAGTCTCAGAACAAAGGATTGATATTTTAACAATTCATCATTCAGCAAGAGATTTAAGGAAACGGATGAGCGGGAAAGATTAAAAGATTTTAAAAACAAAAAAACTAAATATCATGGCAAACGAAACCTTATTACACGAAGTACGGGCAAAAGCACAGGAATGGCTTTCGCCGGTTTACGATGAAAACACAAGAAAAGCTGTGCAGGCGTTGCTTGACAATAATGACACAACCGAATTAATCGACTCATTTTACCGGACACTTGAATTTGGTACCGGCGGTTTGCGCGGAATTATGGGCGTTGGAACCAACCGAATGAATATTTACACGGTTGGCGCTGCAACACAGGGGTTAAGTAATTATCTGAAAAAGAATTTTGCCGGCCTGCCGCTGATAAAAGTTGCAATCGGTCACGACTGTCGCAACAACAGCCGACTTTTTGCTGAAAGCAGCGCCCGGATTTTTGCGGCCAACGGTATAAAAGCTTATTTGTTTGAAGACTTGCGGCCAACACCCGAACTATCGTTTGCCATTCGCGAACTGGGCTGCCAGAGCGGCATTATCCTCACTGCTTCGCATAACCCCAAAGAATACAACGGGTATAAAGCTTACTGGGACGACGGATCGCAGATTGTGGCACCACACGATGAGAATATTGTTGAAGAGGTTTTGAAAATAAAACCCGAAGATATCAGGTTTAACGGACCCGATGAACTGATTGAAATTATGGGTGCCGAAATGGATGAAAAATTCCTCGAAAAGGTAAAATCCGTTTCCATTTCTCCCGATGTGGTGGAGCGCCATAAAAACATGAAAATTGTTTACACACCCATTCACGGTACTGGTGTGAAACTTATTCCGGCAGCGCTGCGCAAATTCGGGTTTACAAATATTATTAATGTTCCTGAACAAGATGTGGTAAGCGGCGATTTCCCCACAGTGATTTCTCCCAACCCTGAAGAACAGGCCGCCATGGACATGGCTATCAAAAAAGCATACGAAGTGGATGCTGATTTGGTAATGGCATCAGACCCTGATGCCGACAGGATTGGCGTGGTGGTAAAAGATGATAAAGGGAAATATATAATCGTTAACGGAAACCAGACTGCACTGCTCTTTATTTACTACATCATTACAAAAATGAAAGAGTCGGGTACGTTAAAAGGGAACGAGTTTGTGGTGAAAACAATCGTTTCAACAGAATTGATTGCCGAAATAGCCCGCCGGAACAATATTGAATATTTCGATGTTTTTACGGGGTTTAAGTTTATTGCCGAAATCATCCGCGAGCTCGAAGGAAAGAAAAAATATATTGGTGGCGGCGAAGAAAGTTTTGGTTTTATGCCCGCCGATTTTGTGCGCGATAAAGATGCTGTTTCGTCGTGTGCACTCATGGCCGAAATAGCCGCCTGGGCCATCGACCAGGGAAAAACCCTATATGAACTGCTACAGGATATTTATCTCGAATACGGATTCTCGAAAGAGAAAATGAAATACATCGTTCGGAAAGGAATGACTGGCGCAGCCGAAATTGAGCAGATTATGGTGCGTTTCCGAAACAACCCGCCAAAACAACTGGGTGGTTCGCCTATGGAGTGGGTAAAAGATTATGAAACACTGGTGGCCAGAAACCTGCTTACCGGCGAAGAAAAACCAATCGACCAGAAAATCACTTCGAATGTACTTCAGTTTTTCACTGCCGAGGGAACCAAAATTTCAGTTCGCCCATCGGGTACAGAACCAAAAATCAAATTCTATTTCGAGGTAAAAGGAAAACTTGCTTCGCGCAGTGAGTTTGATGAAGCAGAGAAGAAAGCGGAAGAAAAGATCGAAGCAATTATGGAAGAACTTGGATTATAACTTAATATAAATCAATTAGAAACCTAAAATTTTTAAAAATGAGATCAAAATTAATTACTGTTTCGCTGATTCTTGCGGCAACAGCAACTTTTGCACAAGTTCCGGAACCAATGAAAATGAAACCGGAAATGACCGAAATCTGGGACCCGGAAATTCCGGTAATCACAGCTGGTCAAACACCGGCCGATGCGCCTTCGGATGCCATTGTTTTGTTTGATGGAACCAACCTTAACGAATGGACTAACAGCAAAGGCGAAGCTGCAGAATGGGTTGTTGCTGACGGTTGTGTTACCGTAAAAAGAGGTACAGGAACTATTCAAACCAAACGCGAGTTTAACGATTTTCAGTTGCACATTGAATGGCGTTCTCCGGCCGAAGTTGTTGGCGAAAGCCAGGGACGCGGCAACAGCGGTGTTTTTTTGCAGGGAATTTATGAAGTGCAGGTGCTTGATAATTACAACAACCGTACGTACCGTAACGGACAAGCCGGTAGTGTTTACAAACAACACCCACCGCTGGTAAATGCCTGCAAAGCACCCGGTGTTTGGCAAACCTATGATATTATTTACACTGCTCCCCGTTTTAACGAAAACGGAACTTATTTTACACCGCCAACAGTTACAGTTTTACATAATGGCGTTTTGGTTCAGAACAACGTAAAAATGCGTGGACCGACCGAATACATTGGTATTCCGGAATACACAGTGAAAAAACATGGGGCAGGACCGCTGGTTTTGCAAGACCATGGAAACCCGGTAAGCTTCCGCAATATCTGGATTCGTGAGTTGTAAAATATTCATTGTATTTATTCATAGTATGACTCAAAGTCATGCTATGAATATTTCGAATAAACAAAAGTCGGGAGCAAATACCCGGCTTTTTTTAATTGAAAAACTTGTAAATCATTTTTAAAAACTGATTTTTCAGAATTGGTTTTGAAATATAGTCGTTGCATCCGGCTGCAAGGGCTTTCTCTCTGTCATTCTCCAAAACATGAGCAGTTTGCGCAATAATTATAACATCTTTATTGAATTCCCTGATTTTTTGAGTAGCCTCGTAGCCATCCATAACCGGCATTTTTATATCCATTAAAATAATGTCGATTCCTGGGTTTTCCTTGCACAGTTTTACTGCCTCGGCACCATTCTCCGCCTTAAGAATTTCGCTGCTGATGTCGAAACTGATAATTGTCAAAAACTCTTCTGAGATAACTTCGTCTTCAACAATAAGTACTTTTAACTTATTTTTAAATTCAATCGAAGCTTCATTTTTTGAAGTTGTTTGCTCAGCTCCGCTTAAATAGGGTAATGAAAAGCTGAATGTTGAGCCAACACCTTCTTCTGAACTCACTTCAATTTTCCCTTTGTGCATATCAATAAACTCTTTGCACAACAGCAATCCTAACCCGGTTCCTTTTTCGTTTTCTGTTCCCGGGATTGAAACATGATCTTCTAACCTGAATAATTTATTTCTGGTTTCTTCAGTCATCCCAACACCATTATCCTGCACTGAAAAAGAGATGTAGCCATTATCGGTTTTCTGGGCATAAACCTTTATAATTCCATTGTGCCGGGTATATTTCAACGCATTCGAAATTAAATTTCTGAAAATTGTGCTTAGCATCATCTCATCAGCATCAACTACCAGCGATGTATTAATGTTGTTCTCAAGAATTATGTTTTTAAAATTAAGCCTTGCATTTAAAAGGTTATTTACCTGCTTAACAATCTCGTGTATGTTAACTGGGTTAGGATTAAAAGTTACGCTTTTACGTTGTGTTTGCGACCACTCAAGAAGATTCTCAATCAATGAGTAAACATTTTTTGTTGAATGATATAACGATTCAACCATCTCATTCTTACTTGTTTCACTCATTTTTTGATTATTCTCGGTTAAAATCTGAAGCAATCCGAGCAATCCGTTAAACGGAGTTTTCAGGTCGTGTGCGATTATGGAGAAAAACTTGTCTTTTTCGGCAACTGATTTTTGAAGTTCGCCATTGGTTTTTTCGAGTTCCGATTTAAATTTTTCGAGTTCAGCATTTTGCTCAGCTATTTTTCGCTTTGCGTTTGACAGATTAAGATGATTTTGTATTCTGACTTTTATTTCGCGCGGGTTAAAAGGTTTGAAAATATAATCAACGGCACCTATTTCGAACCCTTTAATAATATCATCAGTTTCGGTTTTAGCTGAAAGAAAAATAACTGGAATATCGCGGGTTTTTTCATTTTGTTTTAATATCCGGCAAACCTGAAACCCATCCATTCCAGGCATCATAATGTCGAGCAAAATTAACCCGGGTTGTAATGTTTCCAGAATTTTCAGTGCTCTTTCGCCACTGTTGGCAACACTCAGCGCGTATTGATTGTTGAGTACACCGGAAATTACTTTCAGGTTTGCGGGTTGATCATCAACAACAAGAATTAGTTCTTTCCCATTTATAGCTGATTCCATTGTTTTTTGAATTTAGTCGCAGAATTCTTTTTTTAACGCCGCAATACTACTACTAATTTTATCAAATTCGAATTCGTTAATATACTCTTTCAGGGTTGTTGCGTTATTTTTCAAATTATTCAGGTTATGTTTTACGGCAAATTCCATCAGAAATTCAACAAAACTTTCCATA
>JBFXFM010000070.1:0-19627 GCA_050179035.1 Draconibacterium sp. | reverse complement strand
ATACCCTTAATTTTAGGTTTGATTTTAAAGGTATGAATTCAAATCGTGGACATGCTATTTTAAACACATCTTGCATAATATCAAGTTATTAATACAACAAATAATAAAATTAAGTGGACACTAGTGAGATATTTAATCAAAGTAATTTATTTAATAATGAACAAAATATGAAGGCCAAATAACTTACTGTGCAAAAAAGAAACACCGAAATTTAACTTTAAATTATTTTTTGCTTTTCAAAATTAAAATTCATTTTTAAAAGTGAACTTTCCAGTAAACCGTAAAACAAAATCAGCGCAAATCATTGATAAAAAGCATGTCCGGGAAGCAGTACGAATCCTGCCACGATTTGACGAAAATTAACAAATTACTTTAAACAAAAAAAATTCAAACAGAAAAGATTAGTGAACAATGCGGTTAACAATTGTTTTCAAATCACCACAAATAGGTTATAATCTGTTACTTACAAATTCAATTCGACTCCCGCCAGCTCCACAAACACAGAAAACTGTAAATCAGTGTATTTACAGTTTTTTTTTATTTTCCATGTCTTTTCTCCAGTATTCAAATTACCAAAACAGAAATCCAAAATCTCACTTCATTCTTCCGTCAAAATCATCTCTGTCAGCTTCCGGTTCAAGCGGAAATTTCACCGGACGATTGTCTCGTGTGGAGCGGTAAATTGCTGTAAAAAGTTCAACGGTCACCCTGCCCTCTTCACCTGAAACCATTGGTTTGTGGTTTTTGATAATGGCATTGGCAAAATCTTCGTTTTGCAGTTTCATGTAATATTCGGTTGGATTGATGGAACCAAAAAATTCAGTGTCTTCCTTTTTCCAGCTTTCCAAAAGGTTTTCCTCGCCCGGAACTGTCCATAAATCGTTTACTGGTGGCTCGGCAATGGCCGACATTCCGGCAATAAACATTGCGCCGCCGTCGGTTTGAACTCCCACTGACGCTCCATTTGAACCATGAATCTGAACTTTTCCATAAATCCCTGGTTTTTGAGAATTACTTACAATAATATTTCCGAGGGCACCACTGCAGAATTTTACAATGGCTAATGCAGTGTCTTCCACTTCAATGTACGGGTGATTCAGGTTTCTCCAAATGCCGTAAACTTCGTCTATCGGGCCCATGAACCACTGAAAAATATCGAGCTGATGCGGGGCCTGGTTTACCAAAACACCACCACCCTCCATTTTCCATGTACCACGCCAGTCGTCACTTTCGTAATACGCTTTATCGCGCCAGCCCAACATATTGATTGTGCCAAAAACAGGTTTTTCTATTTTGCCTTCATCAATTGCAATTTTAACTCTCTGAACTGGTTTATAAAACCGGCGTTGACTCACAACACCAAGTTTTACTTTATTTTCATGGCAAGTTTTTATCATCGCATCACAATCCTGAAGCGATGAAGCAAGTGGCTTTTCAACAAGGCAATTTACACCAAGTGATGCCAGTTTTAGTACAACATCGGCATGAAACGGATGTGGTGTACAAATTACTGCCGACTCGATTCCGGTTTCCCTGACCATTTTCTCAACATCATTAAAAGCCCGGATTCCATATTTTAAAGCAAATTCTCCCGCTTTTTCGATTGAACGGCTTAAAACTGCTGTTAATTCAGTATTGCTTCCCTGTTGCAAGGCAGCAGCATGAAGATGAGATACCTTTCCGCAACCAATGATTGCTGTTCTGACTTTTCTTTGCGTCATTATTTCACGGTTTTAAAACAACTTTCATCAGTCCTTTTTCGCGATTGTGCAACCGATTGAACCACGATGCACCCTCTTCCAATGGTGCAACAGCGCTAAGCAGCGGGTCAATTTCAATTTTTCTGCTGCTGATTAAATCAAGAACCTGTTCATACTCACCACAAATTGCACAACTTCCCTGCAATTTCAATTGGCGGGTAACCACCTGTTGCAAAGGCAATTCAACATTTGCCGAAACATTCCCAACCAAAGTGACCTGTGCGCCTTTTCGAACCGATTCAATCACAGTCTTCAATACTTGTGTTATTCCAACAACTTCGAAACCAATATCAGCGCCACGACCATTTGTAAGTCTTTTCACCTCCTCCGGAATATTAGCCAAATCGGCTTTGAAAGCATTTGTTGCACCTAATTTCAATGCTAAATCCAATCGGTCGGGGTCGAGGTCGAATGTGATGATTTGCCCGCAGCCGGCAAGTTTCAGCAATTGAATTACAAAAAGTGCAATCATTCCGGCGCCACCTACAACAGCTGTGTCGTTTACCGAAATTTGAGTCAGGTTAATGGCATGTAATGCAACCGCAATGGGTTCAACCATCGCTGCATGTTCAAAGCTCACATTGTCGGGCAGTTTGTACAAAATATGTTGTGGCACAGCAACAAATTCGGCAAAAGCCCCATCGCGTTTAAACTCTTTGCATGAGACACCCAAAACCTGTCGGTTATCACTGAGGTTGTATAGTCCTCTTCGTGAATACCAGTCATCAAGCTGGTAAATTGTAGAGTCAAAAGTAACCCTGTTGCCCACCTGCCAACCGATTACTGAAGCACCAGTCTTTTCAATGATTCCGGAAGCTTCGTGCCCCATAATTACCGGGGGAATCCTGCGACCGGTGCTGCCATCCATACCATGCACATCGCTGCCGCAAATTCCCACTGCCTTTACTTTTACTAAAACTTCACCGGGTTGAATTGCAGGAAGTGGAACTTCCTGTATTTCGAATTTATTGTATTCGGTTAAAACAAGTGCTTTCATATGGTTTTGATGTTGATTAATTAAAGATTAGCAAGGCTTAAGCTTCGCTAAAATTATTCCTTTTTGCTTTACTCTGATTAAAATCAAGTTGATATTTCTCAAAAAAACAAAAACGTATTTCACCTGTGAAGAAAAAAGATCAGGAATAAAAAAAGCAGAAAATCTAATGAATGATTTACTGCTTTTTATGGAAAAATGCTCCTGATTCCTTCAGGTTTATTTGCTGCCCAAATATTTATAAACTGCGCCTGCAGCCATCGCTCCAAGAACCGGAATGAGAATAAATAACCAAAGTTGTGATATTGCCCAGTCGCCAACGAACAGCGCCTGACTGATACTTCGGGCCGGATTAACCGAGGTGTTGGTTACAGGAATACTGATAAGATGGATAAGCGTAAGCGCCAAACCAATGGCAACACCTGCAAAACCTTGCGGAGCTTTTGAATCTGTTGCCCCCAGAATCACAATCAGAAACATAAAAGTCATTACAAATTCGGTTACAATGGCGGCAACCAAACCATAACCACCAGGTGAGTGTTCGCCATATCCATTAGCGGCAAAACCACCAATTTCTGCACCTTCCCTACCAGTTGCAATAATGTACAATACTGCTGCTGCTGCAATAGCGCCTAAAATTTGCGAAATAACATAAGGTAAAATTTCTTTGCCGTTAAACCGGCCACCTGCCCACAATCCAAAAGTTACCGCCGGATTGAGATGTGCCCCGGAAATATGCCCTAACGAATAAGCAATGGTTAAAACTGTTAAACCAAAGGCAAGCGAAACACCCGCCAATCCGATACCAACTTCAGGAAATGCAGCTGCAAGTACAGCGCTTCCGCAACCTCCGAGTACAAGCCAGAAAGTGCCAATAAATTCTGCAAGATTTTTTTTCATGTTTGTTCTGTTTTAAATATTACTACTTATGAATACAATGTAAAAAAAATTACGTTGTAAGATAAATCATTTTTATATCATTCACAAAATGAACATTTTAATAAAAATGATAAAATAAGAACAAAAATTTATTCAGAAAATTATCTGAAGAAATCCGGAATTCTTCAGGATTAAAATGCAAATTGAGATTGGAATGAGCAGTGATTGTCAGCCAATATCTTTTTGATAAATACGATAGACCTTATACACCTTTCCACCCATTTTTTCCATTTCGGCCCGCACTTTCAGGTTGGTTTCCAGTTCGAGGTGAGAATCCATAACTTTTTTTCCGGCCTTTTTTGCCGATTCCAGCATCTTCATGCCCATCATCACATCAATTCCCCTTCCCTGATAACGGGGGTCGATACCACCAAGCAGCAAGTTAAGTTGATCACTTTTACGTCCGGCAGTAAGAATATGATAAAATCCGGTTGGGAAAAGATATCCTTTCGACTTTTGAATCCCGGCACTTATGTCCGACATGGCAATTATAAATGCAAGAACCTCGTCATTTTCGTCAACCACAATTTTTATGAAACGTGGATTAATGAGGTAAAGATACCTGTTGGCAAAATCGTCCATTTCTTTTATGGTAAATGGCACAAAACCATAAATATCCTGAAAGGTAAGATTTACAAGTGTAAGAACTTTGTGAATATAAGGTTTGACCTGCGCACGGCTTGTGAATTCCAGAAATTCAATCTGCGTTTCGCGGCTGATGAACCTTTTGTAGATACTTTTATAAAACTCAGGTATTTCTTCCGGAACGGGAATCTGGTAAACCACAAGGTCTATTTCCTTGGTAAACGACAACCCTTCAGCAAGCTTATTCATGTATGGGAAATTGCAGTTCGATGCAATTACAATCGGTTTGTCGTAACCTTCAATCAGCCATCCTTGTGGGTCTTTGTCAGAAAATCCAAGCGGACCAACCATCCGGTTCATTCCGTTTTTCCGCGCCCATTCCGATAAAGCTTCAACCAATGCGGTAAAAACTTCGTTGTCGTTCCAGGTTTCAAGGTTACTGAACCGCACATCTTTTATCCCTTTTTTGTCGTTGTACCCGTGGCTGATTAGTCCCATCACCCGACCAACTACTTCGCCATTTTTAATGGCTACATATAAAATACTTGTACAATGGGCAAAAGATTTATTCTTTTTCGGATCGAAATAAGTCCACTCGTCCATATAAATAGGTGGAACCCAATTGGGATGATTTTGATGTATTTTTGCTGGCAGGTGAATAAATTCCCGCAAAAGTTTTTTTGATGTAACCTCTTTTATTTCGATTCCCATTTCCCGGTTTTGGCCGCCAAATTATTTATTAATTTGGAATATACAATAAATGTTAAATTTCGATTACAAATCAATTATGCACAATTACTGCAACTATGAAGTAACATTCCGTAAACCAACACTTACCTTACAAGTTCAAAAAAACAGGATGGGATTTCGGCTTTTAACGAAATTTCAGCTTGTGAAAATGGATGTACAAACGAAATCTGCATTGAATGCAGGGCCATTCTTTTAATTCCTTTTTCTGCTGTTCCGTATGTTTGGTCGCCTGCAACCGGGTGACCATTTTCTGAAAAGTGTACCCTTATCTGGTTTTTTGTGCCTGTAAATAAATCGATTTCAAGCAGGCTGAACTTCTGATTTTCGCGCAAAACGCGATAACCGGTTTTCGAGAATTTCCCTTTGGAAGGATTACTTACAGAATAAACACGATAAGCCTGATTTTCTGATAGGTACGATTCAATAACTCCTTCCTTTTCTTTTAAACTGCCACGAACCACAGCCATATATTTTTTTGAAAAATCGTGCCAGTTGTCCTGCAAAAACCGCTTGGCCTGTTCTGTTTTGGCAAAAACCACAATCCCCGAAGTTTCCCTGTCGAGCCGGTGCACAATAAAAATCCTGTTGTTCGATTTCGGATTCCCTTTCCGAACATAATCAGTCAACATAAAATACGCGGTTTTCTCCCGCTCTCTTTCTGTTGCCATGGTCAGCAATCCTGCAGGCTTATCGATTACAATAATATCACGGTCTTCGTGCAAAATTAAAAGCCCTTTCGGATGATGTTTTGAAAGTTGCCGGTTGCCGGCATTCCTGTCTTCGTGCATTCAAAAAAATTTTGTGTGAAATTAGCAATTTACAGCATTTCAAACATAGAAAACAGAAATCGTAATAATGACTCAGTTGAGTACAGTCGATTTTTGAAGGTAATTTTTATCGGGCGAGTAAATAAATAGCAACGAACCGTTTTCGATGGTTTCGGCCACAGGTTTAATAACATCAGGCGGTAATGAAGGGCATCCGTAACTGCGGCCCAATCGTCCGGTTTTTTTAATGAAATCCTCTGTGGCGTAATCGGCACCATGAATAATAATTTCACGCTCCCGTGCTTTATCGTTAATGCCTTGTTCAAGGCCTTTCAATATAAGTGAAAGCCCGACTTTTGAGCCGATTGACATATTCTCGGTAAGATAAAAACCGAGGCTGCTCTGGAATGTACCCGGAATATTCGAAAACCGTTGTGCAAACTCGTCGCCTGTATTTTTTCCGTGGGCAACATACGTATTAAAAAGCAACACTTTTTTATACAGGTCAATTACATACATCCGCTTTTTTGTGCTCGATTGTGAAAAATCGATGATGGTAAGCACGGTTTGATTTAATATTTTCCCCTCCCTTTTCATTCGTTCGAAACCACGGAGTGCATAGCGGAAAGCATCATTCGAAAGCCCCATTTCCCCCAGATGAAGCGTAGAATAAACATTCTCATTTTCATCCACTTCCGGAAGTTTTTCAGGCGCTGCTTTGTCAATTACCGGCAGCAACAACAAAATAAAAACAAATACAAGTAATCTTTTCACGGGGCAAAACTATGTTTTCCAATTGTTAAACATGTAAACGGGTTTTAAACGAAATGTTAATGTTTTGGAAGAAATGCAAAATCAAGAAAACGGCAAACGCAAAAAGAACTGTCGGTTGTTTGAAAAGCCGGTAATTAAGAGGGCATTGAAAACATCACCTGTCTTTATATGGCCAATGCAAATTACACGCTTTCAATTACTGAGGCAACCAAAGAGAAAAGGCAACTTTTTTCTGCATACAAATGCTGCAACAACATCAGTGTATGAACTCGAAAATAATATAAAAGTTTATACCCACGACCGTGCCATATACATCAGCGGAAATCTCAATTCCGATGATGTAATTGCAGTTTACGGAGTTGACGGTAAACTCCATTACCGAAAGTATGCTGAAAAAACAGTTTTGCTGCATATTGATGCCGCAAAAAGATCTGCCGGTGTTTTCCTCATCAGCATTCAGCAGAATGCAGAAAGAGTTACAATGAAAGTGGTAATCAGCGAATAACAATTTAAAAACTAAATATCATTAAAAAGATTACAAACGATAAAAAAGAGAATGCACCATTGATTACACGTTAACAGGCAATTCAGAAAGCAGGAATAACCGCGCTAACTGTTGCAACGGTTTTGTTTCTTTCGACAAAACAAAGTACGGTACCTTCAAAAAGTCCTGATAATCCTCGTGGTGACTACGAATAATAAAATGTGTTAATACAAAAACGATCTGGTTTTCACCATGTCGTTTTTGTGTATTATAATTTATCGAAAAATCGAAATGCCTAAAAGCACTTAAGTTATGCTAAAAATTTGTTGTCGTATTTTCTCACCCCCTGCCCCCTCAAGGGGGTAATAGTTGCTAACTCTGGAAGGCTTATGTTAGCGGCAATTCTCCCCTTGAGGGGATAAAGGGGTGAAATTTGTTCATACGGCATTATATTATTCATATTACTTATATGAACTTATGAAAAAAATTAACTCTTTATCTTAATCCCTTAAAATAAAAAATCAGCAATTTGAACCTCAAAATTCAGCATTTCACACCCCCATGAATAAGCTAATTATTCTATATTTAATATGGTTGGGAGATTATCTCAAACGCAGCTCTTAATTTTGTCAAAGTACATGATTTTCAAATAGTTGATTATAGTAAGTTAATTCCGTCACAGGTTAAAGCGATACAAAAAACAGCAATTAGAAATTAAAACATCGAAAGTAGTAGATTCAAAGTTATGCCAAATAGTTGAAGAAATTGATAATCTGAACACTAAAGTTAAAGTTCTCAAAAAACTCTATATTAGGCTAAAAAAAAAACATTTTTAAAGTTAAAACGATGAAAAAAATCACACTACTCCTATTATCGCTGCTTATGATAGCAGGAAGCTACGCGCAAAACGTAAGTATCAATGCAGATGGCTCTGCACCCGATGTATCGGCCATGCTCGATGTAAAATCAACTAATAAAGGTTTCTTAGCACCGCGTGTCAGCTCAACCGGAGATGTGACTTCTCCTGCTACGGGCCTGCTCGTTTACCAAACAGGTGGCACACCAGGATACTATTATTATAATGGCTCCTCCTGGGTTCAGCTGGGTGCTGCCGGCACCAGTTGGTGGACTACCGCGGGCAGCGATATCTATTACAACTCCGGCAATGTCGGTATCGGGACCTCAAGTCCTACTTACAAATTAGAAGTAAATGGTAATGTAAAAGCACCTCACTTTGGGCTTGATGCAACAGGCTATTTTCAGACCCAAACCATTGATGGAAGCACTGCAGATGTTGTTATTGCTTGTGATGCTGATGATTTTTTCTTTTATGAACGCGAAAGTGATTTTTACCAGTTTAATATTGGTGGAGAAGCGAAAATGCGCATTCAAGAAAATGGCAGGGTCGGCATCGGGACAGAATCACCAGACGCTCCGTTGCATGTTTCTGGATCTGTTGGAATTAGTTCCGCAGCAAGCTACTTTAATTCTGGTACAAATAGTCAACTTTACTGGAGTAATCCCGGCACATTTAATGTAACCATACGTGCCAGTAATGATATTATGGCAGGTGGTTCTATTGTAGCAACATCAGATAAAAGGGTAAAAGAAAATATTACCGAGTTGCATAATTCTTTAGATTTTATAAGCAAGCTCAGGCCCGTTTCCTATAACAAGATAGATAGAGTAAGTTACGGCAGCAGACTTAATTATGGATTCATAGCCCAGGAAGTGGAAGAAGTTATTCCTGTTGCTGTGAATACCGGCACAGGCGAAATCCCCGTATTAAAACCATTTGAATCGGTTGCGTTTGAAGAAGGCGTAAGCTATACTATCTTAGTTAAAAATGGCGACAATATCGTAGAGCAGAAATACAGCACAAAAGACCCCAAACCAGCAGGTGAGATTATCGTTAAATCGAAAACTGTCGATGATTTTAAATCAATCACTTATGATATGATTTTTACCGTGGCTGTGGATGCCATACAGGAGCAACAGGCAGAAATAGAAACACTCCAACAACAGGTAGAAAAACTTCAAGCCGAAAACGCTGTTTTAACCAAAAAAACTGAAGCCATTGACCAACTGAAAGCCGAGGTGGAAAACCTGAAGAAAGCCATAGGATTAACTATTGAGCTAACTGAAAATAAGTAAGAAGATGAAAAAACTAACCATAACCGCCCTGCTCCTTGCATGGGGAATTTTCCTCTTTGCACAGGGCATCTACAATAACGGAGCGCACATCGTGAGCGAAACTGGCAGCTACTGGGTGGTGGACAATGGAGGTTTTACACTTACCAGCGAAATTGCATCACAACTGGCACAATTTGAAAATCTCATAATTACTAATGATGCATCACTCATTTTAAGCGCTGCAACTTGTTTAACGGTAAATGGTGATATAACGGTGAATAGCGGAGGGAGTTTCACTTTAAATTCAGGTGCATCTTCTACTGCTTCTCTCATCGTTTCGGGAAGCGCCACTGGCAATGTTACTGCCGGAAGTTACTTGGCAGAAATGGGGAAATGGCACGTTGTGGCTGCTCCGGTAGCTGCCCAGAATATCTGGAGTTTTGCCACACTGGCCGGTAACAGCATTGCCGAAAATGCCAGTAAACGTGCAGTTACAGAATATGTTGAAGGTACAAATACGTGGGACACCAACTACCCTACCGGCGACACTGAAGAAAGTTTCTCTGCCGGCAGCGGGTATTCTGTTTTGCGTTCATCACCCGGTGTGGTTGCTTATACAGGAACCCTCAACACCAGCGATGTTACAAAACCACTTACCCGAAGTTTATACGGCTGGAATGCACTGGGTAATCCTTATCCTTCAGCCATTAACGCCACGGTTACAGCTCATGAAACCAACAACCTGATTACGGCAAATACCACCGTTTTCGACCCAAATTTTGCTGCACTTTATCTTTGGGATGCCGCAAATGATCAATATGTAATAATTAACAATAGCGGAGATTCGCCAATAGGAACACTGGCACAGGATTATATTCAGGCCGGTCAGGGATTTTTTGTGCGTGCAAAAGATAACAATAATTTGAATTTCAGCATTACCGAAGCCATGCAAACACACCAGACTTCAACACCATTAAAATCGGGCGAAACAGCATGGCCAACCATTCAACTGGCAGCCAGCGGAAACGGAAAATTAAGCAAAACCGTAGTTACTTTTAACCAGAACATGACCACCGGACTGGATATTACTTATGATGCAGGGATGTTTAAAGCAGACAAAAACTTCGCGCTCTACTCTCGTTTAATTGACGACAACGGGGTTGATTTTGCCATTCAGTCGCTACCCGAAAGTTATGACAAGCTGGTTGTTCCGCTGGGTATTGATGTGCCGCCAGGAACAGAAATCACTTTCTCTGCTGAAACAATGAAGCTGCCTGCCGATGCTGCTATTTATCTCGAAGACAGGGCTGCAAAGACCATCACTCAACTCGATGTAACGGGTGCCGAATACAAGGTTACCGTTACCGAGGGAACAAAGGGAACAGGTAATTTCTTTGTACATACAAGCGCTGCAACAACAGCCGTAAACGAACTGGCAAACAAGCTGCAGGTTTATACCCGCGACCGTGCCATATACATCAGCGGAAATCTCAATTCCGATGATGTTATTGCAGTTTACGGAGTTGACGGTAAACTTCATTACCGAAAGTATGCTGAAAAAACAGGTCTGCTGCGAATTGATGCCGCAAAAATGCCCGCAGGTGTTTACCTCATCAGCATTCAGCAAAACACAGGAAGAATTACAAGAAAAGTGGTAATCAGCGAATAATAATAAAAAACCAGATATCATGAAAAAGATTACAAACGATAAAAAAGAGAATGCGCCACTGATTACGCGTAAACAGGCAATTCAGAAAGCAGGTATCACTGCTCTGACGGCTGCTTCGGTTTTGTTTCTTTCAACAAAACAAAGCAGCGCACAATCAAGTAACTCAGATAGACCCGGACGCGATTGGCCGTAAATTTAACAGCTAAAGAAAATTAAAAAATACAATAATGAAGAAGCCGGTTTTAATCGGCTTTTGTGTTTTTGGGGCAGAAAGTCAGCGTTCTGAACTACAAACCGCATTTTGTGGGCTGGCTCTTTTCTACAATAATCCATCCCTTCACGGGATAAAAAAGTTAAAAGCAAATTACGTTAAGCAATCCACTTAACAAACAAGTATTAGTGCGGGAAACAACATGCTGTATCTGTTCAAATATCAAAAAATCCGAAACGTCCGCTCACTCATCATCTGTTCTGTTTAATTGCTATTTTTATGCCTATGAAATCATTTTCAAACAACCCAAAATACCCGCTGGTAATTCACCCTTTTGGTGATGTAAATGCTGTTTGGTTTAAACGAAGCCGCTCGTTTTTACTCATGGAAGAGCCCGCTTTCTTTGTATTACAGGAGTTCCTGAATGGAAAAGATACGGTGTCAATTAAAAAGAACTGTCGTAAAAAATTTGGCAGTTTAGAAGCGGATACTGATGTTTTTGTTGATGAGATAATGGAATACATCAACCAGTTGAACAAGGTAAAAACAGGAAATCAGGTTTCAGGGAAAAATACAGCAAAAAATACGCATGTACCTTTTAACTTAAATTTAAAAAAATTCTATGTTTTCGGGAAAACGGTCATCCGGATTGATTACCATGACGAATGGTTACAACACCTGGTTCACCCTTCGTTTAAGCATCTTGAAACCGGAATTGAGTCTGTTCCAAAATACCATGTCTGCTGTTTCAGAACTGATAATCTTTTTGTAGTAACCCTCAACGGCAAAACAGTAGAAGCTTTTGATTTTCAGGAGGAAGAATATTACAAAGGTGCTGTTTCGCAGCTCATTTACAGCATTATTTACAAAAAGTCGTTTACAGGCTGGATGTGCACACTTCATGCTTCGGGAGTGTATCACAACAACAAGGCGATTATCTTTTCGGCTGCTGCCGGAAGTGGTAAAAGTACTGTCGCTGCCATCCTGAAAGCCAATGGTACGGGATATATTTCAGATGACTTTATTGCTGCCACACCTAATGGCAATGTGTACCCATTTCCGGCTTCCATATCGGTAAAAGAAGGCGCTGTGCATATTCTTTCCAGTTTTTATTCTGAAATGAATGAAAAAGTATTAGTGAAAGCATCGACAGGAAAAATGGTACGGTATCTTCCTGTAAATAATTTTTCTGAAAGCCTGCTGAATGGTATTCCTGTAACCGGCTTTATTTTTGTGAGTTATCAGGCCGAAAGCGGATTCAATCTGTCGGAAGTTGGAAAAAAAGAAGCACTTCAACTGTTGTTAAAAGAAGCATGGGTCAATCCAAAAACCAGTTTCATTCAGGCCTTTTTTACATGGGTTGAGCAAACACCGTTTTACAGAATGGCTTATTCTGACAACGAGAAAATGATATCCACCATCAAAAAACTACTTGAATATGAAAGGTAATCCGGTTATGATTTTTGTGGGCAAATGCCTTACATTGGGCAAATATCCTGAGCGTAAGAATGAAATAATAACGGAAATTCAGGCAACTAATTTCAGTTGGGAAAATGCAGTTTTGAATGCCAGCAATCAATTTGTTTTACCTGCATGGTATATACAGCTGAAAAATGCCGGATTACTGGACGAAATGCCCGAAGAATTAAAGTTGCACATTGAATCGCTTACCAACCTGAACCGCGAACGGAACTACAGAATAATCAATCAGGCCAAAGAAATTGCTGTTTTGCTGAATCAACATGGAATTACACCTGTTTTTCTGAAAGGCACTGCGCATTTGTTATTGAATTTATACAACGACCCGGCTGAAAGAATGATAGGTGATATCGACTTTCTGGTGAGAGACCACGAAATACTACCCGCTGCTAAGCTCCTGAAAACGCTCGGTTTTCAGCCACTGGTGGAATACAACTCTGCTATGCACAGCGAAATGAAACATTACCCACGGATGGTAAATTACGATTACCCTGCAGCCGTTGAAATACACAGGGAAGTGACAAATCCACCCAACGACAGATATTTCAGGGCCGGACTTATTTTTAGCGAAATTCAAAAAATAAAAGGAACGTTGGAAATCTATGTTCCCGGATACAGGCATCTGCTTATTCATAACATGTTGAATGCCCAACTCAACGATAAAAGTTTTAGCAACGCAGGAATTTTGTTACGACAATCATATGACCTGTTTCTATTGGCAGGCAAAGAAAATCCACTCACCGTTTTTGATGAATTTGGCAAGCTAAGAAATACATCAGGTGCATGGCTTGCTTCATCATCCTTGCTTTTAGGAAACCCGCCAAACCTTCAATTCGGTAAAACAAAAAGTGTAAAATCTTATTTACACTGGTTTATTTATTTGCAACAACATCCCCGGGTTGCCGGTTTTTACAGAACCACATTGTACTTTTCATGGCGGTTATGGCGCTATATTTCATTACCAGTCAGGGCAATTTTTAATCCGTCAATCAGGGCTGGCATCATGGCAAGATTAACCGACAAAAGCTGGTATGGTAAACACATCAATTCGTACCGAAAACATTTCAAAACAAATCTTTGAAGCGGAAATATAAATTCTGACTTTATCAACTATTAATATAAGTTTGATTTTCAATTTATTAACAATTATTACCCCCTTCTGATTTTGACCTTAAAATTATTGAGCCTATTTTTACCGGTCGAAATTTTACGAATGCAAAAGTTATTTTTATTCATACTATTTATCATTCTTACTGCTATTCCTGAGAAAGTGTTAAGTCAAACTATAGCAACAAACGGGCAGAACAATGAAATTGTTATGAACTCAGCAATAAGAGAAAATCTCGTCAACTTTGCCAAAGGGTTTATGGGTGTTCCCTATCGGTATGCAAGCGCAGCACCCGAAAACGGATTCGACTGTTCGGGTTTTGTGCATTATATTTTTAAAAGTTTTGATATTGTTGTTCCTCATAGTTCAAAAGCATTTAAAAACCTTGGGAAACTTTTAAAACCAGATGAGTTTAAGATAGGCGATGTTTTGGTTTTTTATGGTTATCGCAACACCTCAGAAATTGGACATGTAGGTATTATTTGCGAAGCTGATGGTATGAAATCAAAATTTATTCACTCCTCATCGGGGAAATCAAAAGGAGTTATTATCAGCGAATTGAGTTCTGAAATGTACTCCCGAAGGTTTTACCAGTGTGTTGATATTATAAGCGAAAAATAGTCTTTTACTTTTATTCTTCTGTCGAATCTTCGAAACCTAACAAAACATCATAAAGACGATCGTCAAGCTGGTAGATATCATCATAAAAATAAAAATCGCCCGAGTCGTTTACCCAAGCTGTAAAATAGCCGATATGCACGGGTATTTTTTGTTTAAGCGGAACCCATTTTTCTGTTTTTGCATTCATTGCAGCATCAATTTTTTCTGGGGTCCAGTCAGGGTCGTTTTTTAAAACTTCAATCGCCAAATCGCGGGGTTTACCAACTCTTACACAACCATGACTTGAGGCGCGGTTGTCTTTCCCATACAGGTTTTTTATCGGAGAATCGTGCAAATAAATATTATTCGAGTTGGGGAAAATAAATTTCACTTTTCCCAACGAATTGCCTTTTCCCGGTTTCTGGCGAACCTGCCCGTTATTCCACTCCATATTGTGTTTGGCCAGGTAGTTTTTGTCCTTTTTTATGCCCGGTAAAATTTCGTTTTTAAGAATGCTTGGCGGTACATTCCAGTAAGGGCTGAAAACAACAAAACTCATGTTACCACTGAAAACAACTGTTTTCGACATGCTTTTTCCAACCACAACAGGCGATTCATAAACTCTTTGACCACCTCGGTTAAAAACCATTGTATATGAAGGGATGTTCACAAAAATGTACTCATGGGCATTGGCAAAACCGGGCGCTACCCAGCGCCAGCGTTCCATGTTTACCACTATCTTTTTAATATGCTCACTTACAGGAACATTCATCAGTTTTATCAATTGAGGAGTTATGGTTTTTGTTTCCTTTTTACCATTTCTTAACTGGTACTTATTTACCCCAACCAAAAGTTCTTCGTCGAATTTATTGCTACCACTGTTTTGAACAATGTCACCGGTTTTAATTAACCGTTCCCTGATTTGAACAATTGCGGCGGCTGTGTCGCCCAATTTGTAGGCTTTTATTTTAGGGTTGATAAAAATGGTATCCCACCCGCCCGATTTCTGAATATCACGATAATGTTTCAGCACGTCGCGCAATTTGTAATATTGGCTGAATAAAACTGAATCGTTGCGGGCTAAAAGGTTGGCGTTGATAAACATCGAATCGAGTACATTTTCGTATGACACCTGTTTTTTGGGCAGTAACCATTCCAAAGCCGCAGCTGTTTTGTCGTCAACACCACGGTAAACCTTTTCGGCATAAAACAAAAACATGTTTGTAATCATGATTTCGGTTTCGGCTTTCGAAAGTTTGTTTTCCATATCGCTTTCGAAAATGCCATCCATTTCGGTCATGTATGGAAATCTTTGATAAACACCTTCGCTGGCGATTCCCTTTACCTTACTGAAAAGTGAATTTGCAAACTCCACCACACCGTTTTCATCAAACCAAATGTGGTGATAACTTTGCTCAAGATAAATCTTTTTTACATTGTCACTGTATCCGTTTAATTCGGGAAATTTCACAAAAAACGAATCTACAGCAGTACTATCAAACGATGTATTGTGCAGGCGGTTAATACTTCCCTGCAAATCGGCACTTAAAACCGGTGTCGGCAACTTTATTTGCTGATTGCAGGCAACTGCCGCAAACCAAACAACAAAGACAATTAATAAGGGATTCCATTTATTCATAAACTGAAAATCAAATTGTTCCGGGCAAATGTAATTTTGTTTTTTACCTATTTATCCAGGGCACTAATTTAGTATTCCACAATCTTATCGACAACCAGTTGCCGCATTGCCTCACCATCAACAAGTTTATACTGAATCTCACGCATCCCTCCGGTTGGACTGGCGTTTGAATCGCCTGTGTTATATACCGGAAAACGTTGGTTAAACATGTTCTCAACAATTGCAAACTCATCGTGCCCCATGTAACCTTCACCTGCTTTTTTATTATCTGCAATACGAGGCATATTAATGCTGCTCATCGTTTTTCCTTTGTTTACCGAATACCCGATGACTGAACCATAACTTCCGCTGCCATCAGATTGCAGATAAACCATTACTTCAGGGAAACCATCAGCATTTAAATCGCCAGCCTCGGCATTTACAACTGCGCCATCAACCTGGTGTTCCACCAAAGTATTATCTGTTTCAAGTCCTGTTGGCTGAATTGTAAGTTTATCACCAAAAACTTCAATCAGAAAAAAATATTCGCCATAACTCAGGTTTTTTCTGAATAATGCTTTATCAATCTGAGCCGTATCAAGTGGTTCGGCAGTTTTGTGATAAACCCCTGCCAGACTTGTGCCAACAGAGCAAAAGTACCCCAGCATTTCGTTGTCCTGAGCTGTTTCGCCCGATATTACAAGGCTGTCAGCTTCGAAAGTAAAATACACGCCAAAACCTTCAACAGTGGCGTTAAAAACATTGCCTAGTTCAGTTTTATACGCTTTTGCATCGAAAGTACAGGTGGGCTTCTTTAAATCGGCTCTCGAACGTATTGAAATTTGCAGCATACTATCGCTATGTTCAATCACTTTTACTGCCATCCAGTCGTAACCTTCGTTTCGAATCTGGTAATCACTGGTTACATAATTACCAGCAACAGCAATGTTAATTGATTCCTGCACTGCTGGAACCGGCTTAGAATTAGTTTTACATGCAACAACTGTGGCAATCAGGATAATAACGGTAATAATTTTTTTCAACATTTTTCTAAATTGAATTTCAATTTAACAACAAAATAAACGGAATTAAACAATCAATTGTTCAGCAACTTAACATAGCGATGTTCGTTGTAAATTTTGCCTTTTTTAATAATGGCTTTTTCGAAAACTGCTTCCTGTTTAAAACCGCATTTTTCGAGTACCCGCATCGATGCCGGGTTAAATTCAAAAATTCCCGCATGAATACGAATGATATCGAGATGCTTAAAACCATAATCACAAATCAGGTTTACTGCATGTGTCATAATTCCTTTATTCCAGTAAGGTTCACCTAAAAAGTAGCCAATTTCGGCTGACATCCGGTAAACATCACCGGCTTTGTGCAGACCAATATTCCCGGCATATTCACCCTGATATTCGATGGCAAAAATTTGTTGCGGTTCCTGCACAGCAAAGGTTTGAATAAATTTCTCTGCATCGGCAAGGGTGTAAGGATTTGGAAACCCATCGCGCAGATTTATTGCAACTTTCGGGTTATTTGCAAGCGCTGCCAATCTGTATTTATCATCGGGAGTTAACGGGCGAAGTTTCACATAATCATTGCTGATAATCATAATTTCCGGTATTTGTCTGAATCAGTTTTTAAGCGATTCAAAAGTACAAATAATACCGATTGGCTTACTGTATCTGCTCCACCCCGTAAACTTCTTTTCTTATCGAAAAAATAATGGAATCAAGTTCATCAGCCGGAAAATCAACATTAGTACTCATCAGTTTTAATTCAACTTCGGGTTTGTTACTTCCATACGAAGGTTGAAAATAAGTGCGGTTAAGTTTATGAAACCCATTTCGTTCGTAAAACCTGATTCTCCGGCTGCTGACATCATCGATTGGAAGTTCGGTTTCGAGAATTACGTTTTTTTGAAATTGAGTCCTGATTACAGAAAGTGTCGTCTCTCCTATTCCAAGTCCGCGCAAACCGGGTTCAATGGCGAAGTGTTCAATAAAAACAAACCGGGGGAATTCCCACACTATGCAAAACCCGGCCAATGTTCCGCTTGCAGTGAAAATCTGAAAAATCAGGCAACCATCTTCTGCCAGCAACAATTTCAGTTCATCAAATTCTCTTCTTTCTTTTACCGGAAAAGCTGAAATATAAAGTTCCCTAATGCTTTCAAGTTGCTGATATTCTGTTATTTTTTTAAATTCGATTTGCATTTTAATGGTCGTGATCATGGTCATGCTGTTCCGTCGGATGATCGTCGCCTTCGGCATGTTGGTGACTGTGGTTTAAACTGATGAAAAACATCAGCACAATTCCTGTAACAATTGCACCAAGCTGAATCAGGCTTTTCCTGACCGAAGATTCGCGGTGAAGCTCAGGAATCAGGTCGCTGCCGGCAAGATAAATAAAGCCACCTGCTGCAAATGGAAGAATGTAAGGCACAATATTTTCGGTGAGCGAGCCCAGCATTACCGTAAAAACAGCACCCAAAATAGCAGCACAGGCTGCAATAAAATTCAGAAAAAGGGCCTTCTTACGCGAAAAACCGGCGTGCAGCAAAACCCCGAAATCGCTGATTTCCTGCGGTATTTCGTGAACAATTACTGCCAGCGTGGTAGCAATGCCAACACCGGGCGAAGCCATCCAGGCAGCTGCTATCAAAACGCCATCGGTAAAATTATGCAGACTGTCGGTAATCAGGCTGATGTAACCAAGAGGCGCCGCTTCGTGGTTGTGCGAAACATTATGACAGTGGTGCCAATGAATAAACTTTTCGAGCACAAACATGATAATCAGCCCCGAAACTATCAGTAATCCAATCAGCTGAGGATTCCCAATCAATACAAAAGACTCGGGAATGAGCATAAAAAACGTATTGCCAAAGAGCGCTCCCACAGCAAAACTCACAAGAATAAAAACAACTTTTTTTAACATTCTGGCTTTCATCGCTAATAATAAAACCCCCGAAAACGAGAGCAAACTAACCAGCAACGTGCTGCCAACTGCCCCAATCCAAACATTATCCATTTTCCGCTTCTTTAATTAAATTCAATTCTGATACTAACATGCTATTTAACCTGATTACAATGATTACAGAAACCTTTCACAATCAATTCAGTCTCCAACTCAATGTAACCATTTGGCAAATCGGGAGTTTTAAAATCGTATCCAACAAGGCATTTAACCATGCCACACTGGTTACAATAAAAATGAACATGGTGTGTTTTGTGCATGCCACTCGTAGAAAGCGCGTATTTCACCAAATGGTTGTCAACCACAATTTTGTGAATAATTCCGTTTTCGATGAGTGTTTTAAAAGTTCTGTAAAACGTGGTGCGGTCGTAAGTTCCATCCACTTTACTTTTAATTTCCTCTTCAGAAACGGCTGTTCCGGCACTTAACATAGCCCCGATGATGCTTTGCCGGCAACTGGTCCGAACAAGGTTATGTTTTTGAAGTATTTCGCGTGTATCCATTTTTTTGCAACAAATTACCAAATGCAACAATGCTGCAAAGATAATGTTTTGCACAACAGTAATTCAGCAATGAAAAAAGACATTTGAATTGTTAAACCGAACCTTTGAAGAAGTTGTAAAATTTGAACATCAGGGTTGTGGAATTATATAATGCTCATCCGTAATAATGCCACAAGATAAATAAAAAGCTATATTGGGGAAAAAAGAATGACATGAATATCGTCAAATTTATAGAGGATTTTCCTGATGAAAATAGCTGTAGAGAGCATTTTCG
>JBFXFM010000069.1:0-20556 GCA_050179035.1 Draconibacterium sp. | reverse complement strand
TGAATATTGTTACCGTTTCAACCGAAGCAATATGAAGGATGGCATCTTTGACAACCTTCTACGCAGGATGGTCAAGGCCGATCCGTTACCTTATAAAATTTATTGCTTAAATGCCTAATTCATTATTCTTTTACACTTGAATTTGAAGCACTGATATTATCCACTATGTCAGAGCAATTATCTAAAATGTAAATGATGTCTTCAAAATCATGGCTTTGCCGTAAATCGTTTCCACCACGGGAATTGTGCGCTTCAAATTTTGCAGCCATATAATATTCAGGTGGAAATACAAAAACGTCAGTTCCATCAGGAAGCGTTTTTTGTATTTTAAACTCAATTCCTTCCTCGTACCACCAGTTACTAAACCCAAGGACATCTGAATCAGTTGGCATAACATCAACTTTAATGTCTTTGTAAATCCATCTGCAAATTGGTGCACCTGCTGATGTGTCGTTTTTAAATCTTCTGGCTCTGAGGTTTTCTTCCATTCGTGCAAATTGGAGTCTCGAACTAATTTCAATTACACAATCGACATCAATCGTAGGTCTGATTTCCGAAGCTGCCGGATTATCTGCATAAAGTTCAGCAACCGCTCCACCTACAAAAACCATTTCATCTTTTAACTCACCCAAACCATTGGCAACAGTTTGCAGCATTATAATATTCGTGCTAGGCATTTTTCAGGCGTTTGTTTAATTCGTCAACTGCAATTTGTATTTCCCGAACGCGACCAACCCGAATGGTGTCAACAATGATTAGTAGCTCGTAGAATAATTTGTCCTCCTGTACTATCTGAGGAAGCGTTTTGTATAATGGCTCAATGGCTTGACCTCTGTGAGTCCCTTTTGCATTAGCCCATACATAAACATCAGTGTCTGAAGAAATATGTTCTTTTATTGGTGAAGCCGAATGAGCAGTCGGAGTTCCTTTAACAATAGCTCCCGGCTCCGTTGGAAAAACAAATTTTAATCCGTAAACCAGAAACTCATTAAAAGAATTGATGTTAACTTTTCTCTTTTTACTGTCAATAAGCTTTGCAATCTTGCACCTGTTAAGCGCTTCAGAAACTTCAGAGGGACTTATTCCAATAGCATTTGCAATATCAATATTCCGCCAGTTGTTATCTCCTATTGAAATAATCTTCAATAGAACTACAATATCCTGTGGACGCATTCCATTATGCTTCTTCATATCCGTAATCATTGATTCGCGATTCGCGAATTGCAAATATATTTATAATATCAATTCAAACAAATAGTATTTTTTGAGTATTACATTCATATGCAGTAAGTTTTCCAAAACCTTCATATTCTTTATATACACAGCCGGTATCAATACTAATAACATTTGATTTAGAAAGAACTCTTTCTTCACATTTAGAAACACTTACAGGATTATGACCGTGAACAATAGTCTTATCCGATAATAACGGATTTGTGTAGGATTCTTTGCAATTCCATAGCATTGAATAGAAATCAGTAAGTGGATTAATCATATTATCATTAAACCCGGCATGTACAAAAAGATAGTCTTCGAATGAGTAATAATATCTCAAACCTTTAAAGAACTCAATGTATTTGGATTCAATATCTTTCAATGAATTAATTTCAAAGCTTTTTAACGTTTCATTTCCACCGTTTTGAATCCATCTCGAAATATTTTTTTTGTCTTCAAAGGCGTCAAGAAGCATGGCTTCATGATTTCCCATAAGTGGAATGACATCATAACCATTTTCCAACAACCCGATTATAAAATCAACAACTTCCTTACTGTCAGGGCCTCTGTCAATGTAATCTCCGAGCATAACAAGTTTATCATTCTTTTGCAGTTGGATTTTGATTTCCACCAATTCTTTAAATGAATCAAAACATCCGTGAATATCTCCAATTGCAAATAATCTGTTATTCATAACTCAAATGTTTGAATGAAGCCTGAAGTTTGGAAATGTACCTTTTTAGTTGCACATTTTATAATCTACTGCCTGATAGCTGAAATCAGCATTTCTTTTTTTAGTCCGGCAATTCATGTCAGGTTATTTTTTTTCGAAGATAAAAAATTGCATCATCCAATAAATTTTGCCTGTTGTTTATGGTATTTCGATCCATCGCGTTTTTATCCAGTTGCTTTGTTGCTCGCGGGTAAGCCAGGTCCAGGCAACAATGCGACTTGTTTTATTTCCGTGGCTCATCTCAATGGTTTTTACTTCAATTGCACCCGCAGTTTTTAATTCGCTGTAAATGCTTTTCAGGTGCGCCTGTTTTGCGACAAGCGTTGAAAACCAAAAACAGGCCGATGAAAATTGCCGGCTTTGCGCAATCATGCGTTGTACAAATTTCTCTTCACCGCCATCGCACCACAACTCCTGGTTGCGGCCGCCAAAATTCAGTGTTGGCCGGGTAACCCGTTTGCCTTTGAGGTTGCTCAGTTTTCGAAGTGTTCCCGATTGGGCTTCTTCAAACGAAGCATGAAACGGAGGATTGCAAATGGTAATATCAAACTGTTCATTTTTTTGAATTATACCATTGAAAATTGCCGTTGCATCGGGTTGAAACCGAAGTTCCACAACATCTTTCAAAAATCTATTCGCCTCGATAATCCGGTTAGCGGATTGAATGGCATCGGGTTCAATTTCCGAACCCACAAACGACCAGCCATATTCTTTATGCCCGATAATCGGGTAAATACAATTGGCCCCCACCCCGACATCGAGACATTTTACCCGGCTGCCCATGGGAATTTTGCCCTGGTTACAACTACCTAACAAACCGGCGATGTGGTGAATGTAATCGGCGCTCCCCGGAACCGGCGGACACAAATATCCCGGCGGAATGGCCCAGTTTTCAATTCCATAAAAATGTTTCAGCAACGCTTTATTCAGCGTCAGCACTGCTTTGGCATTCGAAAAATCAACAGATTCATCGTTGTACTTATTCAAGCTGACAAACGGAGCTAATTCAGGGCAACCGGCAATCAGTTCCTTAAAATTGTACCGCTCACGATGTTTATTGCGCGGGTGCAATCCGGATTTTTCCTTTGGATGTTCTTTTAAACCAATCATTAGTCGTAGTGAAATCGACATTTAACAATCAGAATATCTTCATCCCTTACCTGATAAATCAAACGGTGTTCTCCATCGATCCTTCGCGACCAAAAACCTTTATACTTGTATTTTAAGGCTTCCGGTTTACCAATGCCATCAAATGGCCTTCGTGAGATATCTTTCAGCAAATCATTGATTTTATTTAGTATTCTTTTATCATTCTTCTGCCAATACAGATAATCTTCCCAGGACTCATCGACAAATATCAGTTTCATTCTTCAAGCATATTTTTCTCAAACGACTGACCTTTTCTTAATTTCTCAATCGCCGAATCAAGCCTTGACTCGTTAATTTTTGAAGAAAGTTCATGCTGCGTGGCATTTAAAGAATTATACTCATCCAACGAAATAATGACTACTCCGCTGTCTTTACCCCGGTTAATAATAAGAGTTTCATAGTTTTTTGTAACACTATCAAGATATCGTTTTATATCTTTTCGGAAATCAGAAAGAGTTGTTGTAAGCATATAATAATTATTGATGTACATTTATCTGTACAAATATATGCACACAAAATTATTTCACAAGCACTGTTAAAATGAAATAATTGCGATTTAACAAAAACTGTCTGATTAATTTTCATAAGATTCCCTGCCCGACTTCGTCAGTCAGGCGGGCTCGCTTCGCATCGGAATGACAGGTTTCTGGATACTTACTCATTTCGACGAGTACGCGAGGAGAAATCTCTTCGAACAGGAAGATTTCTCCTTCGTCGAAATGACAAGAAAAAAGAATCTGTCATTGGCAACGAAATAAAATGAAGTGAAGAATCTCAACTTTAAATTACTATTCAACCGGTCAACAGTGTTTTTCTATTAACACTCAAATAAAAACTAAAAATTTTCATCTTCAACAAAATCACATGTTTTGTTGCAACACTGCAATGGCCTGCTTCAAGGCAGCACGGTCCTGTTCAGTAATTCCTTCGGCTTTCAGTGCCTGCTGATAAACCTTAATGGCTTCAGCCGGTTTTCCATCACGGGCATAGGTATCGGCCAACAAACTCGCGGCATTCAGGTATTGCGGAAACGACTGTAAAACGCCATGCAAAGTTTTAATGGCTTCACTTTTCTGGTTGTTTTGCAACTGGTAAAAAGCCAGTGTGTAACCATATTTGGGTTCCTGCCGATTTGCCGAAGCCGCTATTTTTGCGTACTCCACCGCCTCTTTCATGCTGCGTTGCGAAACAATTACACTTAAATTATACGCAGCCACTGCCTGCGCCGGATTAGCCTTCAATGCTTTTATCAATGCCTGTTCAGCTTCGGCTATACGTCCGTTTTCGGCCAACAGCAAACCATAATTCAGGTTGGCCGCTTCGTTGGCCGGGTCGATTTGTAATACACTTTTAAGATTTTCTTCGGCCTTGGCCGGGTTGCCTGCCTGCGAATAAAGCACACTGCTGTTAATGAGCGGCATCAGCGATTCGGGGTACAATCGCGCTGCATTTTCGTACGAGCCAAGCGCCCTGTCGTTTTCGCCCCTGTTTTGATAAAAAATACCAAGGTTGTAGTGAGAACTCCAGTCGTCGGGGCGTGTAACCATCGACTGCAAATATTCAGCAGTGGCATTGTCAACCACCACTTTTTCGGCTGCTGAAAAGCTTTCAGCCGGAAATTGCGCCAATGCAAAAGCGGCTGAAACACGAACCAATCTGTATTCATCGGCGGCAGCTTTAAGAAGCGCGGCGCGGGATGCGTCGGTGTTATTGGCAGCCAGACCGTTGGCTGCTGAAGCCCTTACTAATGGCGATGAATTCTGTAGCGCTTCTATCACCACCGGCCATTTTTCGGGCTTCGGACAACGGTCGAGCACGCGCACAAACGATGCAACCACCACTTCGTTCAGTTCATTTTTTCTGATGATTTGCAACATTTCGTCAAGCCTGCGCCAGTCGTCGCTCCGGGCGCTGTTTAATAAAGTTGCCCATCGAATGGTTTCGTCCTGGTAATTTCCGTTCTTCCGTTTTTTCACCACATTGTTGGCCCACTGTGGTTTTTTGTCGGTATGACACATGTTACAGGCATTGGGCGAACTAAAGCGGATAGTTGCTTCGGGCATGGGCGGACGAAAAGAATGGTCGCTGCGGTTCATGGCGCCAAACATGGTTTTTGGCATGTGGCAATTGATGCAAACCGACCCCTGACTGTCGGGTTTGTGGCCCGAATGTTCAGCCACATTGGCCACCCGTTCCTCGTGGCACTTTTTGCATGCGTCGTTCGGGTTGTTTTTAAACCTGTCGCGACCGCTTGAAGTATGACATGTTACACAGTGAAGTTCGCTGTTGGCCGCACATTCATTCATCATCCAGCCGGTGTAGGTGTAGTTTTCACCAAGGTCGCGGCCATCGGGATAAAAGTCGGTGTTATCGAGCACGGTTAAATCATAATTATCAAAATACCTGTCGCCGGGCAAGTAACCAGCCGTGATGGGTCTCATTTTGGCATGGCACGGTGCACACGACCAATTGTTTTGTTCAGCCGAAAAAGTGTTGGTTGAAATCAGTCCTAAATCTTTAATTACTTCGCCTTTTTTTGCGGCTTTAAAAATGCGCACATGTTCGCCGCTTGGTCCGTGGCATGTTTCACAATTGATTCCCGGTTCTTTCCAAACCGATTTGTACGAATCGCTGGCCAGATCAAAATTGTTCTCTAACTGGCTCACATGACAACTGTAACACGATGTATTGAAATTGTACATCCTGTCTTTCCAGGGCAGTGCCTGGTCAGCAGGCCCTTCGGGGAAATGACGCATTGCCGACTGTGGGTTGTTGTACCAGCTTTTTGTGTTCAGGTTGTAGGCAAGCGGAACGGTTTGCAGCTTTCCGCGTTCGAGCGGTGTGAGAAAATAAAACACATTTTTACCACCCAAAACCCAGTTTACCGGATAATTTACGGTTTCACTTCCATCGGTTTCAATCATTGTCATCGTTGAGTCGGTAAAAACAATACGATAGTTTTTACCCTCAATCGGAAAATCTTCGCTTGCCGGAAGTTTCTCATTTTGCAGAAATAACTTACTCAGTGGTTGCATGGCTTTTCCGTGGTGCGAGGTTGACCAGAGTTCGTAAAACTTTTCGTGACACTCAATGCACGAGCCTGAACCAGTAAATTCGTTGACAACCGGTTCTTTCTTTTTGCACGAAAAAAGTGTGGCAATCAGGAGAAAAACGATTAAAATGACGTGTGAAATCTTCATAAGTTGTGAATTCAGAAAACAATTATACAACTTTTTGAAGTCAGTTTTTTCAGGTGTTGAAGATTTGCTTAAAACAAAAAAAGCGCCATCCACCAGGGCGGACAGCGCTTCTTTGTGCAGTCACTTTTGTTTTTATTTTATCAATTCCACACTTCGTTTTACAAATTTGTCGAGGTCGGCACCTTTCAGCATTCCGTTGGCAAGCAAGGCCAGGTCAGCCAACTGTTTTGCCAGTTTGTTTTCTTTACCAAATGAGGTCAGACTTTCACGTTTTGCTTCTTCAAGTTTCGAAAGTTCGGCATTCAAATCGCTGAGTTTTTCTTTGTCGGCCTGCGGAATTTCCTCCTCTTTTTTGCCTTTCTGCTCACTTTCCAACACACTCACTTCTGCTTTTTTAGCAGCAATCTCAGCAGCCATTTTTTCGAGTTTGGCACCCAGCTTTTTGTCTTTGCTTTCGAGCACCTTTTTCACCAGCGGATGGTTTGTATTTACCACAAGGTTCAGGCTTTCGGGCATTTCGCCATAGAAACTCATACCTCCACCGCCAGTGGCGCTCATATCTTTCATGCGGCGCATAAACTCGCTGCGGGTAATCACCATCGGGGCGCTGTTTTCGCCTAACTCCTTAAAATCGACTATAAAATAGTTGTCTTTATTTTCGGGGCAAACCGCCTGAAAAATTGGCGAAAGTTCTTCTTTTTGTTCCCAGGTAAGTTCGTTTTTCGGTGCGTCGTCCTTGTCAATCAGGTGGTCGGCAACTTCAGAGTCAACCCGCACAAATTTTTTGTCGGTATATTTTTGTTCAAATTTCTGAATCACGTGCGGAGTGAGCACATCGTCCATCAGCAGCACATCGTAGCCTTTGTTTTTGGCGGCTTCAACAAAAGTGAATTGTTCTGTTGTATTGGTTGCATACACATGCACAAGGTTTTTGCTTTTGTCGGTCTGCGAATCTTTAATCAGCTTTTCGTATTCCTCGAAAGTGAAATATTTACCATCCACATTTTTAAACAGGAAGAAGCTGATGGCGCGTTCGTAAAACTTCTCTTCGGTTAGCATTCCATATTCGATAAAAATCTTCAGGTCGTCCCATTTCTTTTCGAAATCTTCGCGGTTGTCCTTAAAAATCTGCTGTAACCTGTCGGCCACTTTTTTGTTGATGTGGCTGCTGATTTTCTTCACATTCGAATCGCTTTGCAGGTACGAGCGCGACACGTTGAGCGGAATATCGGGCGAATCGAGCACGCCGTGTAGCAATGTCAAAAATTCTGGCACGATTCCTTCAACAGAATCGGTTACAAAAACCTGGTTGCTGTACAACTGGATTTTGTTTTTCTGCACCTCGAAATTATTTTTGATTTTCGGGAAGTACAGAATCCCAGTCAGGTTGAACGGATAATCCACATTCAGGTGAATATTAAAAAGCGGCTCGTCAGCCATAGGATACAACTTGCGGTAGAAAGCTTTGTAATCCTCATCTTTCAGGTCAACCGGCGCTTTTGTCCATGCCGGCGCGGTATCGTTAATCTGGTTGTCTTCTTCAGTTTCAACCTGTTTGCCATCTTTCCACTCTTTCTTTTTGCCAAAAGTTACCGGCACCGGTAAAAAGGCGCAATATTTTTCGAGAATACCGGAAACCCTGCTTTCTTCAAGAAAACCATTTTCGGCTTCACTGATGTACATGATAATGTCGGTTCCAACTTCGTCACGTTCAGCTTCGTCGAGCGTAAACTCCGGACTTCCGGTGCAGCTCCATTTTACAGCTTTTGCACCTTCGCGGTACGATTTTGTAACGATTTCAACCTTTTCGGAAACCATAAACGAGCTGTAAAAACCCAACCCGAAATGGCCGATAATGGCGTTGGCGTCGTCTTTGTATTTTTCCAGAAAATCGTTGGCGCCCGAAAACGCAATCTGGTTGATGTATTTTTCAATTTCTTCGGCAGTCATCCCGATTCCATTATCGGAAACAGTAATGGTTTTGGCTGCTGTGTCGAGTTTCACCCGAACTTTTGCACCCGAAACATCGCCTTTGTATTCACCTTTCGATGCCAGCGTTTTCAGTTTCTGTGTGGCATCTACAGCATTCGACACAATCTCGCGCAGAAAAATGTCGTGGTCGGAATAGAGAAACTTTTTGATGATGGGGAATAGGTTTTCGCTGGTTACTCCAATTTTTCCTGTTTGCATAACTTTATAATATTGAATGTTAAATTGTTTAACTGATAAATTGTTTAAAAACAGATTTCAAAAAAATTATGAAATCCGCCGGCAAATTTCAAACAGTGTGCCATGTGCGGGATTGTGACGAAATGTCACCCGGCAAAGACAAAGTGCAAGACAAATTTTACATTATCAATATGTCGCCTGATTTGCAATCATTCACAAGATTGCAAACCATGACATTTTTCCTGATTAACTTTCATTCAAAGTAACTTACTTTGCACCCGATTTGAATTAAGTTTTATGAGCAATCTCGAAAAATATTTTGAACAGTTTCGCCGGAACATTGTGGGCATCGACGAAACCTTTACCTCGCCTTACGGCGAGCAGAAAATTGTGTATGCCGACTGGATTGCCAGCGGCCGTTTGTATGGTCCGATAGAAAGAAAAATAATTGAAGAAATAGGGCCTTTTGTGGGCAACACCCACAGCGAAACCAGCGAAACAGGTGCACGGATGACACAAGCTTATCTGAGATCGCACCAGCTCATAAAAAAGCATGTAAATGCCGGCCCCAACGATGTGATAATCACTTCCGGCTCAGGAATGACCGACGTTATTAATAAATTTCAGCGCATTCTTGGCCTGAAATATTGTGGAAAAATAACCCACAAAGGTTGTGTTGCCGAACGCGAGCGCCCCGTGGTTTTTATCACCCACATGGAACATCACTCCAACCAGACCTCGTGGTACGAAACCAATGCCGATGTGGTGGTGATTGAACCCGGCGAAGGACTGCTTATTAATACCGAAAACCTCAGAAAAGTTTTAAAAGAGTACGAAAACAGGCCCTTTAAAATAGGAGCGTTTACCGCGTGCTCAAATGTTACAGGCGTGCGAACACCCTTTTATGAAATGGCCAAAATTATGCACGAACACGGTGGCGTTTGTTTTATCGACTTTGCCGCTTCGGCACCTTACGACGAAATTAATATGCACCCCGCCGACCCCATGGAAAAACTTGATGCAGTTATGTTTTCGCCTCACAAATTTTTGGGTGGACCCGGTTCTTCGGGAGTTCTGATTTTTGATGCTTCGATGTACAAAAACGAAGTACCCGATAATCCCGGCGGCGGCACGGTTGACTGGACCAACCGCTGGGGGAAATACAAATATGTTGATGATATTGAAGCCCGCGAGGATGGCGGCACGCCAGGGTTTTTGCAATCAATCCGCACCGCGCTTTGTTTAGAACTGAAAAACCAGATGGGCATTGAAAATATCCGAAAACGCGAGGAAGAATTGCTCGAAATGGCGTTTGCCGGACTTGATAAAATAAAAGGATTGCGGATTTTAGCCGACAATGTGCGCGACCGATTGGGTGTAATTTCGTTTTATATCGAAAATATCCATTATAATTTAGTGGTTCAGTTATTAAACGACAAATACGGGATTCAAACCCGTGGTGGTTGCGCCTGCGCCGGAACTTACGGGCATTTTCTGTTAGAAGTTTCATATGAAGAATCACAGGAAATAACTGATAAAATCAATCACGGCGACCTCTCCGACAAACCCGGCTGGATACGCTGGAGCCTTCACCCCACCATGATCAACGCCGAAGTGGAACAGATGATTTTAGCGCTGCACGATATTGTGGAAAATATCGGGGTTTACAAAAACGACTACGAACACATTGTTCGCTCGAATGTTTTTCAACACAAAAAACACTCAACGAACCAAAATTTCATGAACGATTGGTTTACCATCGACGAAAATTGAAATGAGCGAAATCGAAAAGAAATACAAAACCGGACTTGTACTTAGTGGTGGCGGAACACGTGGCTTTGCCCACCTCGGTATTATCGCCGCACTACACGAAAAAGAAATTTTCCCCGATGTAATTTCGGGAGCGAGTGCCGGAGCAATTGCAGGTGCTTTTCTGGCAGCCGGCAAAAAACCTCACGATGTACTCGAAATTTTTAAACAAGGCTCGTTTTTTAAATATACCAAACTTCAGATTCCGCGTGACGGACTGATGAAACTCGACGGATTAAAAGAATTAATCAGTAAAGAAATTCCTGCACGAAACATTGAAGAACTTGAAATACCGCTGTTTATTGCAGTTTCGAACCTCAACTCAGGAGAAGTGGAATACCGTAGCTCGGGATTGCTTGGCGAAACAGTGCTGGCTTCATCTTCAATCCCTATTCTTTTTGCACCGGTTGAAATGAACGGAAATCTTTTTGTTGACGGCGGACTGCTCGACAATATCCCGATTGAACCACTGAAACGCGATTGCGAACAGATTATCGTTTCCAACATCAGTCCCATCAACCCAAAAGGAAATTTTAAAAACCTAGTACAGATTGCCACCCGCACTTTTTACATGAGTGTAAATGCCAACATGAAACAGGTGCGCAAATACACAACACATTATATTGAACCTGAAAACATTGACAGTTACGAAATTCTGAGCCGCACTCATGCCGACGAATTATTTGAACTGGGATATAACTCAACTTTAAAATTGTTTGAAAGCAAATAAAAAAGCAAATCCATTCTCACGTTTAGCTGCCAATCATTTATTAAACAATAAACTCCCGGCCTGATCCTGAATATTGATTTCTGAAAGTTTTTCAAATTGAATTATTGGCTTTCATTGCAAAATCACTTTAAATAAGTATTTTGAACCAGTTGAACGAACGTACTTCGAAATGAAAAAAATACTTATTCTGTTTGCACATCCGGCGCTTCATAAATCGAAGATTAACAATGTTTTGATTAAATCGGTACTGCACGAGCCCGGCATTACTGTAAACAACCTTTACGAGAAGTACCCCGATTTTTACATCGATATTATTGCCGAACAACAACTGCTGCTTGAACACGACATTATTGTGTGGCAGCACCCATTTTACTGGTACAGCGGACCAGCTTTGCTGAAAGAGTGGTTCGACCTGGTTCTGCAACACGGATTTGCCTATGGCGAAAAAGGCCGCAGGCTTGAAGGGAAAAAAGCAATGAGCGTAATTACGACGGGCGGACGCCGCGAAATTTATTCAGCCGGGGGCCGTAACCATTTTACCATGAACGAGTTTCTGGTTCCTTACAGGCAATCGGCAAATCTTTGCCGGATGGAATATCTGCCTCCGTTTGTTGTACACGGTGCACACACCATTTTACCCGAAGAAATTGTAAATGCAGCATCCGGCTATAAAAGGCTGATGCAGACACTTCGCGATGGATTGATTGATGGTACAGCCCTTCATTCGGTTGAATATTTAAACGATATCAAACTTTAAAGATGTATAATTCTGAGTTTTTCTTTCAGGCTTTTATATTTCTGGCAGCCGCAGTTATTTCGGTTCCGCTGGCTAAAAAGTTGGGATTGGGTTCTGTGCTCGGTTACCTGCTGGCCGGGGTACTCATAGGTCCGTATGTTTTGGGACTCATTAATTACGACACCGACAAGGTGATGCATTTTGCCGAGTTTGGCGTGGTGCTCATGCTTTTTGTAATCGGGCTCGAATTGCAACCTTCTCTTTTGTGGAAAATGCGAAAGGCGATTTTCGGTCTTGGCGGGTTGCAGGTGTTAATCACAGCTTTAGTAATTGCAGCATTTGCAATGCTGTTCGGGTTCAGGATAAACAGGGCGGTTGGCATTGGTTTGATTTTGGCTTTGTCGTCAACAGCCATTGTTTTACAAACTCTCACCGAAAAAGGGTTGCTGAAAAATACAGCAGGGCAATCGGCATTTTCAGTATTGCTTTTTCAGGATATTTCGGTTGTGCCCATTCTGGCAATTATTCCATTGTTAGCGGCAATGGGCGTGCCGGTAAACATTTCAGCATCGGAATTAAATGAAATTGCAGGTTTTGTTTCCCTGCCGGGCTGGTTGCAGTTACTCATTATTTTCGCCTCAATTGCTGTAATCATTGTTGGCGGACAATTCATCGCACGGCACATTTTCAGGCTGGTGGCCGAAACCGGAATGCGCGAAATTTTTACCGCGCTGGCACTGCTTCTTGTGGTTGGAATAGCTTTGCTGATGAATAAAATAGGGCTTTCACCCGCCTTGGGAACTTTCCTTGCCGGCGTGGTTTTGGCCAACAACGAATACAGGCACGAACTCGAAACCACCATCGACCCGTTTAAAGGGTTGCTGTTAGGGTTATTTTTTGTTTCTGTTGGGGCTAGCATCAACTTTAAACTTTTATTCGAAAATCCGTCAATGATACTTGGATTTACTGTACTACTGATAGTGATAAAATTTGCTGTACTGGTGCTGCTGGGCCGGTTGTTCAAACTCCGGAAAGGGTACGATTACCTGTTTGCATTTCTGTTGGCGCAGTCGAGCGAGTTTGCCTTTGTACTCATTTCCTTTTCGCAGCAAAGCCTGCTTTTCGACGAAAAAACTGCTGGCTTATTAATGCTGACGGTTACCCTTTCGATGGCAATTTCTCCGTTATTACTGATTTTTAACGACAAAGCTGTTGCTCCAATTTTATCGCGGAAACAAAACAAACGCGAACCCGAATGGGTTGATAATGCCGAAAATCCTGTAATAATTGCAGGTTTTGGGCGCTTTGGACTGGCTGTAGGCAGGTTATTGATTGCCCATAAAATTCAGGTTACCATTATCGACAGTAACCCTACAAATGTTGAGGTTCTTCGCAAATTCGGGTTTAACCTTTTTTATGGCGATGTCACCCGTCCGCAGGTTTTGGAACAGGCTGGTGTAAAAAACGCCCGGCTGATAATTCTAAGTATGGCCGAATACGATGATGCAATAAAAGTTGCCGGTTATCTGCGAAAGAAATACCCACGGCTGAAAATTATGGCCCGTTCAAAAGATATTTATCACACCTTTGAATTCTTCAGGCAGAATGTGGAAACAGTGCAAAACGAAGTATTTAGTTCAGCTGCCGATTTGGGTGAAAAAGCGCTGGTTTATCTCGGATTTACGCCTTACGAAGCTTACCGGTCAACCCGCACTTTTAAACATCACGAAAAACAAGTGATTAATAATTTGTACCACTCGTGGAAAGAAGACGAAAGCAATTTTATCCAGGATTCACGCAGGTTTTCGGAACAATTAGCTGAAATACTCGAAACAGAGAAAGAATATGGAATCCAGGACAGCGATTATGCGTGGGATGTAAACTCTGTCCGTGCAGAATCACAACAAAAAAATTCTGATTAAATTCTTTGAAAACAATTAAAATTTAGACTTTTTCTAAATTGCTGAATTCAAATTAAAACTGGATTTTGACATATCGACATTTGATTAAAAAGTTAATTTTGCAATCCTGAATTAACAAAACTAAAGAATACGGAAACAGACATCAGACATATTGGTTTTGTAAAATCGGTTACCGGCAATGCCATGCTGGTTAATGTTGTCAGTCAGTCAGCCTGTGCTTCGTGTCATGCCAAAGGTGCTTGTAACTCATCCGATTTTGAAGACAAAGAAATTGAAGTAACGGGTTTTAGCAAAAGCTATTCACCCGGAGAAATTGTTACTGTGGTTTTTAAACAAACGCAGGGTTACGCCGCTGTATTCTGGGGGTATGGAATGCCGTTTATTGTGGTGCTTTTAACGCTGATTATTGCCAATCTTTTGTCAGTAAGTGAACTGCTTAGTGGCTTGATTTCACTCGGTGTTCTGGTTCCATACTATGTAATTTTGTATTTTTTCAGAAATACTTTTAAAAAAGTTTTCAAATTTGAAGTAGAAGAAAATATCTGAACTTATGACCACAACCATTATACTAACCATTGCCATCCTCAGCATCATTGGAACAACTTCGGCTGTGATTCTTTTTTTTGTTGCCAAAAAATTTTATGTGTACGAAGACCCGCGTATCGACCAGGTTGAACAAGCACTACCAGGCGCCAATTGCGGCGGCTGTGGCTACGCTGGGTGCCGTGCTTTTGCCGACACCTGTGTGAAAGCCGCCGATTTGTCGGCGTTAAACTGCCCCGTTGGCGGCAACGAAACCATGGGAAAAGTGGCCGACATTCTGGGGCTGGTAGCCGAGAAAAAAGACCCGCGAACAGCGTTTATCCGTTGCAACGGAACCTGCGACCACAGGCCAAAAACAAGTGTTTATGATGGCGCAACCACGTGTGCTATAGCCGCCTCCGTGTACAGTGGCGAAACCGATTGCCAGTGGGGTTGCCTTGGTTATGGCGATTGTTTTGATGTTTGTGAATTTGATGCCATTGACCTGCGCGCCGGGTTGGGAGTGCCGCTGATTATCGACGACAAATGTGTGGCTTGCGGAAAATGTGTGGATGCCTGTCCCAAAAATCTCATCGAACTAAGAAAACGATTCCCGAAAGACCGTAAAGTTGTGGTTGCCTGCCGCAACAAAGATAAAGGTGCAACTGCCCGTAAAGCGTGCGATGTGGCTTGCATCGGTTGCGGAAAATGCGAAAAGGAATGCAAATATGATGCAATTACCATCGAAAATAACCTGGCCTTTATCGATTCTGACAAATGCAAGCTTTGCCGCAAATGTGTTTCGGTTTGCCCAACAAATTCGATAATCGAACTCAATTTCCCGCCACGGAAAATAGTGACTGAAGAAAAAGAAGTGTGTAACACTGAAAAATAAATCCGGGATGCTTAAAACGTTTAAAATAGGCGGTGTACATCCGCCCGAAAACAAAATTTCGGCCAACGCAAAAATTGAACAGCTTCCGCTGCCCAAAATTGTTTTTATTCCGGTGGCACAGCACATCGGGGCTCCTGCAACGCCTGTTGTTAATAAAGGCGATGCGGTTAAAGTTGGTCAGCTCATTGCCAAAAGCAGCAGCTTTGTTTCAACCAATATTCACGCACCGGTTTCGGGGAAAGTAAAAAAGGTTGACGTGGCACCCGATTCAACTGGTTATACAAAACAGGGAATTTTTATCGATGTTGAAGGCGACGAATGGATGGACGAAATTGACCGCTCTGAAACGCTTGTAAAAACCACCGATCTTGACGGCAAAGCGATAATCCAGAAAATTCAGGATGCCGGAATTGTGGGACTTGGCGGTGCTACATTCCCAACCCATGTAAAACTCGTTCCGCCAATGGGAATGACAGCCAAAGTTTTGCTGATTAACGGGGTTGAATGTGAGCCATACCTTACAAGCGACCACCGGCTGATGCTCGAAAAACCCGACGAAATTATAGTGGGAACACAATTGCTGATGAAAGCCATGAATGTGGAAAAGGCTGCCATCGGGATTGAAAATAACAAACCCGACGCTATTCAGCTTTTAACCGATAAAGCCAAAGGTTATAAAGGAATTGAGATTGTTCCGCTAAAAGTAAAATATCCGCAGGGAGGTGAAAAACAATTGATTAAGGCAGTTACCGGAAGAGAAGTTCCTTCAGGGGGCCTACCGATTGCCGTTGGCGCAGTGGTTAGCAATGTGGGAACAGCTTTCGCTGTTTACGAAGCCATTCAGAAAAACAAACCACTTTTTGAACGTGTGGTTACAGTAACTGGCAAGGGTGTTAAAAAACCTTCAAATTTTAAGGTTCGGATTGGTACGCCAACTTCGGAACTGATTGAAGCTGCCGGTGGCATGCCCGAAAACACAGGAAAAATCATCAGCGGCGGCCCAATGATGGGAAAAGCACTGGCATCGGTTGATGTGCCTGTAACCAAAGGAACTTCAGGAATTTTGATACTGGACGAAAAAACAGCCAACCGACCGGAATATATTGATTGTATTCGCTGCTCACGCTGCGTTTCGGTTTGTCCGATGGGTCTGGAACCATACCTCCTGATGACTTTAAGCGAAAAACAGATTTTCGACAGGGCTGAAAACGAGCGTGTGATGGATTGCATTGAATGTGGCTCGTGTAGTTACACCTGCCCATCAAACCGTCCACTCCTCGATTACATCAGGTTTGGGAAAGCAAAAGTGGGCGTGATTATGCGTTCGAGAAAAAAATGATACTGGATACTGGATACTGGATACTGGATACTTGATACTTGATAAGAAATAAATGGAGATTGGGGGATTGTGAAAGGAACTGTATGTACGAAAATTGATACTCGATAATGGGATTTGATTTTTGTATTTTGGAGCTTGAAACTTGAAACCCGGAACTTTAAACTTAAACAAAATTCACTGAAAAGATAATGAGCAAATTACTTACAGTTTCACCATCGCCACACATTCACTCGGCCGATACAACACAGAAAATCATGTTGCGGGTGGTGTATGCCATGATTCCGGCGCTACTGTGGTCGGCTTTTGTATTTGGAATTGATGCGCTGCGTGTAACTGCCATCGCAGTGGTTGCCTGCCTGGCTTTTGAATATCTCATTCAAAAATACCTTCTAAAAGTAAAACCATCGGTTACCGATGGTTCGGCGTTGGTGACAGGAATCTTGCTTGCCTTTAACGTGCCGGCTAATTTACCCTGGTGGATAATCATCGTGGGAGCTTTTGCTGCAATCGCTTTTGGCAAAATGCCATTTGGCGGATTGGGCAGTAATATTTTTAACCCTGCGCTTGTAGGCCGTGTATTTTTGCTGATTTCATTTCCGGTGCAAATGACTTCGTGGCCGGTTACCAACCAAAGCGGCGTTGATGCAGTTACTGGCGCAACCCCGCTCGGCATCATTAAAGAAGCGCTGAATAACGGAGTTCCGGTTTCAGAAATTGTATCAAAACTGCCGGTTCCATCCGACCTTTTTCTCGGAATTATGGGTGGGTCATTGGGTGAAATCTCGGCACTGCTGCTTCTTTTAGGCGGTATTTATCTCCTCATCACAAAAGTAATCACATGGCATATTCCGGTTTCGGTAATCGGGTCGGCAGTTTTGTTAGCTGGAATTTTCTGGCTGGTAAACCCTGAATTGTATATCAATCCTGTTTATCATTTGTTGTCGGGAGGACTGATGTTGGGCGCCATTTATATGGCCACAGATATGGTTTCGTCGCCGATGACACCCAAAGGACAAATCATTTTTGGTATCGGAATTGGCGTGCTCACTATTCTTATCAGGCTTTTCGGAGCCTACCCCGAAGGAATTTCGTTTGCCATCCTCATCATGAATGCGATGGTTCCGCTGCTGAACCGGTACATCAAACCAAAACGGTTTGGCGAAGTAATTAGAGAATCGAAAAAGGTTTAAATTATGGCCAAAAGAGAATCGACTTTTAAAAATATGGCAATGGCGCTGGCAGTTATCACTGCTGTTGCAGGTGCAGCGCTGGCACTGGTTTATTCGGTTACTGCCGAACCAATAAAAGCATCGCAGATTGCAAAAACAAACAATGCCATAAAAATGGTTATTCCTGAATTTGAAACAATGACCGATACCACAGTGATGCCCGAAACAGGAAAAGACAGCATCAGGTTATACACACTTATTCAGGGTGCCGAAAACTCCGGCTATGCAGTTGAAACATACACCGACAATGGGTTCAGCGGACGTTTTAAACTGATGGTGGGTTTTACGCCCGAAGGAGCAATCAGTAATATCGAAGTTCTTGAGCATAAAGAAACACCCGGATTGGGAACAAAAATGGCGCTGCCAGGCTTTAAGGACCAGTTTAAAGGAATAAAGCTGGCCGACATTCCGGGCGAACAACTGAAAGTAAAAAAAGATGGCGGTACTGTTGATGCCATTACTGCTGCAACCATCAGCAGCCGTGGCTATTGCGATGCCGTTAACCGCGCTTATTCAACCTTTAAAACAGCTAAAAAACAATGAACCAGGTAAATAATTTCACCAAAGGATTTTTCCGCGAAAACCCCATTTTGGTTTTGCTGCTCGGAACCTGCCCTGCCCTTGCAGTTACATCTTCAGCCATAAATGGGCTGGGTATGGGGCTTGCCACCACTTTTGTGCTTTTCATGTCAAATATTTTTATATCCATGGTAAAAGGCTTTATCCCCGATAAAGTACGAATTCCGGCATTTATTGTGGTAATTGCCAGTTTTGTTACCATCGTCGATTTGCTCATGCAAGCTTACACGCCGGGGTTATCAAGTCAGTTGGGGATTTTCATTCCTCTTATCGTGGTGAACTGTATCGTACTTGGCCGTGCTGAAGCTTTTGCTGCAAAAAACGGGATTTTATCATCTGCAATTGATGGAGCGGGAATGGGGTTAGGGTTTACAATGGCGCTTGTTCTGATGGGCGGTATCCGCGAAATGCTGGGTGCCGGGTCGATTTTCGGGTTTAAGTTTATCAACGAAACCGCCGATGGCATTCTCATTTTTATCCTCGCTCCGGGAGCGTTTATCACCCTCGGATTTTTAATCGCATTACTGAAAAAATTAAACAAAACATCGTAAACCGGATATCATGGAATATGTAATCATACTTATATCAGCCATTCTGGTCAATAACATTGTACTGGCCCAGTTCCTCGGCATTTGTCCGTTTCTGGGGGTAAGTACAAAAATTGAAACGGCAATCGGCATGGGCGCTTCGGTGCTTTTTGTGATGACACTGGCAACAATAGTTACGTTTCTCGTTCAGCAATATGTACTTGTACCGCTGAATCTGGCGTTTCTTCAAACCATAAGTTTTATTCTGATAATCGCGTCTTTGGTACAGATGCTCGAAATCATTCTCAAAAAAGCAAGTCCGGCATTGTACCAGGCATTGGGAATTTACCTGCCGCTAATTACCACCAACTGTGCGGTGTTAGGGGTAGCTATTCTTGTGATTAAAAAAGAGTACAACCTGATGGAGTCGGTGGTGTTTACAATGGCCACAGCCGTTGGCTTTGCACTTGCACTGATTATTTTTGCCGGTATCCGCGAGCAAATCGAACTTTCAAATACGCCAAAAGGAATGAAAGGAATTCCGATTGCATTAATTACAGCCGGTATTCTTGCCATGGCTTTTATGGGTTTCTCGGGTCTTGTTTAATTTTCTATTCAAAATCCGGGTATCGAAAAGGGAAAAATCACGTAAAAGGTTTTTCCCTTTTTTATTTCTGAAGAAAAACTAATGCTAATTTTAACGCACCAAAATAAATAACATGAGCATCTTTCAAGCCGTCATACTGGCCATTATCGAAGGACTTACAGAATTTCTGCCGGTTTCGTCAACCGGACACATGATTATTGGTTCGTCGGTTTTGGGTATTGCCGAAAATCCGTTTGTAAAAAACTTCACTGTAATCATTCAGTTCGGCGCTATTCTATCGGTTTTGGTTTTATACTGGAAGCGGTTTTTAAAATCCATCGATTTTTATGTCAAACTTTTTGTGGCGTTTATTCCTGCCGCAATTATTGGTTTTTTAGCCAGCGATTACATCGACATGCTGCTTGAGAATGTGATTGTGGTGGCGGTAACGCTTTTATTGGGTGGAATCTTCCTTTTGTTTGTGGACAAAATTTTTGAGCAAAACGAAAAAAATCCCGATAGCGAACCCAACCTGAAAAGCGCTTTCATTATTGGTGTTTTTCAGGTGATTGCTATGATTCCCGGGGTTTCGCGCTCGGCGGCAACCATTATCGGCGGACTCACGCAAAAACTCACCCGGAAAGCTGCAGCTGAATTTTCTTTTTTTCTTGCTGTTCCAACCATGTTTGCCGCAACATCATACAAACTTTTAAAGATTTATCAATCGGAAACAGGATTTACATCGCACGATATTCAGGTTTTAGCCGTTGGTAACATTGTGGCTTTTGTGGTTGCATTGCTTGCCATCAAACTCTTTATCGGGTTTCTGACCAAACATGGTTTTAAAGTTTTTGGCTGGTACCGTATTGTGGTTGGCCTTGTAATTCTTGGGATGTATTTTGCGGGTATCGATATGAAAATTGTGTGAAGCAAGAAAGTTTGAAAGATGTCACAATAAATCTTGATTATATCGTTCCGCAAATATGATTAATTGTGGAATGCGGGGTACTTTCCTGTCGAAAAGTACAGTGGCTGATGCGGGTGATAATGTTGATTATCCGCACCGAAACCGTAATTATTTATATTTGCTGTTGAACTAAATCCCGCAGTTGCGGGATAGCTCTTTCAAAAATACCCGATTCTTTCTATACTCCGAGATTATTAACAACAAAAATTTCAGATTATGAGAAAGAAATCGGGTTTTACTATCGTTGAG
>JBFXFM010000068.1:0-22921 GCA_050179035.1 Draconibacterium sp. | reverse complement strand
GCCCCTTCTTTGAGGCGCTCAATGGCTTCTTTCTCAAATCCTTCAAAATCAAAACTTGATTCTCTTTTCATTTTGCCAAATTAAAAGTTATTAATCTTTAATTTGACACACTTATTTGAACAGTGTCCATTTAGTGTTTTGCAGATAATCAAAGCTGCTTCATTCAGGAATTTAAATAACTCTAAAAACTTCTTATAGTGTTTATTTTTCATTTCAATTTGGCTGTTTATTTTTCAAGCAGGTTTACCAAATCAGTTTTCATTTCCTCATCAATATCCCGATATCGTGCAAATGCCCGGCTGCCTTCTTTGTGGCCTGATAAAGCGCCCACTAAATTTGGGTCTTTTACCTTTTTGTATAGGTTCCCTACGAACGTTCTGCGGGCAATATGCGACGAAGCAATTTCGTTTAATGGTCGCTTTTCTTCATCTCCTGTTGTGGGATTGATGACGGTTACTAATCGTGTTAATCCTGCCAATTTAAAAAAATCCTTAATTGCAAGGTTGTATTTCTGCTCTGAAATAAATGGGAATAATGAATCTCCTTCTCTATCAGCATATCGGTTTACTATTTCTTTGGCCGTTGAATTTAACGGAACACGAACCGTAACAGGGCGGCCTTCCTTTGTTTTTCGGGGTATGTACTCAACTGCATTGTCAATAATGCTGTTTTTCTTCATTTTAAGCAAGTCGCCAACACGGCAACCTATCAGGCAATGAAAAATAAAAATATCCCTCTGAATGGCTAATTGTGGCCGGGCTGAAAGGTTGAAACTATACAGGTTGTTTCGTTCTTCTATTGTTATATAGAATGGTGTTCCGTAAATATTCTCAGCGATGTTGAATTTGGGCAAAATTTTAATTGTTGTCTGGTTTTCTTCAATCGCCCAGCGAATGACGGTCCGTAAATATTGGAAAATTTTGTTAGTCCGGTTTCGCCCTCTTTGTTTCGGCGGTCTGCTATCAGGGACTGCAATATAAATATCGGGGTGTTTTACAAATAATGTATGTTCGATATGAATGAATGATTCAATATCCCTGAGAAGTTCGGTATTTATGACTTCGAAAGTAAAAGTGAATGATGGTGTTGATTTTTGTTTGAATAGTTCATATCGCTGCAAAATACGTTTAACAGACCTGAAATGTTGTTTCATTCTCTCAGTTCCCCTGTAACTGTAAACAAACAAATCATAAACATCAAAGAAGGTTTTTGGCTTGTTTTCCTCTTCCTGAATATATTTTTCGGGGTGTAATTTCTGGTCGATTCTCAAATCAAGTAATTCGGATGTTAAACCTGGTGTTTCGTCGTAAATTTCCCGAATCAGTTTTTTACGGTCGGCAACACCATTGTCAAACTTTGTACGCTTATCCTTCGGGTAAATTACTTTGGCTTTGATAATTTGATTTTTCTCATCGAAATAATCGGGTTCAACTTCAATTTCCGACTTGTGAAACAACTGCATGTTCCTGCCATCACTTAACCGGAACCGGACTTTGACTTTTTCTGCTTTTTTAGAGGTTGTTCTGATGAATGCCTTAATTGATGCCATGCTATCAAATTTATATGTTCGTTGTGCAAGTTAATAATATTGCACAACATAACCGCAATAAATTGAAATTAAATAAAATTAAATGCAATGGTTTATAATATACAAAAAATTGTATATCATTGCTTTAAAGTTGATTTTCGGGTAAATTATTGATGTTGTATGATTTTTAATTATTGCAAATATCGAATCCATCACTCCCCACAAAAGCCTTTCATCATTGCGATGGAGGGCTTTTGTATTTTTAAGGCTTTTGTAATCACTGCAACTTTTCAGTTACTTATGTGTTGAATTTGACAGTTGTATTTTTTAGCCACAGAAAATTTTAGAAACAATGTTCCGATTATTTATCCTTCTTACGTTACTAATACCGGGTACTTACCTGTACCTCAGAATCAACCGGCTGTTTATTATGCCGGGGTACAAAATTCTTTTCACGGTTATTTTTTTGATACTTTTTCTGATGATTCCGTTATCCGGATCTTTTATGACTTCGGCCAACAACCTGTTTCAAAAAATTCTAGGGCAAATTTCAGGTTATTTACTGCCTTTTTTTCTCTATGTTTTCCTGGCGGTTTTGGTTTACGATTTGTTTTTACTGGTCAATTATTTTCCTCAGTGGGTTTCACTTGCATTAAGACAAACATTTGATTACAAATTTTACACATTAATCGGAATATCAGTGCTTTCTGTGCTTGTGGTTATTGGTGGTGTTATCAACCTGAATAATACACAAGTTACTCTATACGAGGTTTCTGTTCCACGTAAAAATTCGAACCTTGAAAAGCTGCGTGTTGCTTTTATTGCCGATTTTCATATTCATTCCGGAGTCCCGGTTTCCTTTATCGAAAAATATGTTGAAGAAGTGAAAAGCCTGAACCCCGATTTGATGCTTTATGGTGGCGACATTGTGGACGACAAAAACATTCATCCTGAACTGGAGAAAATTACCGGTTTGCTGAAAGAAATAAACCCGCGTTTTGGTGTTTTTGGTGTTTTGGGAAATCATGAGTTTTATCGCGGCCACACCGACGGTGCTTTCTTCAGACAGGCAGGAATAGTTTTGCTGAATGATTCGATTGCGCAGGTTGGCGATAGTTTTGTTGTGGCCGGTCGCATTGACGAACACTTCGGAAAACGCAAAACAGTACAGGAAATTCTTGGCGACAACATCCCAAATTTGCCCATTTTGATGCTTGACCACCGGCCAACTCAACTTGAAGAAGTGAGTAAGACATCTGTAAATGCTCAATTTTCAGGGCACACACACAATGGTCAGTTGTTTCCGTTCAACTTCATTATAAAAAGTATGTACGAACTGGGCTGGGGCTACAAACAAAAGGTCAACACGCATTTTTTTGTAACCAGCGGGCTGCGGTTGTGGGGACCACCCGTAAAAACAACCGGGAAGTCGGAGATTATTGTTGTGGATTTTAAGTTTGAATAATGATTTACTCTGCCAGCCTGACTTTTACTGAGAAAACTTCTGCTGTATTCAACTCAAAAATCTGGCTGATTTCCTTTTCCGAAAATCCTTTTTGTTGAAGTGCCGGTATCAGAAATTTTTCGATTGCCGTAAAATCCCTGAAAGTTCCGCCATCGGGTTTCATCGGGTCGTACCAGCCGGCATCGTGCGAAAAAAGTAAACGATTCAACACGCCTTCCTTTTTCATCAGCAGTGCAAAATCTGAAAAACTTTCGGTTTCTTTTTGTTCGAATTTGTCGAAGGCAATCCAAACACCCATTTTTGCAGCATCGATGATTTTGCCCCAGTCTTTTTCGTTGTTGGCGTGAGTCCAGATAAACGCCGAAGGATGAACGCCGTACTGTTTCAGAATTTCGATTTCCTGGAAAGCAGGAACTGCTGGTCCGGTGTGCGACATGATGGTTAATCCAGTGGCTTTGTGTGCGATACAGGCGGCTTCCACCACTTTTCGGTTTATTTCCTGCAAGGGAGCACGTTCAACTGCAATTTTGATAAAACCGGGATAAATTCCGGTTCCTTCGATTCCGTTTTTTGCTTCAGCTATCCAGCGGTCGGCCAACTGTTGAGCGGTTTCTGTAAAACCATGTTTTGGAATGAATTTTCCGCCCACAGCGCTGTAATAGCCGGTGTTTGTGATAATCTGAATCCCCGATTTTTCAGAAAGTGTTTTCAGTAACAATGGGTCGCGGCCAAGATAAGCGGGGGTGCATTCAACCAGGGTTTTGTAGCCCAGCGCTTTGATTTCGAGCAAATAGGGAAGCACTTTTTCCACCACGCTGTCGCGGTTCCAGCGGTGGTAACCCGTGCTGTCGGCACCAATAAAATCGACGAGCAAATGCTCGTGGTGCAAGGTTTTTCCAATTGCTGATGCAGGGATTTCTCCGGTAACGGTTATGATTTTGCTTTGTTCTGGTTGGCAGGAAGCGAGGAGCAAAATAGCAAACAGTAAATGAGTGAATGAGTGAATGTGTAAATGAGGAAAAAGGTTTTTTACAGTAATTTTGAGTTTCATCTGTGTCAGTTTAAAATCTGACAGGAAAGATACAAACTTCAGCGTTGTTTTTGTTTTTTGGCTACCAAAACTGCTCCTGTTAAAACCAGAATTCCTCCGATTATTGATAACCCGGAAAATCTTTCAAGTGTAATCCACTTCACATTCATTTGCGTGAGAATTCCCATTGTAACAAAGGTGATAATTGGGTTCATGATAATGATGATACTCACTTTGCTGGCTTCGATAAGTTGTAATGCTTTTGAAAGTGTTGTGTAGGAAAGCAACGTATTTATTCCACCAAATAATAACAACAACCAGGTTGTAGTATCGAGATGTTGTAGTGAACCAAAATTTACAAACGGCAATAAAATGAGTACCGGCAACCCGAAAATAAACAGGTTCAGACTTTGAATATCCAGCTTCAGAACCAGTTTTTTTTGCAACACCGCATAAAGTGCCCAGGCAACTGCGGCAATTAAAAGATGAATTACACCCAGATTATATTTTTGTTGAACATCGAAAAATGCAACCAATTGGTCGCGGTAAAAAAAAGCCATTCCAGCCATTGCAATCACAAAACCGATGATTTGCAAACGTGAGATTTTTTCCCTGAAAAAAACAATGCCGGCAACCGCAAGCAAAATAGGTCCGGTTTGAATAAAAAGCTGGGCGTTGCTTGGTGTTGTGTAGTGAATTCCCATCATAAAACCGATGTAATTCCAGGTAAGCGCGAGTGTGGCAATAACCAGTAAAACCGGTGGACGAATGAGCGTACGGAAGGAAGCGGGATTTTTTACAGCCTGCCAACCCGCCAGAATAAGAAAAGCCAGCAAAAACCTGAACCAAACAATGGTGATGGGTTCAACTTTGTCGTCAATTATCTTTAAAACAATAGCCAGCACTCCCCAAAAAAGGGCAGTGATGGAGGCGTAAATAATTCCTTTCAGGTGATTTTGCATGTTGTTTTGCAATGTGCTTTCTATTGCAATTGACGTATTTTAATCAATCTTTTATTCAGAAAACTAATATATTCAGGTTCAAGATTTCCGATTTTCCCCGGAATTATACCTTTATCAATGGTTGCGAATTTGCTTAACCTCAGCAAAGATTCCTTTTTAATCCCGTTTAAATCAGATGGGTTGATTTGAATATCAGTGCTTTCGGCTTGTTGAAATTGTGTAGTTATAAAGCAAACTGTGACATCAGTTTTTGTTGAAATCAGTACCAATGCCGGCCTCCATTTATTTCCTGTGAGGTCAGTAAACGGAAAAGGCACTAAAACGATGTCTCCTTTAATCACTCGTATTTCTCTTTAATATCATTTACCGAATACAAGTTTTCTTCATGGTTCAGGTATTCAAATGTTTTAGAATCAGAACTCAATTTCTGAATCCCCTCAACCAGAATTTTGTCATCAAGCCGACTTAATAAAAAGCCCGCAAAATCATTGACTTCCTCAATTTCAAAATCGGGAAGTCTTTCAATTTTTTCCAGCGTATCTTTTATTAACTCATTTCTGTTCATCTCACTTTTCTTATGAAAACAAGAATTATCTACCTTAGTTCAGCGCCAATCTCCCTTTTATAGGTTTCCACCAGCTTTTGCATGGTTTTTTCGATGAGTTTGTCGTTCAGCGTGGCTTTGTCGTCGCGCAGGATAAAACTCACTGCATACGATTTCTTACCATCCGGAATTCCTTTTCCTTCATAAACATCGAACAAATCTACTTCACGCAGAATTTTCCGTTCGGTATGATAAGCCAGTTCTTTTATCGTGCTAAATTTAACCGACTTGTCGATGAGCAGAGCCAAATCGCGGCGGACAGCCGGGAATTTCGGCAACTCTTCGAAAAGTACTTTGTGCTTTTTGTGCAAAATCGAAATGCTGTCCCAGTCAAAATCGGCGTAATAAACCGGGTTTTCGATATCAAATTTCTTCAGCCATTTTTTTGCCACAATACCCAGGTTGAGCAAATGTTTGTTGTTAAAACTGTAACTTAATCCTTCAGACCAAAGTTCGTTGGCAACTTCCGAAATCTGCATTTGGTCGGTTGAAAAGCCAAGCCGTTTCAAAATGTTTTCAGCATAAGTTTTAAGACTGAAAAACGAAGTGGGTTGTTGTTTTCCGCTCCAGCTTTCGTTTTCTTTCGTTCCGGTAACAAACAATCCGAGGTGTTCTTCTTCCCGATAATTTTTTTCGGGGTGGTCTTTCAGTTCGGTTCCCTTAAAGAAATAGCAGTTTCCGAACTCGAACATTCTGAGACTTTTATTCTGGCGATTGGCGTTGAAAGCAACACATTCAAGTCCGCCAAAAAGCAATGTCTGGCGCATTCCGTTCAGATCGGCACTGAGCGGATTGAGCAGCTTAACCGTTTGTGCATCGCCGTACTGGTTTAATCCTTCGTAATATCCTGCTTTTGTGAGCGAGTTCGACCATATTTCGTTAAATCCCTGTGCGGTAAGCATTTCGGCAACCAGATTCCGTACCTGGTTGGGGTCGGGTTTTTCGGCTGTTTGTAACGAGGCATTTACCTGAGTCGGAATTTCCACATTGTTGTAGCCGTAAATCCTGAGGATTTCCTCAATCACATCGGCTTCGCGTTTCACATCAACCCGGTAAGGTGGAACCAGCAACGAAAGTCCTGTTTCGGTTTCGTTTTCGATACCGATTTCAAGCGAATCCAGAATATTTTTTATGGTGTCTTTGCCAAGTTCTTTGCCAATTAATCGTTTGATATTGGCAAAACTTACCTCAACTTTAAAAAGGCCGATGGGTTCGGGATAAATATCCACAATTTCGGATGAAATTGTACCGCCGGCCACTTCTTTAATGAGCATAGCTGCACGTTTCAGCGCGTAAATTACGCCATTCGGGTCGGTTCCGCGTTCAAAACGGAACGATGCATCGGTGTTCAGTCCATGACGGCGGGCGGTTTTGCGAATAAAAACCGGGTCGAAACAGGCGCTCTCAAGAAAAATATTGGTGGTTGAATCTTTTACACCCGAAGTAAGTCCGCCAAAAACTCCCCCGATACACATGCCGTCTTCGGTATTGCAAATCATCAGGTCATTTTCGTTCAGCGAACGTTCAACACCATCGAGCGTCACAAATTTTGTCCCGCTGTTCAGTGTGCTTACAACCACTTTACCGCCTTTAATTTCATCTGCATCAAAAGCATGAAGCGGCTGGCCTGTTTCGTACAAAACGTAGTTGGTAACATCAACCACATTATTGATAGGCGATAAACCGATAGTTTTTAAGCGGCGTTTCAGCCACTCGGGCGATTCTTTTATTGTTACTCCCGAAATTGTTACTCCCGAATAACGCGGGCAGGCTTCCGGATTTTTTACTTCAACCGGAATTTCGAGGTTGTGGTTATCCAATTTAAATGCGTCAACCGATGGTTTTTTGTAGCCTTGCTCAATTGTATTTCTGAGGTATGCAGCCAAATCGCGGGCAACGCCAATGTGCGAGGCAGCGTCGATGCGGTTGGGTGTGAGGTCAACTTCGATGCACCAGTCCGATTGAATATTGTAATAATCTTTGGACGGCATTCCAACCTGCGTATTTTCAGGCAGAACAATAATTCCGGCGTGGTCGGTTCCGATTCCGATTTCGTCTTCTGCACAAATCATCCCTTCGGAAACCTCGCCCCTGATTTTTGATTTTTTAATCATGAACTCATCTTTACCCATGTACATGGTGGTTCCCACGGTGGCAACCACCACTTTTTGTCCGGCTGCCACATTTGGCGCACCACAAACAATGGGCAACAGTTCGCTGGTTCCAATATTCACCGTGGTTTTGCTCAGGTGGTCGGAATTCGGATGCGGCTCGCAGGTAACCACTTCGCCGATTACAAGGCCGTTCATGCCGCCTTTCACAGTTTCAACTTCTTCAATTCCACCAACTTCAAGCCCGATTTGGGTAAGTATTTTGGCAATTTCTTCGGGTGACAGGTCAATGTCGATGTAATCTTTTAACCAGGAATAAGATATGTTCATTGTCGGTACTTTACTTTCGGTTTAAAACGTGCCAAAAGTAAGTATTTTTTCAGGGGAATTAATAACGGGGAAATTCGAACTTAACCTTCACATAAAAAATGTGATTTTTGTAACCTTCCGGTTAGGTCAAAAAGGTTATTTTCGCTGCAAAACATACATTTTAAAACATGATTAAATGAAAAAACTGCTGATTATCATTTTTGTTGCGGGAATATTTTTATCCTCGTGCAAAAAACAAACAAAGGAAACCACATTGAATATGGACAATCCGTTTTTTACCGAGTGGACTACACCTTTTGGTGTGCCACCTTTCGAATTAATTAAAACAGAGCATTTTCTTCCGGCAATCCAGGAAGGAATTAAACAGCAACAGGCCGAAATTGACGCCATTGTAAATAATACAGAGGCTCCAAATTTTGAAAACACAATTCTTGCCTACGACAAATCGGGCGACCTATTGAGCAAGGTAAGCGGTGTTTTTGGCCCGCTGAACGGAGCAAATACCAACGACGAAATGCAGGCTGCAGCGCGCGAAATTACGCCGATGATGACTGCTCACCGCGACAATATGTCGATGAACCCGAAGCTTTTTGAACGCATAAAAGCTGTTTATGAAAAACGCAATGAAATGGGATTGGAAGAACAGCAAATTCGCGTGGTTGAAAAATTCTACCAGGATTTTGAACGCAACGGTGCCAACCTTACGCCTGAAAATCAGAAAAAATTAAAGGCAATTAATACAGAATTATCAAAACTCAGTTTGAATTTTGGTGAAAATCTTTTAGCCGAAACCAATAAAAATTTCAAACTTGTAGTTGAAAACGAAGCTGACCTTGCAGGTCTTTCGGCCGATGTAATTGCCCGTGCAGCAATGGATGCGCAAAAAACAGGCGATTCAGGAAAATGGGTTTTCACACTGGCAAAACCGAGTATGCTGCCATTTTTAACCTACGCACAAAACCGCCACCTACGCGAGAAGCTTTACCGTGGTTATTTTATGCGCGGCGACAACGACAATGAATTTGATAACAAGGAAATCATCAAAAAAATTGTAAAACTGCGCGACGAACGTGCCAAATTGCTCGGCTTTAACAATTTTGCTGAATACCAGATTGATATTAACATGGCAAAAACGCCACAGGCGGTTTACGATTTTCTACTGAAAATATGGGAACCTGCGCTGAACATGGCCAAACAGGATGTAAAAGAAATGCAGACCATTATCGACAAAGAAGGCGGCAAATTTAAACTGGCTTCGTGGGACTGGTGGTATTACAACGAAAAGCTGAAATTACAGAAATTCAACCTCGACGAAAACGAGGTGAAACCGTATTTCAGTCTCGACAATGCCAAAGCCGGAATTTTTTACGTAGTTGAAAAACTGTACGGGTTGAAGTTTATTAAGCGCGATGACCTGCCAACTTATCATGCTGAAGCTGAAGCGTATGAAGTTCAGGAAGCTGATGGTTCGTTTCTGGGTGTTTTGTATATGGATTTCCATCCGCGCGATGGTAAAAGAGTGGGAGCATGGTCAACTGCTTTCCGCAGTGCCACTTACCGCAATGGCGAACGCGTACCCACAATTGGTTCGATTGTGATGAACTTTACACGACCTGCTGGCGATACGCCTGCTTTGCTGAGTTTTGATGAAGTTACAACTTTCTTCCATGAATTTGGCCACGCGCTGCACGGACTGTTTGCCGATGGTTTGTACGACCGCACTGCCCGCAGCGTGCCACGTGATTTTGTTGAATTGCCATCGCAAATTATGGAAAACTGGGCAGCGGAACCAGAAGTAATGAAAGTTTATGCAAAACATTATCAGACCGGCGAAGTAATTCCTGATGCACTGATTGAAAAATTGGAAAAAAGCGGCACTTTTAACCAGGGCTTTACTACCGGAGAATATGTGGCTGCATCAATTCTCGATATGGATTACCATACAACGCCGAATCCTGAGATAGCCGATGTGCGTGCCTTCGAAAAAGAATCGATGGATAAAATCGGATTAATTCCCGAGTTTATTCCACGTTATCGGAGTACTTATTTCTCACATACTTTTTCAGGTGGATACTCGGCTGGTTACTATGTTTATTTGTGGGCTGCTGTACTCGACACTGATGCTTTCAACGCATTTAAAGAATCGGGCGACCTGTTTAATCCTGAACTTGCTGCCAAATTCAGGGAGTTGTTGGCCAAATCGGGCGCTGCCGAAGGAATGGATGTGTATCGCAACTTCCGTGGCAAAGACCCATCGATTGAGCCACTGCTAGAAAAACGCGGATTGAAATAAAAATTTAGATTTACAGATATTGGAAAAGGGACTGTCGGAAGGCAGTTCCTTTTTGTTTATGAATGGCATAAATTCACAGATTGAGTCGCTACCATCTGGTTAAGCCTGGATCGCTTCGCGTTGCACGCAAACAACTTACTTTACCCCTAATAATTCTCATCAAAAGCCTGTCTTTGCGGGGCTTCACCCAATCTTATTGGGAATAATGAGGGAATGACAGGGAGATGCCGAAATGAATTCGGCATGACGTTCTAACTAACAATGTATATCAGAACGTCACCCTGAACTTGTTTCAGGGTCTTATTTTTAAAATCTGTCATTGGCAGTGTAACGAAGCAATCTAATCTAAGTCATTTTGTTCGCACTACAGCAATGTATTTTTTTTAATCCATGAACCTGACTACAGCAGACAGGTCTGTGGCTAAATTTTTTACACTTTTTCTTTTATTTCAACCTGAAACGGTTTTGTAGCTTCACCCGCGTAAAGGCTGATGTGCGGGAATGGAATTTCAATGCCTTTTTGCTCAAAAACTTCCTTGATTTCCATAAAAACTGTGTTTTTTACTTTAAGGTAGTTGGTGCGCTCAAACCAAACGCCAAAAAGAATGTTAATGCCGCTATCGCCGAAAGCTTTGAATACAATGATTGGCTCAGGCTCGTCCAAACAAAGCGGGTTGCGCTTGGCGATTTCTTCGAGTGTTTGTTTTACCACTTCAAGATTTTCTTTGTAAGCCACACTGATATCAAAATCGAGTCGGCGCACCGGAAAACGGGTAACATTGATAACTTCGCTCGAAATCACCGTTTGATTTGGTATTCGGAGTAACAGGTTATCGAAGGTTTTTATTTTAATCGAAAGCAGGTCGATGCTGTGCACCACGCCGGTTTTGTCGCCAATGCGAATCTGGTCTCCAATTTCAAATGGTTTTTCAGAAACCATAAAAAAGCCGCTGACAATGTTCCCGATGCTGGTTTGGGAAGCAACACCCACAACAATACCAATAACACCGGCAGTTCCGAAAACGGCAGTCATATCAATTTTCAACTCCGCAATAATCACTGTGAAAAGAATCACTATTGCCGAATACCGCACAAAGCGGCTGATTATCATTTTTCGCTGTTGCGAAAGTTTTGGCGGGAGCACCTTTTTCAACATCAATCCAAGCAAAGTGATAATTACAATACCAACCACCAGGATGATGCCAATTCTCAGCGCCTTTTCAATCGTTTCAGCATTAAAATATTTTGTCCAGTCAAAGTTCATTATTCGCTTCTGTAAATGTTTTTAATAAAATGGAAGTTGATATTTAGCAGGCTATTGCCTGATGTGTTGCGCGGACTTGCTAAGATTTCCTGTTTCTCGCCATCGTAGATTTTTGAATAACGGTATTCTACCGAACCTGTCTCTTCATCGCCTTTGTGTTCAATCTGAACCAGGCTTGTCACAATTTTATCCTCGTTTTTGTACAACGTAATATTTTCAGTACGGATAATCAGCCGCTGCACCATTAAAATTGTGTTCGAACTGTTTTTAATATTTACCGGGCAAATCGCTTCAAGACCATTGATTTTGATTTCGTCCATGTTCAGATAATACTCGCTGCCAAGTGCAAAAGCAGGTTCACCAGCATCGGGTTCGCCAAACCAGGTGTTCGAAAGTCTTTGATAGGATATTTCGCGCAGCAGATTTTCGGGCTGAATTTTTGAGAAATAAATCTGAAATGCCAGCGGTATTTTCAGAAATAAAGTGATACTGTGGCCTGGCAAAACGTTTAGTCCGGTTCCTTTAAAAACCAAAGGTTTGGCAGGTAACGCGGGTGCAATCAACAAAGAATTTGATTTCCCGGTTTGAAAATAGTCGGCGAGCGTGGCTTCTTCGCTCAAAAGAATATCGTCGTCGGGACAATTATCGGTGGTAATCAGCCGCCAGCCTTCGGTCTCACGTGTGGCTGAGAGTTGCACACATCCAATATTGATGAGGTGCGTTTCGCCAGGCAATATTTTGTGTTTTTTCAGTAATTCGCTGATGTTCATGTTTGTGTTTTGTTTGGGGCTAAATTACGAAACTTTAGGTTTGCTGCTGAAAAGGGCAAAAAAAATCCGGGAATTACCCGGATTTTCTTTCTGTTTCAGCTGTTTAAAACTTTGTTTTTCCATCGGTATTGATATCGAGTGCACCTGTGATTTTGCTGATGTCTTTCGGGTCGATGATTCCGCTGATGCTGATGAGTGCGTTATCTTCGCCGCCAACTACCAGAAGCAGGTCCGAAATTTTTCCGTTGCCGGCATCTCTCGCCAGAAACCGGACTACTTCATCGGGTCCGGTAACTTCCATCAACACTTCGTACCCGTTGTTTTTAAAGAAGCCATCTTTTTCAAGCTCGTCATAGAAATTCAGCGTTTTGTTCAAAGCTTCGTCTTCAACACTTAGTACACGTATTCCGCTTAATCCTGAGAGCAAATCAGAAGTGGCTTTGTCGCCTGTTTCCATCTGGCTGGCAAAACCCAGCAGTTTTCCCGAGATATTTACAGTTGTAAATCCTTTCTGGTTGGCATATTTTTCAAAAAGCTTGTCAACCGGTGTTTTCTGTGCAAGCACTGCCATGGGCAGCAACACTGCGAGTAGCAAAAAAAGTTTTTTCATGTTATTTGTTTTTTCATGTTTATTATTCAAAATCAAAGTGGAACTCAATTTTTTGCGCGCTATATTGAATCGTTACTTTTTCCTGTTTCATCGGTGTTCTTATTTTTTACTGCGGTAGCGGGTGCTTTCATTTTTTCGAGGGTCTGGTAGAATTCGTTTACCGGAGCAAATCCTTTTTTTACAGGTTCGGTTGCTTTTTGCAACTTGTCGAATTTCGACAATCCTGCCAGTCCTTTGTTGTATTTTCCCGAAACATAGCCGAGTGTTTTTACTGCGTAAGCATAAGCTTCATCGGGGTCTTTAAAAGTATCGTCGAACGATTTTTGTTGCTGGTAGTATAAAAACCCGCCAAGAACAATGATTACCGAAGCAGCCACACCGGTTACGGTTTGCCAGAGCCAGCGGTATTTCGATTTTTCTTTTGTTTCGTTTTCAAGAATGTAATCCATAATATCGCTTTCCAGCACCCTGTCGCGGTTGTTACCGGCCAGTTTCGAAATTCCTTCAAAGAACTGTGTGTAATCCTGCAGACTGCTGTCAACTTTTTCACTGTTGAAATAGTCCTCGAGCTTTTTTTCTTCTTCCGACGAAGTTTCGCCTTCAAAATATTTCTGCAGTAACGCTTTTATTTTCGTGGTTTCCATGGTCATTCAATTTTAAAAATTCGTCTCTCACTTTTTTTCTCGCCCTCGAAAGGTTTGTCCTGATGGCATTCATTTGCAGGTCGGTCATTTCGGCAATTTCGTCGTAAGTAAACTGCTCGATATCGCGCAACTGCATTATTCTTCGTTGCAGGTCGGGGAGCGTGTTTACTAATTTTTTTATCAGCCCAGCCGATTCGCTTAATTCAATTTGTAAATGAACATCTGTGTTGTCAGATTTTATCACTTTTTCAGTGGTAACAACCTGTTTTACCTTTCTTTCCCTGATAATGTCGAGGCAGCGGTTTTTTGTCATCTGCATTGCGAAAGCTTCAATGTTTGAAACTTCTGAAAGTGTTTCCTTTTTTTGCCAGAGCTTCAGGAAAACATCCTGCACAACATCCTTTGCCTCGTCCTCATCGCCCAGAAAATGGGTTGCAAACCGGTGTAGTTTTTTGCTTGCCGGTAATATTTTCGTTTTAAAATCGCTTGCAACCATTTTGCTGTTTTTGTTCGTTTTCTGATGTTATGACGGAGGCTATCGAAAAGCATTACATCAAACGTTCATTTTTTTTGAAACTGTTTTTGTGTGAAAACAAAAAGCCGCATCGGGTGCGGCTTTCAGTATTTTTATCGGGTCAATTTTTAAATCAGTGTTTGTGTGTTTTGTCCTCAATTACCACCAGCCTGTATTTCTGGCCCACCATTACCAAACGGTAGGTTTTTATGTGAAGGTGTTTTGTAACCACCTCGTTGTGAATGATAAAATCCTGAATTAAATCGAGTTCCGACAAGTTTGAGCCTGAAAGCAAATCGCGCATCTGGCAATGTTTACAGAATTTACTCTCTTCATCCACAATTTTGCCACGACGGGTACAACCCATGATTTCGCAAAATTCATGTCCCAGAATATCGCCTTTATCGCTTTTGGTTAATTCCTGAAAAGCTTTGTTAAAAAACTTTACTTTAAAATCGTGGTCGGTGAGGAATATCGCGTGCGGGTGGTGCTCAATTAACTGGTTCACCAGGTCGTTGGCTTCTTCAATTCTTACAAATTCCAGTCTCATAAGTTTAATTTTTATAGGTTATTTTTTCAGTCGAAATCCGGTTCTATCGAAATTATGCTTTATGTTTTGCAACTTGAAATTATGAATAATTCGGCACAGTTGAACCATAATATGTTTTTAAGTATAAAAAAAGTTTTAAGTGGAACAAATTCAGGAATCAAGTGAGCCGAATACTCTTTTCAGAATATCATTTACCCTTGCAGCCGGGTCTTTTCTAATCAGTTTTTCCTGTTCGGTAATTTTCAGAAATAACCCATCGAGTGCTTTTTGGGTTAAGTATTCTTCAAGGTTGACATTTACGGGTTTCAGCCCTGCAACTTTACCTGCGACCGAATTTGCCAAAGTATTCCATTTGCCGGTTAATAGGTTCCAGCTTTGAGTTGTGGATACATTGCCAACCAGTTTTTTATCAATAGAAGCTTTTATTTTGGGCTGATATAAGGCAGCCAGTTGGTTGTATGTTGTTTTGTGCAGGTATTGGGTGGCGGCATTGTCTTCTCCTCTCAGAATGCCCACTGCATCGGTGATTGTCATACTTTTTATGCTGTTTACAAAAATGGGTTTTGCCTCCGAAACGGCATCTTCGGCAGCCCTGTTAATGTTTAGCAGAACATCTTCCACAAGTTTTTCACCACCGGGGATTTTGCTGATATTTTTTACAATCACGTCGGCCTCGGGCGGTAAAAGTATTTTTACAAGGTTGTCTTTATAGTAACCGTCGGTAGCTCCTAAAATTTCGGCCGATTTGCCGGTGCCTGTAATCAGCGCTTCCTTCAAACCGGTAATAATTTCAGTTTGTGTCAATGGCTGGTTTTCGCTGAGTGTTTGTTGTGCAATTTGCGCGAGTTCGGCACACCCGGTTAATAAAAGCAGAAATAAAGGCAGTATTTTATAAGTTTTCATTTTGTGGTTTTAAAAGCTGAAAGATACTGGTTATTTTATTTTAGCCTGAGCAGGATTTCTAAAAAGTTTATCAGCCAAATCACCTCTTCCGCGCGATTTCAGGTCGTTGATTATTGAACTTTTGTATTCGTTTTTGTACCAGAAAAAGAATTTCCGCTGGTTTTCCTTTTCATTTTTGTTACGGGCTGTGTAAATTTTTTCCATCGTGTAGGGGTGGTAGCCCGAATAATAAACCTCTGTGGCTAAAGTCATTGGCGTTGGCGTAAAATCCTGCACCTGTTCGAGCCTGAAATTCATATTTTTGGTTTGAATGGCAAGGTTGGCCATGTCTTCGGGTTTGCTTCCGGGGTGGCTCGAAATAAAATAGGGAATGAGCTGTTGGTTCAGGTTTTCCTCCTTGTTTATTTTGTTGAATTCTTCGTTCAGTTGCTCAAAAAGTCTGAATGGTGGTTTTCGCATAAAATTCAGCACTTCGTCCGACGAATGTTCCGGCGCTACTTTCAACCGGCCCGAAACGTGATGTTTGATCACTTCGCGCAGGTATTCGTTGTTTGCTTTGTCGGTTTCCTCGCGGCCTGTTTTTTCTAATATCATATCGTAACGGATGCCGCTGCCGATAAATGCCTTTTTCACTTTCGGGTTTTCGCGAACCTTGCGGTACAAATCCAACATGGGTTTGTGACTTGTATCGAGGTTTTTGCAGATGGCAGGGAAAATGCACGATGGGCGTTTGCACTTTTTACAAATCTCCTCGTGAATTCCTTTCATTTTGTACATGTTTGCCGATGGGCCGCCCAAATCGGAAATGTAACCTTTGAAGTCGGGCATTTCGGTTACTTTTTCAACCTCTTTTAGAATCGATTTTTCGGAGCGGCTGGCAATAAATTTTCCCTGGTGCGCCGAAATGGTGCAGAACGTGCATCCCCCAAAACAACCACGGTGAATGTTTATCGAATGGCGAATCATTTCGTACGCCGGAATCGGTTCCTTGCCGTTGTAACGCGGGTGGGGCAGACGTGTGTAAGGCAAATCGTAAACCCTGTCGATTTCGGCTTCTTTAAAGGTTGGCCACGGCGGATTGACGACAATTTTCTTACCTCCAATGCGCTGTGTCAGCTTTTTAGCCTCCATTTTATTCGATTCTTCTTCGATGTGCATAAAGTTACGCGCATATTTTTTGCGGTCTTTTAAACACTCTTCGTGCGAGGTGAGTTCAAACTCATCCCAGTTTTTGCGGGTGGCATAACTTTCGTCTTTCCCAACAATAAATGATGTTTGCGGAATGGTTGTCAATGTTTTTATATCGACACCCTTTTGAATCAATTGGGCAAACTCGGCAATCGATTTTTCGCCCATGCCATAAAACAACAGGTCGGCGCCCGAATCAACCAAAATTGATGGCATCAGTTTGTCCGACCAGTAATCGTAATGTGTTACGCGGCGCAGTGAAGCTTCAATTCCGCCAATTACAAGTGGCACTTCAGGGTAAATATTTTTAACGATTTTTGAGTAAACAGTAGTGGCATAATCGGGCCTGAAACCAGCTTTCCCGCCCACAGTGTAGGCATCGGTGGTACGCAGGCGTTTCCCGGCAGTGTAGTGGTTTACCATCGAGTCCATGTTTCCGGCGGTGACTGCAAAAAACAGGCGGGGTTTGCCAAGTTTTTTAAAGTCGCGCAAATCGTCTTTCCAGTTGGGTTGCGGCACAATGGCCACGCGCAAACCCTCTGCTTCGAGCACGCGACCAATCACTGCTGCCCCAAACGATGGGTGGTCGATGTAGGCATCGCCGGTAAAAAGTATCACGTCAATCTCTTCCCAGCCAAGGTCTTTCACCTCTTTTACCGAGGTTGGCAACCACTGTTTTATGCTGTATTTGTATTCCAATTCTTTTGTATTAACCATCGACAAAATAAAACACTTTTTTCACCGAAATGTTCCTGCAACTGAATTTCGTATCGGTTTGCATTTCCGGTTTTTGTTTTTTGCAATTGCAATGTTACATTTATTTAACTGGACTTTAACCGGTTGAGGTTAATATGAATTAATTTTGAGAACTATTTACAAGTCTTTAATAATTTAAAATGAAGTTTAAAAAAAACCAGGAATTGATTAGTATGCTGAATGAAGCTGCTTCAAAAGGGAGTGAGTATTTCGACAGGTTTCTTGCCGGTATTTTCAGGTTTAACCAGTTTAATAAAGTTTACGAAAAAGTATCCGGACAAAAGGACTTGAACTTTATCGATGAGGTAATCGCACTGCTGAAACTGAACATCGAATTTGGCGAAAAGCAAATTAAGCGAATTCCTGCAAAAGGCCCGGTAATCGTGGTGGCCAATCATCCGCTGGGAGGTATCGAACGGTTGTTGTTGATTAAATACCTCGGAAAAATCAGGGCTGACATAAAAGTTTTGGGCGACCCGCTGCTGCAACAGGTTGAACCGCTGAAAGAATATTTTATTCCGGGAAGCATCAGAAATGCAGTCGATAAAGATAACCCGGCAGGGAATTTACCTCCACAGGCAAGCCTGCATATTGAAAGTGGCGGAATGCTTTGCCTTTTTCCATCGGGCAGCGGAAGTGCGTATCACCCGTTTTATGGTTTTACCGACAAGGTTTGGCAATTGCAAATCATCAGGTTTATAAAATCGGCACAAGTTCCGGTAGTACCGGTATATTTTCAGTCGAAAAGCGGATTCCCGGCTGTTCTAAGGTTAAAACCCAATCCCTTTTTCCCGGGAATTCAACAACCTGCAAAACGGCTTTCGATTAAAATACGTATTGGAAACCCTGTAAACGTGGTCACACAAAATAAGTTCGAAGATGAATACAGGTTTGGCCGCTACCTCAGGGCCAAAGTTTTTGGTATGGAATCGAAAATTAAGGTGAAATCATTTTTCAAAACATTTATCAAACCCGATACAAAACCGGAGGATGTTATTGATGCTGTTCCAACGAAAAAGATTCAAAAGGAAATAAAGGCAATTGAAAATGAATTTGCCCTGTTTACCTTGAAAAATTATTCGGTTTACTGCGCCCCGTCTTCACATATTCCGGAAATACTGACTGAAATTGGCCGGCTCCGCGAAATTACTTTCAGGGAAGTTGGCGAGGGAACCAACCGGAAAATCGATATCGACGAATACGATTTTTATTACAATCAGTTGTTTATCTGGGACAACGACGAAACCCGGCTGGTGGGTGCATACCGTATCGGGCCAGGCAGGGAAATCATTGCCCAGTACGGAAAACAGGGTTTTTATATCAGTACGCTTTTTGGTTTGGACGACGAATTGGTGCCGGTGCTGAACGAAAGCCTTGAACTGGGACGCTCGTTTGTGGTAAGCGATTACCAGCGGAAGCCGTTACCACTGTTTATGCTTTGGAAAGGCATCCTGTACTTTTTGCTGAAAAACCCGGAGTACCGCTATTTAATTGGCCCTGCAAGTATCAGCAATAATTATTCAACAGTTTCAAAAGAATTGATGGTCAGGTTTTTTACGAAGTATCATATCGATAAAAAATTGGCAGCGTTAGTTTCTCCGGAAAACGAATTTAAACCGGCCAGGAATAATTCGCTTGTAAAAACTTTGCTTGAAAGTACTGAGAATAATGTCGAACTGCTTGATAAAACGGTAAGCGACCTGGAAGAACAAAACTTTGGAATCCCGGTTTTGCTGAAAAAATATGTCCAGCTCAATGCTAAAATTCTTGGTTTTAACGTTGACCCCGATTTTAACGATTCGCTGGATGGCCTTATATTCCTTGATGTTTTTAAAATTCCGTTGCAGGTTATCGAATCGCTTTCTAAAGATGTAAACGACGAAACATTATTGGAACGATTTATAACTAAAGCTGAATGATCAAAGTTGAAGATTCAGATGTACTAATGCTTTTTACCGATGGAAGTGTAAATACAAAATCGGATATTGGCTTTGGCGCTTATCTTTTAGTGACTGAAAATGATTTGTTTTCGGATAGTCTGATGCCGAAAGTAATGGTAAAACGTTTTGAAAAAACCTCATCGACAAAGCTTGAAATACAAACCGTTTTGTGGGCTTTATCTGAAGTTGGCAAAATTGAAGGGAAAATAATTCTTTACACCGATTCACAGAATATCATTGGATTGGCGGGACGAAGGGAACGATTGGAGAGAAACGATTTTTATTCAAAACAAAACCGGCGAATCACCAATTGGGAATTGTACAAGGAATTTTACCGTTTAACCGATGTTTTGAATGTTGAAATAAAAAAGGTGACCGGGCATAAAAGAAGCAGTACGAAAAATAATATTGACAGGCTTTTTACATTGGTTGACCGGGCTTCGAGAAAAGCGGTGCGGGAAGGTTAAGATTTTAAAAGCTAATTCTTGAGTGATGAATTCTTCGAAAGAATCGTTCCTTTTGAGTTGAATTATAGGGAACGGTTCTCCTGGTTATGAAAAATCAATAACTTATTTATTCATGTTTAAAAATGTAAAAACCTACCTTTGTCCCCAATGAAAAATTACGACGTAATAGTTGTTGGGGCTGGTCCGGCCGGACTTTTGGCCGCGGGCAGTGCAGCGCAAAACGGGGCAAAAGTGCTGGCGCTCGAAAAAATGTACGCACCCGGCCGCAAACTGCTGATTACCGGAAAAGGCCGTTGTAATGTGACCAACGAAGCAGCTATCAGCGAATTCATCACCCATATTTTCCCCGATGGCCGTTTTCTGCGAAGCGCTTTTGCCGGGTTTTTCTCAAAAGATATTATTGAATTATTGGCTGAACAGGGAGTTGCCTGCACTTTGGAACGCGGTGGCCGTTATTTCCCCGAAAGCAACCAGTCGGCTGATATTTTGAATGCTTTGCTGAAATGGGTTGGTGAGCTGGGAGTTGAAATCCGTTGCAGTCAGCGGGTTGAAAAACTACTGGTTGAAGATGGAGTAATTACAGGGGTAAAATCGAATGGCGAAAATTACCTGGCATCAAACGTGATTCTGGCTACCGGGGGAAAATCGTACCCCGGGACCGGTTCAACTGGTGATGGTTATGAGTTGGCGCGACAAGTGGGGCACACCATCGAAAAACCCATTCCGGCGCTGGTACCGCTCGAAACCAAAGGCAGCGTTGCACAAAATCTGCAGGGACTGAACCTGAAAAATGTAAAAGCTGTAATTTGGGTGGATGGCAAAAAAGCAGGTGAAGATTTTGGTGAAATGATTTTTACCCATTTTGGTTTGTCGGGCCCAATCATTTTAACCTTGAGCCGGATTGCTGTTGCCGCGCTGCAAAACAACAAAAAGGTGGAGTTCACCATCGACCTGAAACCTGCACTCGACGAGCAAAAGCTGGATGCCCGGCTTATCAGGGATTTAAACGAACATGGCAAAAAACAATTGGGAAATATTTTTCGTGAATGGTTGCCGGCATCAATGATTCCTGTTTTTTTCGAAATACTTGAACTTAATCCTGACAAAGAGTGTCACCAGGTAACCGGCAACGAGCGGAAACAAATCCGCAACCTCATGAAAAATCTGAGGTTTGAGGTGTCGCACAACCGTTCGTTTAAAGAAGCAATTATTACAGCAGGTGGAGTTGTAACCAGCGAAATCAGTCCGAAAATCATGGAGTCGAAATTGGTAAAAGGCCTCTATTTTGCCGGCGAACTCATCGACCTCGATGCCGAAACCGGAGGCTACAATTTGCAGATTGCGTATTCAACTGGTTGGCTGGCTGGGAAGAGCATCAGGATTAACGAATGATGATTAACGAATGATGATTGCAGAATGACAGCTGGCTTTCTGCTTCCTCAATCTGAAACGTATTCGCAAAACGAAGTAACGAGGGTTTTTGCATTCAATTATTTAGCTTTTTTGATGTTTTTTGCATCCATTTTTTGTTTTGCAGGATTGGAACAGCTTAAAAAAGCTTTTCCAGAATATCTTTTTTTGATAATTGAAGATGGTCGGCTATGTCAGATAAAATATTCGAAAGTGTACCAATCTTCAGCGGATTATGGTTTGGAATAGTAACATGATGCATTCCGTTTTCTATAGTTGTAAGTCGAATATGACTTCCTGTTTGCCGGGTAATCTGGTAACCGAACCGTCCGACTATTTTGGATAACTCATAACCAGTAAGATCCCTTGGGATTTTTTTCATGCTGCAAAAACTTCTTCTTTCGTAAAATGTATCCTGATCAGCTTTGGAATATCTTTTTCAAAATGGCAATGTATTGCATCCCGGATGTTTTCTTTCATCTCTTCGTATGTATCTCCTTCCACAAAAATAGAAAATCCAAGTGCCCTGCCTTCATAACCTCCTTCAGGTGATTCTTTTACAATGAATATAATCTCATTCATTTTATTTCAATTTATTACATACAAAGATAGAGATTAATTTTGTGTACGAAATAGTTGAGCTGAGCACAAAAAAAACGCGTATTTTTTTTTATTGGTGAACTCATCGATCTCGATGCCGAAACCGGCGGTTACAATTTGCAGATTGCCTATTCAACGGGCTGGTTAGCCGGGAAAAGTATCAAACAAATTTTATAAGTTGTTTGCCGTTTTGTGGCATGGCACGGATAATTCTTAGTTAAAATCCGCGCCAGCAGGATTTAATTAATAGACTCTACAAAATTTCAGTTGCTTTCTGAACTTTTTCTTTCTCTTCTTTAATTTTTCTTTCCCTTTTTTCATCTTCTAATTTAGAAGAAATGCTTGATTGGAAAATCTCTAAATTCAAATAGTAATTCGTCCTAAATTTTTCAATTCTCATTTCTACTATTTTATCTCCCATTTTCCAAAATGCAAGACAATTAGAATCTCCATGATTTAATGTGTACCAATCAGGAATTGCATAATTTTGATTAGGCATTCCATATTTGGTTTTCAGAATTTTATAAAGAGCAATTGACTGTCCTGTCATTAGTTCGTCGTAGGAAGTATATTCCATATGTTCTCCTCTAATTTGAACAGAATAGAGTTTCTCTTCATGAAAGTATCCATATATTGTCGTAAATTTATAATCACCAATTTTGTATTCATAATATTTAGTGTCACCAAATTGGAAATCTAATATTTTACAGCTGTCGATCAATTCGTCTTTCTTTTTTTCAAAATCTTTTAGGTTCATTCCAAATCTAATGTCACCAATAACTTTAGTTTCTTCTTCATTTTGAATACTATCAATTCGTGCTTGTTCAATTTCTCGATTTCTCTCTTGAATTAATAAAATGAATTAGGCATTTAAGCAATAAATTTTATAAGGTAACGGATCGGCCTTGACCATCCTGCGTAGAAGGTTGTCAAAGATGCCATCCTTCATATTGCTTCGGTTGAAACGGTAACAATATTCATC
>JBFXFM010000067.1:0-23420 GCA_050179035.1 Draconibacterium sp. | reverse complement strand
AAGTATCCGTCATTGCGAAGGAGGAACGACTGAAGCAATCTGCATAGGATAATGAGGTTAATTAATAAATAGAAAATAATAATTAATAAATAAAGAATGAAACAGCCAACCATAAAAGTAGGCATCATGTACGAACCCGAAATAAGGTTTGCGCTAAACGGTTATCACATGTTGCGCGAAACCGGCGAAATCATGAACGGCCCGCAAACTGTGGCATTTTCAGATGGGAAAATTTTGCTGAACGGAGTTGCCGTAAAATCGGCGAATGTGGTGCTTAACCCGGTTGACCCGAAAACTGCCTCGTTCGACCTGCTTGATGTTACCATCGGCATTCATTTTCACTGGGAACGAAAAGAAAACCAGCGGTTTAAAGGCTCGCTCTGCATTATTGTTGAAAACGAAAAACTCACGGCCATCAACGATATTCCGTTGGAGGATTACCTCGAAAGTGTGATTTCGTCGGAAATGAGCGCCACCAGCAGCCTCGAACTGCTGAAAGCGCACGCGGTGATTTCGCGGTCGTGGCTGCTGGCGCAGGTGATAAAGGGAAAAGAGCTGAAACAGTCGGCAAAAAAATACAATCCGGTTGCAGAAACCGCCACCGAATATATCCGCTGGTACGACCGCGAAGACCACGTGAATTTTGATGTTTGTGCCGACGACCACTGTCAGCGCTACCAGGGAATTACCCGCCAAACCAGCGAGCTGGTGCGTCACTCCATAACCGAAACTTTTGGTTTAACTTTAATGCACAACGGGAAAGTTTGTGATGCACGTTTCTCGAAAAGCTGTGGCGGCGTTGCCGAAACTTTTGAGAATGTGTGGGAACCCGAAGTTCACCCGTATTTGCAGGCGATTGTCGATAATCCGCAAAATCCGGAAGGTTTTGACCTCGATTTGACCAACGAAATAGCCGCTGAAAAATGGATACGCAATGCACCGGAAGCGTTTTGTAATACCCATGACAAACAGGTGCTTTCGCAGGTTTTAAACGATTACGACCAGGAAACCACCGACTTTTACCGCTGGAAAGTTACCTACTCGCAGCAGGTTATTGCTGAATTAATTGCACGAAAAAGTGGCCGCGATTTTGGCCAAATCATCGATTTAATTCCTGTTGAACGTGGAAAATCGGGCAGACTGAAAAAACTGCAAATTGTGGGCAGCAAACTCACACTGATTATCGGAAAAGAACTTCAAATCCGCAAAACGCTCTCTGAATCGCATTTGTACAGCTCGGCGTTTGTTGTCGATAAACCGAAAATTGTAAATGGGATTCCGCAGGAATTTGTGTTAACCGGTGCCGGCTGGGGTCACGGTGTTGGACTTTGCCAGATTGGTGCCGCCGTGATGGGCGAAAAAGGATATGCATTTGACAAAATCCTGATGCATTATTTCCGTGGAGCCGACCTTGAAAAATTGTATGAATAAATAAAGTTTCTCTTTGTGAAACTCTGATTTTGCTTTGTGCTTCTTTGTGTTAGAAAATGGATTACACGAAGCACTCAAAGAAAGACACAAAGAACCAAAAAAATGAAAGACCAATGAATCAAACCAAAACGACTACCCGCAATCCCTGGGCCTGGATACCCACCCTCTATTTTGCCGAAGGAATTCCCTATGTTGTTGTAATGACAGTGGCCGTTATCATGTTCAAGCGGCTGGGGATTTCGAACACAGACATCGCGCTGTACACCAGTTGGTTATATTTGCCGTGGGTAATTAAGCCACTTTGGAGCCCGGTGGTCGATTTGCTGAAAACCAAACGCTGGTGGATTGTCATCATGCAACTTGTGATTGGTGCGGCGTTGGGCGGAATTGCGCTGGCGATTCCATTGCCGGTTTTCTTTAAAATCACGCTTATTTTTATGTGGCTGCTGGCGTTTAGCTCGGCCACGCACGATATCGCTGCCGACGGGTTTTACATGCTGGGTCTCGACGAACACAAACAGGCTTATTTTGTGGGCATCCGCAGTACTTTTTACCGCATTGCTATGATTACAGGGCAGGGGCTGCTCATCATTCTGGCCGGTTTTTTCGAAACTACAACCGGTTTGCCACCCGTTGAAATCAGCGCCACGGCAAATCCGTCATTTTCCAAAGAGATTGTTTTGCCAGAAGTTGTACAAAACAATCCGGGAGGTGAAAGTTATTTTATGGTATTCCCTGAAAAAGCTGAATTGTCAACACAAAATATTCCGACTTCACAACTCGATTCGATTCGGAAAATCGTTTCGGCACACAATATTGAAAACGGGTTTGTGCATGCACCTTCCGGACAGGCTGGCACGCAATCGGGCACAGCCGGCGAATCGTGGTGGACAGCGCATATTTCATCGCCATTGAAATCATTTTTAAAAGAACATTTTGGCGATAAAACCGCAGCGGTTCCAGCCAACCAACTCACAGGAAATGTGAGCGTGGTTGCGGTAAAACTAAGCGCCAAACCTGAGGAAAACAAAGAGATGGTGCTGAACCTGAAATTCAGTGGCGGCGACAAAAGCATCAAACTCATCGAAGGCGAGCGGCTGGCGTTTAATTCGAATAACTACGACAAACCGGCTTACCTGCTTTTGCAGTGCGACCCGAAATTGTCGCGCCCAACCGAAGCAGTTTTTAAAGGAACATCGGGGAATTTGCAACTCGCATGGAGTATTACTTTCATCATTCTGGCCGCGATGTTTGCGCTGTTTTCGTTGTACCACCGGTTTATTTTGCCACATCCGGCCTCTGATGTCCAGGCTGCACGCCACCAGAATTTTCTGAAAGAGTTTTTCAAAACATTTGGCTCCTTTTTCAAACGAAAAGATATAGGATTGATTTTATCATTTCTGCTTTTGTACCGTTTGGGCGAATCGCAGATTGTAAAAATGGCTTCGCCGTTTATGCTCGACCCACGGCAGTTGGGCGGTTTGGGGCTTACCACCGGCGAAGTTGGCTTGTTGTACGGTACTTTTGGTATTCTTGCTTTAACAGTTGGCGGAATTTCGGGCGGACTGGCGGCAGCAAAAAAAGGATTGAAATTCTGGATTTGGATTATGGCGCTGGCCATTAACCTGCCCCACCTCGCCTATGTGTATATGGCTTATTTTCAGCCTGAAAACCATTTGATTATCGGTCTTTGTGTGGTGATTGAGCAATTTAGCTATGGATTCGGGTTTACCGCGTACATGTTGTACATGATTTATGTTTCGGAAGGTGAACACAAAACCGCACATTTTGCCATTGCCACAGGTTTTATGGCGCTGGGCATGATGATTCCCGGCATGTTTTCGGGCTGGCTACAGGATATCATCGGGTACAAACACTTTTTTGTGTGGGTGATGCTTTGCATGATTCCCGGTTTGCTACCCGTATTTTTTGTAAAAATCAAACCCGGTTTCGGAATAAAAAAGAAAGAAGAAAAATGAAACGAATAGCACTTGCAATTACCTGTTTTTTAGTGGTTTTTACCACGGCATACAGTTCGCCAAAAGTAAAAACCGGCATCGAAGTTTTGCGCGAATCGAACTTTAAAATCCTGCAGGGAAAAAGGGTGGGGCTGATTACAAACCCCACCGGCGTTGATTCGCAACTGAAATCGACAGTCGATATTCTGAACGAAGCGCCGGGTGTAAAACTGGTGGCATTGTACGGGCCTGAACATGGCGTTCGTGGCGACATTCATGCCGGCGACCATGTGGAAACAGTTACCGACGCACAAACCGGTCTTCCCGTGTATTCGCTTTATGGAAAAACACGCAAAGCCACACCCGAAATGCTGAAAGACATTGATGTTTTGGTGTATGATATTCAGGATATCGGGTGCCGTTCTTATACTTACATCAGCACGATGGGGCTGGCCATGGAAGCCGCTGCCGAGAACAATATCGAGTTTGTGGTGCTCGACAGACCCAATGCGGTGGGCGGACTGAAGATTGAAGGCAACCTCGCCGAAGACAAGTTTATTTCGTTTGTAAGTCAGTTTAAAATCCCGTATTTGTACGGGCTTACCTGTGGCGAACTGGCCAAAATGCTCAACAACGAAAAAATGCTGGGTGCACAGTGCAAACTAACGGTTGTGCCGATGAAAGGCTGGAAACGCAGCATGACTTTCGACCAGACCGGGCTGCCGTGGGTGCTTACTTCGCCGCACATTCCGCACGCCACTTCGCCCTATTTTTATGCGGCTTCGGGTATTTTGGGCGAATTTAGTTTTATGTCGATTGGCGTGGGTTACACGCTGCCGTTCCAGGTTTTTGCCAAAGATTCAATCGACGCGCTGGCACTTGCCAACCGGTTGAACAAATTGCAATTACCCGGTGTAATTTTCCGCCCCATTTTTATGAAACCCTTTTATGCTGTGGGGCAGGGGAAGAATTATTCCGGGGTTCAGTTTTATTTTACCGATTACAAAAAGGTGAGGATTACAGAAATACAGTTTTATGTGATGCAGGAAATGGCAGCGCTTTATCCAGAAAAGAAAGTGTTCGGGCCCGAGACCGAATCGCGGTACAACATGTTCGACAAGGTGTGCGGCAGCGACCAAATCAGGTTGCTAATGGCAAAAAATATGCGCGTTGACGACATGCTCCCGTATTGGCGAAAAGATGAGGAAGCGTTCAGAAAACTGGCTAAGAAATATTGGATGTATAAATGATTCCAAAGCGAAAATATCCGGCTGATTTTGAACAGCTTGCCCGTGTGCTTCGGCGCGAAACACCCGACAGGCCGGTGCTTTTCGAGTATTTTGTAAATGCCGGACTGATTTCGTTTTTTAATGGCCGGCCTTTCGAAGCGGCTGAAACTCCCGAGGCAAAAATCAGAGATATCATCGGTTTTTTCCACAAAGCCGGGTATGATTACGCCACCATTCCCTCGCGCTATTTTGGCGGATTTTCGTTTACTACTGCCGACCACGAAAAAAAGGCAACAGTTTCGCTGAACGAAGGCAGCGTGATTACCGACCGAAACTCGTTTGAAAAATATCACTGGCCAAATCCTGAACAGGGCGATTTTGAATTGCTGGATGAAATGGCAAATGAGTTGAATGAAGGGATGAAATTTGTGATTTCGGCACCCGGCGGACTGCTCGAAAATGTGACAAGCCTCGTGGGTTTCGAGAACCTCTGTTTTATGCTTTACGAAGATGAAGAATTGAGCAAGGCAATTTTCGATGAGGTGGGTTCGCGGCTGCTGCGGTTTTACGAAATCTGCAGTTCTGTTTCAACCGTGGGTGCGCTCATTGTAAACGACGACTGGGGTTTTAAAACGCAAACCATGATTCCGCCCAAAATGCTGCATGAACTTGTTTTTCCGTGGCACAAAAAAATAGTGGAGGCCATTCATCAGAATCAAAAATTTGCCATACTGCATTCATGCGGAAACCTTGAAGCCGTGATGGATGATGTGGTTAACGAACTAAAATACGATGCCAAACATTCGTTTGAAGATGCCATCATTCCGGTGGAAGATTTCTGGCAGCAGTGGCACAAAAAAATTGCTGTTCTGGGCGGTATTGATGTCGATTTTCTGACACGCAACACACCTGAAACCATTGCTAAACGCAGCAGAGAATTGCTGGTAACAACAGGTTTACATTCGTTTGCCCTTGGTTCGGGCAATAGTATAACTGGCTATATTCCAATTGAAAATTACCTGGCTATGATAAAAACTGCAATTGATTTTAATTAACCATATTGTTTTTTATCATGAGGTTTATTATCGTTTTTTGTTGAATAAAAATTATAATACATGTTCACAAATGTTATCAAAAATAAAATCTGTATTACAAGTTATTCATTTAGATTATCTGAGATATATTTTAAAATGTTATTAATGCATAATTGAAACGTACTTTTAAGACTGTTAAATAAGATAAAGTTGATATTTAACATCATTTTGAATGGCAATGAAAGTATGTTTCCGCAACATTCCTTTAAATTTTTAAAGAAGCAAAAGTCCGTTTATTTTTAATAAACCAATTTGTTTATGATATTGATTAACAAGAATATAATAGAATAAAAGATTTCTTCTGAAATAATTGGTATTATATCTTACAAAGATGCAGATTTATTTAAAAAATATCCTTATTTTGGGTGCGGATAATCTAAAATTCAACTTTGTAAAGTTTTTAAAAACAACGAATCAAACTTGCAACCAATGACTATCGTAAAAGATATCAATCAGATTTATAACTATCATAAATTCAAATATTTAATATCATTCATCATGTAATTACTAATTGTACTATGAAAAAAACGTTAGCTATTCTCTTTGTTTTGTGCCTGTTTTTTCAAACAGCAATGGCACAAAAAAGGTCAGTTTCCGGCGAAATCCGTGAAAAAAAGACCAATGAGTTACTTCCCGGAGTAACAGTACTTGAAAAAGGGACTTCAAACGGGACAGTAACCAACACAGACGGACAGTACCAGCTTTCGGTTTCGGAAGGGGCTACGCTGGTAATCAGTTATGTTGGTATGACAAGCCAGGAAATTAAAGTAGGCAGCTCGTCAACCATCAATGTAGGTCTCGAATCATCGTTCGAGGAATTGGAAGAAATTGTGGCTGTTGGCTACGGTACGCAAAAGAAAACCAACCTGACCGGCGCTGTTGCTTCGGTGGATATGGAGGTACTCGACTCGCGTCCGGTTCCGGATATTGGGCGTGGATTGCAGGGAACAACTCCGGGCTTGAGCGTTGTGGTTCCGAGTGGTGAAATCGGGTCAGACCCGATAATGAAAATCCGCGGACAGTTTGGTTCAATGCAAGGCGGTTCTTCCCCATTAATCCTGATGGATAATGTTGAAATTCCTTCAATTCAGATGGTTAATCCTGATGATATTGAATCAATTTCGGTATTAAAAGATGCTGCATCGGCCTCAATTTACGGTGCAAAAGCTGCATTCGGGGTTATCCTTATCACCACAAAAAAGGGAGCAAAAAACGAAAGTGTGAATGTTTCGTATTCGGGAAATCTGGCATTCCAGAATATTTCGAAGAAAATGGAAATGGCTGAACTTGATGCACTTGAATATTCCACACTTGCTTTTGAACGTGCTGGTGGTCTTTTTACAGGCGCTTTCTGGCAAATGACCCGCGAAGGTTTTGAAAAAGCCAAGATCTGGCAGGAAACCTATGGCGATGTTGTGAAAGCTGATGACCCGATGGTGTATGGCCGCGACTGGTATGTTGATGCCAATAACCGAAAAATAGGGTTAAGAACCTATGACCCATACGATTATATGGTTGAGGAATGGACGCCGACTCAGACACACAACTTGTCGGTGAATGGCAAAAGCGGGAAAACGCAATACAATATGGCTTTTGGCTATCTCGACCAGACCGGGTTGATTAAGCCGGCCAAGACAGACGATTTTCAGCGTTACAATGGTTCAGTCCGGTTAAGTACCGATATCACTGACAATCTGAGAGTGTATGCCGGTTCGATGTATTCGAAACGCAACAAAAGATATGCTTATGCAACCAACTCAACCACGGCCGACCCGTGGCTCTACATTTACCGTTGGGGACCAACTTATCCGATGACCACAGAAGATGGCGATCCGCTTCGCAGTCCGGCATATGAAATGTCGGCTGCAAATACAGCGAATCAGGAAACAAATTACCTGAGCATGAACGGAGGATTCAATTATACTCCGTTAAAGGACTGGAAAATCAACTTTGATTATACTCATGCAAACCAGGAATACACACAAAAAAATCCGGGTACAAGATATACCGCCCGCGATACATGGTCGGCTGCTGTTGCCAAAAACGATGCTTCGGGTAACCGGATTTATGTAAACAGCGCTGGGGAAGAAGTTCCATCAACAGCCGAAGGTGCCATGCCGGCTTATCAATTGGTGATGAAAACCTACACAGGTGTTGGTGCTAACCCCGATCATGTGTATCAGATTGGTTCAAATATGCAGTGGAATACCATCAACCTGAATACTACCTACGATTTAAATTTCGATGATGTGCATAAATTCAATTTTATGTTGGGTATGAACAGTGTAAGTATGACAAGCACCTCGAACTGGTCGCAGATTACGCAATTGGTGGATTACGAGAATCCGCAATTTAACCTGGCTTACGGTACGCAGACTGCCGGTGGAAATCAATATTGGGAATCGCAGCTGGGATATTTCGGACGTATCAATTATAATTTCAAAGAAAAATACTTATTGGAAGCCAATTTGAGGTACGATGGGACTTCCAAATTTCCAACTGATTTGCTGTGGCGCTGGTTTCCGTCATTTTCTGCTGGCTGGCGTGTAAACGAGGAATCGTGGATGGAATGGTCTGAATCGTGGATGGATGCACTGAAACTTCGGGGTTCGTGGGGTACAATCGGCGACCAGTCGGTTCCTAATTCACTTTATGTTCCTACAATGAGTGGCTCAATGACCAGCTGGCTGATGTCCAATTCAAGACTCTACCAGTTTGGTACACCGGGATCTGTTTCAACATCAGTAACATGGCAGGACATTACCACACTCGACCTTGGTCTTGATGGACGTTTTCTGAAAAACGAACTTGGTTTTGCATTCGACTGGTATCAACGCGATACTGAGAATATGATTGTTCCGCTCGAAGGAATTCCTGCAACTTTTGGTACCGGCGCTCCGCAAAGCAATTATGGATCGCTTCAGACAAATGGTTATGAAATTCAGCTCGATTATGCTCACCGGTTTAAAAACGGATTGGGTATCAGCATGGTGGCTACATTCTCTGATGCAATCACCAAAATTACCAAATACGGTTCGACACAAAGGATTGATGAATGGTATGTGGGTAAAACCTATGGCGAAATCTGGGGATACGAAACCGACAGGCTGTATCAGAAGGAAGATTTTGAATACGATGCTGCCGGTGAATTAATCAGGGTAGAAGTTACCAATCCAAATGGTACAAAATACATGGTGAACAAACTGGTAGATACAAATGCGCCAACACAAGGCCGTTTGCAGGCAGGTGGATTTTATTTTGGTCCCGGCGATGTGAAATTTAAAGATTTAAATGGCGACGGTGTTATTGATCCGGGTAACAGTCTTTTGACAAATGCAAATGGTGAAGCCGATTATGGCGACCTGAAAGTGATTGGAAACTCTACACCACGTTACCAATATGGTTTACGGGCAGGTGCCGATTACAAAGGCATCGATTTCTCCGTCTTTATTCAGGGCGTTGGAAAACGTGATGTCTGGGGAAATGGATTTCTTGCAATTCCCGGGTATCAATCGTCGGATGGCGCAATGCCACAGGCCATTGCGGGCAATTTCTGGCGCGAAGACCGTACCGATGCGTTTTATCCGGCACCTTATAACATGGCCGGTAGCAGCACTACACTCAACATGCAGGTACAAACCCGTTACCTTTTGAATATGGCTTACACACGTATTCAAAACATTACACTTGGCTACTCTTTACCAGAATCGGTAATCAGTAAAGTAAATATCAGCAAAGCGCGTTTCTATGTATCGCTCGAAAACTTCTTTACTTTCGACAATCTGGGCGGGTTGCCAATCGATCCTGAAGTAATTTCGGGTTACTCCATGTGGAATTCCACAAACTACAATTTAGGGCGCACGGGTATTGGGGTTCCAACCTACAAAAGTGCTTCGTTCGGACTTCAGTTAAACTTCTAAAATACAGGAAATATGAAAAAGATAATTATAGTATTATTAATGGCAGTAACCCTTGTTTTCAGCAGTTGTGAGGATTATCTCGATAAACCTTCGTTAACAACTATGAATGACGATAATTACTGGACAAGCGAAAACAGTCTTCGCTTATTTGCCAACGGGTTTTACTCCAACTATTTTGTAGGATATAACAGTGCTTGGGGTGTTGATTATGCACCACTCCGTGGCTACACTTTTTCCGACGACCTTGCTTCGGCAGGTAAACAGGGTGGTTTTGAAACACAGGCACCTTCGTCTAGGGCAGCAACTTCTGAAACTGCTGCCTGGCTGACTACATACACAGGCCCAACCTGGAATTTTGCGTGGGTTCGCAAATCAAATCTTTTTATCGAAAGAATTGAGCAGATGAAGGACGACAAAATTACAGAAGAAGCTTATAAACACTGGAGTGCGGTAGCTCATTTTTTCAGGGGTTACGAATACAGCCGTTTGGTGAGTGTTTTTGGTAATGTACCCTATTTCGATAAAGTACTTACCGATGGTGAAATTGAATTGATGTACAAAGACCGCGATGACCGTACCATGATTATGGATAAGGTTTACGACGATTTTGTTTATGCCCTCGATAATATGAGGCTCACCGACGAATCGGCCCAGTACCTGAACAAATACATTGCTGCTTCATTTATTTCGCGCTTAATGCTTTTCGAAGGAACATGGCAGAAATACCACCTCAACAACAACGAAAAGGCCGCCAAATACCTGAACCTCGCGGCTACTGCTGCTCAATTTGTTATCGATTCTAAAAAGTATTCATTCAGCAGCGATTTCCGTTCGTTGTTTGGTTCTGAAGACCTATCTGGAAATAAAGAAGTAATTCTTTATCGTCATTACGATGCCGGTGTTGGTATAACCCATCATGTTGCATCGTATTCAAATGGTGCCGAAAGCCAAAGTCCCGCGCCGAATCTGAAATTAGCCAAAGCCTTTATTTGTAACGATGGTAAACCTTACAAATTATCGACGGTTGAAAATGCCGATAAGCTCGATATCAAAAATATGGTTGCCACTCGCGACCCGCGTTTCGAAGCTACTTTCTGGGATGCACCGAAAAAAGAATCGGCAACGTTGTTATATGCCTGCAAATTTATCGATCGCGAAGGGGTTAAATTGTACCCGGGTCCGTATCCACCAAAATATGGTTCAAACACAAATACAAACGATGCACCTGTAATTCGTTTGGCCGAAGTGGTTTTAAATTGGATTGAAGCCAAAGCCGAACTGGCTACCATTGGGGGAACAGCAGTTACTCAGGCCGATTTGGATGCCTCGGTAAATGCAATCCGCAACCGTCCGCTCGATGCCACTGCAATTGCAAAAGGAATCCAAAAAACTGCCCCGCTTTTGTTAGCCGAACTTCCTGATGACCCCGATCGTGACAGCGATGTTCCTGCTCTTATCTGGGAAATCCGTCGCGAACGCCGCATGGAGTTTGTTTATGAACACTCACGTTTGCTTGACATTAAACGCTGGAAAAAAATCAGTTACATGGCCAATACCGACCCTGACAACTTGTTGGGCTTATGGGTTAATTTTCAGGCTGAATATCCCGAATGGCTTGTAAAGGCAAAAGAAGGAAAACTGAAAGTGAAAAAAGAAGACGGAACCGTGGTTACTTACAACGGAACAAATGGTGCTGATATGGTGGGATATTATATTCCTGAAAATGTGTCGAACCGCGACGCGTTTACCGACAGGGTTTACCTGGCTCCGGTTGGAAATACACAAATCAGCGAATATATCGACAAAGGATATACACTTACACAAACTACTGGTTGGTAAGAAATTTGGTTGTTTCGGGTAAATTGAACCCGAAAAATTCATAGACTTTAGTTTAGTTAATCTAACATCGGGTGACCAAAAATCACCCGATGTTTTTTATTTTCATCCCAAAATCGCTGATAATGAAAAAGATTTTCCTGCTAAATATTTGCTTTCTCTTTATTGTAGCGCTTAAAGCACAACCATTCCAATTTGCACTGGTTACCGACACGCATGTTGGCGGAAGCACCGGAGCAGCCGATTTGGAACTTACGGTAGCTGATATCAACCTGAATCCTGATATTGAATTTGTGATTTTATCGGGTGATGTTACCGAATTTGGTTCTGAAAGAGAATTGCTCGAAGCCAAATCGATTTTAAACAAGCTCGGAAAACCCTGTTATGTTTTGCCCGGAAACCACGATTCGAAATGGTCGGAAAGCGGGAACAACGATTTTGTTACCATTTTTGGTGCCGAAGAGTTTTCGTTTGAAAAAAACGGATTCCTTTTTATCGGTACAGCCAGCGGGCCAAACATGCGGATGGCACCCGGACTTGTTCCGCGCGAGCAGATGGTTTTTCTCGAGAAAACACTCCGGCAAATGAAGGACACTGCCCAGCCGGTAATTTTCATCAATCATTATCCGCTCGACGAGTCTCTGGCCAACGCCGGCGAAGTAATCGAGTTGTTGAAAACACGAAATATTCAGGTGAGTTTGCTGGGACACGGACACACCAATAAAAAGTTTGATTTCGAAGGGATTCCCGGAGCAATGTGCCGCTCAAACCTCAGGGCAAAAAACGAGGTTGGCGGATACAATGTCGTAACTGTTGAGGCTGATTCCATCAGTTTTACAGAGCGAAATCCGGGCGGAAACAAAAATCAGCCCTGGTACAAAATTCAGGTTCAGCATCACCGGTTTAAACCCGAAACAACCAGCGTTTCAGAAACTGATTTCTCTGGCATTTCAAAATATCCCGAAATCAGTGTAAAATGGAAATTGCAGGACAACAGCGATATTGGCACCGGAATTACAGTTGCCGGAAAGCTCGCTGTGTATGCCAATACCCGTGGCGAAATTGTGGCTGTTCAGAAAAATACAGGGAAAACAGCCTGGCGGTTTGCCACCCGCGGAAAAGTTTATTCAACGCCGGCAATCAGCAAAAACAGGGTTGTGGTGGCATCAACCGACAAAAATATTTATTGTCTTAACCTGAAAACCGGTAAAACTGAGTGGCAATTTGCAACCGAAAAACCCATTGTTGCCTCGCCGGTAATTGACGGTGAAACAGTGTTTATTGGTTCTTCTGAAGGTGTTTTCAGTGCAATCGATTTAAATTCGGGTAAACAGAAATGGCAGTTTACTGGAGTGAATGGGTTTGTGGAAACAAAACCATTGGTTTACGAAGGCATGGTTTATTTTGGCTCGTGGGGTAACACGTTTTATGCGCTCGATGCCAAAACCGGAAACCTGCAATGGAAACGCGAAAAATACTACAACCGCATGTTGTCGCCCGCAGCGGTTTGGCCGGTGGCTGCCAATGGTAAAATATTTATTGTCGCCCCCGACCGTCGCATGACTGCACTCGATGCCAGAACAGGTGCCGAAATCTGGGACTCCGGAACTTTCACCTGTCGCGAATCCATCGGCATTTCAAATGACGGAGAGCAGGTGTATATAAAAAACATGACCGAAGGTCACGTGATGGCTTTTGAAACCACAGCCAGCGAACAAATAACAGCCTGGGATTGCCCGGCAGAACTGGGTTACGAAATTGGCCCATCGCCAATTACCGAGGCGGACGATTTGATTTTTGTCCCCACTTCGCTTGGTGAGATTGTGGCAATCGGCAAAAAAACACACAAGGTTGAGTGGCGGATAAAACTTACCAACGCACTTGTAAACGGGGTTACTGTAGCTGGAAAACGCCGGATTCTGGCTACCACTTTAGATGGGTTAGTGGTGGCAATTCGGTACTAACCCAATTTCAATTAGTAGTTTTTAATTATGGTGAAATTGGATATTGAGTCATGTGAAATTATTTTGCCGGAATAGTTTCACTTTAGTGCAACATTAGTATCTTTGCATTCGTGGATAATCAAAAGAAAATGAGACAGATTGTCTTTTACAAAGACTACTTTCAAAAGTTCTTTGAAGTGCAATCAAAAAAAGTCAGGGCAAGAATTATCTGGACTTTGCAATTGATTGAAGAGGTACAACGAGTGCCTGAAGTCTATTTAAAACACATTGAAAGTACAGAAGGTATCTATGAAATCAGGGTTCAGCAGGGAAGCGATATATTTAGAATTTTCTGCTTTTTCGATAAGGGTAAGCTGGTTGTATTATGTAATGGATTTCAAAAGAAGTCACAAAAAACACCAAAACAGGAGATAGAATTGGCTATTAAAATAAAATTGGAATATGAACACGATAAATAGAAACTTGAAAACTCTTGAAGAGTTCAAAGAATTAAATTACGGTAGAAAGGGCACTAAAAAGAGAGATGAACTTGAATCGGGTTACGAGAATTTTAGAATCGGGGCGTTGCTTTATCAGGCAAGGGTTTCAAAAGGATTAACGCAAGAGGAATTAGCTGAAAAAGCCGGGACTACAAAATCATACATTTCAAAAATTGAAAATAATATGAAAGAGGCCCGGATATCCACACTGCAAAAAATCGTTGAACTTGGTTTGGGTGGTCACCTTGAACTCTCAATTAAACTAAAATAATTCGTTCTATTGGGTTAATTCATTCATATTCAAAATTTAAGATTTTGGATTTTCATCCCTTATAAGTTTTCAGGATAATTAGTTTCGAATTGAAATACTGTTATTTTTGTTTGACTAAACAATTCTAATTCAAACTAAACCATGAACAACTGGAACTGGAAAAAACTCATGATTACCCTGTTCAGGGTTGCCATTGGCTGGCATTTTTTATATGAAGGATTTTCGAAAATCTGGGCCGGAAACTGGAGTGCCGCCGGTTACCTTGCAAAAGCCACCGGGCCTTTCGACGGGTTTTACCATTGGCTGGCCTCTTCTGAGGGAATAATGAAAGTGGTGGACCCGCTGAATATGGCCGGATTGATTCTGATTGGCCTTGGTCTTTTTCTTGGCCTTTTTATCAGTATTTCATCTGTTTCCGGAATTGTTTTGTTGTTGCTTTATTATTTTGCCTATCCTCCTTTTGGCGGCGATATTTTTGGTTCAGCCGAAGGAAACCTGTTTATCGTAAACAAAAATCTGATTGAAGCGCTGGCATTGATGTTAGTGGTTCTGCTTAAAGAAAAAGGATACGGAATTTACGCCTTGCCATTTTTCAAAAAAAATGCAAAAAAAGAAGAAACAACAACGGAGGAGAAACCTTTGGAAGAAGGTAGTTCTCGGCGCGAGGCTTTGAAAAACCTGGCAACCATTCCGGCACTCGGAATCATGGGTTGGGGTGCTTTTCGAGAAGCCAGCCAGTTCGGGGTTGATACACTTTCGGGTGCCACTATTCAGGTGGGAGGTGCCGATATCAAACAACTCAAAGGAACGCTACCAAAAGGAAAGCTCGGCGAACACGAGATCAGCCGCCTGATTATGGGTGGAAATCTGATTGGCGGCTGGGCACACTCACGAGACCTGATGTATGTTCCTTCGCTTTTTCGTGCGTACAACACCGAAAAGAAAATTTTCGAAACGCTGATGTTAGGCGAAAAAGCCGGCATCAACGCCATCAACATCGGCTTTCCGACCATGGACACCATCAACAAATACAGGAAAATGACGGGTAGCAAACTGAAAGTGATTGTGCAAGTGGCGCCCGACGATAAACTGAATGACATTTTTGTGAACATCAATAAAGCGGTGGATGCCGGAATGGACATCATTCAGGTGCAGGGCAATTGGTGCGACTGGCTGGTGCGCGAAAAAAAATTTGATGTGATTGACAAGATGCTCGAAAAAATCCGCAGCAACAAAATTACCGCTGGGCTTGGCGCGCACACCATCGATTCGTTTATCGAAACCGAAGCACAGGGAATCGTTCCCGATTACTACATGAAAACCATGCACCACGACCAGTACTGGAGTGCGCACCCGAGAGAAAACCGCTTTCCATTTGAGGTGGACGGCAAAAAGCACCTCGACCACAACCGCTTTCACGACAATCTTTTCTGCCTTTTCCCCGACCGGACCGTTGAATTTGTGAACCGTGTGAAAGTGCCGGTAATGGGTTTTAAAGTGCTGGCTGCCGGGGCCATTACACCCGAAGACGGATTTAACTGGGCGTTTCAGAATGGTGCCGATTTTATTTGCGTGGGTATGTTTGATTTTCAGATTGTAAACGACGTAAACATCACCATCGACACGTTGAACAAACTCCAGGGCCGCACCCGCGAGTGGTACGCATAACTTTAAAACTCTGCGTCTTAGCGTCTCCGCGGTGAAAAAAAACTCTCGCAAAGTCGCAACGACGCAAAAAAATAACCAACATGAAAACAACCTTTTTAACCTTGATTATGGCATTTCTAGCAACCGGCATTTTTGCACAAAACGAAATCAAACTTTTAATCCGTGCCGACGATATCGGGTCGTTTCACGCGGCCAACGTGGCTTGTATCGAATCGTACAAAAACGGCATTGCCCGCTCTGTTGAACTGATGGTTCCGTGTGCGTGGTATCCCGAGGCCGTGAAAATGCTCAACGAAAATCCGGGGTTTGATGTGGGTATCCATCTGGTTTTAACCAGCGAATGGAGCAACGTAAAATGGCGGCCACTCACCCACTGTCCGAGTTTGGTTGACAAAGATGGCTACTTTTTCCCGATGGTTTGGAAGAATGATAATTTCCCTCCCGGCAGTTCAATTTCCGAAGCCAAATGGAAAATTGAAGAAGTGGAAAAAGAACTGAGGGCACAGATTGAACTGGCGCTCCGGCAGGTTCCGCAGGTGTCGCACCTCAGCAACCACATGGGTTTTACCGGTCTCGACCCAAAACTGAGCGAACTGGTTGAAAAGCTTGCAAAAGAATATAAACTGGGCAGCGAGAGGAACAACCTGAAATATTTCAACGGCTGGGGCCGCGACGTAAAACCCGAAGAACGCATTGATAAATTCTGCGAAAACCTCGAAAAACTGGAACCGGGAAACTACCTGTTTGTGGAACATCCTGCCTACGACACCGACGAAATGCTTACTGTGGGACACAAAGGTTACGAAAATGTGGCCACCGACCGCGAATGGGTGACCCGTGTTTTCACCAGCGAAAAAGTAAAGGAAACCATCAAAAAGAAAGGGATAAAGTTGATTAGTTATGCGGATTTAAAAGAAAAATAAAAAGCAAAATTTATGGAACCCAAACGATTTCAGTTATACAAAACAAACTCACAAAAGCAGATGAGGATTTTTCTTGTATTTTGCATTGTAATGACAGTTTTAGGCTTGGCAGGGTTGATTTCGGAACTTGGGTTCAATTACCGGATTTTCAACCTGCAAACCACAGTTTTTATCACGCTTGCATTTCAGGGAGCATTTGGCGTGTATATTGCGCGAAATAACTTAGACAACAATAAATACTTTGTTTCATGGGACGAAAAAGAACTAAACTACCATTTGCCTAACATGAAAGAGCCTGTAATTATCAGGTTATCAGAAATCAGCAAAATTGAACGGGAACCACAGAAAATCAGGATTGAACTGAAAACCGGCGAAGCGAAATACTTCAGTTTTACTTATTTCTATTTTCCCACACGAACCACGATTCTGGATTTTTTTGAAGAACTTGGAATAATGACAAAGAAAGATTGAATCAAAAAAAGAAAGACTAAATCAAATTACTATTCCCCGATAAAATATATATAAAATTCCATACTAAAAAGTATTTATTAATTGTTATTTTTGCCTCCATTTAAACATATAATCAAAATAAAATGGCAGAAATTCCGCGTAAACTCATTGTTCCGAAAAATGTAACCGACGCTTTGCGCACGGTAAAATACCCCGGAAGCGATGAAGATATTGTTACCCTCGAAATGCCACAGGAAATCCGTATTGCCGGAAACCGGGTAAGTTTCTCGCTGGTTTTCCAGCGCAGCGACGACCCGAATATTGAAACGCTGATTTTGGAAAGTGAAGAAGCCATCAAAAAATATCTTGGCGACGAAGTGGAGATTGAAGACAACATTGCCGTGAAATTTATTCACGACATGGAACGTCCCGTTTTACCCAATGTAAAAAATATTGTGGCTGTGGCTTCCGGAAAAGGCGGCGTTGGAAAATCAACGGTTTCGGTAAACCTCGCAGTTGCGTTGGCAAACGCCGGTAAAAAAGTGGGGCTGCTTGATGCCGATATTTTTGGCCCATCTATTCCGAAAATGTTTGGTGCCGAGAACGACCGTCCTGCCGGCATAAAAATCGACGACAGGGAAATGATAAACCCGCTCGAAAAATTCGGAGTAAAATTTCTTTCAGTTGGCTTTTTTGTTGACCCCGAAAGCGCCATCATCTGGCGTGGTCCGATGGCTTCGAACGCACTAAAACAATTGATTTCGGAAGGCAACTGGGGCGAGCTCGACTACCTGCTTATCGACCTGCCACCCGGAACGAGTGATATTCACCTGACTTTGGTGCAGTCGGTGCCGGTTACAGGAGCAGTAATTGTAACCACCCCGCAGGATGTGGCGCTGGCCGATGTTATCCGCGGCACAAGCATGTTCCAGAGCAAATCAATCGATGTTCCGGTGTTGGGGTTAGTTGAAAATATGGCGTGGTTTACCCCGGCCGAACTGCCTGAAAACAAATACTATATTTTTGGAAAAGACGGCGGTAAAAACCTGGCAGAAAAAATGGGACTGCCATTTTTGGGGCAAATACCAATCGTGCAAAGTATCCGCGAAGGCGGCGACACTGGCAACCCGGTTGCAGCCGAACCCGATTCGATTACCGGGGCTGCTTTTGCCGAGGTAGCCAAAAATGTGATGCACCGCGTTCACATCCGCAACATTCAACTTGCACCCACAAAAAAAGTGAAGATTTCGAGAAAGTGAAGAAAGTGAATGGGTAAATGAGTGATTGTGTAATTGAGGAAGAAGCCGGAAGCATAAACTCTTGTGTCAAATGCCGGAGATGGGATGCCCTGAAAGGGCATAATTTGAATAACCCGTCCCGAAATTTCGGGATCAACCCGGGGATAGAAGAAACCCACAGTCCGGCCCCGTAGTTTGAAAAGCCGGCCCCGTTAATTTCAGTCTAAAACAAGAAATACTCTACAGAAAAATATCGCCTGAAAGGATGGCATTCCATAAAACGAATGCCATCCTTTTTTTCTTATTTTTGTGCCTTTTGAAAATCGCCGGTTTGGCATCTAAACAAACAATATTACAAAGGATATTGAGTTTATTTTAGAGTTTATAAATTTTCAGTTTGAACAGGTTTTTACAACATACCATATTGTTTCTGATTTTGCTGTGGGTTTTTGCCGGTTGCTCTACCGAAAAAAACACCCGTGCCACGCGTACTTTCCACAACATCAACTCGAAATACAACATTTATTTTAACGCCAACGAAAGCGTAAAAAAAGGTGTGGCAACCATCAACGAACGAATCGACGACGATTTTACCCGCTTGCTGCCGGTTTATAAATCAAGTGTTCCATCGGCTGGCGAAATGGTAAAATCTGACATGGAAACTGCCATTATCAAATGCTCAAAACTCATCGAAATACATTCGATTACAAAAAAACCAAAACGAAAACCCGGCGGCGGCTCACGTAAATACCAGGAATTTGCCAGTCAGGAAGAATTTAACAAATGGATAGACGACAGCTACCTGCTGATGGGCAAAGCCTATTTTTACCAACACAATTTTGTAGGGGCCATCGATAATTTTGGGTTTCTTGTGCGCAAATATCCAAAGGAAGAAACTGCCGACGAAGCGCAGGTTTGGCTCATCAGGTGTTACACCGAACTCGAGCGTTTTGCCGAAGCGTCGGAAGTAATTCAGGCGGTTCAGGCCGACGAAAATTTTCCGAAGAAATTTGAAAAAGACCTGGCCATCGCCACTGCCGATTATTACATCAGGCAACAAGAATACACCGAAGCCATTAAATTTCTGGATATTGCCATCAACAAAATTTTGCTGAAACGAAACAAAGCACGGTTAAAATACATTGAGGCGCAATTGTACCAGGAACTGGGAATGACTGCCGAAGCTTCGGCTGCATTCAGCGCCGTTACCCGCATGAATCCCGATTACCGGATGGCTTTCAATGCAAAAATTAATGCTGCCGGTATTTTTTCCGGCGTTGGCGACACCGAAAAATTGAAAAAAGAGCTCAACAAAATGTTGCGCGACAACAAGAATTTTGATTTCCGCGACCAGATTTATTTTGCATTAGGAAATCTTTATTTTAACGAAGGCAACCGCCCGGTGGCTATCGAAAATTACACTCAATCGGTGGCAACAAGTTTTCAGAACCAGTACCAGCGCGCGCTTTCGGCCATCACGCTTGCCGATATTTATTTCGAAGACCTTGAATACCGCAAAGCACAGTCGTATTACGACAGTGCGATGATTATTATCGACGAAACTTACCCCGATTATAATACTGTGGCCGCCAACTACAAAGGACTGACAAACCTTGTTGACAACCTGGTTACCGTGGAACGCGAAGACAGTTTGCAACGCATTGCCCGCATGCCCGACATGGAACGTGAGTCGTTTATCGCCCGCTTAATGAAAGAGGAACAGGAGCGCCAGCGCAACGAAGAAAACCTGGCAATGCAGGGAATGGGAGACCCATCGCTTGCACGAACCAACCGCAACCGGCTGGGCATGGGCAACCAGAATGCCGGCGCTGGCTGGTATTTCTATAATCCTCAAACTGTTTCGTATGGAAGGGTTACATTCCAACAATTGTGGGGTAAAAGAAAACTGGAAGACAACTGGAACCGCGCCAATAAAGGCATCAATACCGATATGTCAGATGAGAATATTGAAGGCATCGATTCGACCCAAATGGTTATCAGGGAACAAGACCCGCTGAAAAAAGAGTTTTACACCCAGGATTTGCCACTCACCGACTCGCTGATGACCATTTCGCACGACAAAATACGAGATGCACTCTACAACTCAGGTAAAATCTTTAAAACCGAATTTAACAACTACCCGCGCTCAGCCGAATCGTTCGAAGACCTGATTAAACGTTATCCCGACAATATTTACCTGCTTGCGGCTATGTTCGAGTTGTACGATTTGTACGAACTGATGGGAGACAAAGCGAAATCGGATTTCTACCGCAACGAAATCATTACGCGTTTCCCCGAGAGTAACTACGCGCAATACCTCATCAACCCCAACTTTTTTATCGAAATGCAGGTGCGCCTCGACAGCCTCAACCGCATTTACGACGAAACTTTCAGAAGTTACAAATCAGGCAACTACCGAAAAGTAATGGCGCTGGCCTCGCAAATGAAAACCATGAAACCCGATAGCAACATGGTTACAAAAATCGATTTTATGGAGGCAGTCTCCACCGGAACTCAAACCGACATGGGCACATTCAAAAATAATCTGCAAAATTATATTTCGGTTTATCCATCGGCAGAACCAACACCATTGGCTGGTGAAATCCTGAAACTGATTGAAGACAGCACACTTACCGATATTCAGAAACTCATTGACATGGGTTACATCAGCGAGGATATTAAAAACGAGGAGTTGCTGCCACAAAACCAGAACGCCGACGACGAGTTTGGCGGCAAATTTACCTACGACGAAGACCTGCTCCATTATTTTGTGATTGCCCATCCGCGCAGTCAGAAAATTGATATGAACCGGCTAAACTTTGATATTGCCAACTACAACATCGACCACTACACAAAAGTGGATTATGATATTGAAGCCGAACCCCTGAACGATGACCTTGCCTTTGTGGTGGTGCGCTCGATGGAAAACAAAGAGGCAGCGCTTATTTATCATGGCGCAATTATTCGTAAAGCCAGTGTTTTCAAGGCTTTAAACGATATTGATTATCTGAACTTTGTAATTTCATCAACCAACTACAGGGCAGTGATGAACGAAAAATCGCTCACCGATTACCTGAAGTTTTTTGTGAAGAATTACAGCCGTTTTATCAAATCGAATTTTACAGAAGACGACACCGAGGTATCGCCCGAAGAGCTGATGGCGCGCGCCAAAGAACAGGACAACCTGCTGAAGGAACGCGGACAGTTTGTGGTGGTGAGCACCGGGGCCGAAAAACTTTTCAATACAAAAATCGATACAACACAGAATTTTGTGATTGCCATTCAGGATAAAGGCCTTTCAACCCGACAGATACTGAGCGATTTCTCGGAATTTAACCGCGACGAGTTCAGGGCATGGAACCTGGCATTGCAGCTGAAAGAAACCGAAAACTACAGGTTGCTGGTGGTGAACGGCATTCCCACACTCAACGAGTCGATGTCGTATTTCCGGAAAGTGGTTGTTACACGCAAACTGTTTAATTCGCTGGGGCAGGCTACCTACCGCAATTTCCTTATCACCAACGAAAACCTGCAAAAACTAGTGGAACAAAATAAGGTTGACGAATACCTCGAATTCTTCCGCAGCAACTACATTCAGCGCGCACCGGCAACCGGAGGAACGGCAGCAACACAGCAAGGTAACACGCAACCAGCAGCGGTTCAGCCACAAACCAATGCAGCCAACACCGCTGTTCAGCCCGAAGAATACAATGGCCCTTACGATAAAAACATCGAAGGAAAACAATATTTTGTGTTTGTGATACCCACACTGGGTATCGATCAGCCCGCATTTATCAAAGGAATTGAAGATTACAACCTCGCCGGATTTGCCAGTCTGAACCTGAAAGTGGATGTGATTCCGTTGGACGATATCCGCCAGATTGTGCGCATTACCGGGTTGCCCGATGTTAAAACCGCACGCGATTATTTCTCAAAAACAACAAATAACCGCGATTTATACACGCCGCTTCGGGGTGGGAACTATCGTAACTTTCTTGTTACAGAATCCAACTTTGTCATCTTCCTGAAAGAAAAAAACATTGTGGAATACATGGATTTCTACAAGCGGTTTTATTTGGGACAATAGAAAGAAGATAACAGGATACTGGATGCCGGATTGGAAGAATGAGATCCCAGATTCTGGTTGAAATGTCACTGGTCATAGATCATCGGGTATTAAAAATCCTAAATCTACATTCGTTAATCGTTAATCACAATTCATCATTGGCTTTCTTTATTTGTCCCCTTTTTCAAGGGGGACGAGTTCCGGTGAAAACAAATAAAATATTTTATCCAGTCATGAAAACCGGGACGGAGGGGGTTTTACCAATTTTTCTTTTTGAAAGTGAGCCTGATAAGGTTATCGAATTGGAGGCCAAAAACAAACACAATCAGAATTTCGACAAACAAAAGCACCAGTTTTGAACTTTCGCCAAAAAATTCTTTGCTGAAATCAGATAAAATATCAGTGGTAATCAGCCCAAGAATCAATCCTGAAAGAAAAATAAACCACGACCAGCGGATGTTGCGCCAGAACGATTTTTCTTCAGCTTCCTTTTTTCTGATCGACTCCATCACTTCCTCTTCAAAGTTGGGGAACTGGATTTCGAGCTTCGAAAACTCCATCATCTTCTTAAAATCTTTCTCTTCCATGTCCAGTTAATAAAGCGATTTGACCTCGGTATTCAATATTCTCTCAAGCATTTCGTGCATGTTTTTGCGGCCCCGGTGCAGGTGTACTTTTACGTTCGATTCACTCCAGCCCGTCATTTCGCAAATTTCCTTTATGCTGTTTTCGGCCAGGTAAAAAAGTCGTAAAACCAGGCATTCGTTGGCTGGTAGCCGGTTTAAACATTCGTTAAATTGCTCATCCGTTATTATACCAGTAATTTCCAGCGACAGCAATAGTTAGCCTGTCGAATAATTTTTCTCCGAAATATCGGCGATTGAGTTTGTAGC
>JBFXFM010000066.1:0-23466 GCA_050179035.1 Draconibacterium sp. | reverse complement strand
AAATTTAATAGGTAAATGAATAATTGTTATTGGTAAATGAATTCAAATATTCAGGTGAAATTCATTTGAGTGGCTGAACATCAGGTAAATCCGGCTATCATAGTTCAAAGTTTTTTAGTTAGTTACGTAAGTTTTAAATTACAATCATCCTTAAGTCGTACAATACGCTTCCCTCTGATTCATAAGTTTTCCGGTTTAATCACAAACGGTTAAAACTATATATTATCACGATAGTATTTCTGACTTAAATTAGCAATATTCAATACTTAATTTGCAAAAGTTGAGGTTAAAAGTATTAGTTCAAATTTAAAGACGGTTTTGAAAGTGAAACACAAAGGTGTAATTTTGAAAAATGATACAACTGAATACCAACAGAAGGGAAATGATACAATTGGTGCTGCGTTTTTTATTAAAATCGACAATGTGGTTTGTGGGCCTTTCTCTTTTTTCCGTTATCGTATTTAAATGGATACCTATACCGGTTACGCCGTTAATGCTGATTAGGAATGTGCAGCATGTTGCCAAAGGCGAAAAGCTAAAATTAAAACACGACTGGGTATCGATAAATAAAATATCGCCACATATGCAACTGGCTGCTGTTTGCAGCGAAGACCAAAACTTTTTCAAACATCATGGTTTTGATTTTGGCGCCATGAAAAAGGCAATGAAAGAGGCTGAAAAGAAAAATGGCAAACTGCGCGGGGCAAGCACCATTTCGCAACAAACGGCTAAAAATGTTTTTCTCTGGCCGGGTAGGAGCTGGGTACGGAAAGGCCTTGAAGTGTGGTTTACCGGTTTAATCGAGTTAATCTGGGGAAAGAAACGGATTCTTGAAGTTTATCTCAACAGTATTGAAATGGGTATCGGCATTTACGGTGCCGAGGCCGCTGCCCAAAGTTACTTTGGAACACCGGCCTCGAAACTCAGTAAATACCAGGCTGCATCGGTAGTTGCTATTTTGCCAAGTCCACGAAAATGGAGTGCTGCAAACCCCGGCCCCTATGTGCAAAGCCGCACACAATGGATCATAGGGCAAATGCGGCTTCACAGTCCGTTACCCTGGAAAAAGGATTAAATTTTTACATAATTTGTTCCGTACGGATACCGTTGCGGACGGCTCAACATTGAATTGGCCACATCGTTATCCAGAAAACGTTCTGCTTTCGGATCCCATTTTAGCACGCCCGGAACTTTCATTGCAATATGGCTGATGAGGCATACCGTGCAGGCGCGATGCCCGATTTCAACAGGCGAAATAGGTTCCTGACGTGATTTAATGCAGTCGAGCCAGTTTCCGTGTTGTTCTTTGCTTACATACAAATGAATTTCGTTTTCGCCGATTTGCGATTCGAGAATTTTCGGATCGCTGGCATCAAGCGCTTTTGTAGCACCAGACGGAATCGGGTCGCTGGCAGTTGCACGATACGCACCACGGGTAACAAAAATCCAGCCTTCGGTGCCTTCATAACGAATTCCGTTCGGGAAACCTCCGCTTGTATAAACTGTAATGCCGTTGGCATATTCCTGTTTCACCATAAAATCGCCATGTACATTCCAACTCCCTGATTTCGGGAATTGTGCCACAGCTTCAACAGCAATCGGGCCTGTGTATTCGGTATCCATTCCCCAGGCTGCCGAATCGTAATGGTGCTGTCCCCAGCCGGTAATCATTCCGGCGCCATAATTTTCATGCCGCAGCCATCCTGGACGGTCGTATCCTTTTTGCGGATGAACCAGTTTTTCGGTGTATTCCATTTCAGGTGTTGAGCCCAGCCACATATCAAAGTTTAAAGCCGATGGCACAGGCATTTTTTCAAAAACAGGCCCACCAGGGTCTCCCGGTAACCCGATTTTTACGGTATGCAGTTTACCGATTCTGCCGTTGCGAACTAATTCGGCTGCAACACGAAACTGGGTATCAGAACGCTGCTGCGTTCCCACCTGCAAAATAACTCCCTGCCGGTGAACAATATCGCTTAGCAGTCGGCCTTCGGTTACGGTGAGCGAAGTTGGTTTTTGCAGGTAAATATCTTTTTTGGCCAACGCTGCTTCGATGGCCGGTTGCGAATGCCAGTGGTCGGGTGTGCTGATTACCACCGCATCAATGTCTGAACGCATCAGCAATTCGCGGTAGTCTTCATACATTTTTACATCAACGGCGTTGTTGCTGCCATACTTTTTATTGTAAGTGTCTTCCACCAGTTTTTTCCCATCGGCAAGCCGGTTTTTGTCTAAGTCGCAAACAGCTACATAACGCGCTTGTTCGTAACGGAAAAGGTCCCACATATCGTGCGAGCGGGCAATTCGTCCGCACCCGATTTGGCCGATTTGAATGGTGTTACTTGGCGCGTTTTTCCCGAATACGGACGACGGTACGATGGTTGGGATAACAATTGCTCCGGCTGCTGCAGCCGAGGCATTTCTCAGAAAAGTTCTTCGTTTCATGTTGTGGTTTTTTAGTATTTATTTAAATGTTTGTTCATTTTTTTGACCGATGACTGGTGACCGATGACCGATGTTGGAAACCGGTTTTTGTACTTTATTTGATATTTCTATTAAATGCAATTAGCATATTCATTAGTTTAAAAGAGAATTCGTACTTGTTACTAAAATCAATTTCGCTAATGTAATTTCTCATTTTTGCTTTGTGTAAGCAGGTTACAACTTCAGCCAATGTCCGAATTGAATAACCGATAAATTTATGTTGTTCAGGATTTGATTGGGCAATAGAACCTTCAGAAATATTCAATGCGACTGAATCAGCTGCCCGCCTGATTTGAGAAGACAGATTATATAATTCTTTGGGCGGAAATGAATCAGTAAGAACATTTATTTCTTCACCAAACTTCATTGCATCTTGCCAGATTAAAAGCTTTTCAAATTTGAATTTCATAACTGTAAAACTAATATCAATCCATTATTTATTAATGAATCCTCCGTCACCTGTCCTCCGTCACCTGTCTTCCGTCACCTGTCTTCCGTCACCTGTCTTCCGTCACCTGTCACCCGTCACCGGTCCTATTCTTTTTTATATTTCTCAAACTCTTCAGCAATTCCGGCTTCGGTGTGGTTACCTGTGTGAACAATCACCCGGTAACGCAATTTTATAAGTTCACCTTTTTTCAAAACTGTGGCTATGTCGTCGGCAGGCCAGTACATGGGTGTTGGCGAGAAAAAACCATAGTCGCGGGTGAACCACGGTGCCGGAAACCAGTTGTTTGAAGGGTGTTGAATGATTGCCATTCCTTCGGTTTTTTCCTGTCGGGCACCATAAAAATCAATCCAGGCCGAACGTTTTCCAAAAGTTCCTTTTTCGCTGGTTTCACCTTCGGCATTTATCATTGTTCCTCCGTTTATTACAGCGAGGTCAGGATCCATTCGTCCGCTGAAAAGTGAGTGGTTGGTTTTTTCGATGGTTACATCCATCAGCATTTCCATAATCACATCAAAATCAAGTTGGATTTTTCCTGCTGCAGGAACTGAAACCGTGATTTTTCTTTTGTCTTTAATTGGTGCATCGGCACCCGGGCGACGCCAGATACATTCGTTTTCAATCACTGCCTTGTTTCCACCAGTTTCAAGAATATCGGCACGAAGTGAAATAATCTGACCATCTTTCAGCCCTTCCTGCCAATAGTTGCCGCCATTCACCTTGTCGCAGCCAAAAAACAGCGAACTGTGGTGCGGATAATTGGCATTGCGCATTGAAGTTACACTGGCGTTCGACGGGCCATTCACAGGAAAAAAGAACGGGTATTTTTCGTAATCGGATAGGATATAACTGGTAAACAGGTTGCCGTTTACCCTGAACTCGATTTTGTCGCCCACCTTTTCAGCGGTAACTTTTGGTTGTGCAATAGCCTTGAAAGTCAATAAGGTTACGATTACTAAAACGGAAAGCGTTGTTTTCATAAAATCATCATTTTGTTAAAGTTCCAATTGTGCGGTGCATGTTTATATTTCCTCTTTTTTGGACGGGCGTGGATGCACCTTTTTTATCTTTTATTCTCAATCCCCCGGTTGAAACCGGCGGTTATTCATATCAAACTCCTTTGGAGTTTTTTACTCAATATTCAATACTAATTACTCAAATCTGACCGATGGATTTTTTGCAAAGCTGTTCCAGTACTTTTCGGCAGTGGCGGAATCCAGTTTTCCATCAAAAACTATCATCCTGTATTTCAGTGTATAGTTTTGTTTTGGTTCAATTTTCCAGCTTTCGTGACGAATCGGTACAAACTCGAAATACATGTCGCCCCTGCCGGCATTGGCATCGAGTGGCCAAACGCGCATGGGTTCGGGGTGCATCCGGTTCGATGGGTGGCTCATAAAAAGAATTCCCGAACGACCGGCTGAAGTGGCCGATTCACCTTCAACAATGCACCATTTGGCAAACGACCCGTCGGCGTCTTTTCGGGTTTTGTTGTCCGATGTCAGCACGGTGCAATTGTCCTTGTGCCATTTTTCGGTTGCGCGGAAACCAACGCCACCGCCATAACGGTACGCATCGAGCATGATTCCGTTTTTCAGCGGCGAGTTGATTGAAGTTGTGTAATCAACCATCCAAACACCGTCCCCAATATTCCAGGCACGCACATCCAGAATTTCGTTCATTGCAATCTGGTCTTCACCTTTTGCTCCAAAATCGATGTGTTGTTGCAAAGCGGCAAAACCGCTGAAAACGGTGCCTTCATCCTCTGACAAAAATCCGGCAAACTGCACGGTCCCCTGTCCCGAGTACAAATTCCAGAAATCAACTTCTCGGCCATCGATGGTGGTTTTTGTCCACGGGCCCCAAATTCCGTAGTGGTGATAATGGTCGGGTGCCTGGATGCGCGATAGAACCTCGCCTCCGGGCGAATACAGCGGGTGAATAAATCCCGAGCGTTTAAACAGCGGACTTACTGTATCTGGTGGAAAAGTTGTTGCATATCGGTAACTCAGAATAGGTTTTCCATTTAAAAGAAGGCTCAAATCTTTTGTGTTTTTTTTAAGCTGAACGCCCGAAGCAACAACCGCAGTTTTTGGTTCAAGCTTCAAAACAAATTTCCGTTCGGCATTTACTTGCGAAACTCCGGTCAAAATAAACCAGAGCCTTGCCGAATGCCCATATTCAATCTGACTGGGAACAAGTTTTTCACCCGCGGGCATAATTTCGTACAAAGCCAGTGTTCCTTTATCCGAATTGTAGTCGATTGCGTCAAGCGAAACCGAAACCGGTGAATCAATCCGTTCAACAACAGTTTTTATGCTGAATTTTGCCAGCTCCTGTGCAAATAATACACTGGAAACAGTAATTAAAATAATTAGAATTAGGTATTTCATTTTTATCCAATTTTTTCTTTGCGAACTTTGCGCCTTTTTTGCGAATCTTTGCGTTTAAACCATTTCTAAACGCAAAGAACGCAAAGTTTTACGCAGAGAACACGAAGTGTAATTTTACAAAAGAGGAACTTCCTCTTCAATTGTTTCCTTAAACGCCAGAATATTTTCAGTGGTTACGTTCGGTGGCATTCCTCCTCCACACGACCAGATTACACGATTTTTATCGCCAAATTCGTAAATCATTTTGCTGGTTTCGGCGCGTACTTCATCAGCCGGTTTGGCTGCCAGCACATCACGCGGAGGCAGGTTGCCAATGAGGGCAACTTCAGGTCCGGCTAACTGGCGGATTTCTTTCATCGAATGCTCAAAACTGAAATTGAAAAGGTGCACACCCATTTCTTTTAAATAGGGTGTCGAAATCAGGCCCTGGGCATCGTTGTGGAAAAAATTCAGTTTTGAATCGAAAGCGCTGAAAATGCGTTTGATATACGGAACTGCAAATTCGCGGCATTCGTCGTCGCCGATAAAACCAACAATATCGTCTAAAACCAGAATTCCTTCAATCGATGGAAACATCTCTTTCTGGTGCTGAATCCAGTCGATTGAAAATTGAGTAATCGTTTCGAGTAAGCGGTGACTGCTTTCGGGGTCCATCATAAAACCCATCATTAATTCTGTGGTTCCCATCAGAAATGATGCGATATTCAGCGGGCCGCGGGCAACGGCAAACTTAATTTCATGCCCCATGTCGTTGATGGGTTTTTGGTAGTTGGCCAGTCGCTGAATCACAAATGGCAACAACCCATCGGTTTTCGGATTTGGAATTTTAAGGTTTGCAGCTTCCGAAATATCGGTCATAATCCTGTCGGCATGTGGCAGATTGTAACTGTTCCAAACCAGTTTGGCGCCAAAAGCCGAAGGTTCGGTACACATGCCAAATTCCGACCAGAATCCAGGTAAAAATGTAATATCAGGAAAAGTTTCAATTACTTTTTTGTTGGTTTGAAACCAGATTTCTTCTGAAGAATAAAACTGTAGCGTTGAAACACCCGCCCAGCCTGGAATCCAGGGGCTATCCACAATAAATCCGGTGATTGGTTTTGCCGGTGTTTTACCATGAACTGTACTTAACAGCAGTTCCCACTGTTGGTTTGTCATAATTTTCTGAATTTAGTTTGCTTACAAATTTACTTTTCGTACCCCGATAAATTCAGTATTAATTTTGCAACAACTTGTACTTCGTTAACAGATTTATTAATATTGGCATTGATGAAGATAATGCACGAACATATCGACTTTCCGGGGCGCTCGGCAGTAAAGGTGAAATATTGCGACAGGCCTCATTTTACTTATCCGTGGCATTTTCATCCCGAGTTCGAAATTCTGCATATTATCGAAGGTTCAGGAACCCGATTTGTGGCAGATAGTATCGAAGAGTTTTATTCGGGCGACCTTGTTTTGGTGGGTTCAACGCTGCCTCACTTTTGGCGAAGCGATGAAAAATACCTGAACAGCAACGGTAAACTCAGGGTAAAATATTACGTTATTCAGTTTCCAAACGATTTTTTGCAAACCGAAATCCAGAATTACCCCGAATATCATTTAATTGGCGACTTGCTGGGCAGGGCGGCGCGCGGAGTTTGTTTCAAACCTGAATTTGCTGCCGGCATAAATAAAAAACTGGCAAAAGTTGTTAAAGCCAGTGGTTTTGAGCGAATTATTCATCTCCAGGAGCTTTTGCAGGATATGGCTAAATCAGCAGATTACAGGTTGCTCGCAGGAGAACTCTATCAGCATGACAATTTGAATTTTACAAATTTCAGGCTTACAAAGGTGATGCAGTTTTTAAACACCAACTACCAGCACAAAATTGAACTCGAAAAAGTGGCTGAAATTGCCAACCTGCACCCCGCGGCATTTTGCCGTTTTTTCAAAGAAAAATCAGGCAAATCGCTTTCGGAATATGTGAACGATATGCGCGTTGGTTACGCCTGTCGGCTGATAACCGAAGGCAGGATGTCGGTTTCGCAAATTTCCTATGAAAGTGGGTTTAACAACCTTTCGAACTTCAACCGCACTTTCAAAAAACACACAGGTTTTACACCGACCAGTTATTCAAGGGAATTTCAGCGGCAACCGGGAAATTGATTTTCTGTCGTTTTGTTCCGGGACTTTGAGTTGGAAACTCAAAGAACTGACATTTTATGCACAGAAATCATTGACTTTGGAAAGTCCATGTCCCGTTCTTTTTTAGATTTGTTTCTGAATCATTAAACCTGATGCCATGAAGCGAATACTCTTTTCTTTTGTTTTATTGAGCCTGAATTTTAACCTGGTTTTTGCGCAGGAAGTTGAATTTTCGCCTTCTTTTTGGGAAGACCCTTCGGTTTTTGAAATCGGCCAAACCGCACCACATGCCTTTTTCATTCCGTACAATAATGCCGACGATGCCCTGAAAAACAAAAAGAGCCCCAACTTTTTGCTGCTCAACGGCAAATGGAAATTCAGGCTTTTTGAAACGCCTGACTCGGTACCTGAAGATTTCAGCAGACCAAAATTCGATGTTAAAGAATGGGGCGAAATTACAGTTCCGTCGAACTGGCAAATGGAAGGTTTCGACCACCCGAAATTCAGAAATATTGCGCTCACTTTTGAGAGCGACCCGCCAAAAATCCCCGATTATTTTAACCCGACAGGTTGTTATAAGCTGAAATTTGAAATGCCAAAAACCTGGAGCGAAAAAGAGATTTTTCTCCGTTTCGAGGGGGTAAAATCGGCTGCTTACATTTGGGTGAATGGCAAACGCGTGGGATACAACGAAGGTGGTTTTGAGCCCGCCGAGTTTAATATCACCCCGTTTTTAGTAAAAGGCGAAAACGATTTATCGGTTCAGGTAATGCGTTTTTCCGATGGCTCGTATCTTGAAAACCAGGATATGTGGCGGCTTTCAGGCATTTTCAGAGATGTAAAATTGTATGCAAAACACAAAACATTTATTCACGATTATTACGTGGTTACCGATTTCGATAGCAAGTACAAAGATGCCTCACTCAATATCGATTTCGACATTAAAAACATGATTCCCGACTCAGTGTCTGGGTTAATCGAAGTTGATGTTTTTAATACGGATGGCCGTTCAATTCTGAAAGACGGCAAACTTACAGACAGTTATGCCATCGATACTTTTTCAACCCAAAAAGTAAAAATCAGCACACTGGTTATCGACCCGTTAAAATGGTCGGCCGAGTATCCAAACCTGTTTACAATGCTGGTTCAACTGAAAGACGAGAAGGGTGAAATTCTCGAAGTTTTCTCCAAAAAAATTGGGTTCAGAGAAGTTGAATACAAAAACAAAATCCTCACCATCAACGGTGTGCCGGTGAAGCTTAACGGCGTAAACAGCCACATGCACCACCCCGAACACGGGCAGGCTGTGCCGCTCGAAACCCTGCGGAAAGATTTGTTGCTGATGAAACAGTTCAACATTAATTGTGTACGAACATGTCACTATCCGCCAACACCCGAATATATTGATATGGCAAACGAGTTGGGAATCTATGTTTTCGACGAGGTGGGTGATGAAACACATGCCAACGAATGGCTGTCGGAACGCAGTGAGTGGACCGAAATGTACCGCGACCGCAGCCGTAAACTGGTTTATCGCGACAGGAATCAGCCTTCGGTGATTGTGTGGAGCGCCGGCAACGAATCGGGTAAAGGTTCAAATATTGCCGAGGTGATAAAAACAGGTAAAGCCATCGACCCAAGCCGGCCCGCGTGGATGTACGGCGGTAACGATTTTTATATTCCGTTTGAAGATATTGTTGGCCCGCGTTACTGGATTCCTATCGATTATAAAAACCTTGCCGAAGGAAAAGTGTTGCCGACAGGTGACAACCGCGCTTCGTTTATGGACGAATATTTGGCGGCTACAGGCAACGGATTGGGTGCCCTCGACGAATATTGGGAACTGATTTGGAAGTATCCGCGACTCACTGGCGGCGCAATCTGGGACTGGATTAGTCCGGGCGTGAAGACACCGCGCTGGATTTTGCGTGACCTTTCGCCAGCTAAAAACGATGGGCAAATTATGGGGAGGCCCGAGTTTACTGAAGGTAAAAACGGGCGCGGACTTCAGTTTTCCGGGCACGACGACTGGGTTGAATTTTATCGCGACCCAAGTCTTGATATTTCGGGCAACCAGCTTTCCATTGGCTTCTGGGTGAACACTTCAAAAATCCCACAGCATAACACGTTCATTACAAAAGGTAAACATGGTTTCGGCATTATCATGGAAAACTCTGAAACGCTTGAATTTTATATACACAACGTAAAACGAATTTCGGCAAAGGCAAAAGTTGCAGCCGATTTTTACGATAACTGGCATTTCGTAGCCGGTATTTACGATGGCAGCAAACTGATGTTGTACATCGATGAAACGTTGGTGGCACAAACCGGTTTCAGCGGAAATATCAGCGACACGCCTTTCCCGTTGTGCATTGGCCGCGAGGCTGAAACCCAAGATCAGGGTGAATTCTCGGGCAGACTGTCGAAAATGATAATCGACGATTTGCGTGTTTTCAATAAAGCTGTTTCAGTTGACGAATTAAAAACCAAACCTGAAAATGCAGTGCTGGCGCTCGATTTTGAAACCGATGAAAAAGACGGCGACTTTTTTGCCATCGGACTTGGCGGCAGAACCTATGGAATTATCTGGCCCGACAGAACCATTCAGCCTGAAATTTACCAGATAAAAAAATCGGCACAACCCGTTAAAATTGAACCGGTTGATGTTGAAGATGGAAAAGTGAAAATCACCAACCGTCACATGTTTAAAAACCTGAACGAACTCACCGGTTTGTGGCAACTCACGGTTGATGGCGACACAATTCAACGCGGCTTTTTTGAACTCGATTTACCAGCCGGTCAATCTGTTATCGATTCAATTCCATTCAGGATGCCAAAAATTGAAGAAGGAACCGAATGTTTGCTTACAATTTCTTTCCTCCAAAAGGGAAAAACTGAATGGGCTCCAGATGGTTACGAAATTGCTTTCGACCAAATGATTGTAAAAACGCCGGTTTACGATAAAGAACCAGCTACTGCAAAAGGGAAAATTTCTGTGACTGAAAATGCAAACGATATTGTGGTTTCGGGTAGTAATTTCAGATATGTGATGAGCAAAAAATCAGGAAGTTTCAGTTCGCTGCAATTTAACGGAACTGAATATCTGGAAGGAGGACCGGTGTTTAACGTGTGGCGCGCACCGCTGGCCAACGACATTGATCCGTGGGGCAGTGAGGCTTTTAAAGGAAATAATTTTACGCCCGGCCTGGGACGCAGCATCGACAACCAGTTGCGCACACTCGGAATGCGTGACCTTATTGTTCAGGTGGATGAAACGGATGTGATAAAAAAATCGGATGGCAGAATTGAAATCAAGTTGAAGATTTTCTCGAATTCCACTTTGCCAGCTAACCGTCGAATGAATTCGTACAACAGTTTTGCTTCTTTTGAACGTAACGAAACCTGGACATTTCAGGTTGACGGAACAGTTGGACTTGAACAGGAAATTATCCCCCACGGAATTATGCCCGACATGCTGCAAAAAATCGGGCTTCAGTTTCAATTGCCTAAGCAGTTTAAACAAGTTGAATGGTACGGTCGCGGGCCATTCGAAAATTACCCCGACCGGAAAACAGGTGCGAAAATTGGCCATTTTAAATCGGATGCCAATCAAATGTACGAGCCGTACATTATTCCGCAGGAGTACGGCAACCGCTGCGATGTTCGCTGGTTAAAAGTGCAGAATGCCGAAGGAAAAGGCTTGCTGATAAAAGGTGGCGAGGCGCTGAACTTCAGTGTGCATAAATTTACCACCGACAACCTCGACCGCGCTTTTTATACCTTTCAGTTGCAAGATGCGCCAAATACAATTTTAAATGTGGATTATGAAGTTACCGGTGTTGGCGAAACAGCTACACGGCAACTTCAACGGTATCGGGTGTTACCGGGGTATCGGAATTATCAACTTACAATTAAGCCGTTTTAATATTCACGCAAAGACGCAAAGAGATTAAAAGTTTTCTTTGCGTCTTTGCGTGAGATTTAATTATTGAGAAATATTCGTCCATGCGCGAATACATTCACGAATAGAATCTTATTTCCCAGCAGGTTTATCTATTTCAATCCGGTTTTCTGGTTGGCAATTTCGAGTGCTGTCAGAAAAGTAAGGTCGGCCACACGTTTCATCTTGGTGTAATCAATTTTGGTAAAATCGTCGGTGGGGTGGTGGTAATCTTCGTGCAGCCCGGTTGAAATTCCAATAATTGGGATTCCATTTTTGTAAAAGTGATAATAGTCGCTGCCATTCAAAAAATCTTCCGAAAGTTCGTCGCTTGGAATTAGTTTTAACTGGCCACTGATTTTGTTACCGATTTCATTGATTTCCTTATTTTCCCCGCTTGTAATCAGGTAAATACCGTTGGGACCGGCAAGACTTTTTTCAACGTCGGTCAGCGGGCCGGCTTCTTTTTCAGCCGAGCGGCCAACCATATCGAGGTTGATGTTGGCCACTGTTTTTTCGAGTGGGAAAAGCGGATTTTTTGTGTAATAATGAGAACCCAGCAGCCCTTTCTCCTCAGCAGTTACCCAGGCAAAAACAATGCTCCGTTTGGGTTTTTTCTCCATATTCATAAAAGCTTCAGCAACTTCGAGAAGGGTTACCGTACCCGAACCATTGTCGTCGGCACCATTGTTAACTTCACCAGTCGGCGAAATTCCAACATGGTCGTAATGTGCAGTTAAAATCACATATTCATTTTTCAACACCGGGTCGCTGCCTTCAACCACAGCCACAATGTTTTCGCCGGTAACAGTGGTTGTGTTTTTTGCCAGCACGATTTCGGCTTTCACTTCCTTTATCAGGCAACTGGCAGGTTTCAGGGTTTGATTGATTTCAAGCTGAATCTGTTTCAGTGTTTTTCCGGTTTCTTTCAGAATAATGTCAGCAGTTTCAACATTGGCAAACATAATATGGCCTGGTAGTTGCATGGCTTTTTCGCCTTCGAGCTGGTAACTGCCGCCACTTGCATATTCCTTAATCATATCGAACCATTTTTTGTCGGGGTTCAGGGGGTCGGGGATGAAAATCACTGCTTTGGCGCCACCCATCAGTAACGGCCCCAATTTTGCCATTTCTGTCTGACTGTTTCCCATTAAATCACTTGCCGAATCGGTTTTCATCATCGGGTTCCGGGTCATAATCATCACCACTTTGTCCTTTATTCCGAGGCTGTCGAGGTCGCTGTACCCTTTGTCTTTATTCTGCCATCCGTAACCTGCAACAACAATTTCTCCCGAAATTGTGTCATTTTTTGATGACCCCGGAAAAGTGACAATATCAGTACTTGTGTATATTGTTTCATTCATCGTATTTTTTAACCTGAAAGCAGTGTTTTCAGCATCAGCTTTCGTTTGAATGATTTTCACGGGTTGCGAAAAACCGGGAGCTGCCGGGGTTAATCCCATATCGAGGCATTGCGATTTCAGGTAGGCGGCTGCAATTTCGAGCCCGGGAATTGGGGTGCCAAAATCGCGTCCCTGCATAAAATCGCTGGCAATAAATTCGAGATGCGCTTTCAGTTCATTTTCAGTAATGGTTTTTACCTCTTTCTTTTGTGAAAACGATGAAATAGTTATCAGCAGAGCAGCGAGCGTGGCGATGGTTTTTAGGTGCATTTTAAATTTTATTAGTTGGTTTTACTCTGATTTGTATTGATTTCACTGTTGGCGATTTCGAGGCCAAGCCAGTAACAAAGGTCGGCCACGCGTTTCATTTTTGCGAAATTTATTTTTTCAAATTCATCGGTTGGTTTGTGATAATCAGCATGGTACCCGGTTGAAAGATTGAGTACTGCCACTCCTTTTTTATCGAAACTTGCCTGGTCGCTGCTGCCCAAAAAGTACGCTGGTAACGAAAAATCGGGTACTAACCCGGTTTTACTGCAGGCTGTTATTGTTTTCTCTTTTAGTCCGGGCCAGATGTTGTTGGTTACAGCAAAAATTCCTTCGAAATCTTTTACCTTTTTGGGCGAGCGGTTCCACACCGTGTCGCGGGGTTCAAAAACCCGGCCCACCATATCGAGGTTGATGCAGGCAACTGTTTTTGACATTGGAAATAAAGGATTCTCGGTATAAAACTTTGAACCCAGCATACCTACTTCTTCGGCAGTGACCCATAGAAAAACAATACTCCGATTTGGTTTTATTTCATCGTTTTGAAAAGCTTCTGCCAATTCGAGTAAAGTCACTGTTCCCGAGCCATTGTCATCGGCCCCGTTAAAAACATCGCCGGTTTTATCGATGCCCAGATGGTCGTAATGCGCCATAAAAACCACACATTCGTTTTTTAATACAGGGTCGCTGCCTTCAACCACTGCCACAACATTTGCCAATTCAATTTTCTTTGTTTTCTTTTTTAATCCGATTGTAGCACTAACATTTTCAACCAGAAATGAATTTGGCTTTTTTGTTTTGGCAATTGCCAATAGTAACTTATGGTAACTGCCTTTTTCGCCTAACACTTTATCGGCCCAGTCGGCTGTTGCGATGATGAAATTATTTCCGGCATTTTGTGCTGTATTTGCAAGACCCCAGTTTTCGCGGTTCAGGTAATTTTTTAAGCGGTAATAAATTTCGTTTGCGTTGTCGGCAGGGCCGATTATCAGCACAACGGCAGCAGCCCCGGCTTTCATGGCACTCGCGGTTTTGGCCATTTCGAGCTGGTTGTTCCACCGCAGCTTTTCGTTACTGCCAAATGATGCCGGTGTGCCTGTTGATAAAACAACAACTTTTCTGCTGATATCGATACCCGAAAAATCGTTGTATCCCGATGTTTCATCTTTCAAGCCAAAACCGGCAAAAACAAGCGGGGCATTTTCAGTTTTAAAATAATTTCCGGTAAAAGCCGATGGTACATTCAGTGTTTTATCAATCAGTTTTTTCTTTTTGTTTCGTATCTCGATGTAAGAATTAATGGAATCGGGAGCTGATGAAGCCAGCGGAACGGATTGTAAAAAACCAGGGAACCCTTCTTTCAGCCTCATTTGCTCGACAGTCGATTTCAAATAGTCGGCTGCTTTGCATGCACCGTAACCGTTGTTATCCACCCACCTCCCCGAAAGCTCGTCGGACGACAAAAAAGCAAGGTGGCGCCGCAAGTCGGTTGTGTCGATTTTGCCTATTGCGAGTGGCTGAGCATTTGCAGCGACAAGTGAAAAAATAAAAAGGAAAATATATACTGCTGTTTTTCGCATTTGTTTTGTGCCCGATTGCTTAAAAAATCAGAATTCACGAAAATAATATTTCAAAACTAAAACGAACAGGTTAATTTTGAATTTCAAAAGCTAAAAATTATGAAAGCAAATCAGTTGATTATTTTGGGCATCTTTTTTCTGGCGTTATCGTTGTTAATTCCGTCGTGTGCTGTCAACCCTGTTACTGGTAAAAAGCAGGTTGTGTTAATGAGTGAATCGCAGGAAATTGCCTTGGGTGCCCAATACAACCCAACAGTTGTTTCAACTTTTGGTGTTTACGACAATCCTCAATTGCTGAATTTTATAACTACCGAAGGAAACAAAATGGGAACTATTTCGCACCGCCCAAATCTTCAATATCATTTTAAGATTCTTGATTCGCCGGTTGTGAATGCATTCGCGGTTCCAGGCGGTTATATCTATCTTACCCGTGGAATATTGGCGCAGTTTAACAACGAAGCTGAATTGATTGGAGTTTTGGGTCACGAAATGGGGCATGTTACAGCACGGCATTCGGTGAGCCAGCAGACCAAACAAACACTCGGACAGGTTTTGCTGATTGGTGGGATGGTGGTAGCGCCCGACCTGGCTCAGTACGCCGATTATGCCATGCAGGGAATGCAGTTGCTTTTTTTGAAATACAGTCGCGATAACGAGCGCGAAGCCGACCGGCTGGGCGTTGAATATTCGTCGAAAGTTGGATACGATGCCAATAAAATGGCCGACTTTTTTAATGTATTGAATAAAATGTCGATGGGGAGCGAACACGCTGGTGTGCCCACATTTCTTTCGACTCACCCCGACCCGGGCGACCGCTACAACGCGGTTAAAAAAACTACTGCCGAATGGCAGCAAAAACTCGGTGCAACCTCCTGGAAAGTAAATGGCGACAACTACCTGAGAATGATTGACGGCCTTGTGTATGGTGACGATCCAAGGCAGGGATTTGTGGAAAACAATATTTTTTATCATCCCGAAATGAAATTCAAATACCCGGTTCCGGCAGGCTGGCAGTTCGAAAACTCACCGATGCAGGTTTCAATGGCGCCTAAAGACGGTAAAGCATTGATTGCTTTTTTGGCTGCCGGACAAAAATCGCTTGATGAAGCCGCTCAGAAAATGGTTGAAGAGTTGAAAGTAACTGTAATTGAAAACAAGCGGAGAACCATTAACGGAATGCAGGCAATCGAAATTCTTTCGCAGCAAACCACACAAAATCAGCAAACCGGGGCACAACAAATTGTAAAATTTCTATCCACACTTATTCAATACAACCAAACGGTTTTTGTATTTCATGGTGTTGCTGCCGATGCCGACTTTAACAATTTTGTGCCGGTTTTCAGAGCTACCATGGAAAAATTTGACAAACTCACCGACCCGGCAAAACTGAATATAAAACCAAAGCGAATAAAAATTTACGAGGTGAAAAACCAGCAGACGCTGGCTGATGTTTTTAAAAACCAGAAAGTTGCACAGGATAAACTGAAGGAGCTTGCCTTACTCAATAACCTTGAATTAACCGACAGGGTTGAAAAGGGGAGGTTGATAAAGCTGATTGATGAATAAGGTGATATCAAAAAAGTGACGAAAGAAAGGACACGGTCAATGTAGGTGTCTTTTCTTTTCAGGATTTAATCATTAATTCTCAATCAACACCGGTTTATCCAGTTCCAGTTTTTCAGGTTTGCTAGTAGTATTGCCCGCAAACATTTAATACATTTTAGAAGATTACAAACGCCTTGATATAGCTTGATTATAGAAATTTTGAGCGATACACGCCATATTACCGATATGACTTTATTATTTTGCATTTTTAAATCATTACTGTCCGGCAAAAGTCTTGTCATTCCGAGCCCGAGTACTCGGGAGAGGAATCTTATCAAAGTTTACCGGACAACAATGTTTTTAATTATGTGCATCCAATCAATTTAACAGCACAAATAAACCATTCGTAGTCAAAAACCGGGCACTTATTCTCTTTTCTTTTTCTGACCAAATTTTCCGATCTATTTTCACTTGTCTTTTATTTCGAATTGCGCTTTCCCGTTCGTGTATTAATTCGAAAGCATGTAACGATTATCGCATTTTGTCGTCAGTAATTTCAGAAACAAAAAATAAGAATTCAGAAAACCGAAACAAGAAACCAATGAGTAAGAAATGTATCCTTTTCGCTCTCCTGAGCGCTATGATTGTTGCAGTATATGCACAAACACCCGAAAAAAAGCTATATACGGCCACCCGAATATCATCACCTCCATCAATTAACGGAGTTCTCGACGATGTAGCCTGGCAATCGGGCATCTGGCTCGACGATTTTACCCAGTACGAACCTTTTAGCGGGCGACCAGCCTCTCAACGTACCGAATTCAAAATTTTGTTCGACGACAACAATCTTTATGTGGCTATTAAGGCATTCGATACCAGCCCAGACAGTATTGTTAACCGGCTGACCCGACGCGATGAAGCTGACGGAGACCTGTCAGGAATTATTTTCGATAGTTTTCATGATTTACGTACCGGATTCCTTTTTGGCGTGAGTTCGGCTGGAGTAAAATATGATAGAATGGTGATGAACGACGGAGAATACGAAGATCCTTCGTGGGATCCCAACTGGTGGGTACAAACCTCTATCGACAGTGAGGGTTGGATTGCAGAGATGAAAATCCCATTCAGCCAGGTGAGGTTCGATAAAAATTCCGGAACCGTATGGGGACTTGAAGTAGGGCGTGTTCTTTACCGCAAAAATGAAACGACTTACTGGCAACACATTCCAAAAGAAGCGCCTGGCATGGTTCACCTTTATGGCGAGATGGAAGGACTGGAAGAGATAAAACCTCGAAAAAACTTTGATATTACACCCTACATCGTTGCCAAAACAGAAACATTCAAAGCTGTTCCCGAAAACCCGTTTTTGTCGAAAGGACGGTCCTCGAAAATAAATGCAGGTCTGGATGCCAAGATTGGCGTTACCAATAATATGACCATGGACCTCACGGTCAATCCCGATTTTGGGCAGGTAGAGGCCGACCCTTCTGAAGTAAACCTTTCTGCATACGAAACTTTCTTCAAAGAGAAACGACCATTTTTTATTGAAGGGAAAAATATTACTGACTTCGGATTGGGTATTGGGGACGGAGAAAATGGCAATGATAATTTGTTTTATTCGCGCCGGATAGGTCGAAGGCCTCAGGTTTCTGCTGATTTGGAAGATGATTGGTATGCCGATGTCCCCATTCATACTGCCATTCTTGGAGCAGCAAAACTAACCGGCAAAACAAAAAGTGGATTTTCGGTTGGAATAATTAATGCCGTGACAAATGACGAATTTGCCGAAATTGATACCATTGGCGGACGAATGCAAAGAATGGTTGAGCCGCTGACCAATTATTTTATAGGACGTGTGCAAAAAGACAGTCGCAACGGAAATACACTTGTTGGTGGAATGGTTACTGCAACCAACCGGATGCTGAACAGCACAGTGCGCGACTTTCTGCATGAGTCGGCCTATACGGCAGGTGCCGATTTTACCCAATATTTCGATAATAAAAACTGGATGGTGAATTTCAATGCGGCATTCAGCACGGTGCAGGGTTCGAGAAAAGCCATCGAAAATACACAGCGATCACCGGTCAGGTACTTTCAGCGACCCGACAACAGTTTTTCCGTTTTGGATACCAGCCGGACTTCATTGACCGGGTCGGGAGGGCGTCTGCAAATTGTCAAGCAAAACGGAAACTGGAATTTTATGGGTGTGTCGATCTGGAAATCGCCGGGCTTTGAAACCAATGATGTTGGCTATCTGCGCGAGGCGAACCAGATTTTGTCGGTACTTTGGGGGCAATATCAACAGTTTGAGCCCAAAGGAATTTACAGAAGATACAGTATCAATGCCGATGTATATTCAGTTAATAATTTTGAAGGGGACCGGCTTGGATTGGGGCTGGAGTGGAACGCCAACATGAATTTAAAGAATTTCTGGAGAGTTTTTACCGGAGGCTCTTTCAGGGGAAATAATCTGGATCAAAGCATACTGCGTGGCGGACCGATGATGAAAACTCCGGGCAACTGGGACATACGTTTTGGTTTTTCAACCGACAGCAGAAAGAAATTAGTATTCGACGGCTACACCAATTTTCGTAACGGCTATTTCAAAAGTTCAAACAGCTTTTATTCAGAGGGAGGATTATCTTATAAACCAACCAATTATCTGGTCCTTTCGTTCAATCCCAGTTATAGCAAATCATTCAGTGAAATTCAATACGTAAATACAGTCGATAAAAGCGAGGGAGATAAATTCATTTTTGCAGGTATCGACCGCGAAACTGTCAGCGCTTCGTTCAGGATAAATGTAAATCTAAGCCCCAATCTTACCCTTCAATACTGGGGGCAGCCATTTATTGCAACCGGCGCATACAACAATCACAAACAGATTGTGGATCCGATGGCAGACAAATTCAGTGATCGTTTCCAGACTTTTTCACCATCGCAGATCAGCCTGGACGGAGATGAATACCTGATTGATGAAAATGAGGACAGCACCACAGAATATAGGTTTGACCGAAAAGATTTCAATTTTAAAGAATTTCTTTCCAACCTGGTTTTGCGTTGGGAATACAGTCCCGGCTCGTCGGTTTTTCTGGTTTGGAATCAAAGCAGAAGTAGCTCAAACAGCTCGGGAAACCTTCATCTGACTGACGATTTGGGCGACCTTTTTGATGGAGGTGACAACAAGCCACATCATGTATTCCTGATTAAATTCAGTTATCGTTTTGGATTAAAATAGAAACCAGAATTCAATGAATATGTATATTCAGAAGATTATATAAAATCGATGTTATTATTGCTGGCGGCCGTATTGTTTTATTTCGGCAGGTGCATAGGAAAGAATAATAAGAACCACTGACGGTGTTGATTTATACGTGAAAGTAGCCAGTGAGGGAGCACCTTGTTTGTACATTCATGGCGGTCCTGGCAGCGGAAGTTACTGGGCCGAAAAATTTGCCGGAGATATTCTCGGAAAACATCTTCAGATAATTTATCTCAATCAGCGCAGTGTTGGCCAGTCGGGCAGCCCTGTGTCGGGAGATTTCTCAACCAACAGAATGGTAGAAGATTTTGAAGAGGTACGTTTAGCGCTGAAGATTGACAAATGGCTGACTTTTATAAAAAGAATCAGTTGAATATGTACGCGAAATAGCTCATAAGCAAAAAAGGAAGCATTTATGCTTCCTTTTATTTTGAGCGGGAAACGAGACTCGAATGCTGACGCTGCGGTCAGCATCCTGACTTTCCTGACCGTAAGCGTCAGGAAACGTCAGGGCTCGCGACCCCGTCCTTGTATTTTTTAATGAATTCAATAATTCTGTCTCTGGAGAGGTTTTTCAATTTTTTCTCCAGAATTAACGCTTCTCCCCGGTTATTTTTTTCAGTTACCCAAAGTAAAGTCCATGGAGCTCCATTTTTAGTAGGTTGTTCTTGTTTATTATTGTGCCTTCTCAGCCGATCATTTATATCAGAAGTTTGCCCCTTATAAAAAGAATCTGTTGAAGGTGAATAAAGTATGTACACGAAATAGCTCATAAGCAAAAAAGGAAGCTTTTATACTTCCTTTTAATTGAGCGGGAAACGAGACTCGAACTCGCGACCCCGACCTTGGCAAGGTCGTGCTCTACCAACTGAGCTATTCCCGCAATTGGTACCCGGGGCGGGACTTGAACCCGCACGAACATAATGTTCATTGGATTTTAAGTCCAACGTGTCTACCATTCCACCACCTGGGCATCCTAAATGTCTTATGAACGGTGAAAAAAAATCCGCTTGCGTTACGGACTTTTTCATTATGAGCGGGAAACGAGACTCGAACTCGCGACCCCGACCTTGGCAAGGTCGTGCTCTACCAACTGAGCTATTCCCGCGTATTTTAAAGAACCTGTTTTTTTTGGTGGTGCAAATATATTGCTATTTTTTTATTGCACAAAAAATTGAAAAAAAATTAACCCTGCTATTTCATTCCGGTAATTTTTCTGATTTCGTTCAGCTTATTCAGCGCTTCAATGGGTGTTAAGTTGTTGATGTCGAGCCCGGCAATTTCGTCGCGAATCTGTTTCAGCACCGGGTCATCCAACTGAAAAAAACTGAGTTGCATACCCTCACGTTTTTCCCTGATTTCGCCCAATGGTTTGGTAAGACTCTCTTTTTCACGTCCACCTTCAAGTTTTACAAGAATCTGTTCAGCACGTTTAATCACCGATTTTGGCATTCCTGCCATTCCTGCCACGTGAATCCCGAAACTGTGGTTGCTGCCGCCGCGAACCAGTTTCCGAAGGAAAATCACTTTATTGCCAACTTCTTTTATCGAAACATTGAAGTTTTTTACCCGCGGAAATGCGCCTTCCATTTCGTTGAGTTCGTGATAATGTGTGGCAAAAAGCGTTTTGGCTTTGGCAGATGCATGTTCGTGGAGGTATTCCACCACCGACCAGGCAATTGAAATACCATCGTAAGTTGAGGTTCCGCGGCCCAGTTCGTCAAACAAAATCAGACTGCGGTCCGAAACATTATTCAAAATGCTGGCGGCCTCAATCATTTCTACCATAAATGTAGATTCACCAAGCGAAATATTGTCCGACGCGCCAACACGTGTAAATATTTTATCTACAAACCCTATTTCGGCCACCTCTGCCGGAACAAACGACCCGATTTGCGCCAACAAAACAATGAGAGCCGTTTGCCTGAGCAGTGCCGATTTACCGGCCATGTTGGGTCCGGTGATGATGATGATTTGCTGGTCTTCCTGGTCTAACAGAACATCGTTGGCAATGTACGATTCTCCAATCGGGAGTTGTTGTTCAATCACCGGGTGACGGCTATTTTTTATTCTGATGGTGGTCGAATCGTTGATTTCAGGACGGAAATAGCCATAAGTTGATGCACAAGCCGAAAACGATAAAAGACAATCGATTTGTGCCAATATATTCGAATTGAGTTGAATAGCGCCCACATATTCCGAAAGCGCCAGCACGAGCTCGTTAAAAATCCGGGTTTCAAGTTCAAGAATTTTTTCTTCGGCGCCAAGGATTTTTGTTTCGTACTCTTTCAGTTCTTCGGTGATGTATCGTTCGGCACTCACTAAAGTTTGTTTGCGAATCCAGTCAGCAGGAACCTTGTCTTTGTGCGTATTCCGAACTTCGATGTAATACCCGAAAACATTGTTGAAACTGATTTTCAGCGATGGAATTCCACATCGTTCGCTTTCGCGCTTTTGTATTTTGGCAAGAAAATCCTTTCCTGAGTAAGCAATGTCGCGCAATTCATCCAGTTCCTGCGAAATTCCGTGGGCAATTACACGGCCTTTGTTGAGCGCCACGGGTGGGTCGGCAATAATTTCGCGGTGAATTTTCTCCCGGATGAGGTCACAAGTATTCAATTGTTCAGCAAACCGGTTCAATGCCGGATTTCCAGCCAACGAACAAGCGTATTTTATGGGCTGAATGGCATTCAGCGAATTTTTCACCTGAGCTATTTCGCGCGGGTTAATTCTTCCCACAGCAACTTTCGAGATGAGTCGCTCCAAATCGCCCATCTGCCGCAGATGTTCTTCAATATTCTCCCTCACATCAGGGTATTTCAGAAACAGTTCAACCACATCGAGCCGTTTGTTGATGGGTTCGATATCTTTCAGCGGCAACGCCATCCAGCGTTTCAGCAAACGCGAACCCATGGGCGAAATGGTTTTATCAATTACGTCAATCAGCGATTTGCCGTTTTCGTGAATCGGGTTAAAGAGTTCCAGATTGCGGATGGTAAATCTATCGAGCCAAACAAAATGATCTTCCTCAATGCGGCTCAAACCCGCAATGTGCGTAAGTTTCCTATGTTGTGTAATATCGAGGTAATGCAAAATTGCACCCGAAGAAATTACGGCCAGCGGCATTCCGTCAACGCCAAAACCTTTCAGCGATTTGGTTTCGAAATGGCGGGTCAGCCTGTCGGTGGCGGCATCTTCGGTGTAAACCCAGTCTTCAAGATTAAATGTGTAATATTTTGGCCCGAAAATTTCGGTGAATTCCTTGCCACGGCCCCGCTGGAAAAGTACTTCTTTTGGTTGTAACGAGCTGAGCAGCTTGTCGATGTATTCAAATTTCCCCTGGGCTGTGAGAAATTCACCAGTCGAAATATCAAGAAATGCCACTCCTGCCATTTTTTTATCGAAATGAACCGATGCCAGAAAATTGTTTTCGCGGTTTTCGAGAATATTGTCGTTGATGGAAACACCCGGAGTTACCATTTCGGTAATACCCCGTTTTACGATGGTTTTGGTAAGTTTCGGGTCTTCGAGCTGTTCGCAAATGGCTACCCGCTGACCGGCACGAACCAGTTTTGGAAGATAGGTATCGAGCGCGTGATACGGAAATCCGGCCAGTTCAACATAACTGGCGGCACCATTGGCACGGCGGGTAAGCGTGATTCCGAGAATGCCAGCTACTTTGATGGCATCGTCGCCAAATGTTTCATAAAAATCGCCAACCCTGAAAAGCAGCACCGCATCCGGATGTTTTTCCTTGATTTGGTAATACTGCTTCATCAGCGGCGTTTCGACATATTTTTTTGTTTCGCTCATGGTGAGCAAAGATAAATTTTTAGCCGGAGGAGGGAAAGAGGGGGATGAAGAAAGTTGTGGAGGAAGTTGTCGTGGTTGGTTCTTTTAATAATAATCACTGATGTCCGGTTAAAAAGTAATTTTAAGATGAGATTCTTCACTGCATTTCATTTCGTTCAGAATGACAGTGAATTAGGTTGATGCGGGCATTTGGGAGAGTTGGGG
>JBFXFM010000065.1:0-24195 GCA_050179035.1 Draconibacterium sp. | reverse complement strand
CTGCAATTGTATTTGGATGAGTTTTGCTACAAACTCAATCGCCGATATTTCGGAGAAAAATTATTCGACAGGCTAACTATTGCTGTCGCTGGAAATTACTGGTATAATAACGGATGAGCAATTTTTAAGGCTAATAGTTTCTCGTAATCATATTTGTTTTGCTGTATCTCTTGGAAAAAGTTATTAGCGGTGATTTTTTTTTGTTCATCCAAAAATTTATCAGGATGACATTTGATTTTTAGCTCATCATAAAGAGGGGCACAAAGGAAAATGCTGTTAACAACATTTTTCATGTTGTTGTCAATTATTTTTGATTCAGGGGTTTTTAAATCTGATTTTTTGAAAAGTGAGGTTAATCTTCGAATCATGTTAAAAATTGCTTATTTGCATTATTTCAGTTATTTGCCAATCTCTTACTTTATTACCTCTGGTATCGCAGATTTCTAATGTATCAAAACCTATTGTAACTAACTTTCTCATTAGCTCCTTATTGGCATTAATAGCACCGCCAACAGCAACTACTTCGTCATGAGAAAGCGTTCTTCCAGATAAAGTTTTAATGCGAAATCCTGAAAAAAGCATGTGCGACATTGAATGTTTGTACATTCTATTTCCCATTGAGATTTCAGCCCTCAAATAAACAGGTACAATATTCTTAATAAATGACTCTCTTGCTGCATCATTGAAATCATTTACACACTTTTTTCTCTCACCCGCTTCTCTAAACCATGATATTATCTTATTCCACCACATTTTATTTTTCTGTATATATTTCAAAACTATTCAATTCCTCAATCAAAAAGTTATATCGCCAACTGACGGATGCTAATTCATTTTTCCAATGTATATATGAACTGTCATCATCCAAAAAAGTTATTGGTTTAATTTTCTCCACGATATTGTGAACATTTTCAAACTCCAGTTCCAATTCTTTTTTTTGCCGTAATAATTCGTCGATATTTTCTTTTTTAGTAACTAAAATTTCTTTAGAGCTTCCCCATTCGTTTTTTTTAATTTTTTTGAAATTGCTTTTATAATATGATTCCATTCTACTCATATTTGCATCCACAACCGGCATTAACTCTTTTAGCTTTGTATTAATGGCTCTTATATTTACTAAATCAAAAAATCCCATGATTTCAATTTTTGCTGATTCTTAAATTTCGATAAACATCAATAATATTCTTAACATCATCTATCCGTTCGAATATTGGCGTTGAAAATGATTCTTCAAATGATTCTCTATCGGATAGCAAAACATTATATTCCATTCCTCCAATTTTTTCACAAGCTAACCGAATATCATCAATCTCAATTGAATCGTTATTCTCTAACAATGAAACAGCAATCATTATTAGCCTTTTTTCATCATTCGGATTAGATAAATCTAAATCAAAGGTTCTTTTTAATGCTGGAATTCCATCAATAAATGAGTAGAGTAGTTCCTTTGTTTTTGGCTTCATTATTTTATTTTCACCTTCCCCGTTCCCCAAGTTCAGGGTTAACAATAAAAAAAGCGTGGGAACTGTTAGCAAAATCACTGTCCTGTGGGTCTCGACACCCTGTAACAAATGATAAAGCAACAGCCCCACGCCCATAGGTTGTATAGACATGGAGCGTTTGTTGCTATCATCCTTGTTACATTAGAAATTGTCGAGATTTCAGGACAGGATAATATCTAAAACGCTTTCGTTATTTCGCAAAAAATGGTTGACTTTACAACCTACCCAAATATAGGAAAATATTGTTATATTGTTAATTAAAAATATCAGTCAAATTCAAAATCTGGTTGAAATTTCCCGAGTTTTATCTGGCCTTTGGTATCTATTCCTTTTAACTCATCGACTCCGCCGTATTTCTTAATAGTAGCAAATTTTACATTTTGGTTAATTCCATGTATATAAAAAATTTGCTGGAGCTTTTCAATGAATTCAGCTTTTTCCCAAATATGTTGCTCAAACATTTCTTTAACCTTTTCCCGTACTGCTTTCGAGAACATCAATTTTTTCTCTTTTTCCTGTGTAAATTTCTTCAATAACAAATCTATGGACGTTTTTTTGAAACCTACATTTCGGATTGCTTCGCCTCCTATCTTTTCGTAGGCATCAATTGTATAAATAGCAACATCTGCTTTATCTCTGTTTTCGTGCTTGCGGAATTGATTTTTAGCATATTCAATTTCTTCGGGTGTAATTTCTTCTCTTGCTGAAAGTGATTCCAAAATTTCTATTATAAACTTTCGTGATTCAATATCGCTTGGTAAACGTTTGTAATTTAACAGTACCTTGTCTCCAATAATTTCATTTTTCAGAATCAAATTTGGCTTGAAATGATTCGTTTTTTCATAAGCTCTTAAAAGATTGTCTGCTGATAAATAATATCCTTTTATTCGCTCATCATCGTAAAAGTTATCAATGGCAAAATAGTTTTTTGTATTGTCATCGTTAATAAATTTATTGTAAGTGAGTTTTCTCAAATCATCAGATAATAGCTGCCTTTTTGCGTTGTTCGTTTCTTTTCCTAAACTTCTTTTTATTGCATTATAAACTATCTCTGCTTTATTGATATATTGTTCTATTTCCTCATTGCTGAAAACGGATTCTTCATCTTTAATATTTGCAATATGTGTTAATGAATTGAATTTTTTCCCATTTTCAAACTCATATCTAAAGCGGCCATAAATTTGAATTGAATTGGTGGCTGGGTCAATCATTGAATATTTTGCTTCGTTCAAATCTGTTAGAATAAGAATATCCGGTATTCTATCCGTAAAAATGTCAACTGCTGAAAAAAATCGAGATGTGAAGAAGTTGTATTTTGCAAATGGTAAGTCTAAATCTTCGTAACTCCTAATGTCTCTTTCATTGTTTTTCAGAACACTTTTGCGAGAACAGAAGGCTTTATAATCTTTTATCCCTTTTTTTTCTAAATGATTAATCAGTTTATTGATTCCATTTGTTGAATTCAGAAAAACACAGATTAATGGACTGTCTTTTAACTCATCTAACTTCTCAATTACTGTTTTATCATAACGATTTGTAACAACTAAATCAATTTTCTTCAGATATGGATAATCTGGTTTTATTTTCAATTTAAAAAATCCATTGGCCTCAAAATCGGGATTTCGGAATTCTAAAGGGGTTGCTGAAACAAAAGCCTTTTCTTGATAACTGAAAAAATCTTTTATTGGTAATGTGATTAATTCCCGATAATCAATATCCTGAGTAATTTTTTCGCATTCATCAAATAAACAGAAGTATTCATTATAAATATCAATTCCCTGACCTTCTGCTTTACTTTTTACCCTCGTATAACTTTCAGGCGTACATAGTATCTTTTTAAATTCAATGTTTTCATTGGTCAGATAGGCTTCTATCTTTTTATCAGTCGTCTTTTCATAAACAGCTAACCAATTTTTATTTTTTTTGCATTTACCAGTAATGACCGGAATATTTGGCTCAATAATTATAGAATTCCTATGAGCCTCAAGTTCGCATGAAGTGGCTCCCAAACCTGGAAGCGTTTTATCTAAAATGCAATTTGTTGGAATTGTTCTTTCTCCTCTTTCATCGTATGGCAGAACCTCAGAAAGATATTGATTTTTACTAATTGTTAATTCGCTTATTACCATTTGATTTTTATTGAATTAAATTATTTGTTAACCTCATATTTCTGGTTAGAGATAATTTTTTGAATAAAGTCACACTTAATTAGCCAGAAATGAATTTTTATCTCAAACTGAAATTACGAAACTTAAAATGCTCTCAACGTCGAATCCTCAAAAATAGAAAAGTATATTGTCAATAAATGCAAAGATAAAAATCCACCTTCCCAATATTGAGATAAGGTGGACTTTATGTCAAAGCAAATTTTGCATCGCTGCATCAATTTGTTCATTTTCAAAACTATCGAGATAAATTTGAGTGGTTGAAAGGTCTGAATGTCCTAAAGCTTCGCTTATCAGGGACACATTTACACCCGATTTCTTTAAAACTGTTGCGAATGAATGACGGGCTACATAGGTGGTTAAATTGGTTCTGATTTTACACAGTTCAGCAATCTGTTTTAATCCCTTGTCTGTTTTGCCTAAAATTTTGTGAATCCTGTTTTGCTTTTGCAGGGCTGTAAGATGGATTTTCTCATTAAGAATCGGGAATAAATATCCGGTTTGTTCAGTTAAATGCTTATAGTTTTCAATTATCTGCTTTGCATCCGGTGAAATTTGAATGCTGATTTTCTTACCGGTTTTTTGCCTGATATATTGCAACCTGTTATCAGATATGTTTTCCGGTTTCAGATTTGCAATATCGGTAAAATTGATTCCACCACATAAGTAGCTGAAAACAAAAATGTCTTTTGCAAACTGAACAGGTTCAGTTTCCTTACTTAAATCAGTTTGTTTTATAAGCAAGATTTCATCCTTTGAAATTGCCCTTTTTGAGGTTGAAACATCAAATTTTCCGATTTTAAATTCATCAAACGGATAGTTGGTTTTCTTGTTGTTTTTTGTCTCAATTGCCTTATTATAAGCACTCCTTAACGTTCTGAAAAGTAAACTGATTGTTGTCTCCTTATTTCCTTTATTTCGCAGCCATTTTTCATATTTATTCAGCCATTCACTATCAATGTCTGAGAAAAGAAAATTCAGCCTCCCTTTTGAAAACGATTTTATTGAGTTCATGGAGCCTTTATAAATCAGTCGGTTTCCGGCTTTGTTGGATTGTTCAAACTGGGTTATCAGTTCTTTGTAGAATTCTCCGACTGTTTTTTCCCTGATTACCTGTTTTTTGTTATTTAACAGGGTAGTTACTGAATAATCTTTCTGAACTGAATTAAACTCCAAAATTTGCTTTTGAAGTTCGGTAACCTTATCCAGAATGATTTTCTGAATTAAAGAGCCATCAGGACAATTCGGTTTCGGCTTGTTTTTGGAAAAGTCCCAAAATTTCTGATTAATTGAAACCCCTAAACTTTGGTATTTCCGTTTACCATCTTTAGAGATTTGAATCATTAAAGGGTTTTCACCATTTGAAAGGGTTTTAGATTTGTAGCAAACTACTGATATTGAAGCATTCATAGCGTAAAACTGGTTTACGTCCCGGTTTACATGTCAACCGTAAACCTGAATGAATCCCCATAAAAAGAAAATCAGTTAATCACTTTTATTTCGTAACTAACTGATTATCTGAGCGGGAAATGGGATTCGAACCCACGACCCTCAGCTTGGGAAGCTGATGCTCTACCCCTGAGCTACTCCCGCAATTGCTGCGGCAAATATAACAAATTACTATATTTCGCAATTAAAACTTTCGAATTATGACTGACATGAAATTTTTATTTTCGCGCGTTTTTATAGTTTCTTCTGTTCTGGTTTTTAGCCTGATGGCTTGTAATCCCGTTGTTGTTGAAAGTGTTCGGAAAGAAGACCTCAAAAAAGATGTGGTTTTTGTAACGCAACACGGCGAGATAATTTTCCGGCTTTCGGATGAAACACCGCAGCACAGAAACAACTTTATCAAACTGGTCAACCGGCATTTTTACGATAGCCTGTTGTTTCATCGGGTTATCAATCAATTTATTATTCAAACCGGCGACCCCGACAGTAAATTAGCCAAACCGGGCGAACCGCTCGGAGAATCGGATTTGCCATACACCATTCCTGCTGAATTTAATCCGAAACTTTTTCACAAACGCGGTGCGTTGAATGCTGCCCGCGATGACAACCCCGAAAGAGCATCGAGCAGTACCCAGTTTACTTTTGTGCAGGGCCGGGTTTATACCGACAGTACGCTGAACATTGCTGAAAAGCGAATTAATGGCTGGCTGGCGTTCAATAAAGCACTTCACCAGTCTGAAAATAAAGAGATTGCGGTTTTGTACGAAGGTTTACGAAAACGGCAATCCAACCCTGACAGTTTGAAGATAATCAGTAATAAAATAAAAATGCTGGCTGATGAGGAACTGAAAAAGGGAATGCTGTATAAAATACCGGAAGAACACCGTCAGGTTTATAAAACATTGGGCGGTGCAGCCCATCTCGACCAGAACTACACGGTTTTTGGCGAAGTGGTGAAAGGCATGGAAGTTATTGATGCAATTGCAGCCGTAAAAACCGACAGCCTTGACAGACCGGTAAACGATGTCAGGATTATCTCGACAAAATTGATTAAACGAAAAAAGTATTAAACTACCACTCCATCTTTCAATTTCAGGTGTTTTGTAATACATTCCGGCAGTTCTTCGGGAATGTGAGTTACAAAAATCATGGAACAGGCAGAATTTTCAGCAATCTGGTTCAGCAGGTTTTTCAACATTCTCACATGGCTGGCATCCAGTCCCTGAAACGGTTCATCTAAAATCAAAAGCGGCGGATTTTTAACCAGTGTCCGCAGAAACAGCACTACTCTTTGTGCTGAAGTGGAAAGTTCGCCAAACAATTTCCCTGCAATATCAGCATATCCAGTCAGTTTCAGCCACTGCCGGGCAACATCAACCTGGTAGCCGGTAGGTTTTTTAAACGAACTTTCAGCATCACTGAAGCCAGTGCAAATTACATCGATAACCGATTGTTTTTGTGGAAGATACTGATGCATTTCGGGAGAAACAAAGCCAATCCGTGCCTTGATATCCCAAATCGATTCGCCGCTTCCTTTTTTCCGGCCAAACAACCGGATATTGCAACCGTAAGCTTTTGGATTGTCGCCAAAAATCAGGTTCAGTAAACTGGTTTTTCCTGAACCATTCGGGCCTGTCAGCGACCATCGTTCACCCGCTTTTACCTCCCAGTTGATGTTGTCAAGTATTTTTCGGGAACCATATTCCAGCGAAACGTCATTCAAATAAATCAATTCCTGAAAATTGCCGTTTTGCCAGTGGGGTAGTGTTTGCGCTGAAATTTCAGGGATTTCGGTTATGATTTCTGATTCAGGGTTGGAAAAAATCCCGGTTGACTGACCGTCTTTCAAAACAATAAAATTCTTTACCGATGGTGGAAAATCAGCCGCAGTAAGTCCTGTTAAAATAAGGGTGTGACCGCTTGTAATCAGTTTTTCAAGCATTTGGGTAAGCAGATTTCGCGAAGCTGTATCAAGCCCGGTATAGGCATTATCAAGCACAAGTAAATCGGGTTTGCCGGCCAAAGCTTTTATCAGTTCCAGTTTTCGTTGTTCGCCATTCGAAAGGTTTATTACAAAACTTTCGGTGAGATTATTCAACCCAAAAGTTTTTACAAGTTCAAAAGCCAGAGTAGGATTTTCGCATTTTGCCAGTTCGTTTTTTACAACAGGTAAAAGTTCGGTGTCGATTTTATTCCAGCGTTGTTGGCGGTAAACTGCCTGTCCGTTCGAAAGCGTTAGCGAGGAGTGAAATGGAACGTAAATTTTTTTTCTGAAAATGTCATCATCGCTGATTTTGCCCGACACGGGCAACAATCCGGCAATTGCTTTTGCCAGTACAGTTTTTCCACTGCCGTTAGCTCCTGTAATTCCAAATACTTCGCCTCTTTTGAGCTGGAGATGGATTTCTTTCAGCAGAACCGAAGTTCTTATTTTAATTAACACGTTTTCCCAAATCATCAGGCAAAGTTAATCGTTTCGGTATTTCTGGTTGTACACTGCAAAAATAACAGCAGGGCTTGTTTATTATAATTTCCTTTTTTGTAAGTTCAACACGCAAAGTTTACGACAAAATAAAAATCAGGCTTATGAACTTTAACAGAAGGAATTTTTTAAAACGTTCGGCCGTTTCCGTTCCGGGAGTTGCAGCAGTATCCATGTTTCCGTTTGAAATTTTCGGAAGTGAATTACACCGCAATGGCACAATCAAAGAAACAATTGTAAAACCCGGTAACAGCAATGTATCAAAAGAATCTATCCGGTTTTCGGTAATTGGGCTTAATCATGGTCATATTTACGGGATGATTGACGCTCTTTTGGATGGCGGTGGAATTCTGGTCGCAGTTTTTTCGCGCGAACCTGAGTTGCTGCCTGCTTTTACCCGGAGGTATCCAAATGTGAAGATTGCCAAAGCTGAAGACGAAATATTGAGCGATAATTCAATTCAGCTGGTTGCCAGCGCCGGAATTCCGGTGGAAAGAGCTCCGCTGGGTGTACGTGTGATGAAGTCGGGCAAAGATTACATGACTGATAAACCGGGAATTCTCACGTTAGAGCAGCTTGATGAAGTAAAAAAAGTTCAGCAGGAAACAAAACGCATTTATTCCATAGTTTACAGCGAACGGTTGGGTAACCGTGCGTCGGTGCAGGCCGGAGAACTTGTACAATCGGGAGCCTTGGGAAAAGTGGTGCAAACCATTGGTCTTGGCCCACACCGGATGAATCCAAAGTCGCGTCCCGACTGGTTTTTCGATCCTGAGAAAGCCGGTGGAATACTTTGCGATATTGGATCGCACCAGTGTGATCAATTTTTATTTTACACAAATTCAAAACAAGCCGAAATAAATTTTTCGCAGGTGGGAAACTTTAATATTCCCGAATATCCTAAATATCAGGATTTTGGCGATATAAGTGTTAGAAGTAAACATGCCACCGGCTATATCCGTATCGATTGGTTTACTCCCGGCGGATTGGGCACCTGGGGCGATGGACGTACTTTTATACTTGGAACCGACGGCTATATCGAAATGCGCAAATACATCGACATTGCAGGTCGTGAAGGCGGAGACCATCTGTTTCTTGTAAACCAAAAGGAAACCAGGTATTTCGATTGTTCGCATGTGATAATGCCTTACGGCGCTCAATTGGTAAACGATGTGGTTAACAGAACCGAAACCGCAATGACTCAGGAACATTGTTTCCTGGCCACTGAGTTGGCGCTGAAAGCACAAAAAATGGCTTTCAGATTGAATTCCTGATATTTCTGCTTGAATAGCTGTTTCAGAACCGGTATTTTTGGTTCAAAAGCACCGGAATCAAAATGGGCAGACAAATAATCCTGATAGCGGTATTATTTCATTTTGTGCTGAATGTTTTCGCACAGAAGAATACCAGTTGGCAAGTCGATTTCAGAACAGACGTTTATTCGCGGCATTTATGGCGTGGCGACAGGCTGGGCGATGCACCTGCCATTGAACCTGAAATTTCTCTTTCAAAAGGCAGATTTGGTTTTAGCATCTGGGGTGCAACAACTTTCGACAACAGTTACGAAGAGCTCGACCTCATTCTGAATTACCAGGTTTTACCCTCGCTCAATCTTGTACTTTTTGATTATTATAACCCGGTTCGCGGTGAGGAGAATAAATTCTGGCAATATTCCGGCAGAAATCTCAGACATACTTTTGACCTTGCAGGCGAATTTGAAAAAGAAGGATTTCCGCTGACTGTTTTGTCAAGTGTATTTTTGTATGGCGATAAAGACAAGGTAAACGGAAAAGAACAGTTTTCGACATATTTTGAACCGGTTTACCATTTCAAACTGGCCGGAAAAGATTTTAATGCATTCGCGGGTTTTACACCTTTTAGTGGTTATTACGCTGATAATTTTGCGTTTGTAAATCTTGGTTTTGCTTTTAACGATTCCTTCCAGATTAGCGATAAATTGGAAATTCCGTTTGAAATTAAATTTTGCACCAATCCGCATACAAATAATACATGGTTTATAGTGGGTATCGGACTTAAAAACAAAGAATAAACAAAATGCCTATTTTTGTAGCCTGAAATTTCAATTCAACATGAAAGAATTATACAGGAATACCATATTTATTGTTTTGCTTTCTTGTTTTGTTTCCGTTGTTTCGGGGCAAAAAAAGTCGTTTCAATCGCTTTACCATGATTTGCAGGAACTGCAGAAACAATTGGTGCCAGATAGCCGTGTGGCAATTTTTAATTTTGAATTTGCAGACACCCTGCAAAAGCCAGTGGTTATTAAAGGCGAAACCAATTTACCCGAAGCAAAAAAGCAGTTGCACCTTTTGCTAAATAATCTGAATATCGGTTTTGTCGATTCTATCAGAATTTTGCCCGATGAAACTGTGGGCGAAAAATCATGGGCACTGGTAAAGTTATCGGTTGCCAACCTGCGTGCAAAACCCGGCGATGCTTCGGAGATGGTTTCGCAGGCACTGCTGGGAATGCCACTGAAAGTTCTCGACCATAAAAAAGGTTGGTATCGCGTGCAAACACCCGAAAACTACATTGGCTGGATGGACGCCGGCGCTTTGCAGCCTTTCACTGAAGCTGAACTTACCAACTGGAAAAAAGCAAACCGATGGATTTTTAACCGTGTTGCCGGGTTTGTTTACGAAGCTGCTTCGGAAAACAGCGCAACGGTTTCTGATATTGTTTTGGGCGATTTGTTTACAGTGGATGCAATTGAAAACGACTGGCTGAAAATTCGATTTCCCGACGGACGGACGGGTTTTGTCGCCAAAAAATCCTGTTTATCATACAACGATTGGGTTTCTATTCAGAATAATTTTGAACGATTATATACCACCGCCCGCACCATGATGGGTTTCCCGTATTTGTGGGGCGGAACTTCAACCAAGGGAATTGATTGCTCAGGCTTTGTAAAGACTGCTTTTTATGCACAGGGAATTGTGCTTGCACGTGACGCATCACAGCAGGCGAGATATGGCGAAGCCGTCGATTTCAGTAAAATTGAAACCCTGAAACCCGGCGATTTGCTGTTTTTCGGGCGGTCAGCTGAAAGAATCACCCACGTGGGTATTTACATCTCGAAAGGCGATTTTATACATTCATCGGGTAGGGTGCACATTGGCAGCCTTATTCCCGGTGACCCGAAAAACGACCCTGCCAGAAACCTGGTTGTCGTGCGACGGATTTTTGATTATGCTGATAACGAAGGTGTTATTCCCGTGAAAAATCATCCGTGGTACAATCACTAAGTAATGAGAAAAATAAAATGTCATATTTCAATTTCTTCACTCACCCCGAGTTTCCCCGATGTAAATCGGTGAACTCTGCCCCTCTCTTTGTAAAGAGAGGGGAGAAGACACCTTTAGGTGGCTTGGGGTGAGTGAATTAAAATATGACAATAAATAAATTTCATTACTTAGTTCAAAAATCTTGTTCTTATTTCTGAAATTCTTTGCATTAAAAGCATGTTAAATAAATCGGTTTACGAGGTATTTTTTGGTTTTAATCTTTTGCTTTTCAGTGTTCTGGCTGTTTCGTGCAGCAACAGAAATGCAGGTGAAACCAAAAAAAGCATTGCTGAAAAAATAAGTTCTCTGGTTGATACTGAATCATCAGAAACTGATTTAAACAGCTACAAAATTGCGAATGCCCTGCTTGTTTTGCCTGCAAATCCCGCTCCGGGCGAATCGTTTATGATTCTGGCTGCTGGCAGTATCGATATAATAAAGGCAAAAATTGATGTAACTGGACCAGCCGGAACTTTGAAAGCTGAAACCAGCAAAAGAGGAAATGAGCTGCCTTTTTGGAATGTGGAAACATTTCGGGCTGCAGGCGAAGGTAAATATACAGCCGTTTTAAAAATGGGCGACAATGAAATTTCAAATGTCAGCTTTGAAATTGGTCTCCGTCAGCCGATTGCCCAAAAAGGAGTTTGGAAAACTACCCGAAGCTGGACTCCCGAAATGGAAACACTATATGCAGCGTGGGTAAATGCCTTGTTTCAAGGTTGTAACGAACAAACCTCGTGGCCCAATCTGCACGAAGTTACCCAACGAAAAGAACAAAACCTGCTAAACAATTACCTTTCGCTTGGTGAGGATGATGCTGAAAATAAAATACATGTTTCGATGGAACCCGATTGCGCCGACAACCCGTTTTTTTTGCGGGCTTACTTTGCCTGGAAACTCGGTTTGCCTTTTGGTTACCACATTTGCGACAGGGGATTTTTGGGAAAAAACCCGGGAACCGGTCAATGGATTACCAACGAAACTTCCTCTTCAAAAAGCAACCCGGTGCAGGCTTTCAACGCATTTCTACGGGGGCTGATGAATGGGGTGCATTCGGGAACCGCCCGCACAGCATTTGAGAACCAGAACGCTGATTATTATCCGGTTGAACTTAGTCGTGGCTCAATGTTGCCGGGAACTGTTTTTGCCGACCCTTACGGTCATACGCTGGTTTTGGTGAGTTGGCTGCCACAAACAAAAAGTAAGGCAGGCGTTTTGCTTGCGGTGGATGCTCAGCCCGACAAAACAGTGGCAATAAAGCGTTTCTGGAAAGGGAACTTTCTTTTTAATACTTCAGAAGTTGTTGGTGAACCCGGTTTCAAAGCATTCCGACCGATTATTACTGAAAATAGCAAAATGAGGTTGATGACGAATGAGGAGTTGACTGTTACTTCGGGATTTGCTTCGTTTTCGATGCAACAATGGCAAATGATAAGCGACTCATTCTATCTTGCCATGGAGCGGTTGATTAATCCTAAACCACTCGATCCCGAAGTTGCTTTGAATGATTTGGTTCAGGCATTGCACGAACAACTGCTGGTCAGGGTAAAATCGGTGGCAACCGGAGAAACTTACTTTCAAAAACACCCCGGTGCGGTGATTCCTATGCCATCGTCGGCAAAGGGAGTTTTTATTACCGGCGGTCCGTGGGAAGATTTTTCGACGCCCAACCGCGATTTGCGCCTTTTGATTGCCATGGATGCCGTTCTTGGTTTTCCGGCGCGGGTGGCTGCTTATCCCGGCGATTTTGATGTTTCGGGCCGAACTTCGGCCGACGATTTGAAAAAGGAGTTGCAGGCAATGCTTGATAAAAAAGTAAATGATTTATATGTAACCTACACACGCACCGATGGTTCAGAAATGAAACTCACGGTGAAAGAACTGCTGAACCGCAGGGCAGCCTTTGAAATGGGTTACAATCCAAACGACGGAATCGAAATTCGCTGGGGAGCACCCGAAAACAGCGATGAAATTTCGACCTGCAAGCGAAAAGCGCCGGCTTCACAGCGAACAACCATGGAAAAAGTGCGTACCTGGTTTGTTCAGCGGCTGCATCCACCCACCTGAAAATGGATATTCAATTGATTTTGTGTAGCGAAAATTTTCAACCAAAAACAAGGCTTACTTTCTTTCCTAATCCATATTCAAAAATTCGGTAAAGTGTGGAAAGCTGAATGTCGCATTTCCCATTTTCAAGCCGCGAAATGTAGCTCTTTTTAGTGCCTACTTTTTCAGCTAACTGTTCTTGTGTGAGGTTGGCCTCTTTGCGGGCTTCTTTCAACATTTCACTAATCACAAAGTACTGCGCTTTTTCTTCAAAAGCATCACGCTTTTCAGTACCGGTTTTACCATATTTAATGTCCAGTAATTCGTCGAAATTACGGGCATTTGTTATTTCGGATCTATTGCTCATTGTTAATTGTTTTTCAGATTAAAATATTTGTCTTTTAGTATCAGAGCCTTTTCAATCTCATTATCAGGTGTTTTCTGTGTTTTCTTTTGAAATCCGTTAAACAATACAACCAGATTGCCTTTGTCAAAACAGCAAAATATTCTGAAAATGTTCCCTTCCGACTCAATTCTTATTTCGAATAAACCAGCAGTTCCGGTTACATGTTCAAGAAATTTTGCCGGAACATTTTGTACAGTTTTAATAACCTTGAAAACATATTCAATCTTTTCTTGTACTTTTTCCGTTTGTTCTAAATAGAAGTCAAGAAAATAGCGCTCAAAAAAAATAATTTGCCGCTGTGATTTCATAGGGCAAAGTTAACTTTAAAGTTATCTTATGCAAATTACTCAGTTGATTTTGTGTGAGCCATCGCCCAGAAACTTCACTTTTGCCGGTTGTTGTTGCTGCTCGAAAAAATCGTAGCTTTTCTTTAAGTCGGTCCAAAGACTGATTTTATCCTTGTTATTGCTGTATGAAGCTGTCAGTTTAGCAAACACTTTTTCATTCAGTTTTGCCGGATAAATGGTGATTTCAACTCTTTGTTGCCCGCTGTTAAATGCTTCAACATAATAAAGATAAAGTTCTTTTATTTTGTCGTCGGTGATTGCAATGCAACCCGATGATTCGCAGGCGCCGTGAATAAAGATGAGGTTGCCAAGCCGGCCCTTCACACCACATATACTATCGGACGCATTTGGGTAGTTGATTTGCATAGAAAGGTGGTATTTACTGAAAGGGTTTAAATCATTGATGAAATAAAATCCCTCTGGAACCTGTAAATCTCCCGACCGCCTTTTGGGCCCGATATTCCCCGAAATTTCGCAAATCGGAAATTCCTTTATCAGTTTAAACTTTTTTTCGGTACTATTTTTTGCCCAAAGTTCAATTACTTTTTCTGTTTTGAATGCCCGCAAATAAATCTGTAAACTATCGCGCGATATCGAATTTGCCAGCAAGGTTTTTGCAACTGCCTTTTCTTTTCCGGCATAAGCTTCCCGCACGCGCGTAAAGTTCATCTGTTTTGTTTTAAACGACGATGGATTATCGTTTAAAGTGTTGAATAACAATAAAAAAGAGAGTATGATAAAGTTCATCTTTGTTTGCAATTGGTGCGGCGAAAATAATTGAAAACCATTAATTCCTACAATCTAAAAATTGAAAGATTGAAAAAAATGAAGTCAAAAAATTGTGTATCGATAAAAACAAAACCTGCAACCTGTTGTTTTTCTGATAATAACAGATATGCCACAATGATGAAACGAACAATTTTCCTGGTTCTTTTTCTTTTAACCGGAGTTTTAACCAACGCACAAAAAACCAATCCCAATTACGATGAGGCTTTGGCCAAAAAGCTGGGTGCCGACGATTTCGGGATGAAAAACTATGTTTTTGTGATTCTGAAAACAGGAGAAAATATGACCACCGACAAAGAGGAACTAAACAAACTTTTTCGGGGACATATGGAAAATATTCAGCGACTGGTTGATGAGAAAAAACTGATTGTCGCCGGTCCGTTTGGCGAAAACGATAAAACCTGGCGCGGACTTTTCATTCTCGATGTAAAAACTGTGGAAGAAGCTGCGGTATTGGTGCAAACCGACCCTGCAATAAAAGCCGGTATTTTCGATGTTGATTTGGTTCCGTGGTATGGCTCTGCTGCGCTGCCTGAATATTTGCCGGCATCCGACAAAATATGGAAAGCTGAACCATGAAAACTTTTACTAAAAAATTAATACCTTATTGTATAAGTAGTTGAAGCCCCGTATCTTTAATGCAGTTTTTGTTTTTAAGGACGTTGCACCAAAATCAGCCGATATGAAAAACCGCATTAAATCAATCCTATTTTCCCTTTTGCTTCCGCTCAGTTTGTTTTCGCAAGGAATTTTAATCAACCACAGCAGCACCAAAATCGCACAAATTCCCGAATCTGCCATTAAAAAAGCAAAACAGGATTTACACATTGCTTATGGCCACACATCGCATGGCAGTCAGCTAACGGATGGCATGGACGGACTCGTCGGATTTATGAATGGCAAAGGCTATCCGGCAGATTTGTATGCCTGGAACAACGGCGGAACAGGCGGAGCGCTTGATTTGCATGATTACGCCATGGGTGGCGATGTGGGTTATTACCCCGATTGGGTGAATAATACCCGCAGTTATCTGGGAGCGCCAAATGCAGCAACCGGACGGGGAACCGGTGCTCACGCCAATGTGAATGTCATTATCTGGTCGTGGTGCGGGCAGGTGAGCTCGAAATATGCTGCCGGAACTTTGCAAAGCGAATACATCAACCCGATGGCAAAGCTCGAAACCGATTATCCGGGGGTAAAATTTGTGTATATGACTGGTCATCTCGACCATTGGGACGATGCCAACAACAAAGCGGCCAACAAGGCAATCCGCGATTTTTGTTCAGCAAACAATAAAATTTTGTACGATTTTGCCGATATTGAAAGCTACGACCCGGATGGGAATTATTACCCGTATGCCGGCGACGATTGCAGCTACTATTCGGCAAGTGGCTCAACATTGGGCAATTGGGCTGTGAACTGGCAAAACAGCCACACCAAAAATGTGGATTGGTTTGATTGCGGCTCGGCACATTCAGAGCCGCTGAATGCAAATCAGAAAGCTTATGCAGCCTGGTGGCTGTGGGCACAACTGGGCGGATGGGAACCAAATCCATCAACAATTGACGAAGATAAACAGCCTGAAATCATAATATTCCCGAACCCATCGAACGGAGTTTTTACGATTTGCACATCGCAGCAATTTGCTGAAAATGCTACTCTCGGAATCTTCAGTCCGGCAGGTTGTAAGCTGGCGGCTGACATCATGAAAAATCAATCCGAAATCATTGTCAGAACAGGCAAACAACCCGCCGGATTTTATTTGCTGAAAATTGATAACGGAGCAACAGTCTTAACACAAAAAATCGTCATCCGCTAAAGGTTTTAAATCACATTTTCCGGGTAGCATCAGAATTCATTTTGTTTGCCCCGCTACATTATTAATTTTGAAAAGTTTTCAAATTTCTAAAATTGATATCATGAATTTGAAGTATGGTTTTGTTCTGGTAATATTTTTCCTGATTATTACTCAGCTTTCAATAGCACAACGTGTTGTGAACGAGTTAGGTAGTGGCTGGAAGTTTGCCAAAGGCAGCAACGAACAGGCATTTTTGCCTGACTTTAATGATGCCACCTGGCAAACCGTGGAAGTTCCGCACGACTGGGCCATCGAAGGTCCGTTCGACCTGGCTGGCAATGGAAGTACCGGGAAACTGCCGTGGAAAGGCGAGGGCTGGTATCGAAAAAATCTGGAGATTCCTGCCGGTTTCGCCGGGAAAACTGTTTATCTGCTGTTTGATGGCGTGATGGCTTTTCCGCAGGTTTATGTAAACGGACAACTGGCCGGAAAGTGGGATTATGGCTACAATTCGTTTTATCTCGATATTACAAAACTGGTACAACCGGGCGGAAAAAATCTGCTGGCCGTTTATGCCGACACCCGCAACCACGACAGCCGCTGGTACCCCGGCGCTGGAATTTACCGGAAAGTACAGTTGATTGCCGTCAATCCGGTTCATGTGGATATTTGGGGAACTTACATCACAACTTCGGTTATCAAACCGCACATGGCAACTGTTCAGATTGAAACTTCAGTAAAAAACAACAATAGCATTGAAAAACAAGTGGTCGTTAAACAAACCATTTTCAACAAGAAAGGAAAGATAGTGGGCGAAACAAACGAAAATGTAGCTGTTTCGACATTCGGAAACAAAATAACTTCAGTAATCACGCTTTTGAATCCCGAAAGATGGGAACCCGGGAACCCTGTTTTGTATTCGGTAAAAACAGAGATTTTGGAAAACAACCAAATCGTTGATACTTACGAAACGCCTTTTGGCGTGCGCGACATCAGGATTACGCCGGACGATGGTTTGTATGTAAACGACAAACGCGTGCAATTGAAAGGTGTGAACCTGCATCACGATTTGGGTGCGCTGGGTGCAGCTTTTAACTACCGCGCCATGCAACGACAACTCGAAATTATGCAGGAAATGGGCTGCAATGCCGTGCGTACGAGTCACAATTCGCCCGCTCCAGAACTCCTTGATTTGTGCGACAAAATGGGTTTGCTCGTTATCGACGAGGTTTTTGATAAATACGACAAAAAAGCTGATATCACTGACACTACCAACTTCGAAGATTTTGCGCGGCGCAACATCCGCAATTTTGTGGTGCGCGACCGGAATCATCCATCCATTTTTCTGTGGAGTGTGGGTAACGAAATGGGCGATGTTCAGTGGGACAAAAACGGTGGTTTCGACAAACTGAAAACCATGCTGAAATGGGTGGAACACTTTGATTCAACCCGTTTGACGACAATGGTTTGCGACAGTAAAGAAAGCGCCAAACTGCGCCATTTCGATTTTTACGACGTGCATTGCTGGAATTACGGTCGCCGTTACAACCTTGCCCGCGAAATGGAACCCGGAAAGTCGGTGATAATTTCTGAATCGGCTTCAACACTGAGTACACGAGGGTTTTACGAGTTTCCACTGCCCACCGACAAAACAAAAACAACCAAATCGTTGCAGGTGAGTTCGTATGATTTACATGCGCCTTACTGGGCCGAAATTGCCGACGACGATTTTATGTGGCAACAAGATGAACCTTACGTGGCCGGCGAATTTGTGTGGACCGGCTTCGATTATTTGGGCGAACCCGAACCTTACACAAACATGTGGGCAAAACAAAATGGCCTTTCTGATTCGGTTGCCTCGCGAAGCTCTTATTTTGGGATTGTCGATTTAAACGGCATCCCGAAAGACCGCTACTTTTTGTACAAAAGTTACTGGAACTCCGGGGAAACAACCATCCATATTTTGCCACACTGGAACTGGCCGGAAAGGGTGGGTCAGAATGTGCCCGTTTTTGTCTATACCAATGGCGATTGCGCCGAGCTTTTCCTGAATGGAAAATCGCTGGGGAAAAAGTGCAAAAATCCCGAATCTGCCAACTCAACAAAGCGTTTCAGGCTGATGTGGAATGAGGTAATTTACCAGCCCGGCGAGTTGAAAGTGGTGGCTTACAAAGAAGGTGAAAAAATAGGTGAAAGCATTGTGAAAACCACCGGAGAGCCGGTTCAGTTGCGGCTTACACCCGACCGCACCAAAATTGCAGCCGATGGAAAAGACCTTTCATTTGTGTTAATCGAAGCGCTTGACAAAGATGGAAATGTTTGTCCGCTGGCCGACAACAACATAAAAATCAGCTTATCCGGAAATGCAACGCTGGCCGGTATCGACAACGGAAGCCCGCAGTCGTTCAGTTCGTTTAAATCGGATAACATAAAATTGTTTTATGGAAAGGCGATGGTCATCATTAAATCGGCTGAAAAAGCCGGGACCGCGACGGTCGCAGCTGTTTCCGATGGTTTGAAAAACGCTGAAACCACTCTTGAAATTCAATAGTCATGAAATTGGCATATATTACCGACAAAAATTTCAGTAATCACGATTTTACAGCAGAACCGCCGGAAAAAGGTGAATACGAAAACTGTGAGTTTAACGGTTGCGGTTTTTCGGGAATTGATTTTTCGGAGTTCATTTTTTCGGAATGTGTTTTTACCGGTTGCAACCTGAGTTTGGTGAAACTGGAAAAAACTGCCATTCGCGATTGTAAATTCCGCGAATGTAAAATGCTGGGCGTGAATTTCGAGAACAGCAACCCTTTTGGTTTGTCGTTTGTTTTTGAAAATTGCAATCTCGGAAATGCCTCTTTTTTTGGTCTGAAAATTAAAGGAACCCGCTTCAAAAATTCAAACCTTGAAGAAGTGGATTTTACGGGTTGCGACCTTTCTGCTGCCATTTTTGAAAATTGCAGTCTGAAAGGGGCAATTTTCGATAACACCAACCTCGAAAAGGCTGATTTCAGAGCAGCCTCACATTATTCCATCAATCCTGAAAACAACAAAATAAAAAAAGCAAAATTTGCGATGCCCTGGGTTTTGGGGCTGCTTAATAAATACAACATCGAAATAGAAAACTAAGTTATGAGACAGACTTATTGTGGTAATTCAATTCACCCCCAACCCCCTCAAGGGGGCATTTACAGCCAGTTTGGTCTGGTGCTCGTTAATAACAATTGTCCCCTAGAGAGCCTGTCCCGATTTTTCGGGAGGATAAAGGGGTGATAATTGTAAATACGTCATTATATTATTCATTTTAAATAAGATGCAACCAGAAATAAAAAATATCAATCCCAAAAAAATGCTGGGAGTTTGTATGGAAATGTCGCTGGCCGAAAACCGGACCGGCGAACTTTGGCGCAGTTTTATGCCACGGCTCAGTGAGATTGAAACCCGCGAGGGAAACGAACTTTATTCGCTCCAGGTTTACGATGAGGATTATTTCAAAAAGTTCAGTCCGATGAATGAATTCGAAAAATGGGCGCTGGCAGAAGTAAAAAATTTCTCGGTGATTCCTGATGAAATGGAGCCATTTGAATTGCCGGGCGGAATGTACGCGGTTTTTCAGCACAAAGGAATGGGAACTGAAATCTTTCAGTACATTTTTGCGGAGTGGTTACCAAAATCAGAATTTCTGCTTGATGACAGGCCACATTTTGAGATTCTGGGAGAAAAATACAAACAGGGAAGCGCTGATTCTGAAGAAGAAATCTGGATTCCGGTAAAAGTTAGGTAATTCATTCAAATCAGTAAATTCACACACTTGAATCAGTTAGAAACAGAGTATGGAAAAAGAAAAGAAAAGGGTTGCGCTTTTGTCGGTTTTTGCAGCCGTATTTTTAACCGGTTTTAAATTTATCGTAGGCGTTTTAACGGGTAGTTTGGGTATTTTATCGGAAGCACTCCATTCGGCACTCGACATGGTAGCTGCGGTAATTACCTATTTTTCGGTTCGTATTTCAGACAAACCAGCCGACCGCGACCACAACTACGGTCATGGAAAAATCGAAAACTTTTCAGCTTTCATCGAAACTATTTTATTGGTAATCACCAGTGTGTGGATTATTTATGAAGCTGTTCACAGGCTGGCAACCGGAAAAACCGAAATCGAGGTAAGTGTGTGGAGTTATGTGGTGGTAATCAGTTCGATTGTGATTGATATCACACGTTCGAGAGCGCTTTCGAAAGTGGCAAAGAAATACAACAGCCAGGCACTCGAAGCCGATGCTTTACATTTTTCAACCGATATCTGGAGTTCGGCAGTGGTGCTGTTCGGGTTGATTTTTGCCCAGTTTGGAATCTTTCTGGCCGACTCGGTTGCTGCTTTAATAGTGGCGCTGATTGTACTTTTTGTTTCGTACAGGCTGGGGAAAAAGGCAATCGATGTTTTGCTCGATAAAGCGCCGGTTGAAACAATTGGCGAGGTAAAACAAATTCTGAAAACATATCCCGAAATCATTGACTATCATAATTTGAAAGTGCGGACTGCCGGGGCCGACACGTTTATTAAATTTAATATTCATGTTGAACCCGAAGCAACCATGCTTTATGTACACGAACTTTGCGACAGAATTGAAAAAGAGCTTCAGAATAAAATTCCGCGAAGCGAGGTTTATATTCATGCCGAGCCGCAAGAGGCCAACCACATCAAAACTGAAACGAGAGATTCATTCGAAATATAAAAATCAAGATATGAAACAGGCAGAAAATATTGATGGTTTTATTGCTGAATTTCCGGCAGAGGTTCAGACTGTTTTGCAGGAACTGCGCGCACTGATTCACCGTGAGGCACCGGGTTGTACCGAAACAATTAATTACGGAATTCCCACATTTCAATTGAATGGTAATCTTGTCCATTTTTCTGCCTATAAATCGCACATCGGTTTTTACCCCGGTTCATCCGGGATTGCGCATTTCACCGACAAACTGCAACAATACAAACTTTCCAAAGGAACCGTTCAGTTTCCGCTCGGGCAGCCGCTTCCGTTTGATTTGATTGCCGAAATTGTGCGTTTCAGGGTGGGAGAGAACCTGGCAAAAGAAACAAAGAAAAAGTAACATCATGACCGAAACTTTTGCATTTGGATTGCTGGCGTTTACTTCACTGTTCACACTCATCAATCCGCTGGGAACCATGCCCGTTTTTATGGCAATGACCTCGGAACTCTCAGTACAAGAACGCAAACTCACAGCTCGGAAAGCCTCGGTAGTCGCGTTTTTCACCATCATCGCGTTTGCACTCACCGGGCAGTTGCTATTTAATTTCTTCGGAATATCGGTGAACAGTTTTCGCGTGGTGGGTGGCATCATCTTTTTTATCATGGGTATGGACATGCTGCAGGCGAGGCTCAGCCAGGTAAAAATCCGCGACAACGAAGTAAAAAGTTATGTTTCCGATATTTCCATTACCCCGCTGGCCATTCCTATGATTTGCGGTCCGGGAGCAATTACAACCGTGATTTTGCTGATGGAAGATGCCAACACAATTCCCAAAAAACTGACACTTTTTATTTCAGTATTTTTGATAATGTTGCTGACCTATGTGATTTTATACAGTTCGTCGAAACTGATAAAACTGCTGGGGCAAACCGGAATTAACGTAATGATGCGCATTATGGGACTGATTGTGATGGTGATTGCCGTTGAGTTCTTTTTCAGCGGTCTGAAACCAATAATACTCGATATGTTTCCGGTAAAATAAATTGTTTTATGAGAAAAGCCAATCAGGAAATCACCGACCCAAAAACACTCGAAGCCATTCTGCAGAAAGCCACCATTGTACGACTGGCAATGATCGACAATGGAATGCCCTATTTGTTGCCGTTTAATTTCGGGTACAGCAAAAACTGTATTTATATTCATTCAGCGCCGGCAGGAAAAAAGCTGGAAGTTTTGCGACAAAACCCGCAGGTTTGCTTTGAGGTGGAAGACGAAACTGCCACCGTGGAAGGCGATATTGCCTGCCGCTGGAGTACCATGTACCGAAGCGTAATTGGATTTGGGAAAGTGGAATTTGTAACCGGCTTTGAAGAAAAACAACAGGCGCTCGACATTGTAATGCAACAACACGGTGCACCCAGCAACATGGAATTCGACCCCAAAGAAGTGGAGTTTATTGTGGTGCTGAAACTGAAAATCGATTCGATGACCGGCAAACAATCATCGAACTGGAACCGGTTGCAGGGTGAACATTGATTCATTTTTTGCAGCTATTAAAACGGTAAATGTTTTTAGTAAAAGAAGAATTTTAGAAAAAATCAATAAAGCAGTTTTGTCATTCAATTAACCTGTAGTTCTTGTTTTTTTCATGAACAACGGATAAACCCCTAAAAGTAAGCAAAACAGCCCCAATATGATGAGCGTTTTTCCTCCGCTGATATCGTTGGATAGCCTGGCCCTATCGGGATTGTCGGGCAGGTACCATACATTTTTGGTGTCTCCGGCCCGGTATGGATTCATCTTTGCCGTAAAACGTTTGACTTTTTCGGTTCCGTCGGTTGTAAAGTACTGCACATGAAAAGTTGAACCCAGCGTACTGATGACGGTTCCTTCGGTTTGAAGTGCGTTTTTCCGGAACGAAAGTTCACGACTTAAAACAAAACTTCCAACTGCAAGGGCAATAATGCCAATTACTAAAATAATTTTATTACCTGATTTCATTTATATAAAGATTTGATTTTCTTATTTTCCGGTTCGAATCAATCCTGCAATTTTGTTCCAGTCGAACTGGTTTATCAGCAACTGTGGGTAATGCGGATGCCCATTGTTTTTGTGATATTCTTCCATTTGGGCTTCATTCATTTGCGGATACCAAAATGTCATCAATTGAATGTCTGAAGTTGGCAAATTACGATCCCAGTATTCTGGATTAAAACGCATGAATTGCAATCCTTCACCTTTTCCGTTTGCTCTCAATACAAAATGCGAATCATGGCCACTGTATGCAGGTGCATTCAGTTCTTCATCAGTATATTCGGCTATTTCCTTTTTAAGGTGTGGTAAAATAAATTCATCTTTTATACTGGTGTAATATTCTAAATACATAGCTGCCAGTTCATTTAAAGTAACCGGGAGCCAGTATGCAGGTCTTTCAGGATTAAAAACAAAAACGTGACAACGATCGCCATCAGCCGATTCCTTGTAAACATGAACACCCGGAGCAATTTCTTTTTCGAAAGGGAAGACCGCAAAAATACCATTCAGATTAACTACTGCTTCGTTTATAGCTTTTACCTGAGCCGCGCTAAAATTGATTACCCCGGCAGGATCGTACTCCTGATTTGAGAAATATTTATAATTCAGATTAGTTCCGTGGTCTGCTTCGGTATTATTGATATAGAAACTGTAGTTGGGCGGCTCAACTGTCCATTTTCCGCCGTGCGACAAGTCGGAAAGAAATAGCTGAAACGCAAAGACCATTTCGCTTCTCAATGCATAATTGGCGAAATTCCTTTTGTAATCGTCGTCCCAAATTCCAAATGATGTGGCAAGCAAATCGTACCCAGCAGGATTTGACAACATTGGCGTGTTTTGATGAAACCATTCGGCGAGTGCTGAAAGGTTTTTATTAAAAGCAATCACTTCGGCACCGGGCGTTTTAATGTTGGCTGAATAATTCCATCTGCCAGGTTTTTCGGGAAGAAATTCGGATGGGTTTTGGGATTTGGCATAGAAAGATAAAATTGAAATTAAAGTAATGATTGCCAGTTGCTTCGTCATAATGCTGATTTTTTTAATTGCTCATCCGTTATTATACCAGTAATTTCCAGCGACAGCAATAGTTAGCCTGTCGAATAATTTTTCTCCGAAATATCGGCGATTGAGTTTGTAGCAAAACTCATCCAAATACAATTGCAGGTAT
>JBFXFM010000064.1:0-24439 GCA_050179035.1 Draconibacterium sp. | reverse complement strand
CTGAATTGGCTCAACAAGGAAACCTGCCACGTTTGGCTGCGCAAGTGCTTCCTCAAGTGCTGGAATATCGTTGTACGGGATTCGCACAAAACCCGGTGTAAAAGGTCCGTAGCCACCGTAAGAATCGGGATCCGACGACATAGATACAATTGTTATTGTCCGTCCGTGAAAATTACCATCGCAAACAATAATCCGGGCTTCATTGTCGGCAATGCCTTTTACTTTGTAAGCCCATTTTCTGATTAGTTTCAGTGCTGTTTCGTCGGCTTCGGCACCCGAATTCATGGGTAACATTCGGTCGTAACCAAACAATTTGGTCATGTATTCTTCCCAGTCGCCCAGTTTGTTGTTGTAAAATGCACGCGATGTAAGTGCAAGTGTTTGTGCCTGTTCGGTTAGTGCCGTGGTAATTTTAGGGTGACAATGTCCCTGATTCACTGCCGAGTATGCCGATAAAAAATCGAAATACTTTTTGCCTTCCACATCCCAAACAAAAATCCCCTGGCCTTTTGCCAGAACTACAGGTATCGGGTGGTAGTTGTGTGCGCCAAATTTGTCTTCTTTGGCAATGTAATGGTTCGAAGTCTGCTGAGTCATTTTATTGTTTTTAAAATTTGTACAGAAATACAATTTTGCCATCGAATTTCAAAAAAAAGCGATGTGATTTAAGGCAGTGAAAAACGTCATGTTTTTGGCTGGTTTTCCCAAAACCTGATAAGTGCTACTTCGGTTAAAATCATCAGTAATGCCATCAGAATAAACCATTTCCAAAGTTGTTTGCCGTTTTGAATTTCATCAAAAACTTCAGCAAAGTTTCCTTCTGCATTTTCCACAACTTTTGCGTTTTTCATTTGCAGCGCTTCAATTTTTGCGTTCAGTTCGTCAACCTGAAAATAATTGAGGTCCGATTCTTTCCGGTCGTAATTAAACGCAACCGCTGCAAAAACCGAATCTTCGTTTTGCACAAGAAAATGGCCATCGTTTTGAATTAGCCCGTTAAATTCGAGCACCACACCGTTTCCGGTTATGTTTTTTCCAGGCACAAACCTGTCGCCATTTTTCCGGTTCACCATTTCAATATTCGAACCCAGGTTTACATTTTTTGCTGCTCCGAGCTGGAAGAAATTATTTTTCCCCACAATCAGCGAAGCAGGCTGGTCGGGAGCGCTGTTTAAAACAATATTGTATGCAACAGGCACAAATATCACATCGCGCGAAAATGCCTCATTGTCCTTGTTCAGCGGGAAACTGAAAAGATAAATTTTACCATTTTCAAAAGGCTGAACCGAAAGTGCAGGGTCGTTGTTCTGGAACCAAAGCAAACGCATGTCGGTTTGTTGTCGGTTTGAAGCAAACTGAAAGTGTCCCTTTGTTTCAGGCAAAACCGGGTTTTCTTCTTTTTTTTTGAAAACACCGGTGAAAAACGGGTTGTCGAAATCTATTCCCGAAATTTTCTGGGTGGTGGTATCAGCAGCAATAATTGGCGATGCATTGAATGCAGCCAACAGGTTATTTACATTTTGAATATTTTTCCCCGCCGGAAAAATCACAATTGAGGCTCCTTTGTTCGCAACATCGCTCAATTCGCTGATTAACCCGCTCGACAATTCGCCGGTATTTACAAGAAAAATGGTATTGTAAGAGGCCAGATTGCTGATTTGCAGATTCTGACTGTTAACCACATCGAGCTGAACGTAACTGTCGTTTTCGAATAATGCAGCCAGAAAACCGGCTCCTTCTTTCGATTCGGTGCTGTTATCGGAAATTGCCAGTGCCTTAATACGGGGTTCGACAAAATAGCTGATGTACCAATTGTTATCGTGGGTAAACGGGTAGTCCGAAATTTCGATTTGCCCCAATTGTAACCCACTGGTATTGTTTGTGTATTTCAGGCTTGTGATGATTTCGTTTTGCGCATTCACCGTAAAATTTGTAATCGATTTTATCGAGTCGTTCAGCATGATTTTGAGCGGCAGATTCTGAAAACTTTGTGTCGAACTGTTTTTTATGCGCACAAAAATCTCTTCCTCCTGTTTCAGATAATGCGCCGGAACTTCGAACCAGCATGAATCGATATACAGGTTGGCAATTTCGGCAGGCGAAAGTGGCAACATCCAGCATGAAACAGGTTCCTTACCAAAATTTTCGAAGTCGGAAATTGTGCGCTGAAAATCGGAGATAAAATAGAGATGTTTATCGGCGTTGGGTTCGGCAGAAAGATGGTTGCCTGAGGCAAAACGGCTGAAAACCATGGAAAGCGGAATTACAACGGGCGACGGCTGAATGGCAGCAACTTGTTGAATAAACTGCTCTTTGTTAAAAAGGTGCTGGTGTTTTGGTTCAAGGTCGTTGGTAAATAGTCTGAATTTTGTACCCACAGGGTGTGCCAAACAAATTTCGAGCGCTTTGTTCCGGGCAGCTTCAAGTAACTGACCTTTGGCCGATAATGCATTCATGCTAAATGAATTATCGACGTAAATTCCAACTACCTGTTGTGGGTTTTTATGCAGCTGGTTTCCTGTAGGAATGTAAGGTTGGGCAAAAGCAAATACAAGAAAAATAATAGCCAGAATGCGGGCAATGAGAATCAGTAGTTGTTTTAGTTTCGATTTATTTTTCGATTCCTTTTTTATTTCGCGCAGAAAACTCACGTTGCTGAAATACACTGTGCGGTATTGCCTGAAACTAAAAAGGTGGATGATAATTGGAATGGCAACCGCCAGCAGCGCAAACAAAAATGAAGGGAAAAGAAATTTCATAGTTGTGAATTCAGTTTATTTAAAAATGGCCACTTCTTTTTCGCCCGTCGATTTTGCAAATCCACGGAACATGCCGCTTGTGTTAAATTCCATCGCAATATTTCCATTGCTGTCAAGGGCAATAACACCGCCGGTACCTTTCAGTTCATCTAATTTTGCAATTTCACTTTTGCAGGATTCGGCAACCGAAAGATTTTTGTATTCCATTAAGGCAGCAATATCGCGGGCAAAACTCAGCCTTATAAAATATTCGCCGTGCCCGGTGCACGAAACACCGCAGGTTTTATTGTCGGCGTAAGTTCCGGCGCCAATTATGGGTGCGTCGCCAATCCGGCCATATCGTTTGTTGTTCATTCCACCGGTTGACGTACCTGCGAAAATGTTTCCATGAGTATCGAGAACCACGCAGCCAACAGTACCCATGTTATCTTTTGAAGTGCGTTCGCGCTCTTTTTTTTGCAGTTGTTTTAGCGATTCTTTCCGCTGTTTTGTATGAAAATATTTGTTGGGAACCATTTCCAGCCCCTGTTTTCGTGCAAATTCAGAAGCACCTTTTCCGCTTAAAAAAACATGTTCAGAATTGTCCATCACAGCGCGGGCAGCATTTATCGGATTTTTAACATCACGAACACCCGCAATAGCTCCGGCTTTCAGTGTTTTCCCATCCATTACCGAAGCATCCAGTTCAACTTTTCCCTCGTGGGTGAAAACCGCACCTTTTCCGGCATTAAAAAGTGGAGAATCTTCGAGAACATTAATCATTCTTACAACCACATCGGCAGCAGCAGCACCATCATTCAGCATTTTTTCGCCCAAATTGAGTGCTTCAGTCAGTTTGGCTTTGTACTCAGCCTGTAATTGTTCTGACATTTTCTCTTTCGACATTACACCTGCACCACCGTGAATTACCAAGGCATATTTTTGTTGTGAAAAAGCTGAAACCGTCAGCAAAAACAAAAGAATAATTAATCGAAATCTTAATGTCTTCATACATCAAAGCTTTTATTGCACAAAAATGTGATATTAAAGTGAGGATAAAAATATTCGCGCTAAAAATAATTGAATCCGGAGGTTCAGGTATTGCACAAGTTTATTTTGTTTACACTTCAAAAATTCAGCATTAAACAAAATCATTATTTTTGTGTTCTTACTTCAAATTTAGTAACAAGTACCTAAAATATGAAAACAGAGGGTTATTCGATTAAAGACCTTGAAATATTATCGGGGGTGAAAGCACACACCATCAGAATCTGGGAAAAACGATATCATTTACTTGTTCCGGGCCGCACCGATACAAACATCAGGTATTACAGTGACGATGACCTTCGCAGGATTCTGAACATTTCGCTACTGGTAAAAAACAAATTTAAGATTTCGAAAGTAGCCCAATGGAACGATTCGCAAATAAAAACCACCGTGCTCGAGATTACTGGAAAAAGTACAGCCGAGTCGGATTATATCGACCAGCTGATTTTGTATATGCTGAATTTTGACACGATTGGTTTTTATAGACTTATTACCGAAATTGTTAAAGAAAAAGGGATTGAAGATGCTGTGGCCAAAGTTTTCTTCACACTTTTTGAACGTATTGGAACATATTGGCTGGTTGGGACTATCTTTCCTGCTCAGGAACATTACGTAACCAATATTATCAGACAAAAACTAATTACCGAAATTGATAAATTAGGCGTTGAACCTGGGCGTGAAGCTACCATACTTTTTTATTTGCCCGATGGCGAGCTGCACGAAATGAGTTTGCTTTTCTATTCGTACCTGGCCCGGAAAATGGGATACAATGTGATTTATTTAGGGCAATATGTACCTTTCGAAGACCTTACAAAAATAAGTGTGCATACCCGAATCGACTATGTTTTTACCGCATTTATAAACTCTGTACCAAAAGACGAACTTGAAGAATATCTGGTTAATCTGAAGGAGGTTTTTCAACATCAGAAAGTATTTATAACGGGTTGGCAGCTACAATTGCATATGCCACAATTACCACGTTCAGTAAAAATTGTTAAAGATTACCGCGAATTCAAGAAATTCCTCGGCTAAGAAATAGTTTAGTTATTTTGATTGAGTTGTTAAATCTGAGGATGGTAAAAGTTTGATTGACGATAAACCCGCCGTATTGATTGTTATCATTTCATCCTCTTCGTTTTCCCATTTATTTCTGAAATATACATTGTAATCAGCATCCACAGGACAAAGAATACGACAATTTTTCCTGGGTGGAATGCGGATATCCAAAAAATCGCAGTAATCAAGTTTATCCCAGTAAACATCGGTAAGCATATTTACATAAACTGTATCAGCGGTTGGATTTTTCAGAAGTATTTTTTTGAACCGTTGTTCCGAGGGATAATAATCGAATTCAGTGCCTGCCGCAGCAGCAAAAAACAAAGAGAACCCTGCTAAAATAACATCGCCTGCAACAGCACCGTTACGCGAACTTTTTAATTCATGCTGTCGTTTGTTACTCGGTGCGTCGTAAATGTATTTTGTTGTACTGCAACTTGTTATAAGCAGCATAGCCAAAAGAAATCCAAAGTAAAACTGTTTTTTCATTTTTGCAGGTTTGGTTTTTCGTCTTCAACTATTGTGCCTTTATAGTTTCGGCAGAAGAAATTTTTTCAAATATACAGGGATGGTTTAACTTTGAATACGAAATTTTGTTTTTAACCGTTTATATCAATAAAATATATTGACATGAAAAGATTACTGTTTCTAACATTTGCTATGGTTGTTGCAGCTTCAGTGATAGCCCAACCAAAACTTGACCTTGGAATAAAAGGGGGTGTAAATTTTTCAAAAATCAGTCTTGATGTTGATGATTACTCTTCCGAGTCGGTAACTAAATCGCATATTGGCATTTTTGGCAGAGTAGGCTGGGAGAGGGTTTTTATTCAACCCGAATTATATTTCAGTGGCAAAGGTGGTGATGTAACTTCAGATATTTCGAGTACAATTTCTTCGTTTAATTATAAAACTTTCGATGTTCCTATTTTGCTTGGGGCAAAGGTAATAAAAGGGAATATGCTCGATTTATATGTACTCGGTGGTCCCGTGTTCAGTAATATTACAAAAGACGATGTATCGGGCGGGGTAATTTTTGACGAATCGTATTACACAAAACATTACATGGGAATACAGTATGGAGTTGGTATCGATATACTTTTTCTGACCATTGACGCCCGCATGGAAAATGGCCTTGGTAAGTTTTATCAAAATGGTAGCAGTGCCAAAAACAACGCTTTTATGCTTTCGGTAGGGATTAAAATTCTGTGAAACAGTTTTTTCAGCTAAATGAAAAAGTTAGTTTTTCTTTTTGAACCAGTTTTTGGGGTTCAGGTTATGTTTGTATTTGGTAAACAGCTCTTTGCCAACAAGCAGTCCGCCAGCCCAGAAAACAACTTCCATTAAAACAACACTTGTGGTAATGGCAATCAGTTTTGTTTTCGATGGCAATTCAAATAATGGGATGATCAAAGTGGCGGCAAAAAACACCCCCGAAAAAATCATCAGAAAAATTCCCAGCTTAATTTGCCAGTTCTTGTTTTGCTTCATGATGTTGTTTATGATATAAACTTGTTTCATCGGGTTTTGTTTGAACCGAAAAAAAAGAACCACAAAAAATAATATTGTTGTGGTTCCTTCTGTTGTTCGATATTAATTGATTCGTTTGCCAGCCCAGTTAATTGCATTTTTAATGTGTTCCTGAATCTTTTCATCCTGAAAAGCTTCGTGGGTATGACCAAAACCTGTGTAGAACGAACGAATGCCGTTTTTTTCGTTCCACCAGATAATTGGGTGGTCGCCCATTCTGAAATTATCGTTGTCAAACTTTTTGATGGTTGTTTCGTCAAGCGTGGCCAACACATGCACGTTAGGCCGTGGATTTTCCTTAAAAGTGTACCACTCATCAAAAGTGGAGTACGATTTCATTCCGTTAAAAGGCTTCATTGCCGGGTGTTCCGATTTTTCGAAAACCACAGTGGCTGTTTGCGAGGCCGGGTGTGTTTTAAAATATCCACCAACAAGGCTGCCGTAATAAGGCCATTCATATTCGCAGTCGGCTGCGGCGTGAATACCCACAAAACCTTTTCCTGTTTTCATGAATTTTTCGAAAGCGGCTTGTCCGTCGGCATCAATAGCATTGCCGGTAGGGTTCATAAAAACCACCACATCAAATGTCGAAAGAAAACCATCGCGCAGAAGCGCATCATTTTCAGTGGCCGTAATCACCCAGTTTTGTTTCGCACTGTGGTCGAACAGCATTTTTAAACCCGAAGAAATTGACTCGTGCCTGAACCCCGAAGTTTTGCTGAATACAAGCACATTCAGTGGTTTTTCAAACTCGGGTTTGTCCTGCGCGGTGCAGGCAAAAACCATAACCGACAGTAGCACAAACGAAAACAGAAAATTTTTAATTTTTAATTCAGCATTTTTCATTTTGATTTTTTAATTGATTTAGTGTTACAAGGTTAATAAAAAGAAGCAGAGATTTAAAGCCTGGCTGCACTTTTATAATGTTGAATTGCGCTCATAAAATAGGAAATCTGTCAGGCGTTTAAAAACCTTTTTTTTTCATAATAATGTCGAGTACCCGCCAGGGTTGGCCTTTGCTGAAATTGGCAGCGTATTCAGGAGATTCTCTTTCTATCAGTAATTGATACATCCCCAACCGTTTCACCCTTTTTTTCAGGATGGCGAACTTTTTGTTTTCTTCGGCTATCATTCCTGCATAAATTACAGTAAACCAAATGTCGATGGGGGTTTTGTTATCGCCATAACCAGAGGCAATGTCAGTGATTTGCGATAATGTTTTTTCATCGATCTTCGAATTAGTATTGTTATAAATTTTTACAAAATCGTCATAAATCTTGCGATGTCCGTGCTTTTCACCCAACTGTTTCAATTCGGAGAAATACAAAATATCGGTGGGCGCAAAGCGGGATTCCCGATTTTTTGTGACATAAACACACCAGTCGTCAATTTTCCCTTTATCGAATTCGATTAAATTTCCATCCGGGATTATTTTTATAACAGTTGCCATAGTATCAGCTTGCATTTCACGATAAAAATATGAATTAGAAGATTGATGCACAAATCGATTGTAGTCGTTTCTCATTCAACCTGTTTCTCGCGGTGTCCAGCCTGGGGTTATTTGTTTAAAATTCTTTCAGGGCTTTGAAATTTACTTTTCATAGATAACTTTAAAACGTCGATTTTGTCAATTCTGAATCAAAATAAGTTACAGTGTATTCTGATAATAAAATACCAGTCACAATTATTACCGGCTTTTTGGGAGCAGGGAAAACCACGTTTATCAATTATTTGTTGAAAAACAACCCGCAAACCCGGTTTGCGCTTGTTGAAAATGAATTTGGCGATGTTGCCATTGATACAAAACTGATAAAAGGTGTTGAGGCCAGCCAAATGTTTGAACTGAAAAACGGTTGCATTTGCTGCACCATTTCCGACGAATTTGAGCAGGCGCTTGCTGAACTTGCAGAAAAATTTCCGGATGTTGATCACCTGCTGATTGAAACCACCGGGATTGCTGACCCTGCGCCAGTTATCAGGCCATTTTTCAGTGACGAAAATCTTAAAAATCTTTACAAGTTTAATGGTACAATTTGCCTTGCCGATGCAAAATATTTTCATCGTTATCCGGCAAAACAAATCGCATTAAAACAACTTGCGGTTGCCGATGCGGTAATTATTACCAAAGCCGAAGATTTCAGTCAGACACAAAAAGAGCAATTTCTGAATGAGGTGAAAAAGTTTAACCCGCTTGCCGGTTTCTTTGTTTCTGCTTTCGGGCATGTTCGGGATTTCGATTTTAACAACATTCGACAAAAAACACTCCGGTTTATCGCCCTCAATAATGAAAATCATGAAAAATTACAGGTAAAAACCATTCGTTTCAAAGGACTTTTAAACAAGTTAAATTTCATCGATTGGTTGGCGTACAATCTCGATTTATACAAAAACGATATTTACAGGATAAAGGGAATTATTTGTTTTGAGGATGAACCTTACCAATACATTTTGCACGGTGTGGGCGGGAGTTTTGAGTTGGTTGAAGGTGATGAACTGGTTGTTGAAATAAAAACAGAAATCGTTTTAATTGGTAAAAATTTACCTGAAATCAAATTTTAATAAATAATTATTTGAAAAAAAGATACAATTGTATTTTAATGTTTGTAAATTGTAAGACAAAAATTGGTTGAGAAGCAGAATTAAATAAATATGAAACTACGGTTTCTTTTTTTATTCTGTGGCAATCTGGTTTTTAAGGTACATAACTTACTTAATCTTTTTAATACAAACATTATGAAATCAGCAATTTTACTTTTTGTACTATTCGTGCTGGGTATTAATCTTAGTGCCCAGAACGGAATTAGTTTTCAGGGCATTGCCCGCGATCCTCAAGGCAATGCAATTGCCAGTCAAACAATATCGGTAAAGTTTACTATTGGGTCATTTTCTGAAACGCAGAATATTGATACCGACAATTTTGGCGTTTTCAGTGCCACCATTGGATCGGTAAATGCAGTCGGATTTAATAATTTGGATTTTGCTAGTTCTGTCCTAAATTTAAAGGTTGAGGTTGATGGTACGACCATTTATGATGATAAATTCAATACAGTACCATATGCAAAAGCAGCTGAGAACGGAGTGCCTGCCGGCGCAATTATGCCTTACGCCGGAACAGTTACATCGGGGAATAGTTTGCAGGAACCAATTCCGGGATGGTTGGTTTGTAACGGAGCAACCCTAACCAATGACGCAAAATTTACAAAACTAAAAACAGTTTTGGGTACCTCCTGGGGAACAGGACTGGTCCCGGATTTAAGAGGAATATTTTTGCGTGGTGTTAATAATGGCAGAACAGATGCATTTAAGGATAGCGAAGACAGAGTGGTAGGTAATTTTCAGCAAGATGAATTAGAAAGTCATAACCATACCGGAACTACTACAACTAATGGTGCTCATACACATAACTGGACATATCCGTTCAGCTCAAGCGAAGGGGGTGATGGGAGTACTTCGATAATGGGGGATGACCAAAATGCCGGTACATGGAATATCGGCACTGACTCTCAAGGTGCTCATTCGCATACCCTTAATATTGCCAATACCGGTGGAAGCGAAACCCGATCCAAAAATGCAGGTATAGTTTATATTATCAAATATTGATGTTAGCCTAAATCAGCTATCATGAAAAGGTTTTCATTAATATTAATATTATCTGGTTTGTATCTGATTTCGTTCGCCCAGGTTAAGTCACCTGTGATGACCGGAAACGCTACTGGCCAAAAAACGTTAGCAGACAAGAACATTGCTTTTAACGTCGGATCTCCCATCCCGTATTTGTATAAAGGCGGGAGTACTGTAAAGCTGCAGGTAGGTTTCCCATATAATGTAGTTTATATGGACAAAACTTTTCCGGGCGAATTGTTTGCTTCAAAAGGTTATTTCTCCGATCAGATTCAAATTCGTTGGGAGGTGGTTAATAATCAGAGTTTGATTGACCACTTTGAAATATTTCGGAAAAAGCTGAATGAAACAGATTCTCTTTGGGTGGATAATGTGGATAAAAATGCCCGGAAGTGGGAAGATTTTTATGCCGAAGCCAACGAAATATATCAATACACTGTTATTGCTGTTGGTATTCCGGGTGAACAGGCCGAGGGTTATACTAAAATAACGGGAATTGGTTTTCGCACCCCACTGGCAACAATTACCGGTCGTGTGAGTTTTAGCGGTGGAAACGGCGTTAAAAATGTGGTGATTACTGCTTCTACCGAAGATGAAGTTCCTTCAAAAAGCATCGGGCTTTCGGCTTCATCGTATCTCGAAATGCCTCAATATGTTGACCAGGATTTCTCAGGAGGATTTACTTTTCAAGCTTACCTGAAATTTTCATCCACTGCAGATGCAGGTATTTTCCAGAAAAACTCAAATTTCGATTTAACCTATACAAATCAGAAATTCGTTTTTAAGGTTGGCAGCGAGACTGTTGAACTCCCATATGTAGTGCCTACTGACAAGTTCATACACATCTCTGCTGTTTATACCGGCGATTCAGCTTTTCTCGTTTTGCCGGTAAAGGTTTTGAATGGGCAAGGATATCTTGTTGACAGCCTGATGACTGCTAAAACAAAAATTACAGGTAGCATTACAGCCAATAGCAATGCCATTACGCTGGGTAAGGTGAGTTCAACCTATTTTGCCGGAAATATCGATGAGGTAAGATTATGGAAACGTGCATTAACACAGGATGAAATAATCATTGATTTTAACCGGTATTTAATTGGTAAGGAAGATGGAATTTTTGCGTACTTACGTTTGAATGAAGGCTTTGGAACACGTGCCTATGATATTTCTAAAACCGGATCTTATTTCAATGAAAACCATGCCGATTTTATGGGAAGTGGTGTTTTATGGTCATCGGTTGTGCCGACAATTGATCAGCTTGGAAATAAGGGAATTACTGATAAAGAAGGTAATTATATTATAGCAGGAGTACCATTTTTAACCGATGGATCGGCATATAAATTTACCCCGATGCTGGCACCTCACGAATTTGATCCTGGTTACAAGATTCTTTATTTAAGCGAGGATGCAGTTGTGCATAACAACATCAATTTTACCGATATCTCTTCTTTTAATGTGAATGGTTCTGTGGTTTACCGCAACACAACCAAAGGTGTAAAAGGAGTTCAGATTTTAATTGATGGAGAGCCTGTTTATGGCGCTGATACAAAACCTGAGGTAACTGACGAAAAAGGACTTTTTGAAATACAGGTGCCTATCGGATACCATTTTATCAGTTTGAAAAAGGACGGCCATGTTTTTGACGACGGTGGACGCTGGCCTTACGAGGAGGCTTATCCCGACTCGGTTATCCGGTTCAATTTCAATCAGAACCTTACTTTTGGAAAACCATTCAGCGACACTACTTTGATTACTGTTGTGGGGCGGGTAATTGGCGGAACAAGCAGTAACGAAATTGCTTTTGGTTTTGGACAGTCGGAGAATAACATTGGTGCTGCCACCATCACACTCGATCACAGCAGCTTTAATCCGGAGCTGACTTTTGACAACATTGACGATGGAGTTGGTACTGATACAATTTCGTATAATGTTGTAACTGAAATTGAACTGTCAGGTGCAAGAAAGTATGAAACGATTGACCATTTTACCAACCGGTCTGACATAGAAACCAAAATTTTCACATCGGGAAAGAGCGGTGAATTTGTGGCAAAACTGATACCTGAAAAGTTCTCGATTGTGGATATTGATGTTGACAATGATTTGGCGAACGATGTCAGAAACTTTTTCGGTAATCGTGTTATAGATTTATCAACCAATCCTCAACTAAAATATGAATATTCTTACGATGAAGATGGCAATTTACTTGATTCACTTACCTATCACATAAAGCTGAATTACATTTATCAGACAACACCCGAAATAAGTGTTACAAACAGCAACGATACAGTGCTGTTTTATGGTGAAAAAGAAATTCCATTTACCAACCCGGTTGATGGAACACAAACCAATATTGTGGTATCAGACAATTTCCGTTACCCGGTATTTGAAATGGCAAAAAACTATTCACCAAAAATATCGGTATTCGAAGCCTATTATAATTATGATTCAGGTGTAACAACTTCTCAGTCGGTAAAGGAAGCAGAGGTTCAGATTATTAATGATCTTGCCATTACCGAAACGCAGAAAGTGTATCAGTTAGAACCTGATATGGATGGCGTTGTAATAGATAATTTTAAGGTGGGAATACCAAATACGGCAAAAAGTGAAGCCGATAAAACATCGTTTACAAAAACAATTCAGGTAAACGTTACAGTTGATGGTAATACTTATTCATGGATGCCGGATGGTGAGTTTTACAGGGCATATATTGTTGGGCAACGACCCAAAGGCAACAATTTTTATACGCAGGGGCCCGAAATTCCGGAAATTATATTGCGCGACCCACCTGGATCGCAATCATCGGCTTACATCGAAAAAGGCTCTAATTACACGGTTAGTTCAAAGTATTCAACCGAAATGGATATGGGTTCAGGGTTCGGGATGGAAATACTTTTGGGTGTTAAAGCTGCAGCCGGAGGCGGGCTTGCAGGACCTGTAATTGAATCAGAATCGAAAAATACCGGGAAAACCGGTCTTAAATTTTCAACTAAGGTTGATGAAAGTGGAGAATATGTTCAGACCTATGAATTTACCGAAAGAGTTGAAACCAGTTCTGATCCAGGCGTTGTGGGTTCAATGGGCGATATCTACATCGGTAAAAGTTTCAACTATTTTTATGGAGAGACTGATCATCTTAAAATTGTGCCCTACGATTTGGCAACAACAAGTGGTATTTCGGCGCTTGGAAGCGGCGAGCTAAAACAAACGCAGTTTACCCTTGGAATCGTTGACGGATTTATTATGAATCCTGACAACTCAGATACCTATTTTAAATATACACAGGCTCACATTCTGAATAAACTGTTACCCGAAATTGAAAGCAGGAGAAATAACCTGTTTCTTACAGCTATGAGATCGGACGGCACGTTGAAATACAAGTCGGAAATAGATGCATCGGATGCAAGATACGGTATAGCACATAGTTACAGGGTGGAAGCCATCGCTCCGGATACTACTGTTTACGGTTATTTTAAAAATTCTGATACTGATAGTATTCTCACTTACTCTTTTAAGCCGGAAAGGGTAACCATAGAGGATTTGAATAATATTCAGAACGATACGATTTATGAAGTAGATTCAATTCGTTACTACAATAGTCAAATCGGCATCTGGATTGACGCAATCAGGTTAAATGAAACAGAAAAAGCAACAGCGATTACGGATAATACAATTGAACAGAATATCTCGTTCGATGGTGCAGTAGGTTCTATCAGTAGAAAACAATTACAAACCATCACTTATAACAAAGAACATACAAGAACCAAAAAACTCAATTTTACAGCCGAGGGTTCTGTAGGGTTTTTGTTTAACAAAGTGGGTGTTGTGGCTACAGGCGAATTACACATTGAGCATTCGCTCGGAGTTTCCACCGGCGAGAGCATGTCGCAAACCATGGAGTATGGATATACCCTTTCAGATGGGAATGTTGGCGACTATTACAGCTTAAATGTTTACCGCCGTTCGGATGACGGAATTTACGATGCCGAGGATCTTGAAGAAACAAAAATGGAGATGCCGGTTGGTTTTGATTTTGGATCTCTCGGAACCGGGGTTGCCCTTGTTGGTGGCGGAATAGCAGTTGCTGCTGCTGCCTCTTACAATGCAGGTGGTGGTATTCCAATTGTGGCAGGGGCTGCTGTTATGGCGGTTGCTGCAGGGTTAAGCTATATTCCCTATGTCAATTTCAGCGATAAGGTAAAAGAAGCAGGCGATGAGTTTAGCCCGGGTGATATCAGGGTTTCCAGCTTCGATATTTCAAGCCCGATTTTTTCCACGTTGGGTGGTGCAACAATGTGTCCGTACCAGGGGCTGGAGCATACATTTTTCTATCGTAAAGCCAATGGTGATACAATTCCGTTGCATAAACCAACTTTAAAACGTGAGAATCCGCAAATTACAGCCGAACCGGTTGAAATTTTTAACGTGCCTTCAACTGAAGCTGCACTTTTTAATCTGAAATTAACCAATAATACAGAGAGCGGCGACGACCAGTGGTATTCGCTTATTGTTGATGAAAGAACAAACCAAAAGGGTGCACTTGTTTTAATTGATGGCGAATTCTCACAAAAAGTGATTTATGTGCCTGCAAATACAACTGTAACCAAACTGGTAACTGTTTCTCCGAGTAATCCTTCGGTGATGGACTTCGATAGTATAGGTTTAATTCTCCATTCAACCTGCCAGTTCGATCCTACCGACTTTATGCCTGAAGTAGCGGACACAATTTATATCTCGGCACATTTTCAGCCAGCCTGCACAAGTGTAGAAATACTCGAACCTTTGGATAACTGGGTGGTGAATGTGCGCGATAACGACACAATGAGTGTCAGAATCGGCAATTATAACCTTGAACACGATTCTTTCGAATCGTTCAGGTTTGAGTTTAAATCCTCAACCGGAAATATATGGATACCTGTGAAGTATTTTGTAAACGACCCGGCGCTTGCAAATAAAGATGATATTCCGGATACACTTTTAATAAACGATCAGCCATTTGTTGTATTTGATTGGAGTCTGACCAATTTGATTGACAGATCATACGACATTAGGGTGGTTTCAACCTGCACTGATCTTTCTGAGAATGAATCTGAAATTTTAACAGGAATTCTTGATGGACAACGTCCGCAGATTTTTGGAACCCCACAACCAGCCGATGGCATTTTAAATGTGGATGATGATATCAGTATTCAGTTTAACGAACCCATCGAAAGCGGATTGCTGAATCAGTTTAATTTCGAGATTAAGGGAACCCTGAATTACTACCAGCTAAAACACGAAGCCTATCTGAAATTAAATGGTTCAACCGATTATGCCGTAATTCCTGAAGGAATATCGTTCAATAACAAATCGTTTACCATTGAATTCTGGATGCGTCCCGAAACATATGGTAATCAGGTAATACTTTCGCAAGGAAATGATCCGGCAAAAAGTATTGAGATTGGATTGACGAACGGGTATAAAACCTATTTTAAAATAGGAGAGAACAGCTACGAATGTGATTTGCAATTTACACCGACAGTACCTGCCGAAGCCTGGCAGCATATGGCGTATGTTTTTGATTTTGAAACGGGTGACATATTTATTTACCAGAACGACAAGATTATTCTGGAAGTAAGAAGCTCGGGGGCAACAATAAACAATGCCGGTAAAATTTACCTTGGCAAATCGCTGGTTAATGAAGGTTCGCCATACAATGGAAGCATTCACGAGTTGAGAATCTGGTCGAAAGTTCTTTCGCTGGGCGATATTTATGCCGGCCAATATACAGCTCTTTCTGGCAACGAAGTGGGGCTTTATGGATACTGGCCTGCCGATGAGGCCTTTGGTGAACTCGCAATCGACAAGGCTGCCAGTCGGCATATGGAAGTTTTTGCACCTTGGGAAACCTATCCCGGTGGTTCGGCATGGAATTTCAGCGGCAACAATTGCCTCGAATTTTCAACCGGCTATTTTGCCATTATTCCTGAGATGGATTATACAGTTGAATTTTGGTTCAACAGCAATAACCCGGCTGATACTGTTACATTGTTTTCGAACCAGAAAGGCGACGGAACTGAAGGTGCTAACCTGCTTGAAAAAGCACTCAGCATTTATGCGTCCCCCGACGGTAAAATCTGGGTAGTCAGCAAAGGGAATGTTTTTGAAGCTGTTGCCAACGATTATTTCGATAATACGTGGCACCATTTTGCTTTGGTTGTTCGTCGCCGTGGTAATATTTCGGCATATATCGACGGCCAACAGCAAAATGAAAAGCCAAACACAATTGCAGGTGGTATTGCAGGCGGAAAAATGGTGCTTGGCGCCCGGAAATGGAATAACATCAGCGGAACAGGAAGCGACAGATATTACCAGGGTAAACTGGATGAGTTCAGACTTTGGGATCTGGCAAAAACAGCAACCCAGATTCGTTTGGATATGAATTCAAAACTGGCCGGAACAGAACTCGGATTAATGGTTTATTTCCCGTTCGAGGCTTATTACGAAGATAACCTTGGCGTGATGCAACAGAACCAGACACTTGAAAATTTTGTGACCGACCAGAATGCAACCGATGCCACTGCCTGTGTGGGTAATGCCTTTACTATTGATGCGCCAAACATGAAAGATGTACGTCCGGTGCAAAGTATTGCCTACGACTACATCGCATCTGAAGATGCAATAGTTATCAATCCAAAACCGTACCTGTTCCCTCAACTCGAAAAGAATATCATTGAGATTACTGTTCAGGGGGTTGAGGATAAATATGGCAACCGGTTGGCATCGCCTGTTACCTGGACGGCTTATGTACACCGGAACCAGGTGCGCTGGGAAGATGAGCGGAGAAGCTTTACAAAGGAAATCTATAAACCGCTCGAATTTGTGTCAACAATAAAAAACACAGGCGGTCAACAGGTAGGTTTTACAATTGCCAACCTGCCTGCATGGATAACTGCCAACCCTTCATCGGGGGTTATCAATCCCGAATCAACAATGGAGATAACTTTTACAATTAATCCTGCATTGAACATCGGTGAATATGAAATTGATATTTTATTGCGTACTGAAAATGGGTTCGATGAAAAACTTCCGCTGACAGTAAAAGTGTACAAAACACCACCAAGCTGGAATGTTGACCCTTCGAAGTACGAATATTCGATGAATATTGTAGGGAAAATAAAAATCGAAGGCGTTTATTCAACCGATATATTCGATAAAATAGCTGCATTTGTGAACGATACGCTCCGTGGGGCTATCAATGTGCGGTATTTCGATGAATTCGATACTTACCTGGCTTTCCTGAATGTTTACGGAAATGTAGCCGGCGAAAAACTTGAATTCAGAATCTGGGATGCCAGCGTTGGACAAATTCTCGACGAGGTGCTACCGGTTGATATGACTTTTATTCCAAACGGCGTTTCGGGTACAACTTACGATCCTGTTATTTTTGAAGCCAGTGGCCTTTATCGCCAGTATATTCCGCTTGCAAAAGGATGGAACTGGATTTCGTTTAATAAGCTTTCAAAATACCAAAATAACCTGAATCTGTTTTTTGGTGCACTCGAACCGATGCAAAACGACCAGATAAAAACACACGGTGGCGGGTTTAATAATTTCGATGAAACAAACGGCTGGAACATTGGCGGTATCGACTCAATCGATAACCGCAGGATGTACCAGATAAAAATCAGTGGCAACGACACAATTGTGTACAGCGGAGTTGATATTGTTCCCGAAGATCAGCCACTGCAGCTTACATCAGGTTGGAATCACATTGGTTATTTACCAAGTCTTTCGATGGATGTGAACGATGCACTTCGATTGTTCGATGCTGAAAATTCAGAAATCATCAAAAGTCAGTACGCGTTTTCAATGTTCGACGAGCGTGTGGGCTGGGTTGGAACACTTGATGTAATGCAGCCCGGATTAGGTTACATGATAAAGGTGAAGAAAGACGGCCAGCTTAAATATACAAATACCACCGTTTATAAAAGCGGCAATATCCCGTTGATTTCTGGCCCTCCATTTGGGTGGAACAGCGATTATTCGATGTTCGCTGAAACCATGTCGGTACTGGCAAAGCTCGATGTTGGTCAGACCCCTGAACTGGTTATCCACAATCAAACGGTTTTGGGAGCATTTATTAACGATGAGTGTCGTGGTTTTGTTGCACCTGTGGAAAACAGCGGGCTTGGTTTCGAACCGTTCTTTCTGAACATCAGCAACCAGATTAACGGCGAACCAATTGAGTTCAGGGTGTTCGACCCTGCCACGGGTAATTTGTACAAAGCTGTTGAAACCAGCCAGTTTGTAAAAGACGCAGTAATTGGTAACACACTTGAACCGATGAAGCTCACACTAAAACAGGTTGTAACCGGCTTTGGTGGTGCTGAAAATGGGTACGGGGTTCGTTGTTACCCAAATCCTTTCAATGAAAAGGTTATTATTGAGGTTTCGGGTGTAAGCGGTAAACTGAAGGTTGATGTGATGAATGAAAATGGTTCGGTGGTTGCGCGGATTTCTGATAATTTGCAACTGTCTGGGTTTATTCAGTTGCAATGGGATGGTACAAACAACGTCGGTACACCAGTAGCTGCCGGTATGTATTACATCCGGATTGTTTCTGATACCTGGGTTCATACTGAAAAAATCACCAAAAACCGCTAAACATGAAAAAGTTAATACGAAATTCAATACTTATTGCAGGTATAATGGTCAGTGCATTCGTTAATGCACTGGCCCAGCCTGCCTGGACTGTCAATCCAAATGATTATGTGTATTCGATGACAATAACCGGCAAAATTACCACCGACGGTTATTTGTCAACCGATCCGAACGATATGATTGCCGCTTTTATTGATGGAGAATGCCGTGGCGTTACCAATGTAAAGAAGACCCAGTTAAACGATTACTATGTTTTTCTGATGGTGTACAGTAACAATCCTACAGGAACAGTATCGTTTAAAATTTACGATGCCAGCGAAAATATGGAGTTTACAGTAAAGCAAACCATAAACTTTACGGTAAACGATATTATCGGGTCGATAAGCAATCCGTTTGTTTTTACAGCCAGTACGCTAAACAGCGAAGCCAAAATCCTTACGTTTTCGGCGCCCGACCAGCAGGGACAGACATTTTTTAACGGGAACCAGATTTCACTTCAAATCGTCTGGAATGGAAATGTGAATGCTATTGCACCGTCATTTACAACTTCCGTCGGGGCAAAAGTCATGGTTAACGGTGTGGAGCAGGTGAGTGGCGTTACTGTAAACAATTTCTCTTCGCCTGTGGAGTATGTGGTTGAGTCGGCCGATTTATCGCAAACCACACTTTACACTGTGTCAATTACTTTGGCAAACGATATTCCGGTTGATTTAACACTTTCCAACAACGAAGTGGACGAGAACGACCCGTTGGGTTTTATCGGAACATTAAAGGCAATTTCCGAAAATACGGCCAAGGTGTATTATTACAGTTTACTGAATATGCCGGGTATCGATAATTCTAATTTTTATATTGATGGAAATGAATTAAAATATCATTCGCCGCTGAATTACGAATATTCTTCGGCACACAAGGTGTACATCATGGCCGACGATAAAAAAGGCGGCACCATTAAACGGTATTTCCTGATTAATGTAAACGATAAAAACGATGCGCCGCAACAGTTGGGGATTAAGAATGAAAGCCTGGCGGAAAATATGCCTCCCGATACTAATGCAGGCGAATTATTTGTGGTTGACGAAGATGCCGGCGACACCCACACTTTTGCCCTGATTGCGGGTAACGGTGTTAATGATGCCGATAACCAGCTGTTCTACATTGAAGGTAATTTGCTGAAGACCAAAAACCAGCTGAGTTACAGTAAGGGCGAGAAATTCTATATTTTCGTTAAAGTAACAGACGCTGGCGGGGCTTCAAAATCGGAAGCTTTGGTTCTGGGAACCGACAGCGAAGGCATTGCACCTTACAACATTTTGTTGAGTAACAACTCAGTGCCCGATGTTGAAAATCCCCCGGTTTTTGTAGGTACTTTAAAAGCTTTGGATGCCGACCAGGTTACAGGTCACCGGTTCTATTTTGAACCTGATTCGCTGTTGGGTGCCGATAATGGTTACTTTAACATCGTTGACGATAGTTTGTTCCTCTCCGAGCCACAACCTGTGGCCGATAAAGGTGTTTACGAAATCTATGTTACTGCAAAGGATTCATCGAACAAGGTGTATTCAAAAAATTTCAGAATAACCATTTCGGAGGGTGAACAACCAACAGATTTTTACCTGAGCAAAAACACAGTACCCGAAAACACTGCTTTTAATACTGTTGTCGGGTTTTTCGATTCGCAAAAATTGCAGGCAGGGGAATACAATTTTACTTTGCCACTCGAAGTTGACCTGGACCGATTTGCCAATCAGGATTTTAAAATTGTTGGAAGAACATTGCTTACAAGCAAAATTTTCGATTTCGAAAATCAGAAATCGGCATTGTTGCAAGTGGTTGTGAGTAATGGTGTCACATCGTTAACCGAAGATATCACTGTAAATGTTACCGACGAAAATGACGCTCCTTCAGGCATCCGGCTTTCGAATGTAATCATCAGCGAATCGGCCGTTCTGAATTCGGTTCTGGGTGATTTTATGGCCGATGACCAGGATACTGCCGACACGCACGAATTCAGCCTGGTGATTGGTAATGGTATAAATGACGAATCGAATTCAATGTTTAAAATCGAGGGAAATCAGCTGGTACTTGCAAAGCCGCTTGATTACGAAAACAAAGAGTTTCACAACATTCTTGTTCGCGTTGCCGATAACCGTGGTGCTTCGTTTGAACAGGGTTTGCGCTTGCAGATTGCCGACGCCAACGATGCACCTTATTTTCTGAGTACACCGGTTGGTTATGTTTTGCAGGACGAGGTTTATGTGTATGCAATTAAAGTAAGCGACAGCGAAGGAGATTCTGTTTCGTTTCAGTTCGACGGGTTGCCCGATTGGCTGCATTTCAGCCCGGGTTCGGCAATTCTTTCAGGTTCGCCCGGCAATGACATGATTGGCGATTATTCTTTTAACATCCACATTTCGGATGGAAATAAAGAAAGAACCCAGCCTGTGATTATTTCGGTGATTAACGTGAACGATGCTCCCGAACTGAATTATTATCTCGAAAAACAGGTTTTTTTCAGCGGGCTTGATAATTCAGTTCAAATTCCTGCTGATTTAATAACCGACCCCGATTTGAATGATGAGCTGAAATATACATTGTCAACCGAAAATAATTCGGCAATTCCTGCCTGGCTGATTTTCGATTCGAAAACCATGCTTCTTTCAGGGAATCCGCCCACTGAAGCACAGGGAATTTATGCGTTAAAACTAACAGCAACCGATAAGGCAAAACTCAGGGAATGGATGGTTTTCCAGCTCGAAGTTGCTCTGCCGACAGCCACCATCGATTTCGGCGATGAGCGGTTGTTTTCGATTTATCCAAACCCGGTTTCCGACAAGCTGAACTACAAAATACCGATGAAAACCGAACCGGCAAAAATCAGTATCACCGATGTTTCGGGCAAACTTGTTGGGTCTTTTGTTTTTGAACCTGGAGCCACCGGAACGATTTCGTTTATCGATAAATCGCCTGGAATCTATTACCTGAAATTTATTCAGGGAGAAAAACAACAAACTGAAAAGATTGTAAAACTATAACAGAAGGGCCGGGGATTTTCTCCGGCTTTTTTTATCCCAGTAGCACAATCCATACCGGGATAGAAACCAGCGAAAGCAATGTGGAAACAACCACAATCCGCGCAATCAGCGAGGTTTCAAGTTTATATTGTGTTGCCAAAGCATAAGGTGTTAAACCTAATGGCATTGCGGCTTCCAGTACGGTTGACTTTAACTGAAGTTCATTCAGCCCCGTATTTTTTACTGTCAGATAAAAAGTAAAAGGCAAAATCAACAGAATTACAACCGACCATGCCAGTGCAGCAGCCCAATCGCGTAAATTTCCGGTGCGGTGAAGGCCCAGAAAAATACCCAGCGAAAACAAAACCACAGCAGTTACCGAACCGGAAAAAAGCCTGATTGTTTCGTTGATAACCACAGGGAGTTTTATTTTGAATAAAACAAGTGCAAGCCCGATAATTACAGACAGCATCAACGGATTGCCCAATTGGTTTTTTATGAATTCTCCGGCCGTCATGCGCTGGTCGCTGTGCAGCTCAATCAGTGTTACTCCGAGCGTCAGCATCCAGAAAATGTAAACCGACGAAATCACTCCTGCCAGCGGAACAGCCGCTTCACCGTAACTGTTTTGCAACACTGGAATTCCAAGATAAGCCACATTGCCGTACGAAAAAATCAGAAATAAAGCAGAACGCACCTGTTTCGACAACCTGAAAATCCGCGCCACAGGGTAAGCCAGTAACATGCTGGTTACAAAATAAGCCGAATTAATTGCGATAAACCTGAAATCGACATCACCGGGAGAAATACGCATCAGAGAAGCAATAACCAACGCCGGCAACCCGATTTTCAAAGCATATTTATTCAGAATATCAATCCAACTTTCAGTAACCGTTTTTGAACGCGAAAATGCCATTCCGGCAAAAATGGCCAGAAACAAAGGGGCTACTGCTTTAAAGGCAATTATTGCTGTGCCCATTCGCCATAATTGATAAACGGCCTCACATCGGTAACCATCATACCCGCTTTTCTCGCAGCCTCAATGCCAAGGTCGCCATCTTCAAAAACCTGGCAAAACTGTGGTTCAACACCCATCAGCCGGGCACATTCCAGAAAAGTTTCGGGCTCGGGTTTGTGGCGGGTAACATCATCGGCCGAAACCACAAAATCAAAATATTTCAGAATATCCAAAGTTTCAAGCTGAATCATGGCGCTTTTCCGGCCTGCGCCGGTTCCAACACTCATTGGCAGTTTGCCATGCGAATTGCGTACAATTTCAAAAACCTCGTCAATAGGTTCGAGTAAATGCGCCATTTTCCAAAAAGCCTGCTGTTTTATGCGTACCAATTCGTATGGGTCGGCATCCAATTGATATTGTTCCACAACGCGCTGCGCAAATTCGATGGTGGGTCGGCCTGTCATTTCGTGAATAATTTGGGGGTCGAATTCGAACCCGTATTTTTCACCAACAAAATTCCACGTAGCCAGGTGAACCGGCAGCGAATCAGACAAAGTTCCGTCTAAATCGAATATCAGCGCTTTGGCTTTTTCATTTACTTTTAATGTCATCTCCCGCAATTTGCGGCGAAAGTAATCAACCACAATTAAAATCAGGGTTCATCATCACTTTTTAAACCGATAATTAAATATCAGTTAAAAGAAATTTATCTTTGAAAATCAACTTAAATCTGACAAGTTATGAAGTATTCAGTAATTTTTCTGGCATTTCTGGCCGCCTGCACAGGTGCAGCCAACAAACAAAATCAAACAGCAGAAACAAAACCGACCATGTGGGAGTTGGTTTGGGAGGATAATTTTGATGTTGCAGGGTTACCCGACTCAACCATTTGGGGTTATGAGGAAGGCTACATTCGCAATGGAGAAGCGCAGTATTATACAAAAAACCGGCCCGAAAATGCACGGGTTGAAGAGGGAAATCTTGTGATTGAAGCCCGGCTTGACAACTGGAATGGTAATAAAATCACGTCGGCAAGTTTAAATACTTACGGTAAGAAAAGCATGTTGTATGGACGTATTGAGGTAAAGGCAAAACTGCCCACCGGTGTGGGAACCTGGCCTGCAATTTGGATGCTGGGCAACGTAATTAACGAAGGAACCGGCTGGCCTGCCTGTGGCGAAATCGATATTATGGAAAATGTGGGTTACGACCCCGATACAATTCATGCTAATATCCATACCGAAGCGTATAATCATTCAATTGGCACCAACAAGGGAAACCGTATCGGAGTGGCAAAACCATTCGAAAATTTTAATATTTACGCGGTTGAGTGGTTCGAAGACCACATGGATTTCTATCTCAACGACTCGCTCTATTTTTCGTTTCAAAACGAGGGTGCCGGAAACAGTGTCTGGCCGTTCAACAAACCTCATTATCTGCTCATTAATTTTGCTGTAGGTGGTGCCTGGGGTGGACAAAAAGGTCTTGACGAAGCAATCCTCCCGCAAAAATATTACATCGATTATGTGAAGGTTTATCAGCAGAAGAAGTGAGTGAGTGAGTGAGTGAGTGAGTGAGTGAGTGAGTGAGTGAGTGAGTGAGTGAGTGAGTGAGTGAGTGAGTGAGTGAGTGAGTGAGTGAGTTTGGAAAATTTTGGTGATTGAAAAAATACTTCAGAAGGACTTGAATATGAATAAGTCAGCTCCGAATTAGACACTGTTCAAATAAGTGTGTCAAATTAAAGATTAATAACTTTTAATTTGGCAAAATGAAAAGAGAATCAAGTTTTGATTTTGAAGGATTTGAGAAAGAAGCCATTGAGCGCCTCAAAGAAGGGG
>JBFXFM010000063.1:0-24776 GCA_050179035.1 Draconibacterium sp. | reverse complement strand
ACCCTTAATTTTAGGTTTGATTTTAAAGGTATGAATTCAAATCGTGGACATGCTATTTTAAACACATCTTGCATAATATCAAGTTATTAATACAACAAATAATAAAATTAAGTGGACACTAGTGATTTAAAAAAATAAAAAATGAAAAAAATTACTTTACTTTTCATAATGCTGTTGATTGCTTTTATGGCAAGTCCCCAAAACAAAACCGACCTGCAAAAAAAGATTAAGCAGGCTCAGGAAAAAATGATGAAAATTTCGGAAAGGTCGGCAGCTCTTGCCAAATATTCAAACGAAGTTTTAACGCGTGAGCAACTTTTAAAAAGTGGTATGGTTACTCAAAGACTTGATAGTACAATTGATCGGGTTTTGAATCAGGAGACGCAGCTTTGGCAAAATGATATTAAAGATGAATATATTTATGATGCTGAATTGAAAAATACATCATGGGTTGAGAAGGAATGGAATCTTACAACGCAAAACTGGAATATCTCGTCAAAAATTGATTTGGGATATGATGCTCAAAAAAGAGTAAATTTAATGCTAATGTATGAAAAGGATGAAGTTTCAAATGCACTTACTCCGGATAGCAAAATTCTTATTCACTATAATACTGATGGGAAACAGGATTCAACGTTAACATATACAACACCGAATGAAGGAACAACCTGGATTTTAGTGATGAAAGATGTTTATTATTATAACGCATCCAAACAGTTAGTTAAAACTGAAATGTGGTCTTTGGATGAAGAAACGGGCGTTTTAATGCTTAGTATGAATATAGTTTATACTTATACCGCATCAGGAAAAATAAAAACTTTAAGTGAAAATTTTATTATTGAAGGTGACGAAATGTTATGGTCGAAAAATGAATACAATTATGATGGCGCTGATAGATTGAGTACTGTAGAATATTCAACGGTGAATTTTATAACTTTCACATTGGAAAAAACATCACGCGATTCTTATCAGTACAATGCTTCAGGAAAGGTTTCCGTTGAAATATATTCAACATGGAACGGATCGACGTGGGTTGATGAAGACAAATATGAAACCCAATATAACGCCAATGGAGATGTTTCTGTAGAAATTTATTCATTATGGGTTGAAAATTCATGGGTTCAGCAGGATAAGGATGAATATACGTATAGTAATACCAATTTTACAGGAGTTGTTTTTCCTGCTTTATTTTACTTTTATGGGCTAACTGAAGAAGAATTCTCTTTAAACAAGCTTATTACAGGTATAAATAGTTTTGAAATGGTGAATGGAAGTTGGAAAAATACAGGAAATACCACTTTCTATTATTCCGGCGGAACAGCAACAAATATCAATGAATTTGAAAACAATGTTATTTCAGTTTATCCTAATCCTGCCGCTGAATCAGTTTATTTTGGATGGAAAGGAAACAATGAAAGTCTTTCGTTGGAATTGTACCAGATAACCGGCGCAAAAGTTATCGATCAAATAGTTTATTCTAACCAGGCAGTTTCAATATCGCACTTGCAAAGTGGTGTTTATTTTTATAAACTATTGAAAGGGCAGCAAAATTTGAAAACGGGAAAACTAATCAAGAAATAATATTATATCCATTATTCTGGAACGAAAATGGCAGAGAGCCGGGAAATAAAACTCCCGGCTTTTTTATTTTCCGAAAACATAAATCACCGACAATTGTTGCTGCATGTCTAAATCGTTCCAGTCGATGCTTTAAGGTTTAGAATTCAATTTAATAATTAGTAAAATGTATCCAGTCCGTCGTCTGAAGTTTTCTTTCTTAATACTGAAAGAGAAGAATTAAAGTCAATAAGCTCAATTTTTTCGAATGTTTCTACAAACAATGCAAACTGGGTAAAAATAGCAGTCCCTTTCTCGATTATTTTCCCATCTGAATCAAGATATTGAAACCGGATATCTCCGGCTGTTTCGTAAAATTGTTCATCGTTAACAGTTTTAGGTATCGGGTTTTTACTAAGGTCAACATCAATTAAAATAGAAGGCGATTGGCGTTGCCAGTGTGCACCAACAACACGCACTCCATTCACCTGATAGTATTTTGCAGGATCAGATTTTCGAGAGGCCATCCGGATTGTACCCTTTTCGGCAATTTTATTGATTCTGTCTCCGTATTCCTTTCTGATGCGTTTTATAAAATCCTTCTCGCTGTTTATATCGGCGCCAATCTTTGCATAATTATTTTCGGTTATCTGTCTTTGAAGAACTTCAATTCGACTTTCGGTTTTCCTGATAAATTCCATCCCTTCATGGGCCAGCGAAATAATTGTTTCCTTGTCTGAAAGGCCTTCACAACTAAATGAGCAGGTAGCTTCTTTAACCAGCGGAATGAAACCATGATTTTCTGAATTAGAGGATTTTATGAAAGCGAGGCGGGCATTATTAAGGTCTTTATTACTGGAAAGGATATTGTCATTGTTGTCTATAACAAAGTAAATGTTATCCGCATCCTTTTTTAAAGTGTTAATACATTGCTTTAGTTGTATTTCGCATGCCTGTCTGTATTTAGGATCACTGCCGCAATTATTACAACTGTTCAGATAGTAGTAATTAGGTTTTACAATCTCAAGTTTTATCTCACGGGTTATAACTTTATTATCTACAACCAGTGATGCTTCTAAAACGGGGTAACTGGCCCAATCTTTTTCTTTGGCAAAAACTCTTACACCGTATAAACCTGAAATATATTCCTGGTCACCAATGTAAATTTGTTCAATTTTGAGCTCGTCGTTTAATGCATCCCATTGGATTGGTTCATTTGGGTAATTAGAGCTGGCATAAACATTTAACGAATATCCATACTCACCAAAAGCTCCTGACCTTATTTTTGTAGCACCCGAGATTGTTAAAGTCGGGGTTTTAAAGTATTTTTCTTTAAATCTTGAATAATCATCGACTGAGTTTTTGGTAGAAGTAATTGCATTCATTCCCATAGAGGCCGCATTTACCCACCCAGTTGCTGCACCTTTGGGAGTAGCGAGACCTGTAATATCCGATGCAAGCATTAATTCATCGTATGCAAAATGATCTTCTCCCAATCTCATAGCAACCAGATCAAGATATATTGATTCACAGGAAAGTATAATTAATGCAACTGCTCCGGGACCGCTTGGAGCAGTCACGAGACCCCCAGCTATTCCAAATCCACAAACTAAACCTTTCGTAATTGTTGATGCATTACTAATGGCAGTTGAAAGAATATCCGTTTCAGGGAAGTAAGAGATTTCAGGTGCTGCCGGACCATGCATTATCTTTTCATTGGGAGATTGCACCCCAATTTGTTCGACAGAGGTTATCGGTAATTCGACTACGGAATTGTCAATTTCATTCCCATCCTGATCATAAGTCTGTAGTTTAAATGTTCTGTCTTTTACAGGCGAGATTTTTATGCCAAAATTTTGTGTAAATAATTCGGTTGGTAATCCTTTGTCATTGAAAAAAACAGTCAAGATCTCTGATTTATGCTTGGGTTGGAATATTAGTGTTTTTACTGTTTTTTGATCATCATATAAATCAAAACTAAGGATTGCGCCATTTTTATGGGCGGCAATTAATTCAAGTTGAGGATCACCGGTTTTAAATACTGAAAAATCATCATAGATTCCTTTTTTTGAAGCATGTGGAATTGTCTGCTGGCTTGTTGTTGCTATCGGTTTTTCTTCCTTTGGCTCATATATGGTGTTCTTGGTTAACTCTGTTATCCTTTTTTCAATGGGTTCCAAAATATTCGATGCCTGCTTTTTAGTCATTGGTAACATGTTATCGGCCCAACCTTTGTCACTCATATATTGTCTGCCAAAAACACTTACAGTTAAATTCCCTGCCTCATATTTAAACCTGAATTTACATCGGTTTTTTATCATTAATGCCGTGTAATTATAATACCCTGTTTCGCCTTTCCCTGTGTTTTTGTTAACTGAGACATGGGGCATTTTCAATTCCTGTATGGTTTTATACACTGCATTCCAAACCGTTTCTTCAGAAATATTTTCAATTGTAAATGATTTGTATTCCTGGGCATTTAATGTTACAAACGAAAACAGGAAAAGAAACAGAAAAAAGTTTTTCATAATGGTAGAGTTATTTAAAAAAAACCGACCTTCATTTTAATGAAGATCAGGTTTTAGATTATTTAGTTACCTTCCTGATAAGTATAAGGAAGCGGAATATTGTAAGTACTCATGTAACGTATATCTTTAGTAGCTCCGCCATTACAATTTACTCTTATATCTAATTGTGGTAAAGTGTTCAATTCCCAGTTGATGGCATATTCAATAGTTAGCGATAGAGTTTCGTCAGGCTGAATAACTGCATTTCGGCCCATTTCTGCCGGACGACTCCAAACTACCTTTCCACGCTCTCCTGTTTGTTTGGAAGTAATAGTCTTTTTTAATCCGGTGAGCGGAATATCAACATTTATTTCCTTTTTAGAATTGTTTTGTACGCTGTATTCAATAGTTAAATGCTGATTCTCGTTTTTACCTGTTTTCAATAGTTTGAAAACCAAATCATCGACCATAAATACAGCACTAAAAGCAGGAATTAGTTTTGACGTTTTTACGGCTGTTTGTGTTAAACCGGCATCCTTACTAATCGCAGTAATCCGATCGGCCACATCCTGAACATACAGTTTGTAATTCTTTTTCGAAAGATTTCCTACTGCTTCTGCCCAGCCTTTTTCTGATTGATATTGGCGATCGGCTATTTTTAAAATCAGCGTTGGACTTTCGTATTTAAAATAAAGTCGGGCATGGTTTTTAATTGCTATTGCAGTCCACTCAATCCAATCAGACATTAAAATTCCTTCATCGATATTTAATTGTCCTATCGGAATAGAATTGTCATTCATTGCCATTTCGGTAATTTGCCATACCGACTCGGGCGCTAAACCATCGATTTTTATTTCAGGGTCGTTGCCAAAAATCTGACCCGTTGCAGTTTGCACTGAAAAAATAATACAAATTGCGCATAAAAGAATTGTAAATTTATTTTTCATTATTGTGAATTTTTAAGTTAAAAATCAATTTTAGGTTTCATCACAGAAATAAACCAGTCACCGTCAATCTTTATCGTATAGATTCTTTCCTTTTCTTCTTCTCCATTGCCAAATATCTGGTTTACTTCAACTTTCGCATATTCATGATTGTATCCATAATGTTTGCTTTTTTCCAAATCAACCAACGTTTCGCTTAACACTTTGTATGAATTAAGCCCTCCTTTTTTTTCGAATTCTTTTACTGCCATCGGAAGCAATGCTTTTAACTTTGCAATATCTTCTTCAGTAAATTTCTTTCCGTCTTCACCAACATACATTTTGGCCAACTTTTCATAGTCTTTTTTCATTAAAAGATCATAGCATTTTTCAACAATTTTTGTAGGAGAGTTTCCGGACACACTAGCGCTTCCGCTTCCTCCGCATGAGGATAAAACAACTGACAGTGCTAAAAAGAGCACAATTAGAATTCCATTTTTTTTCATGTTCTTTAAGTTTTTAATGATTAATTATTTTAAAAAAATGAGGGTTCTCTATTATATTGCCGGGCAAAATCACATCAAGTTTTCCAAAAATAAAATTCAGGCTGGTGGATTTTATTTGGAGCGACTTAAACGAATCTGTTTGAAATGCCTTTAAGACCAATTCAGTACAATACAATTGCTCATCCGAAGTAAAATCAAATTTATCGTCAAAAGTCAGTTTGTTTTCAAAAAACTGAATGGCATTAACAACTGCCCTGTTTTTAATCTCTTCTGAAAAATCGGAACGATATATTGCGAATTCAGATGCCTTTTCAGGATTCAGAAATTCAGTAAGTTTTTCTTTTTTAATAAAATCAGGTTCTCCTTTATTTTCACCGGGAACGGCATGAATAATGAATGGTATCGCATTTTCAAAGCAAATAATTCCTACATGTGAAAACCGGCTTTTGCAGTCGGTTATTATAACTACCTGACTTTCGGCAGAATGACCACGACGAAATATTAGATCGCCGTTTTGTATAAGGGATTCAGTAACTGTATTTATTTTGGAATGTTGGGATTGTGAATTATTCAGGATTAAAAACAAGAAAAGCAAAAATGCTAAAATCGCAAAAATGATATGCCTTGAAATGAATTTCATCTTTTGGTTTTTCTCCCGAAGTTAAATGGGGTAAATCAGTTAAACAACTAACATTTGTTCGGTTTTATAAAACCGGACAGTTAACCGGACAATTTTTACGTTATGCAAACAGATTTGTTAAAACGGCTGTTGAAAGTGTATTTTAAAAATGTTTTCTGATGAAAAAAATTACTTCGAATTGTAATTTTCAAGATATTGAGTGGGTGTTAATCCTGTTATTTGTTTGAACGACTGATAGAATGTGGACCTGGAGTGGTAACCTACTTCTTCAGCAATTCCTTCGATACTGTATTTTGAATATTCGGGTGAAGTGAGCAACCGGCGGGCTTCGTTGATGCGATATCTATTGATTATGGTTTTAAGAGATTCGTCAAATCGGTTGTGGATAATAACTGAAAGGTAGGAAGTGTTTGTATTTAGTTTTCGTGCCAGTTTATTGGCTGAAATGTCAGGTTGTTTATATATTTTTTCTTTTTCAAGCAATTCTTTAAATTTTTTATAAATCTTTTCTTCGTCTTTAATCTCATTACCATTTTTATCGGTTTCCAGTTTTTCTTCAGTTTGAGATAATTTCAGATTTAATTTGTCAAGTTCAATATTTTTTCTGAAAACTTCCCGGTATGAACTTTTCAATTCTTTATATTTTCTGTTTGCAAATATTATAAATGATGTACTTAGAATTAATACCAGCAGAATGCTGATTATCAAAATTTTCTGTTTTTTGTTTTTTTCTTTTTGTATCTGGTTCATTAAACTTAATTCGCTTATTCTATCTTTTTGAATTTGATAATCAAGCTGAGCCCTTGTGTCACTTAGCAGGCCCGAGTTAGTTTCCTTATTTATCCGTACATTTTCCCCAAGTGCAATGTCTAAATATTTTAATGCACGTTCGTAATCCTTTATTTTCTTACTTACTTCATGCATTTTATTAAAGAATCCGGCCGAAGCTTTTGGATTTCCAAATTGCATGCGGTTTTTTTCAGCAAGATCAAGGTAATGTGCAGAGGAATCCACCTCACCGTGGTTGGCAAAGCAATTGGCTCTCGATAAATAGGCATTACTAAGTAGTTTTAAATCGTTGTTTATTAAACATCTTTTTAAAATATAGTCTGAAGTTTCACAAGCTCTTTCAACACTATCGGGCATATAAGTGTAACAAAGATGCTGAGATACAGCAATTCTCACTTCGCGTTTACTTCCTTTGTCGTTTGCAAAATTTCTGGCAATTATGTAATATTTTATTGCTTCCGATTTTTTGCCATTTCTGTAAAAATCCATACCAAGGTTCGAATAAGTAGTGCTTATTAACATAGAGTCGCCATAATCTAAAGCCATATCAAGGGCTTTGTAGAGATAATCAGTATTGGTAGTATCGTTACTGCTTAACTGCGCCCCATTGTATAAAGTCACAAATAGTTTTATTAATTCCGGTTTATTATCCAGCGAAACCAAAATAGGATAAGCCTTGTAACCGTAGAACATCGATTTATCGTACTGATCGTTTCCCAAATAGTAATTTGAAAGTGTGAGATATACATCAACAAGTAGCACTGAATCTGATTTTATTTTCTCAACATCCAGAATTTTTTCATAATAATTAATGGCTTTTTTAAGATTTGATTTTTCATAAGCAATAGAAGCCCCATATTTATTGATTTTTATAAAAGCATCCTGGAAAAGAATTTCGTTAAATTGCTGAAAAATCAAATCAATATACTGGCAGGCTTCATCGTTTTCACCCTCAGCATATTTTGCACTTGCCAATTCCAACAGAACATGAACCCTGAAAAATGAGTTTTCATCGGATAAAAGCGATTCCTCGTTTTTATACAGCCAGTTGATATATGTATTCAATGTATCGTTTAATTCCCATTTTTCTGTTTTTATTGAATCTATTGAAGTATTAAAATCCAGGATGGTTACTTCCTTTTTTGACAGTAAATTCTCATTCAATTTTTCAGTGCTCTGAGCAAAACACGAAAAGAAAAATAAAAAGAAAATTACAATTAAAATGGGTATTTTGTAAATTAACATCAGGCAAACAGTTGATTTTGATTTACATCATTCTATTATTCCAGTTTTGAATATGCAATAATTTTCCCAATTTAAATAATAAATGTGAATTTGGAATTGAATAATTTGATTTTTTCGGAAATATGTTCTAAGCCTTATTTCCCGAAAACATAAATAATGGAAAGCTGTTGCTGCATGTCCAAATCGTTCCAGTTGATGATATGAAAGGAGAGATTGAATGTACCTTTTACTTTTTCGTGATTAATCATATACCAGATTGCATCGGTTCGCCAGTAGTTTTTAGCACGGTAAAACCGGTCGCCATAAGCAAACTTTTGACTAGCGCCAGAACTCAGCACCGATTTAAAACCTAATTTCTTGTATTTCCCTTTTGCTTCAGCAAAAAAACTGGCTGCATTCACATAACCATCTGTTACGCTCCGCTGGCGAAAAGTTGAACCTAAAACGCCTGCTTTTATATATCCGGCAAATGCTGAATTTTTATTGGTTCTTATGCCTGCCTGAAGTGCAAATCCCAGATAATCTTCAATATGTACATCCGGGGTACGGATGCTGGGTATCGCATCGTGAGTCATTAAAATGTAGTTTTGCAGAAAAAAGTTTTTTACGAAAATCTCACCTGAAAAACCTGCAGTAAAAATTTCACTGTTGACTTCTGTCTGACGACTTACCCAATCGATAAAACCATTTTGCCAACCCCATTCCCACTTGTATTTGCCATACATCCCGTCGATATTTGGCCGGTAATAAAGCAGTGTGTCGTTAAGCATTGCCAGTGGAAAATCAATTTTATCGCGGCGTGAAAATGAGCCAAATAAAAAGTCGATATTATGATTTCCAAATTGATAGTAAATAGTTGGTTTTATTTTTTGTGCGTCAGGTTGGCTGCCAAATTCATACAGGTAGCTGAAACCCAGTCTTAGTTGGTGATTGTCAGCTGTTACCCCGCCTTCAAATGCAGTTCGTGTGCCCAGTATGGTTTGTGGATATCCGTAGTCGTTAAAAAATTCACGGTTGTCACCAATACCTTCAAAAAGAACTTCGTATTCAAAATTTTGTGCGGTGGCCCACAATGCCGAAAAGCCAAAGATTATAACGAGCAGTTTTTTCATCAATTCCAGATTTGGCCGCGAAAGTAACAAATCTTGAGAAAATTCTAAGGTTTGCTTATGCTTTGATTTTTTTTCCTTCACCCTTCAGGAGAAGGTTAGTACGGGTTTTTTAATCGCACAAAATGTAATTATCCCTTTGCGGGTTCACCACCAAAACCGGCAGGTTTCCGGCCCGTTTTATGATTTTTTGTTCAGGCAGGCCAATCAGCAAATCAAGGGGTGTAATTGTCGAACTTCCGAGTATCACAAGCAAATCGCAGCCCGACGAAACTGCAAGTTCAAACCCTTCAAATGTATTTCTTAAACTCGAATGCACTCCTCTGAAAATTTTATGTTCGATTTTGAATTTTCCAAAGAGCTTTTTTGCCAATATCACATTGAGCGTCACTTGCTTCTGTTCATCTTTATTTTTTTCGCTGGTAGCTACCACAACCACTCCCGAACCGTTGAACCTTCCAAAATAGGAGCACCATAAAGCACTGTCGCTGTTTTCTTTTCGCAAATCGATGGGTAGAACAAGTTTTTTGAAACCCGAAATATTTTCGCTGCTTTCGTTTACAAAAAGAAAGGGCACAGGACTTTCTGCCAGTGCTTTTGCATATTTCGAAAACTGAAGTGCACCAGCTAATAAAATAATCGCTTCGTAATCGTCGGCTAATTTATCGGGCAATTCATGCAGTTTGTCGTGCAAAATTAAAGTTGAAACCGGTAACTCAGGGATTTCGTTTTTTATCGGGTTTATATAAGCTGCGAGCCGTGTTTTTACTTTTTCTTTTTCGCCGGCTTCACTTTTTTTCAGGTGAAAAAACAGACAAAGTTCTTTTTTGAAGATAGTTGCAATGCGAATTCCATTCAAAATCAGGTTTTTATCAAATTCGTTTAATTGCAGAAACACTACAATTTTTTGTGCCTTTACTTCAGCCATGCTTGTTTTTTTACCGGTTTTAAAACTACGCAAATTGAAATATGTCAGCAATGGTTGCTGCAAAAAAGGTTACTTTTATCGGCATAAAAATATTGGCTGATGATTAATGAAAAGCTTTTTCATCCTGAAAGCATTGCTGTAATCGGGGCGTCGAACAACATTTCGAAACCCGGTGGAAAGATTGTCAGAAACCTGATTGACAACGGTTTTGCAGGCGAAATTTATGCTGTCAATCCCAACGAAACATCGGTTCAGGGAGTTCCAACTTTTTCATCGGTTGATGAGTTGCCTTCAGTTGATTTGGCGGTTCTGGCTATTGCGGCGCAACATTGTTTGCCGGTTGTAAAAACACTTACCGAACAAAATGATACAAAAGCATTTATCATTATTTCGGCTGGTTTTGGCGAAACAAACGAAGCAGGGAAAAAGCTTGAAAAAGAGATTGTTGAAGTTGTAAATCGTAACGATGCCTGTTTGATTGGCCCCAATTGTATTGGAGTGATGACTCCTTCGCATACCAGCGTTTTTACCACGCCCATTCCCAAATTAACGTCCGACGGTTGTGATTTTATTTCGGGTTCGGGAGCCACTGCCGTTTTTATTATCGAGTCCGGGATTCCAAAAGGACTGCGGTTTGCCAACGTTTTTTCGGTGGGTAACAGCGCACAAACCGGTGTGGAAGATTTGCTGGCTTATCTCGATGAAAATTATATCGATGGCGTCAGTCCAAAGGTAAAACTGCTGTACATCGAAAACATTGCCAATCCTGATAAACTGCTGTTTCATGCCTCTTCGCTAATCCGGAAAGGATGCAAAATAGCCGCCATTAAAGCCGGCAGTTCGCAGGCGGGAAGCCGCGCAGCTTCGTCGCACACCGGGGCGCTAACCAGTTCCGATGCTGCGGTTGACGCGCTTTTCCGTAAAGCCGGAATTGTGCGCTGTTATGGACGAGAGGAACTGACCACGGTTGCCTGTGTTTTGTCGGGGAAGAATCTTTCCGGGCAAAAACTGGCCATCATCACACATGCCGGCGGTCCGGGTGTGATGCTTACCGACGCGCTCGAAAGTGGAGGACTGAAAATTCCGCAGATTGAAGACTCACCTGCAAAATCGGTGTTGAAAGAGAAACTGTTTGCGGGCTCATCGGTGGAGAATCCCATCGATTTTCTGGCAACCGGAACGGCTGCTCAATTGGGCGAAATCATCGATGCCTGCGAGAACGATTTTGATTTTGATGGAATGGCGGTGATTTTTGGCAGTCCGGGTTTGTTTCCCATCGGCGATGTGTATGCACTGTTGAGCGAAAAATTGAAGACCTGCAAAAAACCGATTTTTCCGATTTTGCCTTCGTTAATCAATGTAAAAGAAGATGTTGCCGTTTTTCTGTCGCAGGGAAATGTGAATTTTCCTGACGAGGTTTTGCTGGGCCGCGCACTCACCAAAGTGATGAACACACCACCGCCTTCTGAAAATACCATTTTTATGGAAGGTGTCAACATCTACGAAATCAGAAAGATTGTTGAAAGTTCGCCCAATGGTTACCAGTCGCCCGAAACGGTGCACCGTTTGCTGGATGCCGCCGGTATTCCCCGTGTAAAGGAAATTGTGGCCAAGTCGGAAACCGAGGCGGTGCTGGCTGCCATGAACATTGGTTTTCCGGTGGTGATGAAAGTAATAGGACCGCTACACAAGACCGAAGTTGGCGGCGTGATTCTGAACGTGAGAAACGTGGCACATGTGCGGAAAGAGTTTCACCATCTTTTTGGAATCGATGGCGCTGAAGGTGTGCTGATTGCACAAATGGCTTCGGGAATGGAGCTTTTCCTCGGTGCCAAATACGAAGACAAATTCGGGCACATTGTACTTTGTGGCATGGGTGGAATTTATGTTGAAGTGTTGAAAGATGTGGCCTCTGGACTGGCGCCGCTTTCGTTCGACGAGGCTGCTGCCATGATTGAAAGCCTGAAATCGTATAAAATTCTGAAAGGTTTCCGCAAACAACCGGGTGTAAATCTGCCAAAATTCACCGAAATAATTGTAAGATTATCAAGTTTGCTTCGGTTCGCCACCGAGATTAAAGAAATGGATATCAATCCGTTATTGGGCGATGAAAATAGCATTCTTGCAGTTGATGCGAGAATCAAGATTGAGAAGGGCAGCCCCCTTCCCGGCCTTCCCCCGAAGGGCGAAGGAGATGGAAATCAAATGTAAAATCTGTGGAAATCAGAGTAATCTGTGGTGTATAAAATGAAAGATAAACAGAACGAATTTTACTCCTCCATTTCAAAATATTATGCCGAAATATTTCCTTTTCAGGCGGTGCAGTTGGAGTTTGTAAAAAGCAGGGTAGGGAAGCTTGCCGGAAAACAGTTGCTGGATATTGGCTGTGCCACGGGTGAATTGGCCATACAACTGGCAAAGAGCGGAGCGTTTGTAACCGGAATTGATTTGAATGAAGATTTGCTGGAGCAGGCAAAAGCCAAAATCTGGTTTGAAGGTTTTGAAACCGCCAATCCTGTTTTTCAGAAAGTCAATATGCTCGAACTTAAAGCTGATTTTCAACCCGGACAATTTGATGGGGTGCTGTGTTTTGGAAATACGCTTGTGCATTTGCAAACGCCCGAATTGGTGCAACAGATGCTTAATGGCGTTTTTACTGTTTTAAAACCCGGAGGTCATTTTTTGTTACAAATCCTGAATTACGATTATATTCTGAATGAACCTGTTGCTGAACTTCCGGTAATTGACACCGAAAATATCAGGTTTACAAGAAAATACAGGTTTAAGGAACATGGTTCGCTGATTCAGTTTCAAACAGAATTGCTAATAAAATCGGAAGGCAAAACCATTAAAAACGAAACTCCGCTTTTGGCGCTTCAAAGTCGGCAACTCACTGAATTGTTGCAAAATACCGGTTTTTCTGAGATTGAACTCTTTTCAAATTTCAAACAGGAACCTTTTGGAGGAAAACATTTGCCGTTGGTGGTTAGCTGTAAAAGGAATTAATCCTTTATAATCCAATGTTTTATTCTTGTTTTAACAGACTTCGACTACACTCAGTCTTGACCTCGGGAAAGGGTGAGAGAAACTTACGAATTCAAGCTTAAATTCATAAGTTAAGTTATGAATTTTGGCCTGAATTCATAACTTTTGATTTTTTCTTTCTATACATTTTCCACCACAGCCAGAACCCGCTGACAAATACCAGTAGCAGACAAATACCAGCCAGCGGAACATACAAAATATAAAATGGGCCCAGGATATTTTCAAAAATACGGCCTGTGTGTATTTCGAGGGCTGCATTCCACAGCGACATGGGCGCGGCTTTTACGATTTCTTCGGGCATTTCGGCAAAGTTCTGAGAAGTGAGCGTTTTTGCCCCCGAATTATAATCAAACCACACAGCCCCGTTTTTCATTTCAATAAAACCAGCGGCCATATTTGCGCCAATGGGACTCTGCATTCCGGTTGGTTCAATGTATTGTTCCCTGCTGAAGAAATCGGCCACTGCACCGTTTTCAATATTCCATAAAAACATGCCACTGAACGAACCAACGATGTAAATTTTGTCATTCAAAGGGTGCAAAACATTACATCCCATTACACTGACCGGTGGTTGTGAAAATGCTGGTTGTAAAGTGTTTGACAGCGATTCATCAGCAAAATAAAAACCTTCGGACGTGGAAAAAACATATTGTTTCATTGATTCGTTCCAATGCACCCGGCGTAGTTTGTCGAACCACGGATTTGGATTGTCGAGGTGGGTGCCGGGAATAATGCCCACTTTTTTATTGGCTATGCCAATCAACAACGGCGGTCGCAGGTGCATGCCCGAAAAAGTGTTAATAATCAGAAAAACAACAAAAATGTAACCAACCACGTTGTGCCAGTGCAGGTTGGTTTTCTTCACAGAAATCAAACCCTGAGTTTCCTGCATTTTCTTTTTGCGGCGACTGATGATTTTAGGGAAAAAGAAATGAAGCAACCCGGTTACCGAAAGAAAAATGGTCACAATTCCCAGTAAATCCACAATCAGTTTTCCGGGAAGTCCCCACAATTCGCCACTATGTAATTGCCATAAAGTATCAAAAAGACCGGTTTCCCTTACATATCCAACGGGTTGCGGAAGCTGCACAATTTCGAAATCGTTTCCGTCAGCCGATTTCAACAGGTAATTCCGGGTGAGCACCAGCAAGGTATCACCTTTTACACCCAAATCGGCGATTCGGTCTTCTGTGTTGAGTTCAACTTTTTGCCACCCTTTTGCATTTTCATTTTTATACAAACCGAGTTGTGTTCCTGCAAACAGCTTATTTTTAAACTGAACCACGGAATAAATTTTCCGGTTATCAATTCCCTTTGGAAATCCGTGGTTGAAATCTTCAAAAGTTTGGAAATCGTCACTGGTTTTCCAGATACCGATGTTACCGTACATCAGGCTGGTGGTACTGTCGATGGCCACCGAACCGCGAACTGCTGCGAGGTTCCAGTTTCCGTATCTGTAATTTCCGGGGAGCAGGTTTCTTGAAACATCCACCCCTGAAAAAATTCCGCGATGGTTCATTACAATTCCCGAAAAGGCAAACAAAATGGCAATGAAAGCAATAATAATGGCCGGCCATTTGTGGAGCGTTTTGGATATTTTCAATAATCTGTTTTTACTCATGACATGTTTTTCTGAACAAACAACAAAATACAAATTAATCCGAATTCAACACTATTTATTGAAGCCTGTAGGGCTTGAATGTGAATAACCTCCGGTGTAACCGGTGGACAAGCAAAAAAGCAGAACAAAACCCTGAAAGGGTTTAAAATTCTGGTGTTGAACCCTTTCAGGGTTCCGGATTTTATTTCTATTTAGCCCCGAACTTTGTACGGGGTTATTCAAATTCTGCCACGTTGTGGCAGTAAATCCTTTGTCTGTTATTTCTCCTAAAAGGCAATAATTGTGCATTCAGAATTAGAAAGATGATTTACTATTCAAATTATTTTACTTAATAAATGCCGGAGTAACTGTCAGCATGACGTAGGCCCAATAGTTGCTGGCACCGCTGTCGCCACCTTTCAGCAATTCCATGGTTTCGCTGGCAAACATCGACGACAATCCGGCGTTTAAGGTGGCAATTTCGTGCAATTTGTAACCAAAAGTCAGGTCGATTTCAGTTCCGAGGTATTTGTCTGCATCTTCACTGATTTTTCCTGCCGATGCAAAATAATGCAGGTCGGCATTCACGCTGAATTTCTTTTTGCTCCAGCCATATTTCAGGTAAGCATCGTTCAACCCAACCGAATTGATGTGGTTGCTCACATAGAAGTAATCCATGAAACCATTGAATTTGTGGTTGGTTCCGTAAAACGGCGTGAATGCATAGACTTTGTCGTTTTTATTGTATGAGTTTCCCGAAAGATATTCGTAACCGGCTGTAATTCCCATTTTCAGCGTGGCTTCGGCTAAAAAATTCAGGGCGCTGATTTCCTTACCATTGCTGTGTTTTCCGGTTTGATAGTAAAGATTTGCTGCCACCGACAACTTTTCAAATTTCCTGGTAACCCGGCCACCCAAAGTTTGGCTGTATTTGCTCACCTGTACCGAATCTTCCATCACCGGAACTCCGTTATTCAGCGCCAGTAAACTCAGCGAATTGGCTTTCCAGGCTTTGTTGAACCACAAAAACTGCAGGTCTTTGTATGCATCCGGTCCATCGTAAATATTATTGGTTATGTCACTGTTTTCGTGGTGTGCAATTCCGAAGTGGAGTGTAAAATTCTTTTTGTATTTCAGTAATGCAACATCGTGGGTACGCCCCTGTTGTGTCCATCCCACATTTCCAAAAATACGCTGGTCGTCGTAATTCAATTCCTGACGGCCGGCTTGCAACGAAAATTCGGGAACAAAAAATACTTCGGCCCAGGCTTCGTGAACTGAAGTGGCGTAGTTTTCGTTTCCCACCAATTGAGCTTGATTTCCCCAGTTTCTGACATCCTGCAAAACCAGTTTGGTTTTTACAAATTCGTTGCTGAACAGGGCATTTAAGCGTGTGCGCTGACTGGTTATGGTCGATAAATCCTGGTTTTCGTAAGCCAGAGATTTGTAGCCGTGATTAAATTCTGTGCGTGGACGGAATTCACCTGTCAGAGAAAATTGGGCGCTGGTGTTTTCCGTGAGACACAAAACTATAACAACTAAAATTGTATATTTTAGTTTACTCATTGAATATCAATTTTATATATTACTTAATGGAATACAGGGCGTCGTAAGTTTTTTCCCGTTCTTTTCCTTCGTTCATCCATTGCGGAACCACGGTTTGCAGCCAATCCCGTTTTTCAGTATTCAGTTGTGGAATATCCAAACCAATAAATTGCTGGGCTTTTTCTTTGGTTGCAATATCAGGGTAGGGGATTTCCTGGTTGTGGCCGAGTTGTGCCAGCAACCGGGCCAGTTTGATGCGTGTTTCCTGTGCAATGGTAATTCCGGTTGAAATCACGCGGCCCACTTCCACCGGCGAGTGGAACGAACTTCCATGACCCGCAGCCGAGTAATCCCAACGCCACTGTGCGTGACGGATTCCTTTCAGAATTTCATTCATCTGGTCTTCTTGGGCTCCCAAATCCCATGCTTTTTTTGCTTCCACATGCGCGCGCACCAGCAGTTCTTCCAGCTTGTCGCGGTTTTGGATGATTTTATCCTGGCGGTCGTACACATTGGTCATTAATGTTGCTCCCTCCTCGCGATGACAAACCTGGCATGAATTGGCGATGTTGTTCAGCGGCGACTGCATGTGGTGGTCGGTAAATTTTTGGCCTCCTTCACTTTTGTAGGGCATGTGGCAGTCGGCACACGAAACGCCACGCTGCGCATGTATTCCTGTGGTGTAAACTTCATAATCCGGGTGTTGCGCTTTCAGCATCGGGGCTTTGCTTATGGCGTGAGTCCAGTCGCTGAATTCTGCCTTATCGTAGTAAGCTTCCATATCTTCAACCGTCATCCCGTTGTCCCACGGAAAAGTCAGGTAGTTGGCACCTTCAGCCACTTTTTTGTTGAAATAATATTCCACATGACACTGGGCACAAACCAAACTCCGCATTTCCTGGTGGCTCACTTTTTTGATGTCTTTTCCTTGTCGTTCAAAGGCTTCAACAAGTGCCGGACGGGTTATGGTCAGGTTCATGGTTTTTGCATCGTGGCAGTCGGCACAGCCAATCGGGTTAATTACTTCGCTGCCCAGGCTGGCAAAGGTTCCGGTGTAAAAAGCCTGAACACCTTTTTGGTTCATCAGTCGCGGGACATCGGGACTTTTGCAGGTCATACACGTGGCGGGTTGAGGCCCTTCGGTCGCCGTCTTCGGTGTTCCGGTACGCAGTGTTTCGTGAATATCGTTAATGGCATAATAATGTCCGCGGCTCTGTTTATAGTCTTTCGAAAAAGCGTAACCTGCCCACAAAACCACAAGTCTCGGGTCTTCCTCCAACATGTCAATCGGGGCATTCCCATTGTATTTACTTCTGAAAGAAGTATCGGCAGTTTGGTAATACGACTGAAATTCGCGTGGAAAGTTTTCTCCCCACACTTCGTTTCTCGGGTCGAACTGGTTTAATGGTTTTTTCGGGACATTCACAAAAGCAGCTTCGGCGCGACGTTCAACAATCGACGATGCCAGCAAACCCAACAAAAACACCACAACAATGGTGGCAAAAAACAGTGCCCATGCAAGCCAGGGGCGATTTTCTGTGATTTTCAATATTGAACTCATAGTCTTATTTTGATTATTTGTTTTGAATATATTCGTTGATCCAATCCGGCACAGGGCTGTCGGGCAGCGGCACCCGTGCGTTGGGCACACTTGAGATGCTGTTTACCCTTCCGTGCGGGGTTTCCCGGTGACAATCCCAGCATTTTCTGTCGGTCATGTGGGCGCTGTGTGCGTTAACGGAAGCCACAAGTTTTGGGTCTTTCAATAGTTTTTCATGACAACGGACACAATTCTGATGCACCACTTCTGCACCTGCTTCGTGAATAAAAATTACCTGTGGCTCGAGGCGGAGTGTAAACATTGTTGCATGGCGCAACCCGTCTTTTGCTTTGAAATAATATTTATTTACAAAGTTGTTGTGTGGTACGTGGCAGTCGTTGCAATGCGCCACTTCGCGGTGCGAGCTGTGTTGCCACGTTGCATATTGCGGCGACATAATGTGGCAGTTGGTACAGGTTGCCGGATTATCAGACAGATAGGAATGTGCTTTCGAAACGTAAAGTAGAAACAGTACCAGTCCGATTAGTATTCCGGTAACCATCAGCACCGGAAAACGCCATTGTGGCGGCGGAAGTATTCTTTTCAACATGATTCAATAAAAATCGGTTAATTTCAGGTTCAAATTTATGTTCTCCTATACTCGAATTTTGTAACGGATGTTACAATTTGTAGGAATGCTTTACAAAATATTTTCCACTCAATTTATAATCAGAATAAATTGCGCATTCCTGCTTTTCAACATCGAACTGCCTGAAAAGAAATGAGGCTTTCCTATTATTTTTGTTCTGTCAAAATTCAACTGAAAGATTACTGAAAACCGATTCTTTATAATTTTTAATTATTCTGATTATGAAAAAGATAACCTTTTTTGTGATGTTGATTTCTGCATCATTCAACGCTTTCTCGCAGGGATTTATTACCGCTAAAAATGTGAAAGTCGATTTATCGGGTTTTGTGCGAAACGATTTTATTTATGACTCGCGTCGTAATCTCGATGCTTGTGACCATTTACTTGATATGTATCCATTAAAACCGGTTTATGATTCAAATGGAGAGGACATTAACGCGCAACCCAGTACTCAGTTATTAAATACATTTTCGCGTCTCGGAACCAGTTTTACCGGGCTCGAAATGGGCAAATCGAAAATCAGCGGTTTTATCGAAATCGATTTTACCGCTGGCAGTCAGGTTCCGGCGTTGCGATTGCGGCATGCTTATACGTTGATTGAGTGGCCGAAATCAAAATTGCTTGTGGGCCGTACCTGGCACCCCACTTTTATCGAAAAAGTATTTCCCGTTACACTGAACGAAAACACGGGTTTGCCTTTTCAGGTGTTTAACCGAAGTCCCCAGGTACGTTTTACACACACACTGGCTACCGGAGTTGATTTGATTGCGGCGGCGGTTTATCAGTTTGATTACAGTAATACCGGTCCTGCCGGGAAAACCTACCAATACCAGCGCGATGCACTCATTCCAAACCTGCACGGGCAGATTCAGTACTACAACCAGAACTGGGTTTTGGGAGCCGGTATTGATTGGAAAACCATTCAGCCACGAACTTCAACCACAGGCACAACGGGAACTTTTGTAACCAACGAAAAACTAAGTACCTGGGCAGCTTTGGCCTATTTTAAATATTCAAAAGATAAATTCATGATTATGGGCAAAACCATGTTTGGCCAGAATGTTTGCGAAAGCCTGCTTCCCAGTGGTTATGCTGTCGTTGCAATCAATCCCGAAACCGGAGCCGAAACTTATACTCCTTATAATCATACATACAACTGGTTAAATTTCACCTACGGAAAAGATTGGAAAGTGGGATTTTATGCGGGATATCTCAAAAATTTGGGAACATCTGAAAATGCTGCCGGACCTTTTTACGGTATGACTTATGCCAACGAAATCGCAATGATTTATAAAATCTCACCGCTACTGATTTACAATTATAAAAACTTTATGTTTGCCTGGGAAATGAGTTGGAATACTGCGGCTTATGGCGATGTTGACAAAGCAAACAAATCGAAAGTGATAAATACCGAAAATGTGACCAGCTTCAGAAATATGCTTTCAATTGCATATAAATTCTGATAACCGGTTATTTTTAAGGGCTGAAACTTTAAAACTAAAACAATGGCATTCGAAATATCTGTATTTCTGAAAAACAAAATCACCCATTTCGAGGAGATTACAAGCACGCTGAAACGGGGAAGTATTAACATCCGCTCACTGATGCTCAGTAACATCAACCACGGCTGGGGCATGTTAAACCTTTTGGTTGACCAGCCTGAGAAAGCCTACGAATTGCTGACAACTGCGGGTAATTCAGTGATAATGCGCGAAGTGATTGCCCTTGAAATGAAAGACGAAGCAGGTGGTTTGGACGAATTGCTGGTTCGCCTGTCGCGGGCTGGAATTCATATCGACAGTGCTTACAGCCGATTGGTAGGCGACAAGAAAACCGCAGTTTTGTTAATCGAAGTTCCCGATGTAATTGAAGCACAGCAGCAACTCAAAAAGAACAACATCGATATTCTGCCGGATGCGGTGGTGTATGGGAAGTGAAGAATGCGTGAAAACTATAATGCATGAATGCGTGAATGCGTGAATGTGTAATTGGGTGATTGAGTAAATGCAAGAATGCTTGAATGAGTTTGACTGGATAAAAGTTTTTTAAAAAATAGTAAATAGTAAATCTGTAAATAGTAAATCAAAATTAACCCGCAACTTTGAAGATTAAACTTTAAACTCGAAACTAACAATGATTTGGAACGAAAAAATAGAATGTGCCTCGCGCGCAGTGATGAATGAAATTCAATCGGAACGTCTCATTCAGACTGTAAAAAGAATTTATCACAACAACGAAAGCTACCGGCGTAAAATGCAGGAATGTGGGCTTGTGCCGGGCGATATAAAAAGTGTGCACGATCTTGCCAAACTGCCGTTTACCACAAAAGCTGACCTGCGCGACGGTTATCCGTTTGGCATGTTTACAGTTCCCATGAGCGAAATCGTGCGCGTACACGCCAGTTCGGGAACCACCGGAAAACCAACAGTGGTGGGCTATACACGCAACGACCTTCAAATGTGGGCAGAAGTGGTAACCCGTTCGCTCGGTATGGCCGGAATCCATAAAAACGACATTGTTCAGGTGGCTTATGGCTACGGACTTTTTACAGGTGGTCTTGGCCTGCATTACGGAACTGAAAACCTGGGCGCCACCGTGATTCCGATTTCGGGCGGAAACACCGACAAACAGATTTTGCTGATGCAGGATTTCGGCACAACTGTAATTGCCTGCACTCCTTCGTATGCGCTCTTTTTAGCCGAAACCATGAAGGAAATGAACATTACCCCTGAATCGCTGCAACTGCGGGTGGGCATTTTTGGCGCCGAACCGTGGAGCGAAAATATGCGGCGCGAAATTGAAGCCAAACTGAAAATAAAGGCCATCGATATTTACGGACTGAGCGAAGTTATCGGGCCGGGTGTTTCGTGCGAATGCGAACACCAGTGCGGAATGCACGTGATGGAAGACCATTTTATTCCTGAAATCATCGACCCCGTAACACTCAAACCGCTGCCTCCCGGCGAAAAGGGTGAACTTGTTTTTTCAACGGTTACAAAAGAGGGAATGCCAATTCTCCGTTATCGCACACGGGATTTAACACGGCTGATTTACGACCAGTGCGAATGTGGCAGAACGCTGGTAAGAATGGAAAAATGTATGGGCCGGTCGGATGATATGCTCATCATCCGCGGTGTCAATGTTTTCCCGTCGCAAATCGAAAGTGTGTTGCTCGAAATGAGTGAAACTGAACCTCATTATCTGTTAATTATTGAACGCGAGGAAACACTTGACGTGGTTAATTTGTTAGTGGAGGTACAGGAACAGTTTTTTTCCGACGAAATTAAACAGCTTGAATCGCTGCGGAAGAAACTTACCGACAAAATACAAAGCACGCTGGGTATTTCTGTGCGGGTGAAATTAGTGGAACCCAAAACCATAGAACGCACGGCTGGCAAGGCAAAAAGAGTGATTGATAACCGTAAAATCTGACAATGATGATAGTAAAGCAAGTTTCCGTATTCCTCGAAAATAAAACAGGCAGGCTAAACGAAGTTACCCAGTTGTTGGGCGACGCAGGTTTAAATATGTCGGCGTTTACGATAGCTGACACCTCTGATTTCGGCATTCTGAGGCTGATTGTTTCAGACCCCGACAAAGCCAAAGAGATTTTGAAAAAGAATAAATTTTCGGTGCAAACCACCGAAGTGATTCTGGTAAAATCGCCCAATCGTCCGGGCGGACTGGCAAAAATGCTCAACCTGTTGCAAAAAGAGGATGTATTTATCGAATATATGTATGCCTTCTCCAACAGCGAAGACACTGCGGTAATTGTGCTCCGGCCCACCGATTTGCAGAAATGCATGGACATTTTCCAGAACCACCGTGGCGATTTTTTGGTGCAGGACGGGCAGTATTTGTTTTAAGTGCCCTTGTTTAACGGATAGTAATGAATGTCTCCGGCAATCATCTTCCCTCCCGCCGTTCAATCCGGTTGAAAAATTACGATTATTCACAATCGGGATTCTATTTTCTAACCCTCTGCGTTCAGCACAGGTTAAACCTGTTCGGTAATTTTATTGAAACAAATTTGGAATTGAACGATGCCGGTAAAATGGTGGAACGGTGGTATTTCGAAATGCAAAACAAATATCCCAATATTCGTTGTCACGAAATGGTGGTGATGCCCAACCATTTTCATTGTATTGTTGAAATAACGGATTCCCACGTTCCGGACGCCCACGCCGACGACACGGACGCCCACGTAGGGGCGCCCCTACGTGGGCGTTCGGATATCGCGCCCACACCGGAATCCACCAAAAACGCGTACGGTCCCGACAATAAAATATACAACGCAACCATTGGCGATATGATGGATTGGTTTAAAACCATGACCACCAACGAATACATTCGTGGTGTGAAAAATCACGGATGGCAACGTTTTAATGGAAAATTGTGGCAACGAAATTATTGGGAACACATTATTCGTGACGAGGACGAACTGGCCCGGATTGCCAATTATATCATTACCAATCCCGACAACTGGGATAAAGACCGGTTAAAAGGGTAGCGTATCGGGCAATCACGCAGAATTGCCCAACGCAGAATTACCCCAACGCCGTAACACCATTTGGCCTGTAACATTTTACAGAGGCTCAAAACCGAAACAATGGGTTGCGTATTTTGGAGAAGAAATTTGAAATGGTGGTTGGAAAATTAAAACACACAATGAAGAACTTCTGCTCCCACGAGATTGCATCACTTGGTTACTTGAATTTGCCACTCGATAAAATCGTGCGGCAGCGAGGGGAAATTGCCACACAATAAAATCTCGCAGTAGCGAGGGTTGTTTCAACGAAGAACTACGGTTAAACTTTCCGCTGAACATTGCATACATATTGCTTTTGTTATCGATTTTTAGAAAACTCCCACTACCATTGGTGGAGGATCATATCTGTTTGCTTTATTTATTTTATGCGCAGTAATGTAATTCTTAAATTTTGTTATTTCATCTGATGTCGAATTATGCTGAATCATTGAAAAGCATTGTGGATAATTTTCAAGTTTATTGAAGGATTTATCTTCCTTATTCTTTTTAGTATAGTCGTCAATAATTCTGTCGATGTTAATAATAGTTTGAAGGTACCCCTCCCTGTTTTTGAAATAAAATGGAGTTATCGAATTTAATTTTTTATGATTGAATATTTCACTTAAAATAAGCCTATCTGATACTCCACAAGAATGTCCGAGAATAATAACATCAAACTTTCTCGAATCATCCATTAATGATTTTAACTCCTTATCATTGTTTGTAAACATGTAATTGAGCTTCTTTATATTCCGCATATAGCCTTCCTCATTTCTATCTATTAACACTTTGGATTCTGCATCACTGGCTGCAAATCCAAAAATCATAGGATTATCTTCATTGTTTAACTCTCCATGTATTGCTATATGTTTAATGTTCTTATATTTTTCTAAATATTTTTCTACTGTATTCGTGTAATTAAAATTTAAAATCAAAGTGTTGTGATGATTTAACTTTGAGAAAAAAAACTCATATGATTCTATTGCTTTGAATCCGTTTTGTTCATTACTTAAATATATTTTTAAGTGATTCTTTATTTGTTCAAATTCATTATTAATACTATTTATATTCTTAGTATTTGCTGCGTTAATTAACTTAAAATAATGAAATTCAATATCGCTCCAATTATTCAAGTGACCTAAATTAAGCAGTTCCTGAACAATTGTATTTTTAAAGATTTTTTGATCTCTTCTTACTGACTGTTTCGCCCTAAAAATACCAATGAATTCATCTCTTAATAAATCAGAATATTTATCAGGTTCTATCCTTGCGTTCTTATTTACATGATTTAAAAAATGTCTATATGAGGTTTTTAAATCATGAGCTAGATCGAATCCATTTCCAATTATAACAAGGTTATACATATTTTATTTCAATTAATTGATATTGTACCTCTTACATAAATTAGTATTTCAAATTACCAACGGATTAGTGCTGTTGCGGAGCGGATTTCGGAGAGCGTTTCTGTCTGGAGGACACGGAACTGCGAAACAAGAATCCGCAGTTGGCGTACCACCGAACCCCGCCCTGCAATATACTTTGTTGAACTAAATCCCGCAGCAGCGGGATAGCTCTATCAAAAATACCCGATTCTTTCTATACTCCGAGATTATTCACTCTAAAAATTTCAGATTATGAGAAAGAAATCGGGTTTTACTATCGTTG
>JBFXFM010000062.1:0-24942 GCA_050179035.1 Draconibacterium sp. | reverse complement strand
ATACAACAGGTTGATGATATTGAATACCAGGTTGATTTGTCAAGTCATCCCGAAGGGCCTTATGTGGTGGAAGTCTCGGGACAGGGATTTCGCGAAACCTCAAAGATTGTATTAAAGAAATAACCGGCTAACAGCTAAATACTACAAAAATGAAACAGCTATTCATAATAACAATATTACTCACAGGTGCGATTTCGGTTTTAGGGCAAGGAAACCCAAGAGATTTACCGACACCTGTAGGTACATCTACCCAAACGGTAAGCCCTTCATCTGCTATGAATTATATTCTTACTTATTCATATCGTGAACCTTTTGCTGCACATCCGACTACTCTTTATACAAGTAATGCAGCAGCCGAAATACAATATTTCGATGGTTTGGGCCGGCCAATAGAGTCGGTTTCTGTAAAAGGATCACCACTTGGGTATGACATTATAGATTACAAGGTATATGATGCTTACGGAAACCTTGTTAATGAATATTTGCCTTTTACAAAAAGTTTAAATAATGGGGTATATGTTACGCAGGCAAATTTTATTTCAGGGCAAAATACGTTTTTAACCGGATTAGCATACCCTACTGCAGATGTTAGTAAAGGTTACGCGGTGACAGAATATGAAAAATCACCTCTGAACCGGGTTGTTAAACAGGGAGCGCCGGGAGCATCATGGCAATTATCCCATCCTGTGACAACAACATACCGTACCAATACCACTGCTGATGCTGTAAAAACATACAATTATACCGATAATACTCCATCGCCGGAATATACCTTTCCTGCCGGGAAACTATTCGTAACCGAGAAGTATGATGAAGATAGCAAGGTTGTAAAGGAATTTAAGGACATGGAGGGCAAACTTGTGCAAATTGTAAAGGGCACTTTGATTACAAAATACTGTTACGACCAATTTGGGCTGTTGAGGTGTGTGATTCAGCCAATGGGAGCATCACCGGCATCAACCGATTACTGTTTTTATTATAAATATGACCCGAGAAAACGGCTTATTGAAAAAAAGATACCTGGCAAGGAAACCGAGTATCTGATTTACGATTCGCGCGACAGGCTTGTCCTTACACAGGATGGGGAACAAAGAGCGAAAGCAACACCCGAATGGAGCTATACTATTTATGATAGTTTTAACAGACCTGTTGAACTTGGGACATGGGCAACGCTAATATTAAAAGATGCTTTAATTACATCTATAAACAACAGCCTGACATACATGTCAACTCAAACGCGTACACCACTGAAGTATTTATATTATGATGTTTATACTAGTTGCCCCACCGCTAATGCGTATTATACTGCCGATGCCAATGCTCTGGGTGCGGTAAAGTCAACCAGCAACATTGGCAGGCAGACAGGCGAAAAAACTGCATTGCTCGATTACGAAACCGATATGAAAACATGGTTGTTTAAAGCAATCTATTACGACAAATTCGGCAGGGTGATACAAACAGTTTCCGATAATCATTTGCCCATCGCAGGCTCGGTAGATTATGTGACCAATAAATATAATTTTGCCGGAGAGGTAACACAAACCCGTCAGCGTCATGTAGCCGATTATGCGAATAATTACACCGATACCTATATGGACCTCGACCACAGGGGGAGGTTATTGAAAACGAGGTATAGCATCAATGGTGCAACTGCCATTTTAATGTCGGCAAATAAGTATAACGAAGCAGGCAACCTGGCTATACAATATTTTCATTCGGAGAATGACGGAAATTTTCTTCAGAAAAACGACTACGCCTATAACATCAGGGGTTGGATGACCCAGTTGAACGATCCTGTAACTTTTACCGAAAACGACAAATTCGGGTTGAAATTAGAATATAATTCTGCTACATCTCCGGCTACTGACAAATACAACGGGAATATTGCAGGCCTAACGTGGGGAACTCCAAGTTTTCCGAATATGAAATATGCATTTTCATACGATAATAATAACAGGATTACCTATGCAAACTTTAAAAAAAGCAATGATAATGGATTTGACGTTACTTATGAATATGATTCAAATGGGAATTTAACTTGTTTGAACAGATTTGGCTATTTTGGAAATACCTATCTTGACATGTTGAATTTTACATATAACGGTAATAAAATTGCAACAATAGAAGATTATGCAGGAGACAGACCCAATATTACTGATTATCCGGGGAGTTCATCACCTGTGAATTTTAGTTACAACAGTAATGGCAACCTTTACTATGAACCGAATAAGTTGGTTAATATATATTATAATCTATTGAACTTACCAAATCAATTGGTTTCTACTTCGGGGGCAAACAGAAAGATAAAATATTTTTATACTTTCAACGGCGAAAAACTTCGCAAAACGGTTGAAGACAACGGAACAATTACCAAGGTTGATTACTGCGGGCCGTTTGTATATGAAACTGTTAGCGGAACACGTTCATTAAAATATATAATTACACCGCACGGAAGGGCAGTAAAAACCGGTAGTACGTGGGATTTTGAGTACAATATAACCGACCACCTGGGCAATGTAAGGGTTGTAATGCACAAGGGAACGAATGGATTGGCAGCGATGCTAAAAGAAACCCAATATTATCCTATGGGCATGGAGATGAGTCAATTAAGTGTTGGATCAGGTACTACGAACAAATACCTTTACAACGGCAAAGAAATACAGGATGATTTTGGTTTGTACTGGTACGATTACGGAGCCAGGTTCTATGACCCGATGATTGGGAGGTGGCACACGATTGACCCGATGGCAGAAAAATACCCATGGGTAACTCCATATTCTTATTGCTTTAATAATCCAATTAACTCTATCGATCCCGATGGACGTGAGCCTATTACTTTAGGCGTTCTTGCAGTGAAGGGGCTTATTGGCGCTGGCATTGATATTTCAATTCAAATGACGGCTAGTATGACTCTTGACAACCAATCTTTTGGGCAGGCTTTCCGAAATATTGACTGGACAAGTGCTGGTGGGTCTTTTATTGCAGGTGCGGTAGGTATTCCTGGCGTAACTGCCATTTCAAAAACAGCGAAGGTTGCCACCATAGCAACTGCAGTTGCAGTAGACGCAGCAGTAGATGTTTCAATTACTGAAGGGAACGAAAACATTTTTAATGGTAAAAAATCTGGTGCTGAAGCAGTCATTGATGCATTTGGTTCTGTCTTTGGAGGGAAGGCCTCTGACGATATTGTTAAAGGAGCCAAAAACTCTATAAGCAATGACATAAGTTCTGGAACATTCTCGACATTAAATAAGGCTGAAAAAAACACATTGCGTCAAACACAATCAGTTGTTAATAGTCAAGGTTTTGAAGCCGGTACAAAAACAACTGTTGGCCTTGGTGCTGAATTAGGCAAACGGGGTGCTGAAAGTATTATTGGCACAGGTAATCCTTCCAGTCATAGCACTCCTCTAATGCAAAACTACACTCAACCTTCTGACAATACGCGTGTGGCAAGGCCAATTTATCCTTTACCTGAATTTAAATAGTTGCATTATGAAATTAGGAAACAAAAAGCAGCTTATAATCGCAGCAGTTCTTTTCTCTTTAATACTGGGATTTATAATTGTTGGTATTTACGTGGTTAATGAAGAAGACAAACTACTTAAGCAAAATCCAATACATACTTTTGCTATAATAATGGATACCTACGTTGGAACTAAAGCAAGGCATTTTGTCAGGTATGAATTTGTGGTAAACGGCAAGGTTTACGATGGCCATAAAAGATATATGCCACACAGGCAGGTTGTTAATATTGGCGACACCTGCGAAGTAGTCTATGCTGAAAGCAACCCGGAAATCAGCAGGTTATTGACCGATGATAATAACTTTTTGAAGATTAAACGACAAAATAAGGAATTGCTACCTTTGTTTGAGCAATAAAGTAATAAGCCCGGCAATGCCGGGCTTTTGCTTTATAATACCAATTGTTTCAGTTTCTTTTTAGTAATAAACACATCCAAAAAAACCTTCACCACGTTTTTATCGGCTTCCGGTAGTTTTTCAATGCTTTTAAACTGGTTCAGGAGTTCTTTGTCGGTTAATGAGCTTTCTGCCAAATCATCGGAAGTGCCGTTTGTCAGGTAATCAGAAGAAACGCCAAGGGCATTTGCCATTTTTGCCAACACTTCAGCCGAAGGCTGTGCGCCCTTTTTCTCGTACCTTCCCACCTGGGTATAATGTATCCCAACAGTTGGCGTATGTCTGCGACCTGTATCTTGCTTTGAAAAAGCAAAAATTATTTGTCCTTGTGGATAAGACATGGTTTTCAAAACCTCGCCAGCGGGGAATTTGGCATGAATGCCACCGAATTCGTGAGCCGGAACAAAGGGAAAACGGAGTTATAAGGAAACTGGAATACTGATAGCCGCATGTCTCAGCAAAAAACAAACATATGTTTTTGAATTTTTGTGTATAGAATTTCATATTTTCGTGTATGAAAAACGAAAAAATGTATAAGCGCACAAACATCGAGCTGGACATTGACCTTGTAAATGAAGTGATGGCTATCTACAAGCTGAAAAGCATTAAGGAAGCAGTTCATTTATCGTTGCAAAAAACCATTGAACAGCAAAAAAGAAAAAAACTGCTTGCCATGGAAGGAAAGATTGAATGGGAAGGTAACCTTGATGAAATGAGAAGTTGATGACCAAAGGTTATATTTTCGATACAAGCGTTTGGATTGACTTTTTTAAGGGAAATCAGTCGGATGAAACACGCTTGCTTGTTCAACATCTTGAAAATGATTTGCCTGTATATTATTGCCCGGTTATTTTGCAGGAAATATTACCGGGAATCAGGAAAGATTCAGTATATGAAGAAGTAAAAGAATCATTTACTGTTTTACAACCACTCGGCGACGATCCTTATCGGGCCGCTACCGGCGCTGCCGAATTGTACCGAAATTTGAGAAAAAAGGGAATTACCATCAGAAAAAGCAACGATTGTCTGATTGCCTGGTATGCAATGAACAACCAGCTCAAAGTAATCCACCGCGACCGCGATTTTGATTCTATCCTGCAATCTGCTGATAAATAATAAAATAACTCAGAAGCAACCTCCTTTCGAATAATCATCGCATTTAAAAATCCCGCTATTTGGGAAAAAAACCACCGCTCTGGGAAATATGCTATTGTTTCAGGGAAGAACAAGCATGGGGTAAATAAAAGTGTTGCGTAATTTGGCGATACTAAAACTATGTTTTTATATGTCGCATTCAAACCATAAACTGAAATTCACCAATTACATCATCACAGGTATTTTGCTCGTACTTGTGGTTTCTCTGCTTGTGTTGCTGAACATTCTTATACTCTAAGAAAACTATTTTTCGATATATCACTAATTAAACAATCAAAAACGAAGTAAAAAAGTATGACAAATCATTTGACTAAAACGATGCAACTGGCTGGCAACAGGTTTTTTCTGCCGGCAGTTTTTCTTGTTTTGTTTCAGCTAATTTTTGCTTACAGCGCTTTTTCGCAGGCGGTTAATGTAAGTGGAAAGGTTACCGATTCAAAAACAGGAGAAGGAATTCCGGGCGCTGCAGTATCGGTGAAAGGTACCACAACTGGTATTGTAACCGATATGGATGGCGTTTTTAAAGTAACAGTTCCGAACGCCGACGCTGTGCTCAATATCTCGTTTATGGGATATACCACTGTTGAAGTTCCGCTCAACGGACAAACAAGTATTAACGTGGCACTCGAAAGCGCCGATTTGCTTTTGGAAGAAGTGGTGGCCATTGGTTATGGGGTTGTAAAGAAGAAAGATTTGACTGGGGCTGTTTCATCCATCAAATCGGATGAGATTGGGAAAACCACGTCGAGCAATGCCATGCAGGCCATGCAGGCAAAAATCCCCGGGATGGATATTACGCAAACAAGCGGTCAGTCGGGCGCCTCTGTAAATATCTCGGTAAGGGGACAGCGTTCAATTACCGCCAGCAACAATCCGCTGATTTTGGTTGACGGTGTTGAATATGGCTCAACCCTCGATATTAATGCTTCGGATATTGAATCTATGGATGTGCTGAAAGATGCTTCATCGACAGCAATTTATGGTACACGCGGTGCAAACGGTGTAATCCTGATTACCACCAAACGTGGAAAAGCAGGCAAAACAAGGGTGAGTTTCAATTCATACATTTCATCGAATACACCTACCAATGTGCCAAAAGTAATGTACGGCGACAAAGAAGTTCAGCGCCTTATCGACAAAGCCAACTACCAGGCCGATTTTGCATCAACCAATTGGGGAACCAGCAATTTAACCGCTGAAAATGTGCTGACAGAATCGCTGGCCGACGGTATAACCGAATTGCAGATTTACAACGACAAATCGTACACCGACTGGGCCGACATTATTCTGCAGAACGGATTGACACAGAATTATGAAGCTTCGGTATTGGGCGGTAACGACAAAACCACATACAACATTTCGCTGGGCGCCATGTTTGAAGAGGGTTTAATGAGAAACGACGAACTCGACAGGTACAACACAAAGGTGACCATCGACCATAAAATCAGTGATATGTTTAAAGTGGGCACAAGCATTTTGTACACCTATAAAAATCATGATATCCGGAATGCAAGTGTTTTCAGTCAATCATTGAAAATGACGACCATAACCCATTCGCACTTAAGCGATGGAACTTTGTACGAAACGCCAAACCCGCGTTATCCGGCACACAGCAATCCACTGCTCGATGAAGAGGAAGGCAATTACCTGAACAATACGCTTTCAACCCGTTTCTTCGGGAATACTTACCTTGAATTTACCCCGGTAAAAGACCTGAAATTTAAAACGCTTTTTTCGCTCGACCGTTCCAATGGCCGCCAGGGAATTTACCAGGATTACAAAAGTGTGGGTCGCTACCAGTCGCCTGGTACAACCGGAATTTCTTCGGAATATGACATGAGTACCGGTATATACTGGGAAAACACGCTGAATTACACAAAAACAATCGGTACTGACCATTCAGTTTCAGCTTTGCTGGGACAAACAATGACATCACGTGTTTACGAACAAAACTACACCACAGGCGATGCCGGTAAAGAACATTACTACCAGAGTAGTTTCTACGATTTATCGAAAATTTTAGCTGAAACCACCACAAGTGCTTATGTAAAAGAAACGATGCTTTCGTATTTCGGAAGGGTAAATTACAGTTTCAGGGATAAATATCTAATTACAGCTTCTTTACGCGCCGATGGTCAGTCAACTTTAGCCGAAGGCAACAAATGGGGTTATTTTCCATCGGTTTCGGGTGCCTGGCGCATCAGCAACGAAAGTTTTATGGAAGGTACAAGTTCATGGTTGAACAACCTGAAACTCCGCGCATCGTGGGGTATTACAGGTAATGCCGCCATCGACCCGTACGAAACGCTTACCACGCTAAGCACAAAACCGGTTTATTATTTTATGAATGGAAAAAGTGTTGCAGGAAATTATCCGTCGAACCTTGGAAACAAAAATCTGAAATGGGAAACAACCACTGCATACAACTTTGGTCTCGACTTCGGAATTATCGAAAACCGCATTTCGGGTAGCATCGATTACTTTATCAGCGAAACAACCGATTTGCTGTACTTCAGACAGGCCCCTCCATCATCGGTTTATCCAAGCGTAATTGCCAATATCGGTTCAACAAAAGGAAGTGGTATTGAACTTGGGTTAAATACACTGGTAGTAAATGGCAAAGATTTCAGCTGGGACATTAACTGGAACTACACCCATTATTACGACGAAATTACCGCGTTGGCTGATGGCATTGAAAAAAATATCAATGGCAAACAAGGGCAGATTGTTGGCGAACGTGTAAAAGTTTTCTACGATTACGAAGCTGATGGCAACTGGAATGTGGGTGAATATGCCGAATATATCGCTGCATGGCAGGGACGTCACCCGGGCGAAACCCATGGGTACATTTCGAGCTACGGAACTCCCGGCTCAATTAAAATTGTTGACAGAGACGACAACGGCAAACTCGACGATGAAGACAAAATGGTTTACCAGCAGGCACCCGACCATATTTTGGGGATGAACAACACGCTTACCTATAAAAATCTGAGTTTATCGTTCCTGGTTTATGCCCGCACAGGTGGCTATTTTTCGTATGATATGAACTCGCAACTGAATTACGAAGCCGCCAACTGGGGTGACCTTGATTACTGGACATTAAACAACACTGAAGCCAAATTCCCAAGTCCTGGTTTAAGCAGTGCAAACTCTGCAACGCATTCACAGTTTGGAAGTGCTTTACTGTACGAAAAAGCCGATTTCATTAAAATTAAAGACATCACACTCTCGTACAACCTGCCAAAATCGTTGCTGGGTAAAGCCGGTATTCAAAACGTTAAAATTTATGGTTCGCTGAAAAACTATTTCACTTTCAGCAAAATAGATAACTACGACCCTGAAAGAGGAGGAAGTATTTCATTCCCGTTGGCCAAACAAGCTGTAATCGGGTTAAATCTTGAATTTTAATGACTAACCATAAAACTTTTAATAAGATGAAAAAATCAATATATATAGCTTTGGCGGCCGTAGTATTATTAGCTGGTTCGCCTTCGTGCACCGACTTTCTGGAAGAAGACAACAAAGTTGGAATGACAGCCGACCTGGCCTACAATACAGCTTCAGGAATCGATGGACTTATTGCCTCATGCTACAGTTTTTCGCGCGGATGGTATGGCAAAGAAGCTGGTTTGGGCTTATCAGAAACAGGGACTGACCTTTTCTATTTTGGGTACGACAACAAGCAAAAATCACTGAACTCTTACAACATCACACCCGAGTCTCTTGAAAACAACACCGGCGACAACGCCACGCTCGACCATTACTGGGAGTTGTTTTACAGTGCAGTTGATGTTTGTAACACAGCGCTGAAATACGTGCCTGAGAACACAGTTATTAATCAGAATGCAAAAAATCAGTACATGGGCGAAGCTTATTTTATGCGCGCTTTTTACTATTTGCATATGGTGAATATCTGGGGTCCAATTCCATATAACAGCGAACCACCCACCGAAATTGTGACCGACCCAACCCGTGAATCAGAAGAGTTTATTTACAGCAAAATTCTCGAAGACCTGGATAATTCAATTGAAGCTTTTGAAGCCGCCAATTACATGAAAAAAACCGATGGCCGAGCCAATTACTGGGCTGCAAAAGCGTTGAAAGCACGTACTTTGTTGTATGCTGCCTCGTGGATGGGAGCCCAGACAATTACCACAAATCCTGATTATTCAGGAAAAAACCTTTACACTTTGGCAATTGCCGAGGCTGATGCGGTAATTAACAGTGGAGTAGCCTCTTTCTATCCGAATTATGCCGACACATGGTCTATGGCAAACGAGAACATCACCAAAAATGCCGAAGCAATCTGGGGTGTTACTTATGCCGAAGATATTACCACAACAGTTAATTGCATCCCGTATCGTTACAAAAAAGATGCATCGGGAAATGCACTTCAGTACAACAGTTTAATCACCCGCACTGGCTACAGTCGTGGTGGTAATGCAATGCTGCTGATGTTTGTTTCACTCTGGAACAACGGCGCCAACGACCTTGGCGGTAATGGCAAGGAAGTTTTTGTACGTGTTTTGGGAGAAAGCACATCAACCATTCTTAATACAAAAACAAATGAAAAGGTGAACGTTGCTGCACATTATTCACCATATGGCCGTGGCTTTACCCGCTATCTGCCTTCGGAATATTTGTGGCAGTTGCTCGAAAAAAACAGGGCCACCGACCAGCGTACAACAGCAACTTTGCTCGATGCATATACCATTCCGGCAGGGTTGGCAGGCAGTTCGAAAAAATACCCATTGATGCAGGATACAGCCATTTATTATTGCGCACTCGATGGAAATTCGGCTGAAGGAATTGCCATGCAGGCCTGGGCAAAAGACAGGTATCGCATTCAGTTTATGAGCGGCGGCGATATACCGGTTTATACCTCAATGAATCCGGCAGTTGCTTTACCAACCGAAGCAGCCAAACCTTCATCGGCTGTGTATAACGACAACCGTTATGATACTTATAAAATTGGTGGCTGGTGCTCTTATCCCGGCATTAAAAAATTCCTCGATAATGTGTATAATTCAGCTTATCCAACACATGATATCTCGAACCGCGACGCTATTGTGCTGCGTTTGGCCGAAATGTACCTGATAAAAGCTGAAGCTGAATTAGCCACAGGCGCTGCAAATGCTGCACTCGCAACCATCAACCAGTTACGCACAGTGCGTGCCATCAACGGAACCGATAATACAATTTCTGGTCCGGTAACCATCGATACTATTCTCGATGAAAGAGCCATTGAATTGTGTGGCGAACAACAACGCTGGTTCGACCTGAAACGTACACATAAATTGGTTGAACGCGTGCAGAAATACAACAAGCAGGCATCGGCAAATATTAAGGATATTCATTATTACAGGCCAATTCCTAATTCGCAAATGAGTGCTGTAACAAATGCAAGTACCACAGAAGGTACAGGATTCTGGCAAAACAGCGGTTATTAAGAAAATTTTAGTTCTATATAAATTAGATTTAGTTTTTAGTAAGTAAGTACTCCGGGATACCGTTGTAGAACGGTTCCCGGAGTTTTATTCTGATTTTGTTTTTATGCCATTTTCAACATAAACCTGACAACCATAAATAATGAGAAAATCAATCATACCAACTATTTCAGCCTGTTTTCTGCTGCTTTTCTTTTTTTACACCGGATGTAAAAAAAGTGTTTCGGTCACCACAAAAAACGACATTATAAAAGTAGAAGGTATTGAATTCGAATTGCCACCTTTTGTAATTCCAGAAATCCCTGACAACGAGGTTAAAATCACAGATTTTGGTGCTGTCAGCGGCGGAGAGGCAATGAATACAGAAGCATTTGCCAGGGCAATTGAAGCAGTTACTGCAAAAGGCGGTGGCAAAGTGGTTATCCCATCGGGAATTTGGTTAACCGGCCCAATTACGCTAAAAAGTAATCTCGAACTTTATGCAGAAGCCGGTGCACTTATCGTTTTCTCGACCGACAAAAATTTATACCCTTTAATTGAAACCAGTTTCGAAGGACTGAATACATGGCGTTGTTTATCCCCGATATATGGAAAAGACATTGAAAATGTAGCTTTTACAGGAAGTGGAATTTGGGATGGTTCGGGTGATGCATGGCGTTTTGTAAAGAAGAGCAAACTCACAAGTAGCCAGTGGAAAAAGCTTGTTGCTTCAGGCGGATTTTTAAATGACGAGGAAAATGAGTGGTACCCTTCGGAACAGTTTAAAAATGCAATGGCCGGAGCCGACCAGAATGTTCGTACCGATTTAAAAACAAAAGAAGAATTTCATGCTATCCGAGATTTTTTACGGCCAGTAATGGTAAGTATCCAAAACAGTAAAAATGTAATGTTCAACGGGCCGGTTTTTCAGAATTCACCAGCCTGGTGTATTCACCCATTTATGGTGGAAAATCTGATTGTAAAAAACCTGACAGTGCGCAATCCGTGGTACTCGCAAAATGGCGATGGAATTGATATTGAATCGTGCAAAAACGTAATAGTTGAAAACTGCAATTTCGATGTGGGCGACGATGCAATCTGCATCAAATCGGGGAAAGACGAAGATGGCCGTCAACGGGGTGTCCCGTGCGAGAATCTTATCATCCGCCACAATATTGTTTATCATGGCCACGGCGGTGTAACTGTTGGAAGCGAAATGTCGGGCGGTGTGCGTAATATGCACGTTTCAAACTGCACCTTTATGGGAACCGATGTGGGACTGCGGTTTAAAAGTAACCGCGGTCGTGGCGGCGTTGTCGAGAATATTTACATTTCTGATATTCGAATGACGAATATCCCAACACATGCCATTTCATTCGATTTGTATTATGGCGGGCAGTCGCTTGCCGAAATGCTTGAATCGGGAAAAAGAAACAATATGGCAGAACCTGAACCTGCCACTACCGAAACACCGCAGTTTAAAAATATTTCGATAAAAAACATTGAGCTGAAAGGCGCTTTACAGGCCGTATTTTTGCAAGGACTTCCGGAAATGAACCTCGAAAATATCAGGCTTACAGATATGAAACTTGAAGCTGACAACGGATTCTCCGTGGTCGATGCAAGTGGCGTTGTTTTCGAGAATATTGATATTAAAACCAAATCAGCAAATGTTTTTAATATTTTCAATGCCAGAAATGTGCAGTTTAAAAATGTGAAATTCAATACAGATGCTGATTCTGCTATCATTATCAACGGACAAAACTGTGAAAAAATAGAATTCAAAACTGGCAATTCAGTAATCAACAAATCAAAAGTTACCGTTGGAAAAGAAGTACCAGCAAATGCAGTGAAATTTTACTGAAATCTGTTTTCTTTGAAAATCAGATACGAAATTGATTTAAAAGAATAAGTTTGTTACATGAAACTGCTTATGAATCTGAATCTTGTTGTACTTCTGATTTTTCTGGCAATTGAAAGTACTCATGCGCAACCCGATGTTCATTACGATATTGTGGTTGCACAGGACAGTTCGGGAGATTTTGTAAAAATTCAGGATGCAATTGACGCAGCAAAAGCTTTCCCCGATAAACGAATCACAATCCATGTAAAAAATGGTGTTTATCACGAAAAAGTACGGGTACCGGCATGGAATAACCAACTGTCGCTGATTGGAGAGGACGCGGAACAAACAATCATCATCTGGGAAGATTATTTCGATAAAATCGACAGAGGAAGAAACAGCACTTTTTTTACCTGGACTTTGCTTGTGGAAGCCGATGATTTTTATGCCGAAAACCTGACAGTGATTAATGCCGCCGGTGAAGTGGGACAGGCAGTTGCATTGCATGTTGAAGGAAACCGGTGTGTTTTTAAAAACTGTCGTTTTCTTGGAAATCAGGATACAGTTTATCTGACCGGCGAAAACAGCCACCACTATTTTAACGGTTGCAAAATCAGCGGAACCACCGACTTTATTTTTGGTTCAGCAACAGCATTTTTTAGTCAATGTGAAATTGTGAGTAAGGCTAATTCATATATTACAGCTGCCAGTACGCCCAATGGTAAATCCTTTGGTTTTGTTTTTTCAGAATGCAAATTTGTTGCAGATGAAGATGTGGAATTGGTTTATTTGGGCCGCCCGTGGCGGATGTATGCCAAAACTGTCTTTCTGAATTGTGAGCTTGGCAAACACATCGCAACCGAAGGCTGGCACGACTGGAATAAACCTGAAGCTCAAACAACTTCGTTTTATGCCGAATACAAAAATACCGGCGTTGGCGCAATCACATGCAGCCGGGTCAAATGGTCGCACCAGTTAAGCGACGAAGAAGCAAAAAACTATACACCTGAAAATGTTCTGGGGGAATGGGTTACAGCGTTTGTTGGTAAATAAGCATTCAAAAAAACGTTTTATATCAGTCTTCGGGTTGTAACTGTCAGAAGTCAAAAAAGATGTTAATTACAACTTTTCATTTTGAAAAGAACAGGGACTGCCGGAATATTTCCCGACGGTCCCTGTTATTTATTGGTGCATTGTTTACCTGATTTTTATTTTGAACGACCACGCATAACTACACGCTGTCGGGCGGGCTTTCGCGTCGGGATACACAATGGTCAGACCGTCGGTTTCGTTCCATGTCCATTGTAAATCGCCCGGCACACCCAGCATCTGAATTGTTGAACCATCAACAGGTTTTACATCCTTCAGCTTAAATTCTGTTCCCTGCCATTTCAGAAAAATTGCATACAGGTAATCGCCTTTTGTGGTAAAACAGGCATTGCCTTCCATCTGTTTTTTAGTCCAGATGCGGGTTCCGTAAATGGCTTCACCGTTTACTTCGAGCCATTCGCCCAGTTTAAGCAGCGGGTATTGTTCGTACTCCGGAATAATTCCGGCTGCAGTCGGGCCCACATTAATATCGAAATTGCCGTTTTTTGCCACGCCTTCCACCACTTTGTCGATAAACTGTTTGGGTGATAAACAATCCTGCGGATCGGTGTCGGCATTGTAGCCAAAGGTTTTGGCAATTCCTTGCCAGTAGCTCCATTTGTGGGTGAGCAAACCCTGGAGTTCGCTGCCAAATTCGTATTCCACATTGTACAAATCGCCGCGTTTGCCGCGTTCATCCTTGCCAAAACGGTCGTTTACAAAAACTTCCTGACCACGTTTTTCAGCCTCGTTATAATAGTAAGCCACAACTTCGCGCATTTTCCAGAACGCTTCGGGGTGGTCCCATTCTCCATCAAAATAAAAGAAATCGGGATGATACAAATCAATCAGCTCTTTGATTTGCGGAATCATATAATCATCCACATAATTGTCCACTTTTTTCAATCCGGCGTATGGAATGTCTTTTCCTGTGTAATTTGGGTTGTACCATTCATATAACGAATAATAAAGGCCCACTTTTAAACCCTCTTTTCGTCCGGCCTTAAAATATTCACCCAGAATATCTTTTTTTGGCCCCATTTTCATGGCATTTCTGTCGGTGTATTTTGTGGGCCACAGGCAAAATCCATCATGGTGCTTCGAGGTGATAAACATGTATTTAGCTCCCATCTTTTTTGCAAATTTTGCCCACTCATCAGGGTTGTAACTTTCGGCTTTCCACTGTGGAATAAAATCGTCGTATGTTTTGTTGCCATAATTTTCGCGATGGTAAACCGAAGTCGGGTTTTTGGGGTCGTTCATTTTGTTCCAGTACCACTCGGCGTAAGAAATACCTTCGACACGCGGCGCCCAGGCCGGCACCGAATAAACACCCCAGTGTTTGCTGAGTCCTATTTTTGCATCTTCGAACCAGGCCGGCATTTTGTGGGTGGCCAGCGATTCCCAGTTGGGTTCATAAACTTTGGGCTGTTTGTTTTGCGCCAGTAAACTCACAGAGATGAGCAGCGCAGGAATGATCAGTTTGATTTTCATAATTCAATAGTTTAAATGATTTGGTTATTTGATAAAATGAGTAGCCAGTTCTTTGAGCGGAATTAAGTCGAGTTCGCCAAATTTTTTGTCCTCAGAAGCATTGATAAACTCACGGTTTACCATAAACAACATGCTGTTGTATTTGTCCTGATGAAATGTATTATCCATATCAAAATCCTCGAAATCAAAGTTGGTGAAATTTAGTTCGCAGACCGAAAGTTCAAACTCGCCGTCGTCGTTGGCAAAAATCAGCGGTAAGCCGTGTGTTCGGCAAATCACCGGCCTTTCAGCGTAAATTGTACAGGCATGGTTTACAAGAAAAACACAACCGTTTTCGGTTTCTGCTTCGCTTTTTTCAGGAACAAAATTTCTGTTTTTTAACTCCTTCAATACCGAATAAAACTCGACCGGAAAAATGCTGTAATCCATACAACACAGGTCGCAGCCTTTGCGACAAACCATATGTTTGTTGTGTTTCTTTTCGAGTGCCGAAACATGTTTGTCGATGGTATTTCGTACTTCCCTGTATTTTTCTATCGGGTCGGTTAGTTTGCTTTTCATTTACTGTGTTTAAATTTGGCTGAAAATTACATTTATTTACAACAGCGCTAAAACCAAAAGTATTATTTTTAGCCGGCTGAAACTAAACATTTATCCTGATGAAACAACTGATTTTACTACCTGTTCTGCTGCTGATGTTAACCATCTCTGCATTTGCCCAAAACGAAAAATTTGATTTTCTCGATCCTGCGCTGCCAATTGAAGAGCGAGTTGATTTGCTTATCTCGCAAATGACTTTGCAGGAAAAAACCGCACAACTGGTTTTTACTTCGCCTGCCATTCCGAGGCTGAATGTGCCTGAATACAACTGGTGGAACGAATGTTTACATGGTGTTGCGCGCGCCGGATACGCCACTGTTTTTCCACAGTCGATTTCAATTGCAGCCTCGTGGGATGCCGATTTGATGCAGCGTGTTGGTAATGCAGTTTCCGACGAAGCTCGCGCCAAACACCACGAATTTGTCCGCCGGGGGAAAAGGGGCATTTACCAGGGATTGACTTTCTGGTCGCCCAATATCAATATTTTCCGCGACCCGCGATGGGGAAGAGGTCACGAAACCTATGGCGAAGACCCGTTTCTGACTGGCGAACTGGGAGCACAGTATGTAAAAGGATTGCAGGGCAACGACCTGAAATACCTGAAAGTGGTGGCAACTGCCAAACATTACGCTGTGCATTCAGGCCCTGAACCATCGCGACACAATTTTAATGCTGTTGTCAGCGAGCGCGATTTGCGCGAAACTTATCTGGCAGCTTTCAGAAAATTAGTTGTCGATGCAAAAGTGTATTCGTTGATGGGCGCTTACAACCAGTTGTATGGTTTTCCTTGTTGTGCCAGCCCGAAATTGTTTGATATTCTGCGAAACGAATGGGGTTTTGATGGTTATGTGGTTTCCGATTGCTGGGCCATAAGCGATTATTTTACCTTTCAGAAATACTCGAAAGATGCAGCCGAAGCCGCAGCAGTTTCGGTAAAAGCCGGTACCGATTTGGAGTGTGGCGATAGCTATAAACATTTGGGCGAAGCCCTGAAACGCGGATTATTGACAGAAGCCGATATTGACGTTGCTGTAAAACGCCTGTTTGTGGCCCGTTTCAAAATGGGTATGTTCGACGACCCGAAAAAGGTTCCATACGCGCAAATCCCGTTTTCTGTAAACTGTTCCGATGCAAATAAAAAACTGGCGCTTGAGGCTGCCCAAAAAAGCATTGTTTTGCTCAAAAACAGCGACAACACGCTGCCGCTTTCTAAAGAAATAAAAACTGTGGCTGTAATCGGGCCAAATGCCAATAACTGGGAATCGCTGGTGGGTAATTACAACGGCATTGCCAAACATCCGGTTACGGTGCTCGAAGGCATCAGAAATAAACTGAAAAACACAGAAGTTTTGTATGCCGAAGGAGCTGATTTGGCTGAAGGTGTCAGCAATCTGAACCCTATCGATACAAAATACCTGCAAACCGCCGATGGCAAACCGGGAGTCGTTGGCGAATATTTTGCCAATGCAAAACTCGAAGGTGAACCGGCTTTTACCCGCACCGATGCGAATATTAATTTTTACTGGGAATCGGGATCACCGGCAGCGGGATTGGACAGCGATAACTTCAGTGTGCGGTGGACAGGTTTTCTTGTGCCGCCTGTAACCGGAAAATACAGCATCGGAGCGTGGGGTATGCCTGCTTTGGATATCTGGCTCGAAGGCGAAAAAATATTGACACATCGAAGCGAACATCACGCATTTCATAACGAAAAAACTGTTGAACTCGAAGCCGGGATGAAATACAAATTTGTGTATGAATACATGAATAATTTTGGCGATGGCGATGCAAAATTGCTTTGGTCGGTACCAAATCCCGACAGGTTGAAAGAGGCTGTTGAAACGGCTCAGAAAGCCGATGCAGTAGTTGTTGTGCTGGGTTTGTCGCAACGGTTGGAAGGAGAGGAGATGGCGCTAAAAGTGGATGGTTTCGAAGGTGGCGACCGAACCCACCTGAACTTGCCCGGTACACAGTCGGAGTTGGTAAAAGCGCTGAAAGGAACAGGAAAACCGGTTGTTCTTGTTTTGCTGAATGGCAGCGCCATTGCAGTTAATTGGGAGAACGAAAATCTCGATGCCTTAATAACCGCTGGTTATCCGGGGCAGGAGGGTGGCAATGCCGTGGCCGATGTTTTGTTTGGCGATTACAATCCGGGTGGCCGTTTACCGGTAACCTATTACAAGTCGGTTGAGCAGCTTCCGGCATTTGATAATTACGATATGCAGGGTCGTACTTACCGCTATTTTGATGGCGAACCGCTTTACCCGTTTGGTTATGGTTTGAGTTATACCACATTTAAATATTCGGGTTTGCAGTTAGCAAAAAAAGCTGCTGTGGGCGAGACGGTAAAAGTGTCGGTAAAAGTTGAAAATACAGGAAAAACAGCAGGCGATGAAGTGGTTCAGTTGTACCTGAAAGACGAAAAAGCCTCCACGCCGCGGCCGCGTCATCAGCTTGAAGGGTTTCAAAGAATTCATTTGCAACCTGGTGAAACAAAAACTGTGGTGTTTGAAATCGCTCCCCGGCAGTTTTCAATCATCGGAAAAGAAGACAAACCTGTGATTGAAAGTGGCTGGTTTACCGTGTGGGTTGGTGGTGGTCAGCCCGGCGCAATTGGCTCAGCAACAGTAAAAGGGCGCGTTGAACTAACCGGAAAAAACCTGGCAATAAATAATTAGTTTGAATTAGGCTTTTAGTCAATAATAACAAACTATCTCTGAATGTGGTTAAAACCAGACAGTGATTGGTGCACATTGAATCCGTTCACTAAAGTGAACAGCCTGTCCCGATTTGTCGGGAGAAATTTCAATAATCAAATTCATTTGAGTTGGATTTTATTTCCGTCTGCTTTAGCTGACGGTTCTGAAATTGCTGTATAACATGGCTTAACCTCATTTTTAATTATATTTATTAAATGCTAAATTCAATTTATTTATTCAGTTCGATTGCAGCTAAAATAAAGGGAGCAACACCTTTCTGGTCATTTTCAACCTGTACCTCGGTAACATAGTAGTTGTAATCGGCTTCGCGGTAAGGGTTTCCGCCAAGACCGCAGGCACCGCAGGTATTGGTAAGCACCGGCAACCCGTCAGCGCCGGTTTTTACCATCACTTGTACCATACTGTCGAATGCTTTGTTGGCAATGTCGAGGTATTTCTTGTCGAGATAACCTTTTTTTGCCCCTTTCGCAAAAGTATAAATAAACATGGCGGTTCCCGAGGCTTCAAGATAGTTGCGTTCTTCGCCAACTTTGTCGAGTACCTGGTACCACAGCCCGGTTTTTTCATCCTGCACTTTTACCAATGCAGCGCTCACTTTATTCAGAATTTCAATTATTGCGGCTCTTTCGGGATGATTCTCCGGAAGATAATCAAGCACATCAACAATTGCCATTAAATGCCAGCCTTCTGCGCGGCTCCAGAAATGTTTACTCTGACCGGTTTCGGGGTTACACCAACGCTCTGCGCGGCTTTCGTCCCAGGCATGATAAAGCAGGCCTGTGTTATTATCCAGCGTTCGGGTATAAACTTCTTTTAGCTGAAAGGTAACATCATCGAACCACTGTGGCTGATTAAAATCGTGCGCATACCTTGCCAAAAACGGCGAAGCCATGTATAATCCATCGAGCCACATCTGGTATGGATAAATCTTTTTATGCCAGAAACCGCCGGCTTTTGTGCGCGGCTGATTTTCCATTTGTTTCACCAGTGTTCCGATGGCCAGTTTGTATTTTTCTTCTCCTGTACGCTGATAAAGTTCAAGTATATTCAACCCCGGACGAACACGGTCGATATTGTAATCACTCATTTTATGACCAATTATAATTCCGCTGTCCTGCACAAAATAGTCGATGTAAGCCTTTGCATAAGTTGCATACTTTGGGTTGGTTGAACCCAATTTGTCGATAGCACTGGCAAGAAATGCAAGGTCGTATTCATACTTTGGGTTTTTGCCATTGTAACGAATCAGGCTGTCGTTGCGGGTCATCACAGCGTCAGCCATTTTTACCGCCCACGAAATTTGTTTTTGCTCATTCACCGGCGCATTGGTTTTTGGTGCGCAACCCAAAAGCAAACCGGTAATCAGAATAAATGCAGATAGTTTCATTTCTTCAGTTTAAATTTTAACCGTAAAAATACTTACATGCGAAATAATAATGGGGGCTGAAAATCTCATTTAGCGGGTATTTCTGTCGCGTTTTATCAGAACTGACATTTTATCTTTAAATTCGGCTTGATTGCAGCTAATATTTTAGGAATGGGACTAATTTTTAAAAACACAGCTTTGCTTTTTTTTGTTTTCGCAACGGCATGTTCAACGCAGGAAAAGCCTCACAAAAAAATCGATCGGTTTGCATTGGTAAACCGGCATAATGTTGAAATTACCGGGTTCGATTCGCTAAATTCTCTTTCGGTTGGGAACGGAAAATTTGCATACACAGTTGACGCTACAGGAATGCAGACTTTCCCCAAAATCTATGAAAATGGCGTTTGCCTTGGTACACAGAGCGAGTGGGGCTGGCACAGTTTCCCGGATACTGAAAATTTCAAACCAGAAGAATCTTTTCAATATTTTGATGTGGAAGGACGCAAAGTTCCGTACTCGGTTCAGTTTAATAAACCCGGCCGGCAGCAGGATGCAGCAAATTATTTCAGGGTAAATCCACACCGGTTGCATTTGGGTTTAGTTGGTTTTGATTTGCAGAAAAAAGATAGTTCACCGGTTTTGCCCGCCGATATCAAAGCTGTCAGTCAGAAACTGAATCTGTGGGAAGGTACGATTTACAGTGCGTTTGAAATCGAAAATGAAATAACACAGGTAAAAACTAGTGTACATCCTGAGCGCGATGCAGTGGCTTTCAGCATAAAATCCGGGTTGATTAAAAACGGGCAGATGGCAATTAAATTAGCCTTTCCTTATCCGTCGGGCAACCACACCGACGATGTGGCTGACTGGAATCGACCCGGAAAACACAAAACCGAAATTGTCAATCAGACTGAAAACAGTGCAATGCTGAAGCACACAATTGATACAACGGTTTATTTTATAAAAGTTGAATGGATTGGAAAAGCTTGCTTTTCGGAAAAAGAACCACATAAATTTATACTGAAACCCGATGCTAAGAATCCTGACTTCTCGTGTACAGTTGAATTCAAACCTGATAACAATTTTGAAGAAGTTCTTTTAGCAGAACAAGTTGAAAAATCTTCAGCAACATTTTGGAAAAACTTTTGGAAAACCGGCGGGGCAGTTGATTTCTCGGAAACTGCCGACCCGCGGGCTTTTGAGCTGGAACGTCGCGTGGTTTTGTCGCAATATTTAACCCGAATCCAATGTACAGGTAATTTTCCGCCGCAGGAAACCGGGCTTACTTTTAACAGCTGGTATGGCAAGCATCACCTCGAAATGCACTGGTGGCACGGCGTTCACTGGGCATATTGGGGGCGGGCTGACGTTCTTGAAAAGTCGATGGATTATTACACTTCGATTTTTGCCAAAGCAGAACTAAAGGCAAAACGACAAGGTTATGCAGGGGTGCGTTGGCCCAAAATGACCGATTTGCAGGGAAAAGATTCTCCGTCGGGGGTTGGCGAATTTCTGATTTGGCAACAGCCACACCCGATTTATTATGCCGAGTTATTGTATCGCGAAAAGCCAACAAAAGAAACACTTGAAAAATATGCCCCACTAGTTTTTGCCACTGCTGGTTTTATGGCTGATTTTGCCCGGTGGGATGACGAAAATAAACGTTACATACTTGGTTCGCCGCTGATTCCGGCGCAGGAAAGCCTTGAAAAGGAAATCACTTTTAATCCTCCTTTTGAACTGGCGTATTGGCGCTGGGGATTGTCGGTTGCCCAGCAATGGCGAGAAAGAATGGACATGCCTGCGAATGCTGAGTGGCAGAATGTACTGGATAATCTTTCGGTTCCGGCAATATATGATGGTTTGTACCTGGCTGCTGAAAGTGCGCCCGATTCGTATGAAAACGAGCATTACTATTCCGACCATCCTATGGTTTTGGGCAGTTTTGGCATGTTACCGGGTTCGTCAGAAATCGATACCATGGCAATGGAAGCAACATTCAATAAAATAGATTCAATTTGGAACTGGCCACGCACCTGGGGCTGGGATTACCCGCTGGTGGCAATGAGTGCAACAAGGTTGGGCAAGCCTGAAAAAGCTGTTGAATTTCTGTTAAAAGACGTGGCCAAAAATACTTACCTGAAAAACGGCCACAACTGGCAGGACAATCGTCTGCGAATTTATTTGCCCGGAAATGGAGGTTTGCTCACCGCAGTTGCCATGATGTGTGCAGGATTTGAGGGAAACACAAAAAGCAACCCGGGTTTTCCGGACGAATGGAAAGTGAAATGGGAGAATTTGCAACCGGTGTTTTGAAATTTATAAAATCAACTTATCAACTTCATTTTTCAAACATAGGATGACAGGGAGATGCCGAAATGAATTCGGCATGACGTTCTAACTAACAATGCATCAGAACGTCACCCTGAACTTGTTTCAGGGTCTTATTTTTAAAATCTGTCATTGGCAACGTTATAAAATGAAGTGAAGAATCTTTACTTTAAATTACTTTTTAACTGGGCAACATAGATTAACAAAAAACAAAAAGTCCCGGCAACCAAAATTGCCGGGACTTTTATATTCGATTAATCATCGTATGACTTAAAGTCAAATTATTAAATTACTCATCGCATGACTTAAAGTCATACGATGAGTAAACAAAGGCTTTTACAACTTCACAGTTGTTTTTACATCGTTTGCCTTTTGTGAGCTGTACTCCACAGTAATTTCGCCTTTGCCTTCCACAAGAAACTGGTATTCAACAATTCCATAACCTGGAACAGAGAGAAATTGAATTTCAGGTTTTTGTTCCTTGTACGAAACTTTGTTCAGCCTGTAATCCTGAATTTTTCCACCTGCAACCACTTTGCCACCGGTTACTTTCAGCATGTCGGGTGTATATAGTTTTTTGCTGAAAGCGTCAGCAGTCATACTTGGCAGACCATTTTTGTTTTTCAACCGAACACGCACCTGATTGAGGTTGTTGCCGATATTTTTTACTTCAAAAACTTCCATCGAAATTTCGGGTGTATTTTCGGCAGCCAGAAAAACCACCGCAGCATTGCGGTGTACCAATTCGGGCAGCATAAACGGCTGTGGCAAACGCGAGCTCATTTTTATCCAGCCGCCAATTTCAACTTCGCCATAAACCGGATGTTTAAATGGTTTCCAATCTGAATACATTTCACCTTGCATCACATAATCGTTAAACTTTAACTGTTCGCGGGTTTCTTCAGTGTTTCCGCCACGTCGCGAACCTGAAGATTGTTCAGCAGCTGGCTGCGCTGGTTTATCGGTTTTTTCGCGGTAGGTTTCCGATTCACGCTGGAACAATTCGCCTACAAACGAGAAAAATCCATAATTAAAAAAGAACTGCGCATCGGTGTCGCCATACGTTGGATACAAATCATACGATGGCATGTAAACATAACCGGGTGTGATTTTTATAGCATTTTTGCCAATCACATCATAAGCAGCAACATCGGAAGGATCGAGCCTGATTGATTTTTCAGAAGGAACACGCAACCACATTCCGCCGTTGTTATGAAAAGAAAAGCCAACAATAATATTCCGTTTTTTCTGAACGAATTCGTTGATGGCTTTTAAACCAACCCCTTCAAATGGAAAACTGCCGGCTCCCTGTTGTACATAGTTTGGCATCCAGGTGTTTCCCCAGTTACGGTTCGGGTCGAGATAACCTTCGGCATCTTCGTTGAGTTTTCCGTCTTTGTCGTTGTCAATTCCCTCTGAACCAAGCAAAGTATAATCGCCTTTTTCACCCGGTTCAACACGAACAAGAATCCGCGGGTCTTTCGGGTCGGCTTTGTATTCGCCATTCGGGTCTTTAATGCGCATTTGTGTAATGCTTCCATCGCCGTCCAAATCATCGGGTGCATCTTCATCAAACAGCCCATCATTGTCGTCGTCACGGGCAATGCGGATGCTGCGGCTCGAACTGGGTGTGTGTGCATCTTCAAAAAAGTGAAAACGGCCATCGACATTCACCACCGGAATGATGTAATGTGCATTGCGGTCAACGGCTTTTGTAACTTTATCGTTTTTGCCATATTTGGTGAGCAGCATGTTTGCGTAATACAGGCAAACTTCGCCGGCCTGAACTTCGTTTCCGTGGATATTGCCATCAACATAAACACCGGGTTTTGTAAACTCGTCGCCGGTTTTAGGGTTGTTGATGGTGAGTGCATAAATGTCGCGGCCTTCGTCGCTTTTACCAACCACTTCGAGTTTTGTAAGCTGCGGGTAGGCTGTGTTTAATGCTTTCAACGCTTCGTTTACTTCGGCATAATTGTAATACCTGTCGAAACGGAGCGGAACTTCGATTTTCCCTTTTGTTTCAGCTTTTACTGAAAATATAACAAGTAAAAGTGCTATGATAATATTTATCCGTTTCATAATTAACCTCCGATTTTTATTTGTTTTTCAGCCGGTCCGAAAACAGCCGATTCGATTTTTACGTTGATTTCTTTTTTGTCAGTTTGAATCAGCCAGGTAAGTTTCTTTACCGAGTTTCCGCCAATTCCACCCAGCGGCGTGCGTTTGATTCCTTCGAGCAACTGCATTTCGCCATCAAGAATTACAATTACCGGTGCGGGCTCGTTGTTGCGCTGACCCATGGCAATCGGGTAGGGCAGATATCCTTTGTTTTCGATGTAAAGTTCAACTTTATAGACATTGCCACCCATGTCGGTTATTTTTTCGCTGGCTATGCCAATTTGCGGCATTTTTTTGCTGAGCTGCAAAAGCCACGGCAATTGCGTACTTAACAACGAATCAATCATCTCAGGTTTTGGAGTCGATTCGAGAAAAGGAACATATCCGCCAATTTCGACTTCGCCCAAAGTGGGGTGATTGTACTTTTGCCATGCGGCAAATCCTTTACCTTCCATTGTTTTGTCGGCATAAGCAAGCAGCGCTTTGTCCTTTTCTCCCAGTTCGCCTTCTTTTTCTTTCTTTGGCGCATTTTTCATCATGCCGGCCATTTGTTTTGGCGTAAACCGGCCCGATTTCATCATTTCAATCACACCGCTTGCCGAAAACCTGTCGGGCGCGTTATTGGCTTTCAGAAATGCTCCAATTTTTTCCTCGCCCAAAGCCACAAATTCATCGGAACTCATTTTTTCAACATCGTCCAACGAAACAGTTTCAGCGCCTTCTTTCTTCTCTTCTTTTACTTTCGGAACCGTAAACAGGTTCATGCTGAACGACGGAACACCCAAATGATAATATGCCCACAATTCAAAAGAGCCGTCTTTGTCGCCCGGAGCTTCCAAACGTTCGGTACTGAACTTTTTGCCTTCGAGGAACTTT
>JBFXFM010000061.1:0-25369 GCA_050179035.1 Draconibacterium sp. | reverse complement strand
ATTCGTTTTGCAGCCGTTGTAAACATTGAAAAAAAATGAGTGATGGCTCAACTTATTCAAAAAATTTTTATTTTTCACCAATGTTTAACAGTTAATCGATTTTAATTCATTTTAAGTTTTATTGTTTTTAAAAATGAAAAAGAATAGTATCAGGAAAAATCATTCTGATTTTGACGACAGTTACGATTTTGGGAGAAATGGTATTGCTTCAAGAGACAAAGGTTCGAAAAAACGTTTATCGATTTATGACGAGTACGAAGAAGAAGACGATTTAATCCAGAACCAGGAAAAATTCAAACATCGCCGACACTGATTTTCTGTACCGGCATTTTGTGAGCAACCAATTCAATCCGGAAATGACCTGAAAAAATTTCGCCCGTTTTTTTACCCCTGCACATTTACCGGCTGGTAATTTTTACTTTGTATAAAATGCTTCGTGACCGGGATAATGGTATTTTGCCCGTGCCACATTTTCGGGCAGGCAGTAGTAAATTGCCTCGCCGGTGGCACATTCAGCACCTTCGCCATCAAAAAGCACTGCGCTGATGGTTGCTGTTTTGCGGTCGGCGGATGTTACTTTACCGGTGATGGTGATTTCGCCCTTCGAAATATTTACCGGCTTCAGGTATTTGATGTTCAGCGCCGTGGTAACGCCTGATGTTTTCATTTTTATCAGCACAACCCAGCCGGCCAGTTCGTCAATTAGCGACGCCTGAATACCGCCGTGTAAAACATCGTGCCAGCCTTCGAGCGAATGTCGGGGCTGCCATTTGGCTAACAATTCGTCGCCATTTTCCCAAAACTCAAGTTGCAGACCAATTTCGTTAAAAGGCGAACAGCCAAAACAGTTGTAATTGTCGCGGCTACCCATGCCCGTAAAAGGGTTGTGTATTTTTATCATTCCGATTTACTGATTTTTGCCAAAGGTAGAAAAATTGGAAGTTTCACTGGTTTCTCATCATTTTTCTATTGTTATATTTGGCTGAAAATTAAACTACATGAAAAGATTTTTACTACTCACAATAGGTATTGCACTGTTTCTAAGTGCTTCTTCGCAGGATTTTTTTAATACCGATTTCAACAAACATAAAAAATACATCATTCTTACCAACCCAACGGTTACCAACCTGAAAACAGTTCAGTTTCTGGTAAAAGCGAAACTGCTTGATATTAACACAAAAAGAATGAAGTTTGTGGGTGTTTATTTTGCCGGTCAGGCGTATGATTTTTCGCAAACAAAAAAATACATTGATGAAAATAAAATTGAAAACTTTTACCTGCATGAGATAAAAGGTGAACTCATCGATGAAAATCTTTTTGGTGATAATGATTGCACGCCGCAACTAAAGCAGGTTTTCGAAAATTCGGAGGGTGTTTTCTTTTTTGGTGGCCCCGATATTCAGCCTGAAATTTATGACGAGGAAAATTCACTTTCTGTGGTAACCGATCCCGGCCGGCACCGCTTTGAAACCACTTTTCTCTTTCATTTGCTTGGCAGTTACCGCAACGAAGATTTCAAACCTTTTCTTGAAGAAAACAAAAAGTACTTAGTTACCGGATTTTGTCTGGGTATGCAAACCATGAATGTAGCTACCGGAGGCACGCTTGTGCAGGATATTCCTGCTGAAATTTATGCTGCTGAAACACCCGAAAAAACAGTGGAAATTGGCCGTCAGAATTTACACCGGAATTACTGGCAGGAAATAGTAGAAGACTCACTTTTGATGGGTATTAACCTGCATACGATTCAGTTTACAAACCACCCGTTTTTTGGTAAAGCTATTGATGTATCGAAATCCTTTAACCCGCGGGTACTGAGCAGTCACCACCAGGCTGCCGAAAAAATTGGAAAAAACCTTGAAGTGACTGCGGTTTCGGCCGATGGAAAAATTGTGGAAGGGCTGGCACACAAAAAATACCCGAATGTTTTCGCTGTACAGTTTCACCCTGAAGTACCGGCGTTGTACGAAGACCGCGAAAAGCTGAAGTTTCATCCCGACGACCAGCCTGCTACTTACAACGATATTATCGGCAAAAAAAGCGTCCGTTTCCACGAAAAATACTGGGGTTATATTTCGTATGTATTGAGGAAAGCGAAGAATTGAAAATTTGTTTTTAACCTTTTCCAAAGTTTGGAACTTTGGAAAAGGTTAGCAATAGTAAATCGTAAATAGCTAAATTGTAAATGTCTTTGCTACTTTTGCGCCCTCAAAATAAACTGATTAGAAAATGACATTTCTGGAAGAAATACAACGCAGGCGGACCTTTGGGATTGTAAGTCACCCCGATGCCGGGAAAACCACACTTACCGAAAAACTGCTGCTTTTTGGTGGTGCAATTCGTGTGGCTGGTGCTGTTAAAAGCAACAAAATAAAAAAAGGCGCCACTTCCGACTTTATGGAAATCGAGCGCCAGCGCGGTATTTCGGTTGCCACCTCGGTGATGGGTTTCGAATACAACGGCTACAAGGTGAACATTCTCGACACACCTGGCCACCAGGATTTCCAGGAAGACACTTTCCGCACACTCACCGCGGTTGACAGCGTAATTATTGTTATCGATGCTGCCAAAGGCGTTGAGCCGCAAACCGAAAAGCTGATGAATGTTTGCCGGATGCGCAAAACGCCGGTGATTGTTTTTGTCAACAAAATGGATCGCCCGGCCGGCGACCCGTTTTCGCTGATGGATGAGATTGAAAAACAACTACAGATTAAAGTTCGCCCGCTGAGCTGGCCCATTAACAATGGTCCCGATTTTCAAGGTGTTTATAATATTTTCAACCGCAGCCTGAAACTTTTCAAACCCGATATTCAAACCATTGAAGAAAGAATAAAATTTGAAGATATCAGTAACCCAGAACTTGAAAATTATATTGGCAGCGATGCACAGGTTTTGCGCGACGAACTCGAACTTGTTGAAGGTGTTTACCCTGAATTCGATACTGTGCCATACCTGGCGGGTGATTTGGCTCCGGTTTTTTTTGGTAGCGCATTGTACAATTTTGGCGTGCAGGAACTGTTGGATGCTTTTCTTGAAATTGCCCCGCCGCCAAAACCCAGTTTTGCCGAGGAGCGCGAAGTGAAACCCAACGAAAACCGATTTTCGGGTTTTATTTTTAAAATCCACGCCAACATCGACCCCAACCACCGCAGCCGCATCGCTTTTGTGAAAATCTGCTCCGGAATGTTTGTCCGCAACAACATGTACAAACACATCCGTACAGGTAAAACCATCCGCATTTCGAGCCCAACTGCATTTATGGCGGCACAAAAAGAGGTGATTGACGAGGCTTTTCCCGGCGATATCATCGGTGTTCCCGATACTGGGAACTTTATCATTGGCGACACAATTACCGACGGAGAAGATATCCACTACAAAGGATTGCCAAGTTTTTCGCCCGAGCTTTTCCGTTACATCGAAAATGCCGACCCGATGAAATCGAAACAATTGGGCAAAGGCGTTGACCAGTTAATGGATGAAGGTGTGGCCCAGCTTTTTACCAGCCAGTTTAACGGGCGGAAAATCATTGGAACCGTTGGACAGCTACAGTTTGAGGTGATTCAGTTCAGGCTTGAACATGAATACGGCGCCAAATGCCGTTTCGAAACCATGCCGATGCACAAAGCCTGCTGGATACAAAGCGACGATAAAAAAGAGCTGGAAGAATTCAAAAAGCGGAAACACCAGAAAATGGCAAAAGACAAACTGGGGCGCGATGTTTTTATGGCCGATTCACCTTTTATTTTGCAAATGGCGCAGGACGAATTCAAAAAAATAAGGTTCCACTTCACTTCTGAATTTTAATCATCACGTTTTTTAGCTTTGTAAAAAAACTTGTCATGATTATCCTTGATACATTTTTCAACAGCGACCTATTTACCTTCCTGGTACTGCCTTTGCTCATTTTTTTATCGCGTATTGTTGATGTTACCATTGGCACCATTCGCATTGTGATGGTTGCCAAAGGGCACAAATACATAGCACCTGTTCTTGGCTTTTTCGAGGTGTTTATCTGGTTGCTTGCCATTACCCGAATTATTCAGAATCTCGACAACTGGGTGTGCTATGTGGCGTATGCCAGCGGATTTGCAACAGGAAACTACATTGGATTAATCATTGAGGAAAAAATGGCCATCGGTATTGTAAAAATTCAGATTATCACAAGTATAGATGCCAGTAATCTGATTATGAATCTTAAAGCAGCAGGATATGGAATAACTCACCATGAAGCACATGGCGGAAACGAAAATGTAAGTATAATTTACAGCATCATCAATCGCAACGAAATTCAGAAGGTGGAAGAAATTGTAAAAACCACCAATCCTAAAGCTTTTTATTCTATCGAAGATGTAAAATCAGTCAGTCACGGCATATTCCCTGAGAAAACTGCATTGCGTTTCTGGCGGAAAGGGAAATAGCTCAGATACTGGATGCTGGATGCTTGATACTTGATATCCGATAATTGATTCTTGATACTTGATACTCGATTCTTGATACTTGATACTCGATTCTTGAAGTGAAACCTGCAACCCGAAACCTGTAACCTGACTATTTGAATGCGTAATTCAACGCAGGGTATTTTGCGATCAGTTGTTCAAGTTCTTCAACCACTTCCCTTTTCTTTTCCTCAAACAATGACTGGTAATAGCTGATTCCATCAAAAAGATTCTGCTGAAAAACCTGCAACTGCTTTAGTTCTTTTGAATCCTCCTGGTTTTTCAGGAAGTTTTCCATCCGCTCTTTAAAAATGTCGAGATACATGCTGAGTTCTTTTAAAAACATGTGCGGACGGTGGCGGTTATCAAGCAGGTTCAAACGTCCGTAAATATGGTCAACCATTTCTTTTAAAGTAGAAACCTTTGAAAAATACGCCAGATTGGGCCCCGGACAACAGGTTACTTTGAAATCAGGTTTTACTTCAATCCCTTTCGAAATCAACGCTGAAGTGCTCAATCCGTTACACAAACACTCTCTCTCAACAATCTTTTCGTATGCTTTCCGGTACTCGGGTTCAGGCAAATTTTGTTCTGCGAGTTCTTTCAGTTTTTTGCGCTGATACTCTTTCGAGGAAGTACAAATTGGTTTTTCGGTAAACTCGGTATTGTATTTCAAAAATCCTTTTGTACAACTGTATCCGGGTTTTCCGCTTTTTGCCAGTTCGGCTTTGCGTAAACTCATCGAAACTCCTTTTACTGTATTAAAAGGAACGCCAAGCGGAGATAAACCACTGTAATACAAATCGTCTTCTTTTGCTTTTGCCAGAATATCCAGCGTTTCGTTATCAATACTGATAACTTCGGGAACGAGCATAAACGGGGTAGCCCAGCCCACGCTGTCCATTCCGTAATTTTCAAGCAAAAATGTATGTTCTTCGGCAGTGCCAACACCGCCTTGTGCAGTAACTTTCATTTCGGGAGCTTCGGCTGGTTGAGGCATTTCCTTTTTTTGTAATGCCGATTTGTACAACCCGATGCACGTCTCGTACAATTGGTCGCGATTCTTTTTAAACTCTTCGAGAATCGGACCAAATAAAATGCCGTTGGTCGGAAATGCGTGTCCACCACAGTTTACACCCGACTCAATCCTGTATTCTGAGACCCACAACCCTTTGCCTGCAAAAATCTTTCCTTGTACAAATGCCGAACGGAAATCGCTCACTTTCAGAATGATTTTCTTTTGAATAAACCCGTTTACATCGGGAAAAAAATCTTTGAAATTTTCGATGTAGCTGTACAACCGCGGACTCATTCCGGCCGAAAGAACAAGCGACGAATTAAGTTTGCTGTTGGCAAATCCACGCAGCGCAGCATGTGCATCGTTGTGTTCGGCTGGTAATTCAACGCCGTCTTTGTAATTGGTTTTGTCGAGTTTGGTCATAATGTTTACATCAATTGAACCAACATGCAGTTTTGAATCGACCCATTTTCTGAATTCGTCGGCAGCTTCGCGGCTTTTTTGCGCCAGGTTTAATTTCTTCCTTATTTCTGTGGCATCGGGTAAAAGCTGAAGATATTTTTCAAACTCACCACCCGCCTCCGAAACACTATTTTTCAGTTCAGCCACTTTTCGTTGTACTATTTCATCAACAACATTCAGATACGATGTAATTCGTTTGGCCCTGAAATCTTCCACATCCCGGGTAATTTTCTTAAACGGGATGTCGAATTTCTGACTGTAAAACTCTCGCATTCTTTCAATAGTAGAGTCGTCAACCAGCGAAATTACCGAAGAAATACCAAGCGGGGCAACCTTGATGGGTGTATCAACAGAATAGCCAACGCCCAGCACGGGTATATGAAAAGTGTGATTTTTAAAGATATTCATTTATTAATATTCAAATTTGAAGCTGCCAAAGATAAATTTTAAAGTTCAATAACAAAGTAACATGCAATAAACCCCTGTTCAGCCGGGAGCACAAAGGAAGTCAGAAATAATGCCATAATTTGCAACTTAATGTGCATCGGCCACAAACTCATAATGACTTTATTCGTTGTAACTGAAAAAAAATTCAGTCTGAATTGCAATGTGATTGTTCCCAGCGGGATATTCATCCTAATTTTACATTGAAAATAATTGCACCATCTAAAACAGCGCTCCATCTCAATAATTAATTAAAATGCAGAGCTTTTTATACAGGGAAAAAAGGAACAATTCCCTGTTTCGATTTGAAGTAGGGGAAGTTTAGTTGATAAGCTCAACAAAATAAATATCCTGATTTTGACAATTTTGTAAAAATAAAATAAGGTTATTTATACTCATCTGCTGTTGTTTTAGTAGCTCATCAAAACAGAAAAGCTGTTTTTTTTTACTAAATTCACGGTATTTCATAAAAACGAACAGAAACATATGCTTTTACATTTGGTAAAATTTTTCATTCCTGTCGTTTAAAATAACTTAAAAATGGCACTATATATTATTTCGAATCGGTTACCGCTAAAAGTGAGCAAAACTGATAATGAATATGTATATGAACGCAGCGAAGGTGGACTAGCCACAGGACTGGGCTCGTTGCAGGATTTTGAAGAAAAGAACTGGATTGGCTGGCCGGGAATTTTTTCGGATAACGACGAGGAAAAAGATGAAATTCGCGCGGGTTTATTGCCTGAGAATTTTCATCCGGTCTTTCTTTCTGAAGACCAGATACGTGATTATTATGAGGGTTACAGCAATAGCATGATCTGGCCACTTTGCCATTATTTCTATACCTATATTCAATACGAAACAAAATTCTGGGAATCGTATCAGGAGGTAAATCGCCTGTTTTGCGACGAAGCTGTTAAGATTCTTAAACCCGGAGACATGGTCTGGATTCAGGATTACCAGTTGATGCTTTTGCCAGCGTTGCTCAGGGAAAGAATTGAAGGAATCAGTATCGGGTATTTTCACCACATCCCGTTTCCTTCGTACGAACTGTTTCGTGTTTTGCCCGAGCGTGCTGAAATATTAAAAGGATTGCTGGGCGCCGATCTGATTGGCTTTCATACGCACGATTATATGCGTCATTTTATCAGTGCAGCCTATCGTGTTCTTGGGCTCGACAGCGATTTGGACGAGATTCATTATAATGACAGGGTAATACACGTTGATGCATTCCCGATGGGAATTAATTACGACTTGCACCACGATGCAATTCTGGATAAAACAGTGCAGAAAATGGCCAATCAATTCAGGCAAAACTTTGGCAACCACAAATTAGTACTTTCGGTTGACAGGCTCGATTACAGTAAAGGCATCATTCACAGACTGAAAGGTTTTGCTCAGTTTCTTGAAAACAATCCTGAATACAGGGGTGAAGTTTCTTTGGTTATGGTTGTTGTTCCATCAAGAGACAGTGTGGACAGGTATGCCGAACTGAAAACCAAAATCGATGAGATGATTGGCTCGCTTAACGGACTTTACTCATCGCTCGACTGGAGCCCTGTTTACTATTTTTATCGCGGATTTCCGTTCGAAGAACTGATGGCATTGTATCACATTGCCAATTTTGCTTTGGTAACGCCCTTGCGCGACGGGATGAACCTCGTTGCAAAAGAATACATTGCTGTAAAACGCGATGAACCTGGAATGTTGATTTTAAGCGAAATGGCCGGCGCGGCTGCCGAATTGAAACAAGCAATAATTATTAACCCAAATAACATTGATGAAATTGAAGAAGCCTTGTCAGAGGCCTTGAAAATGTCTGAAGAAGAGAAGAAAAAGCGGATGGAAAAAATGCGCAAAACACTTTCGAAGCAAACAGTCAACAAATGGGCACACGATTTTACCACGGAATTGGCTTCAATAAAAAAAATCAATATTTTACTTCAGAATAAAAAAATAGGCGTTGACTCATTAAATGAAATTCGGGAACTGTATAAAAAAGCAACTAAAAGACTAATCATTTTAGATTACGATGGAACTCTTGTGCCATTTGCAAAAAATCCGGAATTTGCTATTCCTGACAAGCAATTGATTGAAACCCTGAAACTTCTGGCGGCAGATAAAAGAAACCATCTGGTAATCAGCAGCGGCCGCGATGCAGAATTTCTTGACAAATGGTTTAGCGAAATTGACTTGAATCTGGCCGCAGAACATGGGGCATTTTTTAAAGAACATGGCAAATGGCACGAAAACATCAGAAATGATCTCCCGGTTGATGAAGAAATATTGGATATTCTTCAAAAAACCACGGATAAAACTCCCGGTTCGAGAATAGAAATGAAAAAAACCTCCATCTCCTGGCATTACCGGAATTGCGATAAATGGCTGGCTGAGCTAAGGAAACAACAACTTGTAAATGCGCTGATGAATCCCTGCACACGTTTAAACCTTCAGATTATGCGCGGAAATAAAATAATTGAAATAAAAATGGTGGGTGTGGATAAGGGAATTGAAGCTACCCGTTTGATGAGCGCTGATAAATTTGACTTTGTTATGGCAATGGGCGACGATGTTACTGATGAAGATATGTTTCGCGCCTTACCGCCAGAAGCCATAACCATAAAAGTAGGTTCTATCTCGGAACATGCAAGGTTCAGTCTGCCACAACATGATACCATTAATCTTTTGAATAGCTTAATTTCGGAACGTACTATCAAAATTTGACTTCGGTTAAGGCCGAATAAATCGGGAAACAGGGCTTTCTTCTGAAAATAGTGTGGCAGTATTTATCAAGGCCAAATGCGAGTATGCCTGCGGAAAATTCCCAAGTTGCCTTTTGGTATCAAAGTCCAGATCTTCGCTGAATAACCCCAGGTGATTTGAATAGCCTACAATCCTGTCGAAAATTTCTTTTGCTTCTTCGGTTTCGCCTGTAACATAGAGTGCGCGGATGAGCCAGAAAGTGCATATGGTGAACGAAGACGACAATCGCCCAAAATCATCGGCATTGATGTAACGATACATTAATCCCTTATAAAAAAGTCCTTTTTTTATGGCCTGAACCGTTTTTCGATAACGCTCATCGGAACCTGAAATAAATCCATATTCTTCCATCAGCAAAAGCGAGGCATCCAAATCTGTTTCGTGATAAGTTTGGGTAAAACTTTGCAATTGTTCGTTCCATCCATTTTTCAGAATATCAGTCTTTATAAGGTCGGCCTCAGTTTTCCATCTTTTTGTATGTTCTTTCATGTTCAGCAATTGGGCAATCTTTCTTCCGCGGTCGAGTGTTACCCAGCACATTATTTTCGAAAACACGAAATGTTTGTCGGAATTGCGGATTTCCCATATCCCGTTATCCGGATTTCTCCAGTCGGCCATCACTGCCCTGACGATATTTTTAACCACTTCCCAAATATCTTCAATTTCATCAAGTGTTCCGGGGAAATATTTGTAATACTGGTAAATTACATTCATCAGGTATCCATACACATCATTTTGTTTCTGGAAATAGGCCGCGTTACCAATCCTCACCGGTTTCGAATTTTCGTATCCGGCCAAATGCGACAGTTCTTCTTCGTGCAGAATGCGTTCACCCCTGATGCCGTACATAATCTGAAATTTATCCTGTTTCGATTTCAGAATACCTTTTATGAATACAATAAACCGGCGTGCTGCCCCGTAATGCCCCATATCCATAAGTGTTTCAATCGACATTGAAGCATCGCGAAGCCAGCAGAAACGATAATCCCAGTTCCTTACTTCTCCAATAGTTTCAGGAATACTGGTTGTTAAAGCAGCAAGTACAGCTCCCGTTGGGTGAAACGACATCAGTTTTAAAACCAACATGCTGCGGGTGATAATCGCGTTATGTAATGTGAATTTTTTAGAACGGTTTATCCAGTTCAGCCAATATATTTTTGTGCGGTTGTATTCAAGGCTTACCCGGTTAATATCAATATTAATTAACTTCTGGTTGTTCGACAATAGAATAAACTGGTCATTTTCAAGCACAATCTCCTTTTTACCAAGTATAAAAGCAGATGAAATGCTTGAATAGAGATAAATGCAATCCAAAGGGTCATCGACTGAATGGGATTTAACAAACCGTTTTTTAACGGCATGAACGACTTCCTTTTCGGCATATTTCATTTTCGGGTTATAATTTACCCTGAAACGGGGAGTCCCTGATAATAACCTGATATAACGATAGATTTCTGGCGGCAGGTAATAATCGGTATCATTAAGTTTATACCGGGGCATAAAATCCAATACTTCAAAACTCCCTTCGTCGGATGTAAACAAGGTGCAAAGAATGTTGGTATTTTCAATATATCTTTGAGTGATTGAATACTTATCCGAAACCTCAAAGCTAAATTCTCCTCCCTTTTCAACATCCAATATTTTTGAAAAGATAGAAGGCGAATCAAAATCAGGAAAGCAAAACCAATCAATACTTCCTGTTTCGGATATCAACGCAGCGCTCCTGCAATTCCCCACCACCCCGTAATTCAAATTTTGCATAACACATTGTTTAATAATGAATTGTTAAAACCAGGCAAAATATACTGATTTAAAATGGAAAATTAAACCTTCCAACCAAAGCCTCAGTTTTTGAACCTGTTTTTATCTAACAACAAATAAACCTGATTTTTATTCGAATTTAGTACAAAAAAAATCTCACCTGCTTTTTGTTTGTAATTTAGGTATCTGTTTGTAAACAAATTCGGTATGAATAACTTCTTATTTTATGAAGACTAAATCGATAGATGATCCAACACATTTTTTCGCCCGTATAATTTCCTGTTTTTTGTTTTTCCTGGTTTTCCAAAACTCCACCGGGCAAAATACTTCTGATAACAAATCTTCTTTAAATAAGGATTTTGATGAACTTCCTAAAATAAAATGGGAATTTAAAACATCAAAACCAATATTCTCGTCACCTGTAATCAGCGAGAACACAGTTTATTCTGGCGCTAACGACAGTATTTTGTATGCAATCGATATTGAATCGGGGAACGAAAAATGGAAGTTTCGAACCAACGGCGAAATCAGGTCAAATGTTTGTATCGATGGCGATTATCTTTACCTGAACGGCGGCGACGGCACAATTTACAAACTCGAAAAACAGACTGGAAAAGAAGTTTGGAAATTCGAAACCAAAGGAGAAAAGAAAGTTGATTTTGCCGACTATTTTCATTCAACTCCACTGCTTCACAATCAAACGATTTACTTTGGTTCGGGTGACGGTTATTTTTATGCTGTCGATGTAAAAAAAGGAAAGCAAATCTGGAAATTCAAAACCGGGAATGCAGTGCATACAACACCTGCCATTGCAAGTGACAAAGTTTTCTTTGGCTCCTTCGATGGGTTTGTTTATGCACTCGATTTACTAAACGGTAACCTGGTTTGGAAATTCAAAACAGTGGGCCACAAATATTTCCCGACGGGCGATGTAAATGGTTCGCCAACTGTTTATAAAGACAAGGTATTTATCGGGGCACGCGATTACAACTTTTATGCAATCGACGTGGAAAAAGGTTTTTGCCACTGGAACAAGGCATTTTTCCGGGGCTGGGCACTGAACAGCAGTGTCAGCGACTCTGTGTTGTACATTGGTTCAGCAGACGAACGTGTATTGATTGCCGCCGACCCCAAAACCGGCGCAGAATTCTGGAAAACAAACATGGAATTTCTGGTTTTTGGAAACAATGCATACAGTGAAACTCTTTTGTATGTTGGAACAACCAACGGAAAACTGCAGGCTTTCAGTAAACTGACCGGTAAGTACATCTGGAGCTTTGAAACCGAAACTTACAAAAATAACCGGCAGAAATATTTCAAATCTGACGGAACTTACCGCGACGATATTTATTCCATCATCAAATCGAACGAGCAGTTTCTGGATGTGGAATGCGAACTGGGTGGCATTTTCAGCACTCCGGTGATTCACGAAAATTACCTGATTTTTACAAGCACAAACGGAAGTTTGTATTGTTTGGAGAGGTAAACAAATTTAAATAAACAGAATAAGGATGCCATCTTTTAAAAAGATGGCATTCTTAAGCTATTGTATCATTTTTCCCTGTACTCCAGAATGTCGGCGGGCTGGCACTCCAGCACTTTGCAAATGGCTTCGAGCGTTGAAAAACGGATGGCTTTTGCCTTTCCCGTTTTTAAAATCGAAAGGTTCGAAAGCGTTAAATCCACCTTTTCGGAAAGTTCGTTTAACGACATTTTCCGTTTGGCCATCATCACATCAAGATTTACGATTATTGGCATGGCTTACACGGTTAAGTCATTTTCATTCTGAATTTCGATTCCTTTTTTAAAAACCCGGCCAATCACCAAAAGCGCAATACCCATAAAAAGCCACACATCGGCACCGCCCAGATTTAAATGCTGAATGTCGGGCATATTTACTCCTTCTGCCACAAAATTTTCGGTGTCTTTAGCACCCCAGAACGAAAAAAAACCAATTCCCAAAGCGAGCCAGGCAATGTTTATGATAAATTTCCGAACAGATTCGTTAAACGGATGCGAAAGGTCAAACTTTTTGTCGTGAAAAATCTTCACAATCAGGTAAAACATCAAAGCCTTCAACACAGCGGTGATAATCATTAGCGAAATGATTGTAACATAATAGCTTTGATTGTAATTGTACAGTTCCGCTAAACTCGCCACATCCAATAATTTACCTGCGCCAAAGGGATTATAAAACAAGGTAAAAAACGCATTGAAAATTATTGCTCCGGCCTCGAAGCATAAACCGATAAAAATAATCCACGAAATCACGTTCAGTGCTATAAATGCATAATCTGTTTTTGTTGACATACTAAAATCAATTTTAAAATTACGCCACAAATATAATAATATTTTATTGTTATTCAATAAATATATATTTATTTTCAATCTTTTTATATTGAATTAGGGCAAATAAAAATAAAAAATAATGGAATCTTATTGATGAATTTTATCCAGCTTTTCCATTTCGTTTTTCAGCAGTTCCAATGTAACTTTCTGAAAATCCGGAATTATATCTTTTTTATCGGTTACGACAATTTCTTTTACTGAAAGTAAAATTTCAGATTCTTCAGCTTTTACAGCTACTATGGTAACTTTTTCTCCAGCTGGAATATTTCGAAAAACTACTTTCTCAGATTCAATATTTCCGGGAACCAGGGATTTAAAGCGATGAAAAATTACATTAACAATTGTATTTTTCGGTTTTTCATTCAAAATGTATAAATCTGTCAGGTTTCTGTTTTCATCTAAAAAACGGTCACAATTCAACCATCCGAATCGGTTAGAGCTGAAAAGATACCTGTTTACTTCATAAACTGAAGTTTCCTTAAAATTTCCATCCCCGATATTCTTTTCAAACTTCCGGTTCCTTTCACTGTTTGAGAGGAATTTTGCCGATTCATTGTCATATTGAAATGATTTGAGTTTTTCTTCAAGCACTTTTGACTTGTTTATTTCTTCCTGATTCAGTTCTCCTTCCGGGGCAGAAAAATTCACCGAAATTGTATAAGAAACATCAACAGGTCTTCCCCGTTGCTTTCCCGGCTTCCAGGTTGGAAAATTGCTGACCGCATAAACAGCAGCTTTATCGAGTGTTTCATCCAATCCTTTTACAACCCTGATGTTTGTGGTATTTCCCTCTGAATCAACTACAAAGGTTACAGTAACTTTCCCTTCGATGTTTTTATTAAGCATTGAACTTGGATAAATTGCATTCTCTTTTAAAAATCTGCGCATTGCCTGTTCTCCTCCCGGAAATTCCGGCATATCTTCTACTATAAAAAATACTTCCGAATTTGAATCCGTTACCGGGGCAACGTCAATTAATGTTAATTCATTGCTGATTTTTACATCATCAGTCTTATTCTCAAGTTTCCAGTCAATTAAATTACCTGAACGCACGCCTTCAAACAATATCATCTTGTCTTTCTTCAGTGAAAATGGAAACCCAATTTCGATTGCTGTTCCTGGTTTAACTATACATTTTTCATTATGTGCAGTTGCGGAGATATGAATCATACCGCCGGTTTCAAGCATTTTTTTGTCTGAAGTTGTCGTTAAATTGGCAAATATCATGTCTGAGATTTTATAGTATTCCTCCACCTCAAGTTTTACAACCGCCGACTTTAATTCGCCTGATTTTTCTAAAATAATTGAATTTGCCTTAATTTTTATCAAAGTTCCTTCCTTACAATAGATGGATGTATCTCGGTCTGATTTTATCAAAAAAACCTGTGGTTTCTTTTTAAAATTACTGAAAATATCAACTATAGAAATTTCAGGTTTTTTATGAACTACTTCTGCTAAATTGCCTTTTGAATCTTTTAATTCTTTCTGAAAATTCTTTAAACTATCAACTGATTTCATTTGAATTGAATCATCCAGAACTACTATTTTTTGATTCGAAATCAAATTGTTTTCAATGTCATTTTCATCCCGACCGGGCTCGGGTTTTAACCAAATCAATGCCAAAATCAGAATCAAAACCACAGAGACGGTTGGTATGAATAACTTTAAAAAGTATCGGAGAAAATTCTTACCCGGTTTTTCTACAACTTTTCCAGAAGGGTTTGTCAGCAACAGATTAACCTGTTCATCGGTTAACAAAGGACGCTGTTCAATAATTTTACCGAATATTTTGTCCAGCCCGCTATCTGTAATTTCATGCTTTTTCATTTCCCTGATGATTTAATTGTTAGCGACTCTTTATCAGAAATCATTTGCCGGAGTTTTTCTCTCCCGCGCAACAAGCGGTTTTTAACAGCTGCTTCGGTAATCGAAAAATTATGGGCAATCTCTTTAACAGAAAAACCCATAATGTGAAACATGAGCATAACATCGCGCTGTTCATCATTCAGATAGGCTATTGATTTTCTGATGAGTTCGGTATCATAACTCAACTCCATCGAATCTGAAGTAATTTCGATGTTTGAATTTTTGACATCATCCTGATTACCTAAAAACTTAACTCTGCGCTGATGTTTTGACTGGCAATTTCTGGCAATTCCAAACAGGTAAAAGATAAATGCTTCAGAATTTCTGAGTTTATCAAAATTTTCAAAAGCCGCGAGCAGTGTCTCCTGAACAAGGTCGAGGGCCATTGCCTCGTTTTTGGCAACCACCCTGCAATAAGCTGACAACCGGTTTTCGATTGGTTTATACAGCCGCATAAATTCTGCTATTTTCTGATTTTTTGCTTCCACTTTTATTGCCTGTTTCTAATAAAGTACCACCAGATGAGAAAAAGTATCGGAGAAAATTCAGATTTTTTAGAATAAAAGTGTGTCCATGCTTTAAGATTGATTGATTTCCAAATTTAAAAATTAATCGGCTTTGAAATCGGAACTGCCATTCAATTACTATCTTCTGTATTGCGGAACCCGATTGGCTTTCTGGGGATTTCAACTGTTTTTTTGGTTGCCTGCAATTCAGCCAGGGTTTGATTGATTAGTTCAAGTTGCATTTGAGTATCTTCATTAATGTCGTTAAAGTCAGAAAACACCTCTTCGATATATTCTTTCAGATTATCTATTTCCTTTTGAAGTTCTGCTAAACGATCCATTGGTGGAGTCAAAATCAATTTACGCACAGCAACAAACGCCCTCATGATACTACGGTTAATCCCGATTGCTGTTTTTGAATTTAGAACACTGCTCAGCATTGAAACGCCTAATTCAGTAAATGCGAAAGGAAGGTATTTTATGTTACTCCCGCGGCTTTTGTTCAAGGTGCCAATCTGGCATCTTGAAAGTTCCTCTCTTGTAACTTCAAACATAAAATCATCACCTTCAAAACGTTCAATATTTCTCCTTACCGAGCGTTTTAACTGTGATGTTTCAACTCCGTACAATTCTGCCAGATCAAAATCCAGCATTACTTTTTGTTCCCTTATTTCGTAAATTTTGCTTCGAATGAGCGTTAGTTCCATGATTTGATGGATTTTATTCAAAAATACAATATTTCTAAATCCAGATACCTTTTTGTTTTGCAATTCTCAAGTAAACAAAAACTTAGCCGAAATTGAATCCTGCCTGACAAGAACGACTTTTTTTATATCTCAACATTCCTTAAACAGAAAACGCCGGCAAAACCGGCGCTTCCAATATTTTCAGAGATTTCTGCTAACTATTTCACCTCCGTTATCTCATAAACATTGCTCGATAAATCTCCCCGGCCGCTGCGGACGTTGAGGCCCACTTTCATCAGGTAGTCGCCCGAGTAAACACGGTTTGTATTTCCGCCAAACTGCGGGGGACGACTGCCATCGCCGCGTTTTTCAACATTGATTTCCTTTACTTCATATTTTTTTGCAGCATCCAGACCCTGCAGTTTTACAGCATTGGTGATGTTTTCGCGGTATGCATTGATGGTATAGCAAAACAACACGGCCTTTTCCTTTGCTTCCGAAACATACATCAAAGCAGCGCGGCTTTCTTCGTAGGGCGAAATCAAACGGTACATGTCGCCAAACCAAATCACCTCTTTTAACCGGGCGTAATCTCTTAAAGCCTGCTGACTGAACTCCAGTTCTTCAGGCGTAAACTCCTCAACCCTAATGTCGTAACCCATTTTTCCCATCATCGCCACATCGGTTTTAAATTTCAGCGATTGTTTGCCCATCGATGTGATGTGATTGCAAATGGTGTTAGCCGGGAAAAAGTTAGAGTACCCCCACTGAATGTAAATACGGTTGAGCGGATCGGTATTGTCGCTGGCCCAGAATTCGGTGAAATATTTCATCGCCTCATAATCGGTGCGGCCACCCCCACCCGAGCAAAGCATGATGGGCAGTTTGGGATATTTTGCGCGCAAATCTTCCATCACCTTGTAAAAACCTTTTACATAGTCGATGTACAAATGCGACTGTTTATCACCCAGGTAAGTGGAATAAGCATTGGTCATTTCGCGGTTACAGTCCCATTTAATAAAGGCGATTTTCGGATGTTTGGTCATCATTTCATCCACCACATTGAATACAAATTTCTGCACTTCGGGATTGGTCAAATCGAGCACCAGCTGGTTGCGCGACAGGTGTTCCGGGCGATTGGGCAGTTTCAGAATCCAGTCGGGGTGCTGCTCGTACAATTCGCTTTTCGGGTTCACCATTTCTGGCTCAATCCAGATGCCGAATTTGATGCCTTTTGCTTCGGCCTGTTCAACCAAGTAACCGATTCCGTGTGGTAGTTTTTCTTTTGTTTCCTGCCAGTCTCCCAACCCGGCCCGGTCGTTGCTGCGCGGGTATTTGTTGCCAAACCAGCCGTCGTCTAATAAAAACACATCCACACCCAGTTTTTTTCCGCCGTCAAAAAGTTCAACAAGCCGGTTTTCGTTAAAATCGAAATAGGTGGCTTCCCAGTTGTTGAGCAAGGTATTGCGGTTGCCCATTCCGTCGAGCACCCTGTATTTTTGTGCCCATTTATGCAGGTTTCTGCTGGCCTGTCCGCGGCCGTTAGGTGAGAAAGTGTAAATAAATCCGGGTGTTTTGAAAATCTCACCGGGTTTCAGCTGGTATTCAGATGCATACGGATTCATGCCTGCCAGCACCCGTAAAGTATTGGTTTCGTTGATTTCGAATACAAACTGAAAATTGCCTGTCCACGCCAGCGTTCCAGCCACAACTTTGCCTTCGGTTTCGGTGGACGGATTGTTCATCGACAGAAAAAACATGGGCGCCTGGAATTTGTTGGCACGCGTTCCGAGCTTGCTGTCGATGATTTTGATGCCGCTGGTCAACTGTGTTTCCTGCAGAATCATCTCTTTGTCCCAGTTGCCATGAAAATGGGTCAGCCAGTAATCGCGTTCGTTAAAACTCAGCATCGACGAAGCAAAATTGGTCAGCAAAACCGGCTTTTTCTCGTTGTGACTGATTTCTGTCCAGGTTTCGATGATGTCTTCGTTGAACCAGGTTTTAAAAAACATTTTTACTGAAACCGGGTAAACATCATCTTTCAGCCAAATGATGGTAGTTGAAACATTATCGTTTTCTCGGTTCACCTCCACTTTGTCGAATGACAATGCGAGCGAAGGATTGCCGTCGTTGTGCACTATCCGGATGGCCGGTTCGTTCAGGTTGTCACCTCCGGCGGGTGCGTAAGCTTCATTCCGCCCGAAAAGCATGTTGTAATCTTCGGCATTGGCCAGCTTTTCGCCGAAATATGCCTGTGTCAGTTTGTTTTGCATCCCGGCTTTGTAAACCAGCGCCGTGTTTTTTGTTTCAATCACGATGGGTTTTTCCTGGGCAAAAACTGCTCCTGAAAAAACAATCAGAAATGCAAATACCAAAATCGTTTTCATAATCAGATGGTTTAATTGGTTGAAATACTTATTTTTTTCATTAAGTCAGGTTCAAATTGAAGCTCTGTTTAAATGCTTTATTTCAGTATATTATTGAAGTAATCCAAATTTTTCAAAACGCAGAGGTCGCAAAGTATGCGCTATGACCGCAAAGGATTGAATATATGAACCCCTGCATTGCAAACTTTGTGTTAGCTCAGCGAGCATTGCGTTAAAATCTTAAATTCTGACAATATCTTCTTAGCTTTCTTAGTTAAAGAGAGCTATTTCGTTCAAAGTACCTAAAAATTATTTCAGTTTATATACTTCGCTGCCAGCCAACAGGAAACAACCCAACCCGAAATCCTCGAAATCGGGGATTTTATCCACGGTCACCGGTTGTCCGTCTTTGGGCTCTTTTCCGGTGCTTTGCACAAAACCCAGAAATCCGTTTTCCTGAAGGCTTTCAGTTGCCATTGCATTCCAGCCTTTTAACAAAACAGGCAGGTATTTTTCACGCGACAAAATTCCGTTGTTTACGCCCCATGCCATTCCGTACACAAAAAGCGCAGTTCCGCTGAGTTCTTTACCACCAAAATTGTTGGGGTCGTGCAGACTTGCATTCCAGAATCCATCTTCACGCTGAATAGGGACCAGTGCTTCCATCATTTTTTTGTAATCATCGAGATATTGTTTGCGGTGAGATTCATTCTCAGGAATAATTTCAAGCACTTTAACCAGTGCAGCCACCACCCAGCCGTTTCCACGACTCCAGTAACAATCTTCTCCATTCGGTTCTTTGTAAGGCGGGTCAAAATCCTTGTCGCGCCACCACAAGCCATCTTTTTCATTAAACAAACCGTTGTCGCCATGTTGGTTGCGGGTAAACATGTACATCTCGTACATCTTTTCGAAATAACGCGAATCGTTGCACAAAACACCCAGTTTGGCAAAAACCGGCATTCCCATTTGTATGGCGTCAATCCACGACCAGTCGTCAACCTGCGGGGTATTCACCAGCATATCCATGCAGATTTTGATATCTTTAATCCGTTCGGGGTCAGGCAAAATATTGTACAAATCAATGTAAGTCTGCCCGCAGCACTGGTCGTCGGCGTTGCGCGTGGTGGTTCCATTTCGCATTCCCCACTGGTGAAATTCGCCCCAGGCCACCGCGTAATCGTAATACTCATTTTTCGGATAAATTGTGTGCAGCGCCATCAATCCTTCGTAGTAAACGCCGCGTGTCCAGATATTGCTGGGTCTTTCGCGGTTGGTGATGATGGTTTTACCCATATCGGGCCATTTATCCATAAAATACTGGTTGGCGAGTTCCATTTGTTTTAATACAAGTGTTCTGTCGGGGAGTTGTTGTGCAAAACCGGCACTAAAAATCCAAAACAGCAGGAAAATTGAAAGGATTGATTTCATTGCTAGTAGTTATTTGTTGAATAACCACAAATCTAAAATTTTAAATACCGGCAGGCAATTTTAAAGGGTTGAAAAATGGGATTGGAACTCGATTAATCATTTCTATAATGTAGCTAAAGCCTTTTTCTTCTCATTTCGTCTAACCGTTGGCTGAAGCCAACGGAAATATAAAAAACTTTTGTTCCTGATTATTACCGTTGCCTTCAGGCAACGGGTTTACATATTAACTTGGAAAGGGCTTTAGCCACATTCATAAAATTCTGTATTTTTGACAATTAACTTCAAAATTTACAAAAATGAGTTGGGTCAGAATTTGGGTTCATTTGGTCTTCACAACTTACAAAAGCACACCTTTCTTCAATTCTTCGGAAATTAGAAATGTGATTTTTAAACATATCGCTGAAAATGCAAAAGAGAAAAACATTTGGATGGATTCTGTTGGTGGTCACAAACAGCATGTTCATTGTTTGATTTCTTTAGGGAAGGATCAGACCATTTCAGGCGTTTTGCAACTCATTAAAGGTGAATCATCTTTTTGGATTAACAAGAATAAAATTGTACATGGAAAATTTGCGTGGCAAGATGATTATTGGGTGGTAAGCGTTAGCGAAAGCCACCTTGAGCAAGTCAGAAAATACATTCAGAATCACGAGGAACATCATAGATTTAAATCTTTTGAGGTAGAAATTGATGAGTTTATGTTGAAATATGGATGGAACTTTGTGAAAGAAAAGGAATAAATGTGGCTAAAGCCTTTTTCTATTCATATCGACTAACCGTTGGCTAAAGCCAACGGTAATAAAAAAAGAAATCAGGTGAGATAAATCTATTGAAATCAATAAATGGTAATGTGGCTTAAGCCAATCTTCTTTCCCAGGTCGCCGAACTGTTGGCTGAAGCCAACGGAAATATAATAACTCAGCTTGCCATTTTGCCTTTCATCAGCAAATCCATGGCATCGGCCAGCGAGCCGGCACGGGTGACCATTCCGTCGTTGACAAAATAGATGACATCGGCATTGGCAATGGTATTCAGGCGGTGGGCAATAATCACCTTGGTGGTTTCAACAGGCAGTTTCTGCAGAATTTCGTCCAACAGTTTTTCCGTCAAGGTATCAATGTTTGCAGTTGCTTCATCAAGTATCAGCAACTCGGGTTTGCGCAAAACCGCGCGCATAAAAGCCACCAACTGCTTCTGTCCGAGACTGATGCTTTCACCAGTTACATTCACTTTCGTATCGAAACCGTTTTCAAACCGCTGCAAAAGTGTTTCAAGACCCGACTCCGCAAAAACCTTGTGAAGCTGTTTGTTGGTCAGGTTACTGTATTCTTCGTTTCCGTACAAAATATTTTCGCGGATGGTGCCGCTGAACAAAAACGGGTCCTGCAAAATAAACCCGATTTTTTTCACCCTTTCAGCCGGCGAAAACGACCGGATATCAAAACCATTCAGCAATACTTTCCCACCGGTCGGGTCGTACAAACGGGCAATCAGCGAGGCGGTCGTTGTTTTTCCACCGCCTGTCGGCCCCACAAAAGCATAAGTTTTTCCCCTTTTCAGGTTGAAAGTGATGTTGTGCAGCACCTCTTTCCCGTTCGGGTAGGCAAAAGTAACATCGCGGAATGACAGCAGGTCTTCCGACTCTTTGTTTTCTGCGGCTTCAACCTGAACCAGGTTGCTTTCGAGATTCAGAATTTTGCGGATGCGTTCCCACGCGGCCAGCGCCACCTGGAAACTGGCCCACAACGAGGCTAGTTGTCGAAGCGGGTTGTAAAAACTATTGGCATACCCGATAAAGCTGATGAGCAAACCCACCGTAAACTGGCCATGTACAATAAAATAAATCCCCAGCACCAGCGTAATCAGCATGCCGATATTCGAGAAAAAAGTATAAACCGGCAAAAGCATGTTGTTGGAGATTTCGGCCCTGACTGCCGACGAATAGTTTTGTTTGTTGACCTCTGTAAAACGTTTTCTGAAATAATCGCGGCGGTTAAAAGCCACCACCACTTTAAAGTTGTTCAGGCTCTCCTGGATTTCAGAACTCAGCAAACCGGTCGATTTCAGTGAATTTGCATTCACTTTCTTTACAAACGGTGAAACAATTTTTGTAAAAATCCACATAAAAACCGCCGGAACCAGAGTGGCTGCACCCAGTTCAATGTGCAGCGAAAGCAGGAAAACAGCCGAGCCAATCAGAATAAGAATCACCCGCAGAAACTGCATCAGCGACTGCGAAAAAAACTGGTTGATTTTTTCGGTGTCGTTGTTGATGCGCGAAATCAGGTCGCCGGCTTTGTTCTGGTTGAAAAAGTCATACGGCAACTCCTGCAGCTTTTTGAAAACCGAATTGCGCAGCGTAAAAACCATGCGCTGCCCAACGGCTCCCATCAGCCTTGTTTGCAGGTAACCGGCCACCAGCGCCACAATATAGGTGGCAAAAAGAATGGCACCGAAAACAATCACCCCGTGAAACTGGCCGGTTTGAATATAAGTGTCAACCGTGTGTCCAATCAGAATCGGCCCGGCAAGGTTGAGCAGTGCGGCCACAATCATCGAAACAAAAGCCACAAACAACGTTCGCTTCTCCTCCAGCATGTTGTTGACAAGGCTTTTCACCGATGAAAAACCCAGCTTCTTCTTTTTTATCTCTTCGGTACCGTCGTTAAGATTGTAGCTCATAATGACTTGTACTTTGTTGCGATTCGTAAATCTGAACATATTCCGGGCAGGTGACATGCAGTTTTTCATGCTTTCCTTCTGCAATCAGTTCACCTTCCATCAGCAGGATAATTTTATCAAAATCCCTGACCGGATTGATTTTCTGCGTAACCGAAATCAGCGTGATTTCAGGGTAGTTTTCCCGCAGCCTCTTCAGGATTTTCTGTTCGGTTTGCGGGTCAACGCGTGCTGTAAAATCATCGAGCAGCAATATTTTCGGGTTCACAGCCAACGCCCTTGCCAGCATGATGCGTTGTTTCTGTCCGCCCGAAAGACTGGTTCCCCGCTCAGAAACAATCGTTTCGAGTTTTCCGGGAAGTGTATCCACAAATTCCTCCAGACCGGCTGTCTGAATAGCTTTTTGCAGCGATTCCGCAGTCACCGACTGACTGAAAGAGACATTCTCACGAAGACTCATGTTAAACATCACACTGTCCTGGAAAACAATTCCGATGCTTTTGTAAAACGTCTCTTTTTTGTATTCGCCTGGCTGTTTTCCATCGTATTCCACAGTTCCTGAAGAGGGTTTTATCAACCCGGTGAGCAGGTACAAAAGTTGCGTTTTCCCGGCAGCGGTTGGCCCAATGATGGCTGTGCGCGAACCTGGTTCAATGTTGAATGAAATATCTTTTAAAACAGCCTTTTCCTCATAAAGAACCGAAACGTTTTTCACTTCCGTTTTGCCGGTTAACGGTATTTCCACAGTTCCATAATCCTCGCTTTCCGGCGCATTCAAAACCGATTCAATTCGTTGAAACGAGGCCGACGCCTGTGCAATCACATTGCTCATAAAACCAATCATGATAATCGGAAAAATCAGGATGGTGACATAACTGTTGAACGCAGCAAAATCGCCCAGCGAAAGTTTTCCGGCAATCACAAAATGTCCGCCCAGCGCCAGAATGGTGAGCGTGGCCATGTTAGCAAAAAAGGTAATCAGCGGAACCAATGTGGCAAACAGGTTGACAATGGAAATGCCGATGTCGCGCGATTCGCCGCTGGCTTTCAGAAACTTTACATATTCGAGTTGCTGTGAGTTGATAACCCGGATAATGGCAGAACCCAGAATACTTTCGTTGATAACACGGTTCAGCCAGTCAATCACTTCGCGGCCCCGCATAAACAACACCCTGATTTTTTTGCTGATGATATAGAAAGTGATGGCCACCGATGGAATAATCAGCAAAACCGGCAGCGCCAGCTCCCAGTCAATGATAATCAGCAGAATCACCGTGCCGATAATCATCACCACCGAGGAAATGATGGACGAAACGCCCTGCGAAATAAACGATTTGATGGAATCGACATCAGCGGTGAGGTTGGTAAGCAGTTTGGAGGGGTTGGTTTCCTGGATAAAAATGAAACTCTGTCCCGAGATTTTCTGCGACAACCGCTCACGCAGGTTAAAACCCACACGCTCGGCTGTCAGCGTTTGCACCACCGACTGAAAAACCGAGAACAGAAAAATTACCAGCGCGGTTGTTAAAAACTGGATAATGATGATTTTGTAGCTGAAATTTCCGGCGGTGTAAGTATCGATTCCTTTGGCAATAATGCGGGGAATCACCAGGTTGGCGGCATTGCCGATGAGGGCAAACAGCACCAGCAGGGTAACCATCGCCCGGTAAGGTTTCAGCAGCGAGAAAATTCCTTTTTTCTTCTCTTTGCCCTTTCTGCTTTCCACTTTTTCCGACATCCGTTTTTACATCCAATAATAAATCTGATATAACATATTTCCTGTGCTGAGGGTTCTTGATTTTACCGGAAAAAGCAGAATCAATTTATATCAGCTCTCCAAATAAATCGTAATCCTCAGCGCCCGTGATTTTTACATTTACAAATTCTCCTTTTTTCAAGGACCGTTCAGAAGTTATCAGCACTTCGCCATCCACTTCGGGCGAGTCATATTCGGTGCGGCCTACAAAATATTCACCTTCCTGCCGGTCGATGATGACTTTGAATGTTTTGCCAATCTTTTCCTGGTTGAGTTCGGCAGAAATCTGCTGCTGAATTTCCATGATTTCGTCGGCGCGCTCCTGTTTTTCCTCGTCGCTGAGTTTATCCTTGAAATGCTTGTATGCGTAAGTTCCCTCTTCGTTGGAGAACGGGAAAACCCCCAGCCTGTCGAACCGTGTTTCTTCAACAAACGCTTTCAGTTCTTCGTAATCTTCTTCGGTTTCGCCCGGGAAACCCACCAGCATGGTGGTGCGCATGGCAACACCGGGAACTTCTTCTTTTATTCTTTTTATCAGCGCCTCGGTTTCCTCTCGGGTTACGTGGCGCAACATGTTTTTTAAAACCGGGTTGGCAATGTGTTGCAACGGCATGTCGAGGTATTTGCAAACCTTGGGGTTTTCGCGCATCACAGGCAGAATATCATACGGGAATTTGGTGGGATATAAATAATGCAAACGAATCCATTCGATACCGTCGATTTCTGAAATGGCGTTTACCAAATCCACCAGCCGACTTTTCCCATAAATATCGATTCCGTAATACGACAGCTCCTGCGCAATGAGCAGGATTTCCTTTACTCCTTTTTTATCCAGATATCGAGCCA
>JBFXFM010000060.1:0-27020 GCA_050179035.1 Draconibacterium sp. | reverse complement strand
ATGAATATTGTTACCGTTTCAACCGAAGCAATATGAAGGATGGCATCTTTGACAACCTTCTACGCAGGATGGTCAAGGCCGATCCGTTACCTTATAAAATTTATTGCTTAAATGCCTAATTCATTAGCGCCAATAATAAGTGAAATTGGTAACAACGACATAGCTGTTGAAATGCTTGTTGCATCGTAAACAGCGCCAATCACCACCGGAGCAGTAGATGCACCCAGCAGATTTTGAACAATAATGGCAAATGAATAGGAGACTGCCCTTAATCCGGGATGAACCACATCCTGAGTTACCGCCGCCGCCGCCGATATAAAGGCAGTTACCATGACGCCAAACAACAACAAACAGATGTATTGCGGTAACCCTGACAGAAAATTAAACGCCACAAACAATAACGCCGCTGAAATTGATGTAGTTAATGATGGAAACAGCAGCCTTGCCCGAACTTTATATTTCCGCCAGTGGTCAGACAGATATCCACCCAGCGGAGCTCCGATTATGGCTAATACCATTACCGAACTGGCTTTCATTCCAGCAGCTTTCTCCGAAATTTCCAGTGTTTCCTGGAAATAACGTGGTAGCCAGGTTATCATGGCAGTGGTTACAAAAATTACAAAGGCAAATCCAAAGTAGGTGTAGATGAGTGATCGTTTTTTTAAAAATTCTGTCAGAACCTCTTTAACTTTAAACTGGTTTTTACCTTGTAAGTCGGCATTGCTGGTAAGGTTAATGGTTTTATAATCTTTGATAAAAAAGAACAGAATAGCCACAATAAAACCGGGAAGTGCAACAATCCCAAAAGCGTGTTTCCATCCCCAGGTTGCTGCGATAACTCCGCCCAAAGCTACACCCAAGGCGGTTCCCAGCGGGATGGAGGCATTCCATAACCCAATCATCTTTGCACGTTTTTCCTGCGGATAAAGTCCGGCAATAATTGCAGTGCCGCCTGGGGCATAACCGGCTTCACCAACCCCAATTAAAATTCTTGCCAAAAAAAGTTGTGTAAAATTTCCGGTGAGTGCACAAAGTAAAGTAGCCAAACTCCACAAAATAGCCATTATTCCAATGGTTTTCTTGCGGCTCCAGCGGTCAACCAAAATCGAAACCGGAAAAGTTAACGCCACAATCGACCAGTAAACCGCCGAAACCAACATTCCGCTTTGCATGTGGGTAAGTCCCCAATCGGCCTCAATAAAAGTAAACATCGATGTTACCACCATCCTGTCGATATAATCAAACATATACAAAAGGAAAAGCAACATAAAAATGTAATTGGTGTAACCCTTCGAAAACAGGTAGCCTGGTTCAATTTTCGAACTTTTCATAAGTTGGTAATTTTGGTGTTAGTTAAAAACATGTACAAAAAGGAAAAGTTGACATGAAGTAAAAATAGCTGAATGTGATTATTTTGTTTGAAAATGTACAAACCGGAATCAGTTGATTCTTTGAGGTTGAAAACAAATATTGGCTTTTTCAACAGCATTGCTCAAAAGTAGAAATTTATTCAAATTTTAATATCTGTTGGAAAAAATACATTTTGCATTATTCTATTCAGCATAAAACCGGAGTTGATACAGCAATTTAGAATTTGAAAAATTAACCGTTACCAACTGAAGAAATGGTTAATTATAGAGTATTTATTGCATTGAAATATTGTAAAGCCTTATCGTTTTCTAAATTTGTATTCCGAATTTTAAGAAGTAAATTAATTATCTAAAAATCAATAAAATGAGACAAAAAATAGTAGCAGGAAACTGGAAGTGTAACACCACAGTTCAGGAAGGTGTTGAACTTGCAAAAGCTGTAAACGCTTTGGTTGTAAGTGAAGGTGCGAAAGATGTGACAGTGGTTTTAGGAACACCGTTTACACACATCACAAAAGTTGTTGAAACTGTTGATGCAAGCCGTGTTGGCGTTGCTGCCCAAAATTGTGCTGCCGAAGCAAAAGGCGCATTTACCGGCGAGATTTCAGCCGAAATGGTAAAATCGACAGGTGCAAATTATGTGATTTTGGGTCACTCTGAACGCCGCGAATATTATGGCGAAACCAGCGAAATCCTGAACAAAAAAGTAGCGTTGGCGCTTAAAAACGGATTAACTCCGATTTTCTGCTGCGGCGAAGCTTTGGGCATTCGTCAGGCCGAAACCCACAACGAATATGTAAAACAACAGTTGGAAGAAACTGTTTTCACCCTTTCGGCTGACGACTTCAAAAAGATTGTGATTGCTTACGAACCTATCTGGGCCATCGGAACAGGAGTAACTGCATCATCAGAACAGGCACAGGACATGCACGCCAACATTCGTGCTGCCATTACTGCTAAATTTGGCGCTGCCGTTGCTGAAGAAACTTCGATTTTATACGGCGGTAGCTGCAATGCAAAAAATGCAAAAGAACTGTTTGCCAACAAAGATGTTGATGGCGGTTTGATTGGTGGTGCATCGCTGAAAGCCGAAGATTTTATTCAGATTATCAACGGATTTTAACCGTTTTTTATAACCTGTCGGAAAAATTGTATATTTCGAAGCCATTCGTTACAACCACGAATGGCTTTTTTATTCTTAATCATCTGGAATATGGATTACTATAAAATTACCATAACAATCACCCCTTTTGAAGAGTGGTTACGCGATGTGCTTGCAAGTCAGCTTGCCGAAACAGGCTTCGACAGTTTTGTTGAAATTGAAGGCGGGCTTGAAGCTTTTGTGGCAGTTCCCAATTTTAGCGACATCGACCTTAACCTTGTGCTGCAAGAGTTTCAGGATGGATTTAGTTTTAGCGTTGAAAAAGAGTTGATTAAAAGCCGGAATTGGAACGAGGAGTGGGAAAAAAACTATTTCGAACCGCTGGTAATAAAAGATGAATGTGTTATCAGGGCGCCGTTTCATACTGAATTTCCAAAAGCAAAATATGAAATAGTGATTGAGCCAAACATGGCTTTTGGTACGGGCAATCACGAAACCACATCGATGATGGTGGAATCCATTCTCGAAATGAACATGAAAAATAAAACCGTGCTCGACATGGGGTGCGGAACCGGAATCCTTGGCATTCTGTCATCGATGAAAGGCGCTGCCAGTGTGTTGGCTATTGATATCGACGAGTGGTCGTTTAAGGGAGCAACAGAAAATGCGGTGCAGAATAAAATCACTAACATGACAGTAAAAATGGGTGATGCCAGTTTGCTGGAAATTGAGCAATTTGATGTAATTCTGGCCAACATCCATAAAAATGTTTTAATAAACGATATGCCGGCTTATGAGAAGGTACTGTTGTCCGGTGGATTGCTTGTGATGAGTGGTTTTTATACAGAAGATCTAACAATAATAAAAAGTACAGCGCAAGAGCTTGGCCTGAGTTTTAAAGGGTTTAAGGAAAAAAATAAATGGGTGCTGGGAGCTTTTGTAAAACAATAACAGCAGTTGGATCAGAACATCACCCCAAACCTGAATCCACCTACCATCAATGTTCCTGAATAGCCCATGTCGCCCCACCAGTCGTTATAGTATTTGTGCAGGCCGGTTGTTTTGTTATCATAGCTAAAACGCATACCAGTTCCGGCGTAAAAATCGATATACATGTTGTCGATCAAACAGTGCAGGCCAAAAATTAAATTTCCTCCGATTTTATAAATATTTGTTGTCACTTCATCCTCTGCAAGTCCAATATAGTTTCCCCCATCTTCTTCAAAACCCTGGGCTGTCAGTCCGTCATCTTTTACAGAGAAATAGTTAAAAACAGGCCCGTAGGAAAAATAAGGGTTCACCTTTTTAATGTTCCTGTCTAAAAATATTTTATGCTGGAGTTCTATACCTACACCGGTCATGCTGTTGTAATCCCAGTTGAAGTTTGAGGTATTGCTCACATAAACCTGCGGAGCTATCACAAGCCAGTGGTTCTTATCATTCAGTCTTAGGTCCAAATCCACACGCATCCCGTTTGAGATAGCATATAAAGGAACCACGCCAATTCCTGTGTTTTTTTGTTCAGGACTCTCTTTTGTAACATCTTGTGCTGCAATAAACAAGGGAAAGAACAAAAGGAAAGCAGGAAGTAATTTTTTCAATATATTCTTATTCATAATTCAACAGGTATTTCACTAAGTTTTTTTATTATTCCATTTTCTATTTTATACTGAACAAAACCCGATTCGCCGATAATCAATGCCCTATCTTCATCTAAAATAAGATCATAAGCTGTCAGGTCGTCAAAAAAATACAATTGTTCAATATTTTGTTTATCAGAAACATCAAAGATTTTCAGTCCTTCATCGCACACCCACAAGGTATCGTTTCTGATTGCCAGCCCTTTGGGGTTTGTCATAGAATATTGCTTTACAAGTTGCGGATTTTTTAAATTTTGCACGTCAATTATATGTAGCTCGTTTACCGAACGCCAGCATCCCGACCTTCCTGTGCTTAATGTTACATAAGCAAAATCTCCATCAGAAACAACAGGGTCACAGGCAATAACATGCTCGTAAAACGATAACTTTTCGGGATTGCCATTTGCATCAATACTATAAATATACATGCCCGAACTTGTTCCTAAAAACAATTTGTCGCCTAACGGTGAAATCGTTTCAACGCCAAATCCTACATAACTTTTCTCAATGTATTCAGGGTCTTCTGCCGAGGAAATATCAAAAATACCCAGGTTTTCATTATCAACAGTAAATAAATGATCGCCAACAATGGTGAAACGGGCCGTTGAACCTCCCGTGCCATTTTCAGAATTTCCATCAACTGACGAATCTTCATAACTGCAAGAATACCAACCAATAATCAGGATTACCGGGAAAAGGTATTTATAATGTTTAATGTTCATAGATGTAATTAATTATTAGTTTCCCATCTCACTAAAATTGCGTTATCGGGTACAGCCTGTTGCTCTTTCCAGGTAAGACTCCTGCCATCGGGCGAAACAGGTTCAGGAAAAACATCCTTAATCCTTTTTACCACTTCAATGCTGTTTATGTTTTCATTCAGCTTCAGAGCGATTAAATCCACCGCATTGTCGGCATATAAAACATCTTGTTTAACTGCTATATCAATGCACCCATCAATTTTTATAAATGCAATATTTACAGGGCTTTCAGGATTGGAATTATCAATTACATGAATGCCCTTATATTTTTCGTTGATAAAAATCAGATGATCTTTTAAGTAAATTTTACCGGCATCTTTTATGCTCCTGGGCTCCTCAAGTTTTACATTTTTTTCCATCTCCGAACGCAGCATAAATACTGGTTCGTATGTATTTTCTTCGGATAAAACATCGAAACCTGCCGCAACTAAAAGTATCAGGAGTGATAAAATGAAAAATGGCACTATTTTTTTCATAAGAATAAATGATTTAGATGATTCTTTTTGCTGATAGAGATGAGGAGCCTGGTTAAATGGTTGCGTATCATTTTGAAATCTTTTACTATTCATTTTGAGTATGGAGAAAGACAACTTTATCCTCTTTCAGGGAAACCGGATTTTCTGGCAATTTCCCAGATTTCCATATCGCGGATGTCTTTTCCATCGATTGTAAACCGAACTGCTGTGCAAACTTTGTGAAATCCTTTATTTCCCGCAGCTCCCGGATTAATGTGCAGGAAATTCAGTTTCTGGTCGAAGATTACTTTCAGAATATGCGAATGTCCGGCAATAAAAAGGTTAGGCGGCTTGGTGAAAATTTCAGGTTTTACATATCGTTCGTAATGCCCGGGATAACCACCAATGTGCGTAATCCAGACATCAGTCTCTTCGCATAAAAACCGCTGGTGCAAAGGGTAAGCCGCACGAACAGTTGTTCCGTCGATGTTTCCGTAAACAGCTTTCAGCGGTTTAATTGCTGCCAGTTCGTTGGCAGTTACAATATCGCCGATATCGCCTGCGTGCCAGATTTCATCAACCGGCTCAAAAAATTTCAGCAGCCGGGGATGAATATAACCGTGAGTATCAGAAAGTAGCCCGATGCGCTTCATAAAAACGATTGAATTGATTCATAAAAGAGTAAATTAAGGTAAATTTGTTCTTATTAAATCGAAAAAATAAAGGTTATTATGATTTCAATTGTGGCAAAATTTACTGTGAATGCAGGAGAAGAGAAAAAATTCGTTGAGCTGGTAAATCAGTTGGGTGAAGCATCGCGCGCCGAAGCTGGTTGTATTGAATACATTCTGCATAAAGATGTACAAAAGTCACTAACCTATTGTATTATAGAAAAATGGAAAGACCAGGCGGCTGTTGATTTTCATAACAGTACACCCCATTTTACTTCGGCAGTTCCGCAAATTGTTGCAATCAGTGAGGTAGCTATTGATGTTTACACTCCGGTAAATTAATTGCTAAAAAAATGAAACGGGTTATTATTGTGCGTCATGCAAAAGCGGTTCCTTACGGTTACGAAAATGATTTTGACCGCGAGCTGACTGACCGCGGTGAAAAAGATGCCGGAAATATTGGCCGTGAATTGAAAAGAAAGGGAATTTCACCAGATATGATGATTTCGAGTCCGGCAGCCAGGGCATTGAAAACAGCACAGATTTTTGCTGAAAATCTTGATTTTGACATCAGCCGTATTCAGGAGAAAATGGATATTTATGATGGACTGACAACTGCTGAGTTTTTATCGATTCTCTATAATTTGCCCGAAACAGTTCGAACCGTGTTTTTCTTTGGCCACAACCCCGGGTTTCATTATTTCGTTTCGAACCTGTTAAAAAACTTTACCGGCGACATGCCAACCTGCTCCACTATTGTAATCAGGTTTGAGGTTGATTCATGGCAAAAAGTGGAAGCCAGAAAAGGCGAATTAGATTTTCAGTTGGTTCCGGCACAATTTAAAATTTAAGTATCAATTTTATGCAATTGTTTTATGTTCCAAATATTTCGGGTGCCGAAGTTATTCTCGACGAAACAGAATCAAAACACGCCATCAGGGTTTTGCGGCTGCAATCAGGCGACTTTGTTCAAATTGTTGACGGGGCAGGCGGGCTCTTCAACGCTGAAATTGCTGATGCAAATCCCAAAAAATGTAAGCTAGCAATTATTGAATCTGAACAAAACTTTGGCAAACGTAACTTTCATCTGCACATTGCGATTGCTCCCACAAAAAACAACGAACGCCTTGAATGGTTTCTCGAAAAGGCCACAGAAATTGGCATTGACGAAATTACACCATTGCTCACTGAGCGGTCAGAAAGAAAAACGGTGAATCCGGAGCGGCTGGAAAAAATTCTTGTTTCGGCGATGAAGCAATCGGTAAAAGCTTATTTACCGCGGCTCAACAACCCGCAAAATTTTAAAGAACTTGTTAAACAACCTTTTAACGGTAAAAAGTTTATCGCTTACATTGAGGAAAAACAAACGGTTCATCTGAAAAATGGGATTGGCAAAAACGATAACGTGCTTGTGCTGATTGGGCCTGAAGGCGATTTCAGTCCGGCTGAAGTGCAATTGGCAATGCAAAATGGATTTCAGCCTGTATCGCTTGGCGATTCGCGGTTGCGCACCGAAACTGCGGGTATTGTGGCCTGTCACATTGTTAATTTGGCGAACGATTAGCGAAATGCCATTTTCGATTTGTATTTTTCGCAAAAATTGAAACAATGAAGTTTTACCTTGTGGTTATCTTAAATATTATCCTGTTTTCGGCAGCGGCACAAAACCAAGGTGTAAAAATCGCCCTGTTAAAATACAACGGCGGCGGCGACTGGTATGCCAACCCAACATCGCTGCCTAACCTTATTAAATATTGCAATACCAATCTGAAAACCAATATTTATCCCGAACCAGCAACCATCGAAATCGGAACACCTGAAATCTTCAACTTTCCGTTTGTGCACATCACGGGGCATGGAAATATTATTTTCTCGGAGAGCGAAGCCAACAACCTGAGAACGTATCTCGAAGGCGGTGGTTTTTTGCATGTGGATGATAATTACGGACTTGACGAATATTTCAGGCGGGAGATAAAAAAGGTTTTTCCTGAACGTGAACTGGTGGAGTTACCACCCAGTCACTCGATTTTTCATCAGAAATATAAGTTTAACGAAGGATTGCCAAAAATTCATGAACATGATAACAAACCACCACAGGCTTTTGGATTGTTTATCGACGACAGAATGGTTTGCCTTTATACTTTCGAAGCCGATTTGGGCGATGGCTGGGAAGATGGCGATGTGCACAACGACCCGGCAGAAGTACATGAAAAAGCCTTGAAAATGGGCGCCAACATTATTCAGTATGTGTTTGGGCAGTGACAATGCAAGAATGCGTGAATGCGTGAATGCAGGAATGCATGAATGCGTGAATGCAGAATTGAAAATCAAATGAATATTAATACTTCTACTCAGGTTTAACTATTTCTAAATTATGAAAATTAAACATTTGCACAATAAAGTAATTTCCCATTCCTACACAGAATTTTCGCATTGTTGTATTCTTACATTCATGCATTATCGCATTCACGCATTCACGCATTAAAAATGAAAGTAATCGCATTTAACGGAAGTCCGCGCAGGGAAGGAAACACAGCCATTCTAATTGCTGAAGTTTTTAAGATTCTTGAAAAACACGGTATTGAAACAGAAATGATTCAGCTGGGGAATAAAACCGTGCATGGTTGTACAGCCTGTATGAAATGCAGGGAAATTCAGGATAATAAATGCCATATCAAAAATGACCATCTGAATTTTTGCATCGAAAAAATGAACGAAGCCGATGGGATTCTCATTGGTTCGCCCGTTTATTTTGCCGATGTAACGCCCGAAGTGAAGGTTTTGATTGATGTTGCCGGATATGTAACCCGCTCCAATAATTTCACTCTCAAAAGGAAAGTGGGTGCAGCAGTCATTGCCGTCAGACGGGGTGGGGCACTCCATGCTTTCGAAACCATCAACAACTTCTTTCTGATTAATCAGATGGTTGTACCCGGCTCAAGTTACTGGAATTTTGCCATTGGCCGCAACCCTGGCGATGTACTCAACGACTCGGAGGGTATCCAAACCATGCAAACGCTGGGCGAAAATATGGCGTGGCTGCTCCAACAACTGAAAAAGTAAAAGGCACCGGGTTTCCCCGATGCCTTAACGCTTAAAACAAACCAATTATTTCTAATCGGTAACTATTACTAAATATTTTGAAGCTTTCCAGAACTCAGCTGAATTGTCGATGTACAGTGTATCGGCACGTTTTTCGCTTGAAAAATGGAACGAACCTGCCGTATGTACAGTCACTAATTTTGCTTTTTTAGCCATCAGTCTGAGGTATTCGAAATTGCGGATATCAATTTCGGTGAAGTAGTCTTTGTTAAAGTCTTTTTTCATTACAGCGGTTTTTCCCATCCCGATTACTCCGCCGCTTTTTTCAATAATTCCATTGTCTTTCAGCTCTTTTGTGGTGCCAAAAGCGTAATATGCTTTATTCAACGCAACGGTTTGTGTTTCTATGGTTTGTGATTTTTGTTCGCTTTCTGTTTCAACAGTTTGAATGCGTTGGGTGAGTTGAGATACATCCACATTCAGTTTTCTAACCTCTTCAGTTAAGTTATCAATTTGAATATTCTGTTCCTGAGTTTGTGCTTCCAAATTGCTTACCATTAGTTCCAATCCTTTAATAGTCGATTCAAGATCGCCAATTTTAAGGTTGGCATTTTTAAGTTTTTTCTGAAGCGAAGCAGTTTGAGCTTTATTGCGCTGTAAAAGGTCGTTCAGCAGGGCAAGGTCTTCAAGAATTTGCTGTTTCTGACTTGAATTGAGTTCGCGGCCGGTAGCTGATTGGACCGTTACCAGCTTTTCCACTTCTTTAATAGAATCGAGGTTGGCCTGAATATCGCTGAAATCGCTCAAAAGTGAGGCAATCGATGAATCGCGATAAGCAGTAACCTGTTCAAGGCTGTCTTTTACCAGCATCAGGTTTTGTGCATCTTTTTTGTAATTATGACAACTGCTTAAAGCAGCAACTGCCAAAATCAGTACGAATAACTTTTTCATTTCTTTCATTTTTAACCAATTGAACATTGCAAAGCTATAACTAATTTTTTATTTCATTATAAACCTTTGTAAGTCAGATTTATTGTACCGACTTCAACTTATGAACAAAAATCAGGGTTTTTCGATTGCAAATTCTTTTTCAAGTTCTTCGGGTGTTGGTATGTCGTTGTAGTGCCAGTGTTTTATTACAGTTCCGTCTTTGATAACCATTAACCCGGGATTTGAACGAATAATGGTTTTCAATGTAATCTCATCGCAATTAAAAAACTCATAAGGTGCGCCGGTTTCTTCAGCAAAAACAGCTGCTTCTTCAGCAACTGTAGAGGTTAGACAAATAAACGACATGCCTTTTCCCATCGCCCAGCCAGCCAGATTATTAATTTTATCCTGTGGCTTCCGGCTCGATTTTTCGAGATTGTGTGCAATGAGCATAAACACGTAATTTTTATCGTAAATAAAAAAGTCGATTACATTTTCACCTTCTGCCGAAGTTATGGTAAAATCGTGAATAGGAGGTACATAACCCTGTTGTACAAGTTTCGATTCCATATTTTCGTAAGCCCAGTTGATTGTGTCCTGCCACGGATAATTTTGTTCGTCGAATTTTTGAACTTCACCGGTTTTTTTGTTTTTGTAATAGAAAACATTTTCGTACACATCTTTTGGCGCATCCTCCGGAATTTTCATTGCATCCGGAATGTGTGTGCCGGCTTTAAACGGTCTGAAATCGAAAATGGGTAAATGGTTGTACGACCAGAAAACCAGGCCGGCATAAACAATAATGACCAAACTGCCCAAAACGAATCGTTGTTTTTTACCTACAAGGCAGGGCATATTGTTCCGGTAAATTAAAATAATAATTGCAAATGCAGTTAGAACAATGTTTTTATAGAATGTTTCCCAGTTCGAAATTACAAGTGCGTCGCCAAAACAACCGCAATCGGTTACCGGGTTTTTAAGGGCCACCCACAAAGTCAGCGGAAGAAAAAATGCCATAAAAAGTAACCCAAGCCACGAAAAGATTCGCAAAAACACATTAAAAAGAATGGCAACTCCAATGGCAAACTCAGCAAAAGCCAGAACAATTCCCAGTGGGAATGCTGCCCAAACCAGCCAATCCATTCCCATCGCGTTAAAATAATCGGTGAATTTGTAAGTTGAACCCCACGGATCGATTCCCTTTACAAATCCCGAAAAAATAAATGTGACTCCAAGTAAAATTCTGGCTATCTGTTTAATAATCTTCATTTTTTGCTTTTGATTTTATGTTCTTCGAAATCGATTTTTATCATTGCGAAAACTGCGTAATTAATCATGTCGAGGTAATTGGCGTCAATTCCTTCCGAAATAATTGTTTTTCCTTCGTTGTCTTCAATTTGTTTTGTCCTTTTCAGTTTCATCAGAATCAGGTCGGTGTACGAACTGACACGCATTTTTCGCCATGCTTCGCCATAATCGTGGTTTTTGTCCTGCATCAGCTTTTTTGCTTCGGCAAACCAACGATCATATAATGCAACGGTATCTTCTGCTGAAAGTTCAGCGTCAGCCGGTCCAAGTTCAAGCTGAATTAACCCTATTACTGCGTAATTAATAATGCCGATAAATTCGGGCCTGATACCTTCGCCAACCTTTGTAACTCCACTTTCTTCGATGGTTCTGATGCGTTGAGCTTTGATAAAAATCTGGTCGGTTATCGAAATCGGACGTAAAATGCGCCAGGCTGTTCCGTAGTCGCTCATTTTCTTTAAAAAAATGCTGCGGCAGGTTTCAATAACGTGGTCGTACTGCTGGTTTGTTTTTTCCATGTTTGTAGTAGTGAAGTGCCTTTTTTATTGCTGTTTCTGTTTTGAAACGAGGCATAAAAGTAGGAAAAAATGAAGAATTTGAGCTGTTTTGTTTTACATTTGTCACAGTTCGATAGTATAACAAAAAGCAGAATACATGTTGATCAGCCAGTCAACCGGCAAGTTTTTAAAGCGAAGAAACAGCATAATCATCGGGAAAGATTCGCTCGATTTCACTATTCCTGCAGTGATGGGAATTGTGAATGTTACGCCCGATTCGTTTTACGATGGTGGAAAATTTACAAACGAAAGCGAGTTGCTGGCTCATGTTGAAAAAATGGTGAACGAAGGCGCTTCAATTCTCGATATTGGGGCAGTTTCAACACGACCGGGCTCACAAATGGTTTCCACAAAAGCCGAACTCGAAAGATTGCTGCCTGCGGCTACAGCCATCCGGAGCCATTTTCCCGAAATGCCGCTTTCTGTTGATACTTTCAGATCGTGGGTTGCGGTACGGATTATCGACGAAATAGGGCCTGTGATGATTAATGATATCTCTGGCGGATCACTCGATTCAAAAATGTTTGAAACTGTGGCCCGTATGAAAGTTCCATATGTTTTGTCTCACATGCAGGGAACCCCGCTGAATATGCAGGAAAATCCTCAGTACAACGATGTGGTGAAAGATATTGCAGCTTTTTTCAGCGACAAAGTGAAACGGCTTACAAAGCTGGGAGCCGAAGATATTCTGCTCGATCCTGGGTTCGGTTTTGGCAAAACACTCGACCATAATTACGAATTACTTAACCGGCTCGATGCTTTTAAGGTATTTCAACTGCCGGTTCTGGTGGGGCTTAGCCGGAAATCGATGATTTGGAAATCGCTGGATATTACGGCTGGGGAAGCTTTGAACGGCACAACGGTTGCCAATACAATGGCTTTGTTAGGTGGCGCCGATATTTTGCGCGTTCACGATGTGAAAGAAGCTGTTGAAGCAGTAAAAATATTTTGTGAAATTAAAGCGACGATAAAAAAATGATGGCATTTATAACCATACGGTTTCTCGATTTGCTTGATATTCTTCTTGTTGCATTTCTTTTGTACCAGCTTTACCGCTTGTTAAAAGGTACTGTGGCTTTTAATATAGTAGTTGGGTTGTTCTCCATCTATCTTTTGTGGCTGCTCATCCGTTTGTTGAAAATGGAATTGATGGAGTCGATTATGGGACAGTTTATCGGGGTTGGAGTAATTGCCCTCATCATTGTATTTCACCCCGAAATCAGGCGGTTCCTTGTTTTTGTTGGAACACATTACAACCTGAACCGTGTGTTTGCACTTGATAAACTGCTGGGAACCACGAAAAAGAAAACCATCAACCAGGAACAGATTGATATTCTTGCCGATGCGTGTGTTTCAATGGCGAAGTCGAACACAGGGGCACTGATTGTGATTACATTAAAATCGGAATTAAACGAACAAATTAATACAGGCGAAAAGCTGAATGCAAAAATATCATCTTCGTTGCTGAGGACGATATTTTTTAAAAATACCCCGCTGCACGATGGGGCAGTAATCATTCGTGGAAACCGTATTGCAGCTGCCGGCTGTATTTTGCCACTCACGCAAAAGGAAATCGATAAAAGCATGGGGCTGCGGCACCGGGCTGCTATCGGAATTACTGAAGCTAGTGATGCAGTTTGTATTATTGTTTCAGAAGAGCGGGGTTGGATTTCGTTCGCAAAAGATGGTGAGATTCAACGGCGCATTTCAAAAGAGCACCTGATGTCGCTCCTGGCAGAAAACATCGAAACCGACGAGTAGTTTACTTTCAAAAAACCTCAGTATTATTTTTTCATGAATAAAATTTGCGAATTGTTTGAAATCAAATTCCCAGTAATTCAGGGTGGAATGGTTTGGTGTTCAGGCTGGAAACTGGCTTCAGCAGTGAGTAATTCAGGCGGTTTGGGGCTGATTGGCGCCGGCTCGATGCACCCTGAAGTTTTGGAAGAACATATTATTAAAACCCGCTTTGCCACAAACAAACCTTTCGGAGTTAATGTGCCGCTGATGTATCCTGAGCTGGATAAAATTATGGAGATTATTATCCGGCAAAAAGTTGCAATTGTTTTTACCTCCGCAGGTAACCCAAAACTCTGGACAGGTCGTTTAAAAGATGCCGGAATTAAAGTTGCACATGTGGTTTCGAGTGCATTTTTTGCCGAAAAATGCGAAGCTGCCGGAGTTGATGCCATTGTGGCAGAAGGCTTTGAGGCTGGCGGTCATAATGGAAGGGAGGAAACCACAACACTTACTTTGGTTCCGTCGGTTCGGAAAGTTACTGGCCTGCCTTTGATGGCAGCCGGAGGAATTGCCACAGGTCGGGCGATGTTAGCTGCAATGGCGCTTGGTGCCGATGGCGTACAAATCGGTTCACGGTTTGCGATTGCTGAGGAATCATCGGCTCATTCTGCCTTCAAACAAATGATTTGCGAACTTGGCGAAGGTGAAACCCGGCTTGCCCTGAAAAAACTGGCACCGGTACGTTTGGTAAAAAATGCCTTCTTCGAAATAATAAACGAAGCTGAACTTAGTGGTGCATCCGCCGATGAACTGCGCGAGTTACTTGGTAAAGGCCGGGCAAAAAAGGGGATGTTCGAAGGCGATCTTGAAAATGGCGAACTCGAAATTGGGCAGGTAGCTTCACTGATTGAAACGGTAAAACCTGTATCTGAAATCATATTGGAGTTGATGGATGAATATCACTCAGCTGTAACAGAAATCAAAGACGGAGGTAAATACGCGTTTTAACGTTGTAAGTTTGAAAGCCCTTCAGGTTTGGTAATCTCATCGAGATTAAAATACTGAAAAGCAATAAATGTGTAAGGAATGATATAAAATACCGACGAAACGATCGTGGAAATTCCTGATAAAATCCAATACCAATCCGGATAATCGAGCGGTGTTGTTACCGGGTTAGTCAGCGAGATTGAAAAGCCGGCCAACATTCCCGGTATCGAAAAAACAAAACTCACCGTCCAGATAATAATCAACCCCACAATGTTAATCAGAAAAGTGTTCCACCACTGGCGGTTTACCAGGAATGCCGAACGGGTGAGCGCGACTGCAATTCCTTTGCGCTCGAAAAGCAAAATGATGATGACAGGGGAAAGTGTGTTGGCAAAATAAATACCTGGAACAATACACAAAATCAGTCCGAAAATTACCATTATGTAAACAGCAAGACTGGCGCCAATGGCAAGTAGCCCATTGTTAAAAAGCTGCGGTGTGATATCCGAAAGTTCAAAATTGCCTTTCCCTTTTTTTACATAGGCTTCAATATAAGTATAGAATGCAGCTATCACCAATGCCTGGATAAAAAGCCCGAAAAGCGAAAACAGAAAAATGTTAAGATACATCGGCCCCAGATTCGCCATTACATTTTCCATATCTGAAAGGTTGATATTCCCAAGAATGTTTTTCTGAAAATATACCTGAACAACACCATACAAAATAATAAACGGGAGTGCATAAATGCCCATCAAACGCGCGAGCGGTTTAATTTCAAATTTTAAAAACTTAAATGAGTCGGTAAAAACATCGCCAATCTCCCTTTTTTTTCTGAACTCAATCTGAGTTTCTGTCATTATTGATTGATGGTTAAAAAGTTCGTTTTTCAATTTGATAATTGTTTCGTTCAGTGGCGCTTCTCGATATTAATTCTCCAAGAAAGCCTGCCAGAAAGAATTGTGCCCCGATAATTATCGATGTCAAAGCAATATAAAAATAAGGGCTGTCGGTAATCAGGTGCCCTGTAATTCCGTGGTTCAGCTGTATAATTTTCTGAATACCCAGCCACAGCGACGCTAAAAAACCAACAAACATCATCAAAATTCCAAGGATTCCGAAAAAGTGCATCGGACGCTTTACAAACCTCGAAATAAACATAACCGAAAGTAAATCGAGCGGTCCGCGGATAAAGCGTTCGATTCCAAATTTTGTTACGCCATATTTCCGTTCGCTGTGAATGACCACCTTTTCGCCAATGTTTTTGTAACCGGCCCATTTGGCCAGAACTGGGATGTAACGGTGCATTTCGCCATAAACTTCAATGCTTTTCACTACATTTTTACGGTATGCTTTCAGCCCACAGTTCATATCGTGCAGTTTGATGCCCGTCATACGACGAACCGTCCAGTTGTAGATTTTGCTAGGCAGGTTTTTAGTTAAAACAGGATCGTACCGTTTCTTTTTCCACCCCGAAACAAGATCGAATCCATCTTCCCTGATCATTTTGTACAAACCGGGAATTTCGTCGGGACTATCCTGCAAATCGGCATCCATGGTAATAACCACATCACCTTGTGCAACTTCGAAAGCACAAAACAGTGCAGCTGATTTTCCATAGTTGCGCCTGAATTTAATACCTTTTACCGACTCATTTTTTGCCTTAAGCTGTTCAACTACCTGCCACGAATTGTCTTTGCTGCCATCGTCAACCATTACAATTTCGTAACTGAAGCGATTTTCGTGCATCACTCTTTCAATCCAGGCAACCAGCTCAGGAAGCGACTCTTCTTCGTTATAAAGGGGTACAACTACGGAAATGTCCATAAATATTTTTAAAGTTTATGCAGGAACCTCTTCTGATGGATTCTTTTTCATGAAAATAGAAGTGATCAGCGAAATAATCAGACCCATAAAAGCGCCACCTAAAGGACCAAGAATTAGCATCATTGTTGGCGTCTGAAATTTTGTGGCCATATTAACAGCCATTTCAAGCTGTTCTTCAGGAACCCTGCCTTGTTTAATAATTTGTTCTTCTGTGAAAATCCGCAATTGTTCGGTTAATGAAGGGTCAATAAATTTGAACAAAACGAATGAATAGATACTTGATATCAACGAAGCAAAAGTGAGTGCCAAAACGCCTGAAGCAACCCCTTGTCCATAAGTTAAGGTTCCACCCAAAGCATTTTTGTAGTTCAGTTGTGCCCAAATTACACCACCAATCATAATTGGATAAGTGAGGTATTGTGATACTTTTGAAAACGGATTACCTGTTACATAAAACACAACCGATAAAAGAATCATAATAATGGCAATGTAAACACCAGTCATAAGAGTTGATTTCCAGATTGAAGCAGCTTTTTCTTCCATAATTGTTGATTTTAAGTTTCGAATTTCGACAAATATAACGCTATTTTCTTTTGATAAACTGAGTTTTAGTGTCAGTTCTGTTAATTTCTCAGGTATCGTTTGGGGCATTTGTAAAGCGAAATAATCAAAAATTACGGCCTTTAACGATTTTATTTGGCGTTGTATTAAAAATTTCTACTTTTGCGCCGGGTAAGTCCTGTGCGACCAGCTCCTGCTGAAATCCCCCAGGGTCGGAAGACAGCAAGGGTAGGTGGTTGTAGCGGTGCGACACAGGTAGCTTACCCACTTTTTTTTGAAATTTTGTGAAGAAAAAGTTGTAAAAAAAGTGTTGCACATTAAAAAATTATTGCTTTTCTTTGCCGCGCTGAAATCGGAAACAGCAACTGTTCTTTTAAAAAAACTGAAATATAAATAAGCCGGATTAGCTCAGTTGGCCAGAGCACGTGATTTGTAATCTCGGGGTCCACAGTTCGAATCTGTGATTCGGCTCAATTAAAAGGGTCATTCGTTCATTCTGTAATTGGAATACGATTCGGTTCAAAAAAAACAATCGGGGAGTTACCAGAGTGGCCAAATGGGGTAGACTGTAAATCTATTGGCAACGCCTTCGGTGGTTCGAATCCATCACTCCCCACAAAAAGCATAAGACCGTAATTGATTATCAATCAGTTGCGGTCTTTGTTTTTGTGACTTGCCCGAAACTTGCACAACATCCTTTTATTTCACCCCTTTTTACTGACATTTCAACGATTTAATTAATTCTTTGAATTTAAAAAAAATCAATATCTCCAGTATGCTGATGATGTTGTGCTGTTGAAATGGGAAATAACTGGCTCCGGGTTGTGCGGTGGGAGTTATTCTCATTTCAATAGTATGCTTAAACGACTATTCAGGTTGTTATAAGCAAGCAAAATTGTTTATTAATTCTTTCAGGGGTAAACAATTCCGCTGGTAAAAATAACGCTGAAATGCTGTTGAGGGCGGGAAGGGTGTTTGTGTTGAGGTACGAAACACGAATATGCGGGGTGCTGAAGCTGGTGAGGTGAACGAATGAAATAGTGAGCAGTGTAGTGAGGTACGAACGAAACAGCGTACGGTTGAATGAGTGAAACAAACCGGCTGCAAGCACAAGAATTGGCGCAAAAGCTGTTTTATTTTTACCTGCACCATTAAAGGGTGGCGGGGCTTTTGTGGTTTCCTCAGGGCAACGATGATTGAAAAGCTGCAAACAGCATTCCGGGCGGGGTGGCTTGTGGGGCTATTTTATATAGTGTGATTATATGGCTGCCGAAAACAATTTATTTATACCGCTGAAATATAGGCAGTTATATAATTACGCATTATGTAAAAATAGCTTTGGAAACTTTCGTTTGAAATGCCAACTGGGGGGAGGGGGGCTAATCGGAAGGTTGAAATGCTAATGTCAGACCTGAAAATTTAATTTTTTATTTTTTTTAATAGTAATCTATTTCTCTTTCTATAATTTCTTCTGCTTTGCCATTTAAGAATGCAACTTTTTTTACCCAATTCCCTGTTTTGTCATATTCATATTCATTGGAATAATTTCTTGTTATTGGTTCATTATCAAAAATGCCAGTATATAATACGTCTATATCGTTTCCTTTTTCATCATATTTATAAATTGTTCTTACGTTAAAACTATTATCAAGGGTTTTTTCGTTAGTTTCAATTAATTTCCCCACATTATCGTAAGTGCATTTTTTTATTGAAAATATACTGCCATCTGAAAAATGCTTTTCCTCAACCATATTACCTTTAGCGTCATATTTATAGGTTTCTTCTGGAGATAAACTGCCATCTATATTATCCTCTATAAACTTACTTATCAAATTGTTCTCATCATCATATTTGTTAATATGTTTTCTGTAAGTAAATTTGGTAGGATCTGAATGGGACGCTGATTGCCATCCTTCTTCAATCTTGTTACCCTTGTCATCAAATTTAAAAGTCCGTTTTAAATTTAAATTCCCATAATTATCAAAAACACAATGCTCTATAACTCTATTTTTATCGTCCCACTTTAATTTATATTTCCAATTATTGATGTACTTACCAGTTGTGGTATATTCAATTGGATTACCTCTTTCATCAAACTTGCAGTTTGGGTCATTAGATTTATAACGATCTCTGTCAGTAAAATTGGAATTTCCTTTTTCGTCATAAACAAAAACTGTTGTATCTATTAAACTGTCTTTTTCAACTTCACCAAATTTTTCAATGGCATTATATCTACTTTCCGTAATGCTTTTAACTCTGCCTTTCAGATTCTTTTCAGTTAAATCGTTTTTGATTACTTCATTTGTACATGAAAATAAAATGAATAGTAGAAACAAAGTTTTGATTGGTTTCATTGGTATTATTTGAATTATATGTTCTTAATCTTTTACACAACGAATGGAACACCCAAATGTCTTGACATCAAGTGCAACGTATAGTAATAATTTACTATTAGCATATGATAATACACTTATTCTTACAGGGGCTGTAGTCCAAAACATACCTTTTGCTTGGATGTCGCTATAATCGCCTGTTGGTGTGCGACAGCCGGACGGAATTGCTGTAAAACCTGATACGTTAGTCGCACCAGTATTAGGATTAAACCAATGTGTAAAACCAGTTTCTTTTAGTTTTCCACCTGCTTCATTGATACCATTGAGAAAATTGGATAATTCAACCCAATCTTGATTAGTTGGTACGTGCCACCCTTCCGGAGCTAAATTTCTTGAATCAGCAACAGCATACCAATTATATAATTTTGTTCCAAAAGCAGAAATCCCGTAAGCACCTGAAGTTAATGCACTCCATTCAGCTTTATCGGATACATATGGTATTGGGTCACCATTACGGTATTTTTTAGTTCTTAAATCCTCAGCCATCCATGTTTGATTACCAATTGTAACTGTCTTATAAACATTGCCTTCAATATCTGTAATCGTATTGTTTCCGGTATTGGAAATTTTGAAACTGATTTGATTGCCATAAGCAGTTCCTTGGATATTAGTTGCATATGCCCTTAAATAATAAACAGTATTTGTAGTTAACCCTGTGATATTGCTTGAGAAATTACCAATACCTGTTCCATCAATAGTTTTATTATCTGATGTTGTGGGATTCGGATTTTTTCCCCAACAAACGCCACGAGCTGTAATTTGGGCTCCTCCGTCATTGCTGATATTGCCCCCACTAATTGCTGAAGTTGAAGTTACTGAAGATAGGTCGGTTGTTGATACAATAGGTAATAAAGCTAAAGTTGTAAAATTAAGTTGACTACTGTAACCTGTTCCAACTGAATTTGTTGCATAAGCCCTTACATAGTAAACTGTTCCGGGATTTAATCCGGTTATTGAACTTGTAAAACTACCAATTCCAGCCCCATTATAATTTGCTCCATCATCTGTGGTTGGTTGCTGGTTGATGCCCCAACAAACTCCACGAATAGGGGTTTCTCCACCATCATTACTTATCTCGGCTATACATTGTGCAGAATTTGCCGTAATTTCCGTTATACTGGTAATTTTAACTGATGGGATTTCTGGTACTTTATCTTTTTCACATGACCATAAAATCAGCAATAAAATTGTGATGAATAGAAGCTTTTTCATATTGTGATTTTTGGTTAAAAAAATGTTTGAATTTCAATTGCTTTCAAATCTACAAAATATTTTGTACGGGATTCCTGTGAAATGATGAAATATTTTGTATAAAAATTACAACAGGGGATGAAACTTTATCTTGTAAATGCCTGAAAAAGTCAGACATGGAAACAGCATTTTTATAAAAGTCAAAGTAAATAAAAGAAAAATAAGCTTTTCTTGATTTATTTATCAGTATATCAGATATTTAAATGCTTTAAAAACATTACATTTTCATATAGTAAACAACACAAAAGGAACATTAAAATACATTAATATCTGTAAATATAATTCTTGTGTTGTAATTTTTTGGATTCGTTGTGATTCCTGAAACCGGATGATATTTCCCTGAAATTTTCAGTGGGATTTTCCAAAATATTTTGTGTCAAAAAGGTTTTTAAATTCTATTAATTGGTTGAGGTAAGTAAAATAGGTTTGATTTCCATTTTGTGCTTTAACTACTGATAAACTGCTTTCGATAAACAGGGGGATATTTAAAATTGTGGTGCAGGAATTCAGTTTTATTGGTTCGTTTTGAAATGTATGATTTGAAAAGAATTTTTCCAGTTCGGAAATTTCCTTTGACCAGTCGGTTGTTTTGTTATCGGGATTTGAAAATTTCCCTGTGATTGATAATTGATTTTTTACATCAGAAGATGAGGTAAAAGCTGGAATGGCAGGTTCTTCGGTTGTTGTAAAATCGGGCAAATATTCAATTTCGGGTTGATTTACTGCTTCCTGATTTGGTTGTGTGCTAAATAATCTCCAATCCATTTCAATTAGCAGGTCTGCTAAATCGGCTCCTTTTTGCCTCATTGCGGGTGGTGCAAATTTTTCGAGCAAGTCGGAAAAGATAAAACGTGTTCCGGGTAATCGGTTTTCATAGTCTTTTGCTTTTTGCTGCCATTCGTTAAATGTACTTCCGTCAGTTGAAAGGTCGGGGAATACATAAACATTCAGGCCTTTTAATACTTTGATTTTCTCGAACGAAAAACTGCTTTTATTATATACTGCCAACCATGTCCAGTTTGGAAATTTTTCGTGGAAGTATAACCAACAATAAATGGCTGTTTTTGGGGCTTCAAACAATGCAACAGCGTTGTTTCGGTTTTTTCTTAGCAGATGTTCCCCGAATAAACAGGTTATCCGTTTATCCTGCTTTGAATATGCTTTTAACCATTCGGGCAACGGCTTTTTGTTTCGGTTGTGGTGTTTTTCAATTATCGAATGTAAAAAGTCGGTGCCTGTAGTGTGGTTTGCTTCATCGAATTGTTTGACCTGCACTGCTCTGATATTTCCATCAATAGCGATAAACGGAAAAGTTATTGCGCCTGCTCTGTACCCGTTCGAAACAGTTCCCAGGTAATAAAGCGAAATAACTTTTTCAATGTCTTTAATTTCAAATGGATAGGATACATTATTCAACAGATTTTGAATAAAGGTGTTCTTGTCGTATCGTTTTGGCTCTAAGGTTTGTTTGAATGTTTCAAAATCGAAAAAAATGGGTTCTGGTTCGGGCTGTGGGCTAAAAAACTTTTTTGTTTTAAAAGTAACAGAAGTAACTCCAGTAACTTTTTGTTCCTGCTGCCATTTCGTTTTAGCAAAACCATCAGAATAAGGATTTAAAAAATAATGTCCGTCACCCTTATCACACCGGCCATACTGTTCCGGCAAATAATCGCCTGTTTCGGTATCGATAAAACGAACAAAACGCTTTTTCCCGCAAGCCGGGCAAGTATGTTTACGACTGCTTTTATCTAAAACAAATTGGTATTGGTTACTGAAGTTACTAAAGTTACTCATAAAAAAAACTTTATTTTTTGAGCTAAAATTGTAGTCCGGTTGATTCAATAAATACCGCTAATTGGTTTCCTGTAACCCTTTCAACGATAAAACTCAACGTCCGTAACTGATTTATGAAATTCCCCTTTTTAAATGGCTTTAATCCATCTTCATAACAAAAGGCTCTATATTCCGGGTAAAGGTCTTTTATAAGTCTGTACTCTGTTGGACTGCCTTTGTATTCGTTTTCATTCAAAAACATTTGAACGCTGTTGCTTTCAATTTTGTATTGTTCAACGGCTCTGCGGGCGGCTTCACAATCTGAAAACCGTTTCTGTTCCAGTAGCCTGTTCAGCCCTTCCAAAACCCAGTTAAAAACGCCTGAAAGTTCTTTTTCAATAATCTTTGCATGAAGTCTTTTATCCTGCTCCTCCTCTGGGATAGTAACGTCAAAAGGGATTATTAAAAATCTTCTGAAATAGGCGTTTGTGTGTTCAACGTCTTTGGGTAACTCATTACAGTTAAAAATAAACTTTGCATAATCAGTCATCGTGAAAGGTTGGCCGTATTTTAAACAGGCTTCAACCGGTTCGCCTGAAACCATGTTTTTAAATAAACTTGCTTCCAGTTTTCCGCTTATTTCAACTGCATAATTTACCAGTTTGTTACTGATTTTTGCCCTGTAAAATCCTTTTTCCTCAGTCAAACTTTGCAATGAATAGTTACTAACATTTTCGCGCCCAAACATTGCAGTAACAATTTCAAAAAACACACTTTTCCCATTAGCACCGGTTCCGTAAAGAATTAAGGCTTTTTCCTCTTTTAGAGTATTGCTCCCGTGTTTTATAAAAACATAAGCCAAATATTCAGCCAATACCAGTTGGCGTTCTTTGTCGGGCAATACCCGGTTTAAATACGCTTCAAATAGTGGTGCTTTTGCCTGCGGATTATACTCAAATGGTAATTGGTAGGTAATGAAGTCTGAACGGTCAAACGGCCTTATTTTCGTTCCCTGTGGGCTTATTTCAAAAGTGCCATTTACCAGGTTAATTAATACAGTGTTTTTGTCGGTTTCGGGTGTTGGCAAATATGCCAATGCAAGAAACTGTTTAAAAAGCTGTTCCCGGAATTGGTAAAACTTTGCCGTGAAATTAGCAACGCCCATTTTTTCGGCTGCTTCGCCTAAAAACTTTTGAAATGTTTCTTTGTCAATTTCAGCCCAAAACGTACCGTTATACAGGTAAATAAAATCGTGGTTTTTGCATAATCCACAGCGGTTATTTTCTGCAAGTTTTAGAACGTTTTCAATCGACAATACCAAAAAATGTTTGGTGTTCAATTTGAAGTTTTCGGTTTTGTGGGGATTCGCCAACGCTTCAAAATCCAGCGGTTCAAACTGCCCTATAAGTTTTTGCAAAATTTCACTGTGCGGTGTTGCTTCTGGTTTCATTTTTAGTTCCACAATATGATTTAATATAATATCAGGGTTGTTCAGATTGTAAAAATCTGGGCTAATGCTTTTGCTTTGTTGTTGATAATCATTATCTTTGCTTTGGTTTGAAAGGGTGGTTCCGGGCTGGGGCTGCTCTTTTTTTTGCATTATTTACGCCCTCCCATTAGTTTATTGATTTCTGTCCTGCGATATCTTCTGGAACCTCCGAATTCAACTGGTTTTAGGTAATTCCGCTTATTCCATCTCCACAACGTTGTCAAATCTACATTCAACATTTCGGCAACCTGTTTGGGTGTTAGGTATGTTTCTGCCTTGTCGTTTATCACTATTTCTTCCAGTTCCTTTTTAGTTGAACTGATAACTTCGGAATGCCATGTCCGGAGGTCGTTTAAACCGATTGTTACATTGATATTTGCATCTGTTTTTAATAAATCGTTAATGTTCATGATTCATAATTTTACTTTTTAACTTTCCCCGATAGGTCATGACTGCTATCAGTTATTTGTTGATGTAAATTTCTGCAAGATTTTGCAAGTCGGAAAAAAGGGAATAATTTTAACAATGTAATATTCAATAAATCAAACAATTGTGATAAAAAAGGGAATTTCTTCGGGGATTTTCTGGGAACAGGGATTAACTGGGAACAATTATAAAAAATGAATGAAAGCTATTTTTTCTCTTTGTCTGGAATTTCGTTGAGAAAAGGAATTTTTCTTTTTATTAATTCTGAGTTTCCCTTTAATCGGTTGAGTTTGTATGTCGAATTTTTACGGTTAAAAGCTTCAGAAAATAATGATTTCCATTTTTCAAAGGTATTGATATTGGTCAGCCATCCAGATTGATAAAAAATCATTGCGATTGCTGCAAAATCTTTATCGTTGGAATTATTAAAATAACTGTTATCAGATAATTGTTTAAGGAATTCAGTTACTAATTTTTTGGTTTCTTCATTTCTGTCATATTTTATATGCTCTTTTAGCTTTTTAAAAACAGCTTCGATATCCTGATTTTTTACATCGCCTGTTTTTTCAGATTCATTCTGTTTCATATTTTCTGGCAGGGCAACATTTGAATTTTTCCACATTTTAAAATTGGGGTCAAACCTGTCCCATGCAACAATTCCAGCCTTTTCCTGAAGTAAAACCAAATCAACATGATAGTCAACACACAATTCATTCAATAATTGGAAAAAGTGCTGATATGCTGTGTAACAGTGTACTAACCCCCCAATAATATGAAATAAAATTGGCAAAAAGGTTTGACACTTTAATTTTGTAAAATTATGACAAAAGAGAGGCGTCAATGGAGCAAAGAGCAAAAGCTCCAGGTTATTCAGGAAGTAGAAGTAAATGGGTTGCAACCCACACTTCGGAAGTATAGTTTATCGCAATCGTTGTTTCACAAGTGGAAACACAAGTTTCATGAACAGGGGTCTTTTGGTTTGGAGCCACAATATCCACGCGTTGACCCTGAAAAACGCAGGATGGAACAGGAAATCAAACGGCTTCGTGAACTGGTTGGGGAACTTAGTTTGGAGTTGCGTTTTAAGGATGAGCTTTTAAAAAAAAACCGATACTAAAGCAGGATGCCATGCAAGTTATAGAATCCTTTGAAAATCAGGCATCCATTGTAAAACGTTTATCGTGGAGTGGTATTAACCCAAGTAGCTTTTACTATGTGCCAAAAACAGGGAATCCGGGGCGCAAACCCAGCGAAACAACCCTGAAAACAGATGGCAGTAATTCCACCAACCATGAAGTTGTGGAAGAGATAAAAAGCATACTGGGTATCGAGTTTTTATGCTATGGTTACAAACCAGTTTCCGATGAATTATTCGACCGTGGATTTATTGTGAACCACAAAAAAGTTTATCGGTTAATGAACCAGAACAAACTTCTTTGCGGGAAATCCATATCGACCCACTTTGGCAAACGCAAGTTTGTGCGTTTCCGAAAAATCAGGGCCGAATATCCCCTGCAATACTTATGCATGGATATCAAGTACATAACCATGAACGGGAAGTTTGCTTACCTGCTTTCGTTAATCGATGTATATACCCGGAAAATTGTAGGCTATGTTTTCAAAACAAGTATTCGTCAGCACGATGTATTATGGCTGTTAAAGAATGTTTTACCCGAAAAAGCGAATGTTTCTATTACCATACGCAATGATAACGGGAGCCAGTTTATCGCAAAATCGGTCAGGGCATACCTGGATGAAATTAATGTCATTCACGAATTTACACACATTGCAACCCCACAGGATAATGCATACATTGAGGCTTTCCACAGCATTATGGAACGGGAACTGGTCAGTCGTTACGAGTTTGAATCGTTTCACCATGCTGATATGAAAATAGCCCAGTACATTTTTACTTATAACCATATCCGAAAACATGGTTCACTGGCACTGCGAACACCTGCTGCGGTGTGGAATGAGTACTTTTACAGGCAGTCAGCAGATAAGCAACAAACAGCCGCTAAGCCGGTGGAATTGTCAAGGTTTTTTGAAGAAAAAAATACACCGACCAAACTTATCAACACCGAACAAAACATTTTTTCTTCAAAAATGCACTTTAACCTTTACAATTCTGTAGGCGGGGCTAAATTCGATTATCTGGTGGCGAATGAGATGATTAAAAATTATATTTATAAAAACAGTCAAACTATTTCTAATTTTTATTCCAGTTAATTGGGGGTAGGTACAACAGAGTAGGATATATTTTTCAATACTTGTTGCTTCACCATAAAAAAGCCTGGGTTCTGTAATTCCAAAGCTTCTTTCGATTAAATTTTTTGTTACAATGTATTGTTTAGATTTACAGTTAATTAATTGAAGATTGATTCTGTAGGATTCCCTTGTGTTGGAAATATCGAAATATGGCATAATCAATATCCAATCTTTTAAAATTCTTACAAGGTAACTTTCTCTTTTCCCTTTTGAGAATTCAAGAAAATTTGATTCAATTTCTTTCTGGATTTTATCGTAAGGAATATTTATGAATTCGTTTGTTTCAATAATTAATTGCTGAATACTATCTGTGATATAAATCGAATGTTCTAATTTTTCATTTAGTGGGTCTGTTCAATTAACTGTGTCATCCAATAATTTTTCTTTTCCAAGGCCCTCCCAAAAACACAAGGGTTTTGGAAAAGAAAAATTTTATTTTGTAAATCGTTCATCAAAAATAATTGATAATTGT